>NZ_LT629788.1:2432857-3041071 GCF_900105805.1 Pseudomonas moraviensis | reverse complement strand
ACATTCTGATGCGCTTCTTCACCGTGAGTGACGCCAAGGAAGCGCGCAAGAGCGTGCTGTACGCTACCGGTTTCATCGGCTACTTCTACATCCTGACCTTCATCATCGGCTTCGGCGCTATCCTGCTGGTCAGCACCAACCCGGCCTTCAAGGATGCAGCGGGCGCCTTGCTCGGCGGCAACAACATGGCGGCGGTGCACTTGGCCAACGCGGTCGGCGGCAGCATCTTCCTGGGCTTCATCTCGGCGGTGGCGTTCGCGACCATTCTCGCGGTGGTAGCCGGTCTGACGCTGGCAGGTGCCTCGGCGGTATCCCACGACCTGTACGCCAGTGTGATCAAGAAGGGCAAGGCCAACGAGAAGGATGAGATTCGCGTGTCGAAGATCACCACCATCGCCCTGGCAGTGCTGGCGATTGGTCTGGGCATTCTGTTCGAAAGCCAGAACATTGCGTTCATGGTGGGCCTGGCGTTCTCGATCGCGGCGAGCTGCAACTTCCCTGTGCTGCTGCTTTCGATGTACTGGAAGAAGCTGACTACCCGTGGCGCGATGATTGGCGGCTGGCTGGGGCTGATCAGTGCCGTGGGCCTGATGATCCTTGGTCCGACCATCTGGGTGCAGATTCTGCATCACGAGAAGGCGATCTTCCCTTACGAGTATCCGGCGCTGTTTTCGATGATCATTGCGTTCATCGGGATCTGGTTCTTCTCGATCACTGACAAGTCGGCGGCTGCGGACAATGAGCGGGCGCTGTTCTTCCCGCAGTTTGTGCGTTCGCAGACCGGGTTGGGGGCGAGTGGGGCGGTTTCGCACTAAGAGATCAGCTGCAAGCTTCAAGCTTCAAGCTTCAAGAAAACGCCCTGGTTGAGAGATCGGGGCGTTTTTTTGTGGGCGGTTATCGGTTGGTCTGGTGTGTATATCCGTTGCGATCAATCCCTCCACTCAGCCTTCCGACGTCGCCTGTGGATCAAGATCAAGAGCACTCGAGCTAACGCTCATTGTTGAGTGGTTAGAAGCGTCGCATGGCTTGAGATTTTCGGTGGATTCGCCCCTCACCCCAGCCCTCTCCCGAGGGAGAGGGGGCCGATCTGTGTGGTGTTCAAAACCTGCATTCGACTCGGTATCTCAGGTCGGCGTACTTCGCCTGTACAACTCGGTTGTTCTGGTCAAACGATACTGGACACGGTTATAGGGTTTAGGTCATTTCTCATGCTGCCAAGGCTTCCATTGCTACCGGAGTCCGATATCCGTTGTGACTGTGCAGCCTGATCCGATTGTAATAATGGGTCAGGTAGCGCAACACATCGGTACTAGCCTCATCTTCGTTTCGGTAGCCAGCCTTGGGTATCCATTCAGATTTCAAACTGCCAAAGAAACGCTCCATCGGGGCGTTATCCCAGCAGTTTCCTCGTCGACTCATGCTTTGTTTTATGCGCATGTCCGCCAGCATTTCACGAAATACTTTACTGCTGTAATGACAGCCCTGATCCGAATGGAACATTAGGTTTTCAGGGCGTCCTCGCGACTCGAAAGCCATCTTTAACGCTCGACAGGTCAGAGCTGAATCCGGGCTTCTGGACATCGCCCAGCCGACGATACGCCGGGCATGCAGATCAAGTACAGCAGCCAGATAAACCCAGTAAGTACCGGCCCAAATGTAAGTCACGTCGCCACACCACACTCGATTGGGGATCTCGACATTGAATTTACGCTCCAAATGATTGGGGGCGTATTGCGCCTCCGCACCGCTGGGTTTGTAACGATGCCTGCGCCGTTGCTGACTCTTCAACCCGAGCTCGCGCATCAGGCTACGAGCCATGTAACGACCCACCGACTCTTTTTCGTTACATAGCGCCTTTGACAGGCTGCGCGCGCCCATTGAGCCGCGACTTTGCTCATGTAATTCAGCAGCTTTGATCTTTAGGCGATTGCGCCCGTCATCTACTTTCGCCCGCTGTTTCAGACGCTCGTAATAACTGCTGCGGTTGATTCCAAATACAACGCACAACTCGGATCTTGAATATTGCTCGCTTAACTCCTCGACCAGCCTTACCGATCGAGGGAATCCGACATCAAGAGAGCTGTAGCCTTTTTTAAAATTTCCTTCTCGCGCTCAATCCGTCGAATTGTTGCTTCCAGTTCCTGGATGCGTTGTTGGTCAACGGTCATGGCCTTGGACTTCTCAGGCGTCTTGCCGCTGCGCTCCGCACGCAGTTGCTCAACCCAGCGACGCAGAGCTGTAGGGCCCACGCCCATTGCTTCGCAGGCTTCACTCACCGAATAGTCTTTATCCAAAACCAGGCAAGCCGCATCCCGTTTGAAATCTGTCGAAAAATATCGTCTGGTCAAATCACACCTCGTCTATGGGCGTAGATTACCGCCCTTTAGGGGTGTCCAGAATCATTAAGCCAGATCAGGTCAGTCCCCTCTCCCTCCGGGAGAGGGCTAGGGTGAGGGGCTCTTGATCCGGCTTTTGATCTTTTGCCCCTTCGGCGGCTGCGCCCGGATCGGTCCCGTAACGAAGGAACCCCGAGCTTTAGCGAGCGGGCCGTACGCCGGGGCAAAGCCTTTTGGGTTACCTTTTCGGCGTTTGGAAAAGGTGACTCGCTGTAAGAGCGAAACCATAAGAAGCCGTTACCGCAGCAACGGATATGCCCCCAATCCAATAAACACCAACAGAAACAAAAACGGCCTCTATATAAGAGGCCGTTCCTGACACACCACTAACCCATCACAAAAAGAAAAAACCTTATTTGCGATCTTCCAGCGAGGTAATGTCACGCGACTCGTAACCCGTGTACAGCTGGCGCGGACGGCCAATCTTGTACGGGCTCGAGAGCATTTCCTTCCAGTGCGAAATCCAGCCGACAGTACGCGCCAGCGCGAAAATCACAGTGAACATGCTGGTCGGAATGCCGATCGCCTTGAGGATGATCCCCGAGTAGAAATCGACGTTCGGGTACAGCGAGCGCTCGATGAAGTACGGGTCGGTCAGGGCGATCTCTTCCAGGCGCATGGCCAGTTCGAGTTGCGGATCGTTGTTGATGCCCAGTTCCTTCAGCACTTCGTCGCAGGTCTGCTTCATGACAGTCGCGCGCGGGTCGCGGTTCTTGTAGACGCGGTGACCAAAGCCCATCAGCTTGAACGAGTCGTTCTTGTCCTTGGCCTTGGCGATGAACTTGTCGATGTTCGACACATCGCCAATCTCGTCGAGCATGGTCAACACGGCTTCGTTCGCACCGCCGTGGGCAGGGCCCCACAGTGCGGCGATACCGGCGGCGATACAGGCGAACGGGTTGGCACCCGAGGAGCCGGCCAGACGCACGGTGGAGGTCGAAGCGTTCTGCTCGTGGTCGGCATGCAGGATGAAGATCCGGTCCATGGCCTTGGCGAGTACCGGGCTGATCGGTTTGATCTCGCACGGGGTGTTGAACATCATGTGCAGGAAGTTTTCCGCGTACGTCAGATCGTTGCGCGGGTACATCATGGGTTGGCCCATGGAGTACTTGTAAACCATCGCTGCCAGGGTCGGCATCTTCGCAACCAGACGGATCGCGGAGATTTCGCGATGCTGCGGGTTATTGATGTCCAGGGAGTCGTGGTAGAAGGCCGAGAGGGCGCCGACTACACCGCACATGACGGCCATCGGGTGGGCGTCGCGACGGAAACCGTTGAAGAAGGTTTTCAGCTGCTCGTGAACCATGGTGTGGTTCTTTACGGTGCTGACGAACTGGGCCTTCTGTTCTGCGGTCGGCAATTCGCCGTTGAGCAGCAGGTAGCAGGTTTCCAGGTAGTCCGACTTTTCAGCCAGCTGTTCGATCGGGTAGCCGCGGTGCAACAAAATCCCGTTGTCGCCGTCGATATAGGTAATTTTCGATTCGCACGAAGCGGTCGACATGAAACCCGGGTCGAAAGTGAAGCGGCCCGTGGCCGTCAGGCCCCGAACATCGATTACATCGGGACCAACGGTGCCGGTTAAAATGGGCAGCTCGACGGGGGCTGCGCCCTCGATGATCAACTGCGCTTTTTTGTCAGCCATGTGGCCTCCTATTTATGCTTGAACCATCAGACAGACCCCCCACGCAGGGCCCGCACCACTATAGTGAGATAAATTCGAATGTCAATTTGCCTAAAGTCTTGCTCCAGAAGGCTTTAAGCCGACTTTTTCCTCGAAATTGCCTGCCATTTACGCCTTTTATGCAACTTGTGCAATCCGCTATTGGGGGTAGGTGAACGCGTTGTCATTAGTAGCCTAACTGTCTATACTCGGCCACCGACCGCCAAGGGCTTTTGGGCTTGCTTTCATTGGGGGTCGCATCCCTGGGTGGTGGTTACCTGACCAGTGCACTCCCCAACAACTTTGCCCTGATTGTTAGGGGCTCTTCAGTGTGAAAAAAAAGCCGTGAAAAGCCAACGACCTGTAAACCTAGACCTAAGGACCATCAAACTCCCAGTCACTGCTTACACGTCCATTCTTCACCGTATCTCCGGTGTCATCCTCTTCGTGTGCCTTGCCATCATGCTTTACGCATTGGACAAGTCGCTCAGCTCCGAGGAAGGCTTCGGTCAGGTGAAAGCGTGTCTGACCAGTCCGCTAGCCAAGCTAGTGATTTGGGGCATCCTGTCCGCTCTGCTGTATCACCTGGTAGCCGGTGTGCGCCATTTGATCATGGACATGGGCATCGGTGAGACGCTGGAAGGCGGCAAACTGGGCTCGAAAATCGTTATCGCCGTTTCCGTGGTGGTAATCGTTCTGGCAGGAGTCTGGATATGGTAACTAACGTCACTAACCTGTCGCGTTCGGGCCTCTATGACTGGATGGCACAGCGTGTGTCTGCGGTCGTTCTCGCGGCTTACTTCATCTTTCTGATCGGATACATCGTCGCCAATCCTGGCCTCGAGTATGCCCAGTGGCATGAACTGTTCGCTCACAACGGAATGCGTATTTTCAGCCTGCTGGCCCTTGTTGCTCTGGGCGCTCACGCCTGGGTCGGCATGTGGACCATCGCGACCGACTACCTGACGCCGATGGCGTTCGGCAAGTCTGCAACGGCGATACGTTTCCTTTTCCAGGCAGTATGCGGCGTTGCGATGTTCGCTTACTTCGTCTGGGGTGTGCAGATTCTCTGGGGTATCTGATTCATGGCTAACATTCCAACGATTTCTTTCGACGCCATCATCATTGGTGGTGGCGGTGCCGGCATGCGCGCTGCGCTGCAGCTGGCACAGGGCGGCCACAAGACTGCGGTGATCACCAAGGTTTTCCCGACCCGTTCGCACACTGTTTCCGCTCAGGGTGGCATCACTTGCGCCATCGCCTCTGCCGACCCGAACGATGACTGGCGCTGGCACATGTACGATACCGTCAAGGGTTCCGACTACATCGGTGACCAGGACGCTATCGAATACATGTGTCAGGAAGGCCCGGCTGCCGTGTTCGAGCTGGACCACATGGGTCTGCCGTTCTCGCGTACCGAGCAAGGCCGCATCTATCAGCGTCCGTTCGGTGGCCAGTCCAAGGACTACGGCAAGGGCGGTCAGGCTGCACGTACCTGCGCTGCGTCCGACCGTACCGGTCACGCGCTGCTGCACACCCTTTATCAGGGCAACCTGAAAGCCGGTACCACGTTCCTCAACGAGTACTACGCTGTCGATCTGGTGAAAAACCAGGAAGGCGAATTCGTTGGTGTGATCGCGATCTGCATCGAAACCGGCGAAACCTCCTACATCCGTGCCAAGGCCACCGTTCTGGCGACTGGCGGTGCAGGCCGTATCTACGCGTCCACCACCAACGCCCTGATCAACACCGGTGACGGCGTCGGCATGGCTCTGCGTGCTGGCGTGCCGGTGCAAGACATCGAAATGTGGCAGTTCCACCCGACCGGTATCGCCGGCGCTGGTGTACTGGTTACTGAAGGTTGCCGTGGCGAAGGTGGTTACCTGATCAACAAGCACGGCGAGCGTTTCATGGAGCGTTATGCTCCGAACGCGAAAGACCTGGCTGGTCGTGACGTGGTTGCCCGTTCGATGGTTAAGGAAATCATCGCCGGCAACGGTTGCGGTCCGAATGGCGACCACGTAATGCTCAAGCTCGACCATCTGGGCGAGGAAGTGCTGCACAGCCGTCTGCCAGGCATCTGCGAACTGTCGAAGACTTTCGCCCACGTTGACCCGGTGGTTGCGCCGGTTCCGGTTGTTCCGACCTGCCACTACATGATGGGCGGCGTTGCCACCAACATTCATGGCCAGGCGATCACCCAGAACGCCGAAGGTCAGGACCAGATCATTCCTGGCCTGTTCGCAGTAGGCGAAGTGGCTTGCGTATCGGTACACGGTGCGAACCGTCTGGGCGGCAACTCGCTGCTCGACCTGGTGGTATTCGGTCGCGCTGCCGGCCTGCACCTGGAAAAGGCGTTGACCGATGGCATCGAATACGACGACGCTACCGAGTCCGACATCGAAGCTGCACTGTCGCGTCTGAACGCGCTGAACAACCGTACCGACGGTGAAGACGTTGCCACCCTGCGTCGCGAGCTGCAAAGCTGCATGCAGAACTACTTCGGTGTATTCCGTACCGGCGAATACATGCAGAAGGGCATCGCTCAGCTCGCTGACCTGCGTGCTCGCATCGCCAACGTGAAGATCAACGATAAGTCGCAGGCGTTCAACACTGCACGTATCGAAGCGCTGGAACTGCAAAACCTGCTGGAAGTGGCTGAAGCTACCGCCATCGCGGCCGAAGTACGTAAAGAGTCCCGCGGCGCTCACGCCCGTGAAGACTTCGAAGACCGTGACGACGAAAACTGGCTGTGCCACACCCTATACTTCCCGGGTGACAAGCGCGTCACCAAGCGTGCCGTGAACTTCTCGCCGAAGACTGTTCCGACTTTCGAACCTAAAGTCCGGACTTATTAAGGGTGACCGCCATGTTGCAAGTCAGTGTTTATCGCTACAACCCTGATCAGGACGCTGCGCCGTTCATGCAGGATTTCCAGGTCGATACCGGTGGTAAGGACCTGATGGTGCTGGACGTGCTGGCCCTGATCAAAGAGCAGGACGAAGGTTTCTCCTATCGTCGCTCCTGCCGTGAAGGCGTCTGCGGCTCCGACGGCATGAACATCAATGGCAAGAACGGCCTGGCGTGCATCACGCCGCTGTCCGCTGTTGTAAAAGGTAACAAGCTGATCGTTCGTCCGCTGCCAGGTTTGCCGGTTATCCGTGACCTGGTCGTCGATATGAGCATCTTCTACAAGCAATACGAGAAGGTGAAGCCTTACCTGCAGAACGACACGCCGGCTCCGGCCATCGAGCGTCTGCAGTCGCCAGAAGAGCGCGAAAAGCTCGACGGTCTGTACGAGTGCATCCTGTGCGCCTGCTGCTCGACCTCTTGCCCGTCCTTCTGGTGGAACCCGGACAAGTTCCTCGGTCCAGCTGCGCTGCTGCAAGCCTACCGCTTCCTGGCAGACAGCCGTGACACCAAGACCAGCGAACGTCTGGCTTCACTTGACGACCCGTTCAGCGTTTTCCGCTGCCGGGGCATCATGAACTGCGTCAACGTATGTCCGAAAGGCCTGAACCCGACTAAGGCCATCGGTCACATCCGTAACATGCTGCTTTCGAGCGGCGTGTGATTCAGCTGCTGTAACCGTTGCACCGTAGAGGCTGTGGCGCGGGCTTCAACCCGCGTCATGGCTATAACCAGAGCCGTAGCCATAAGCTGCAGCTCTTCTTTTGAAGAAATGAGACAAGCAGGGGCATCCGGGCTGGTACCCGGACTATCAGTGTGATCCTAGGTGGCTTGTTTTAGTCGCTGCATTCGGACTTCTGCAAGTTTGCTCGGTGTCGACACCGATGGTGTTCCCCTAACCGAGGGTGACCAAGCATGCAAGAAAGCGTGATGCAGCGCATGTGGAACAGCGCCTACCTTTCAGGTGGAAACGCTGCCTATGTGGAAGAGCTTTATGAGCTCTACCTGCACGACCCTAACGCTGTGCCAGAAGAGTGGCGCACCTACTTTCAGAAGTTGCCAGCCGACGGCAACTCTGCCACTGATGTTTCGCACTCGACGATTCGCGATCATTTCGTGCTGCTGGCAAAGAACCAGCGCCGCGCCCAACCGGTTTCCGCCGGCAGCGTGAGCAGTGAGCACGAGAAGAAGCAAGTTGAAGTGCTGCGATTGATCCAGGCCTACCGTATGCGTGGCCACCAGGCAGCCCAGCTTGACCCGCTGGGGCTGTGGCAGCGTCCTGCACCTGCAGACCTGTCGATCAATCATTACGGCTTGACCAATGCCGATCTTGATACGACCTTCCGTGCCGGCGACCTGTTCATCGGCAAAGAGGAAGCGAGCCTACGCGAAATTCACGAAGCGTTGCAGCAGACATATTGCCGCACCATCGGCGCTGAATTCACGCACATCACCGATTCCGAGCAGCGCCAGTGGTTCCAGCAGCGTCTGGAAAGCGTGCGCGGTCGTCCGACGTACTCCGCCGACATCAAGAGCCACCTGCTCGAGCGCGTGACGGCCGGTGAGGGCCTGGAAAAATACCTCGGTACCAAATACCCGGGCACCAAGCGTTTCGGTCTGGAAGGCGGCGAAAGCCTGATTCCGATGCTCGACGAACTGATCCAGCGTTCCGGCTCGTACGGTACCAAGGAAGTCGTCATCGGCATGGCCCACCGTGGCCGTCTGAACGTGCTGGTCAACACCTTCGGCAAGAACCCGCGCGAGCTGTTCGACGAGTTTGAAGGCAAGAAGAAGGTCGAGCTCGGTTCCGGTGACGTGAAATATCACCAGGGCTTCTCGTCCAACGTGATGACCACCGGCGGCGAAGTTCACCTCGCCATGGCGTTCAACCCGTCCCACCTGGAAATCGTTTCCCCGGTGGTCGAAGGTTCGGTGCGCGCCCGTCAGGACCGTCGCAACGACCTGACCGGTGAGAAAGTCCTGCCGATCTCCATCCACGGTGACGCGGCATTCGCCGGTCAGGGCGTGGTCATGGAAACCTTCCAGATGTCGCAGACCCGCGGTTTCAAGACCGGCGGTACCGTGCACATCGTGATCAACAACCAGGTCGGTTTCACCATCAGCAACCCGCTGGACTCGCGCTCCACCGAGTACGCCACCGACGTTGCCAAGATGATCCAGGCGCCGATCCTCCATGTGAATGGTGATGATCCGGAAGCCGTGCTGTTCGTGACCCAGTTGGCCATCGACTACCGCATGCAGTTCAAGCGTGACGTGGTGATCGATCTGGTCTGCTACCGTCGTCGCGGCCACAACGAGGCCGACGAGCCAAGCGGCACCCAGCCACTGATGTATCAGCAGATCACCAAGCAGCGCACCACCCGTGAGCTGTACGCCGAACGCCTGACTCAGGCCGGTGTGCTCGATGCTGAACGCGTTCAGGCCAAGGTCGACGAATACCGCAACGCGCTGGACAACGGTCTGCACGTGGTGAAATCGCTGGTCAAGGAGCCGAACAAAGAGCTGTTCGTCGACTGGCGTCCGTACCTGGGCCATGCCTGGACTGCGCGTCACGACACGCGTTTCGATCTGAAGACCCTGCAAGAGCTGTCCGCCAAGCTGCTGGAAATCCCGGAAGGCTTCGTGGTTCAGCGTCAGGTCGCGAAGATCTACGAAGACCGTCAGAAGATGCAAGCCGGCGGCCTGCCAATCAACTGGGGTTACGCCGAAACCATGGCGTATGCGACCCTGGCGTTCGAAGGTCACCCGATCCGCATGACCGGTCAGGACATCGGCCGCGGTACGTTCTCGCACCGTCACGCTGTGCTGCACAACCAGAAAGACGCGGGCACCTACATCCCGTTGCAGAACCTGTACGACGGTCAGCCACGTTTCGACCTGTACGACTCGTTCCTTTCGGAAGAAGCGGTACTGGCGTTCGAATACGGTTACTCGACCACCACGCCAAACGCGCTGGTGATCTGGGAAGCCCAGTTCGGCGACTTCGCCAACGGTGCACAGGTCGTGATCGACCAGTTCATCACCAGCGGCGAGCACAAGTGGGGCCGTCTCTGCGGTCTGACCATGTTGCTGCCACACGGCTACGAAGGCCAGGGCCCTGAGCACAGCTCGGCACGTCTTGAGCGTTACCTGCAGCTGTGCGCCGAGCACAACATTCAGGTGTGCATGCCGACCACGCCAGCGCAGATCTACCATTTGCTGCGTCGTCAGGTGATTCGTCCGCTGCGCAAGCCGCTGGTCGTGCTGACGCCGAAGTCGCTGCTGCGCCACAAGCTGGCCATCTCGACGCTGGAAGATCTGGCCGAAGGTTCGTTCCAGACCGTGATCCCGGAAATCGACGCACTGGACCCGAAAAAGGTCGAGCGTGTGGTTCTGTGCAGCGGCAAGGTCTACTACGACCTGCTGGAAAAACGCCGTGCCGAAGGCCGCGAAGATATCGCCATCGTGCGTATCGAGCAGCTGTATCCGTTCCCTGAGGACGACTTGAAAGAAGTCCTGGCTCCGTACACCAACGTCAAGCATGCCGTCTGGTGTCAGGAAGAGCCGATGAACCAGGGTGCCTGGTACTGCAGCCAGCATCACTTGCGTCGCAGCATCGCCAACCTCGACAAGACTCTCGTACTCGAGTACGCGGGCCGTGAGGCGTCGGCTGCCCCAGCTTGTGGTTATGCATCGATGCACGCCGAGCAGCAGGAAAAACTGCTGCAAGATGCTTTCACTGTTTAACGCCTTCGCGCTGACTGAAACCGAATTTTAAGGACCCACAGATAATGGCTATCGAAATCAAAGCCCCGTCATTCCCGGAATCGGTTGCCGATGGCACCGTTGCCACCTGGCACAAGAAACCAGGTGAGGCCGTCAAGCGTGACGACCTGATCGTCGACATCGAAACCGACAAGGTCGTGCTCGAAGTGTTGGCTGAAGCGGACGGCGTGCTGGGCGCAATCGTTGCCGAAGAGGGCGCTACCGTTCTGTCGAACCAGGTTCTGGGCTCGATCGAAGAGGGCGGCGCTGCTGCTGCCGCTCCTGCCGCCGCTGCTGCTCCGGCTGCTACTGCCGCTGCCGCACCAGCTGCTGCCGATGGCGAAGATGACCCGATCGCAGCTCCTGCCGCTCGCAAGCTGGCTGAAGAAAACGGCATCAACATCGCTTCCGTTGCCGGCACCGGCAAGGGCGGTCGCGTGACCAAGGAAGACGTGGTAGCCGCTGTTGCTGCGAAGAAAGCCGCTCCGGCTGCCGCGCCTGCCAAGGCTGCTGCTCCTTCGGCTGCTGCGCCTGTGTTCGCTGCTGGCGACCGCATCGAGAAGCGCGTACCGATGACCCGCGTACGTGCCACCGTGGCCAAGCGTCTGGTTGAAGCCCAGTCGAACATGGCGATGCTGACCACGTTCAACGAAGTCGACATGACTGAAGTCATGGCTCTGCGTTCGAAGTACAAGGACCTGTTCGAGAAGTCGCACAACGGCGTACGCCTGGGCTTCATGTCGTTCTTCGTGAAAGCGGCCACCGAAGCGCTGAAACGCTTCCCGGCTGTCAACGCGTCGATCGACGGCGGCGACATCGTTTACCACGGCTACGCGGACATCGGCGTTGCCGTTTCCAGCGACCGTGGCCTGGTGGTACCGGTTCTGCGTAACGCCGAGCTGATGAGCCTGGCGGAAATCGAAGGCGGCATTGCCACTTTCGGCAAGAAAGCCCGTGACGGCAAACTGTCGATGGACGAGATGACCGGTGGTACCTTCACCATCACCAACGGTGGTACCTTCGGTTCGATGATGTCGACGCCAATCGTCAACCCGCCGCAGGCAGCGATTCTGGGCATGCACAACATCATCCAGCGTCCAATGGCCATCAACGGTCAGGTCGTGATCCGTCCGATGATGTACCTGGCACTGTCCTACGATCACCGTCTGATCGATGGCAAAGAAGCTGTGACCTTCCTGGTGACCATCAAGAACCTGCTGGAAGATCCGGCTCGTCTGTTGCTGGATATCTAAAAAGCAGCTGCAAGCTTTCAGCTACAAGCCTCAAGCTCAAGGCGAGCGGGTGGGCTTGCAGCTTGAAGCTTGCGGCTTGTAGCTTTATTGCTAAAGAGGATTTTTTGAATGTCGCAGAAATTTGACGTAGTAGTGATCGGTGCCGGCCCTGGTGGCTATGTAGCGGCCATCAAGGCTGCGCAGTTGGGCCTGACCACTGCCTGCATCGAGAAGTACACCGACGCAGAGGGCAAGCAAGCCCTTGGCGGTACCTGCCTGAACGTGGGTTGCATTCCTTCCAAGGCGCTGCTCGACAGCTCGTGGAAATACAAGGAAGCCAAAGAGAGCTTCAACGTTCACGGTATCTCGACCGGCGAAGTCAAAATGGACGTCGCTGCGATGGTTGGCCGCAAGGCTGGCATCGTCAAGAACCTGACCGGCGGCGTTGCCACCCTGTTCAAGGCCAACGGCGTTACTTCGATCCAGGGCCACGGCAAGCTGCTGGCCGGCAAGAAAGTCGAAGTCACCAAGCCTGACGGTTCGGTTGAAGTCATCGAAGCGGAAAACGTCATCCTCGCGCCAGGTTCGCGTCCGATCGACATCCCACCGGCTCCGGTTGACCAGAAAGTCATCGTCGATTCGACGGGCGCTCTGGAATTCCAGTCCGTACCCAAGCGTCTGGGCGTGATCGGCGCTGGTGTGATCGGTCTGGAACTGGGTTCGGTATGGTCGCGTCTGGGCTCCGAAGTGGTTGTTCTGGAAGCGCTGGACACTTTTCTGATGGCAGCGGACACCGCTGTTTCCAAGGAAGCGCTGAAAACCCTGACCAAACAGGGCCTGGACATCAAGCTGGGCGCTCGCGTTACCGGTTCGAAAGTCAACGGTGAAGAAGTTGTCGTCAACTACACCGATGCCAACGGCGAACAGACCATCACTTTCGACAAGCTGATCGTTGCCGTTGGTCGCCGTCCGGTGACCACTGATCTCCTGTCTGCCGACTGCGGCGTGGAAATCGACGAGCGCGGTTTCATCGCGGTCGATGACCACTGCGTCACCGCCGTACCGGGCGTCTTCGCCATTGGCGACGTGGTTCGCGGCATGATGCTGGCCCACAAGGCTTCGGAAGAAGGCATCATGGTTGTCGAGCGCATCAAAGGCCACAAGGCTCAGATGAACTATGATTTGATCCCTTCGGTTATTTATACTCACCCGGAAATCGCGTGGGTTGGCAAAACCGAGCAGGCGCTGAAGGCCGAAGGCGTTGAAGTCAACGTCGGCACCTTCCCGTTCGCCGCTTCCGGCCGTGCCATGGCTGCCAACGATACCGGTGGTTTCGTCAAGGTCATCGCCGATGCCAAGACCGACCGCGTATTGGGCGTGCACGTGATTGGCCCGAGCGCTGCGGAACTGGTTCAGCAGGGCGCGATCGGTATGGAATTCGGCACCAGCGCTGAAGACCTGGGCATGATGGTTTTCTCCCATCCGACCCTGTCCGAAGCCTTGCACGAAGCTGCTCTGGCAGTGAATGGCGGCGCCATTCACATTGCCAACCGCAAGAAGCGTTAAGACACACAATAAGAAACCACGGCGGTAGCGGCCCGTCGTGAGCCTTGCGAGCAAGACTCACCGCGGAATGTCCGCCGGACGCAGTCTTGCGTAGCTCAGCTACGCAAGCAGCAGTCACAGGTGGCGCGGCACTCAAACGAGCGCAGCGCCGAATGCGCAGTACCTAACGAAGACGGTAAAAAGCATGAATCTTCACGAGTATCAGGGTAAGCAGCTGTTCGCTGAATACGGCCTGCCAGTTTCCACTGGCTACGCAGTAGACACCCCGGAAGCAGCAGCAGAAGCTTGCGACAAGATCGGCGGCAACGAGTGGGTCGTCAAAGCCCAGGTTCACGCCGGTGGTCGCGGTAAAGCGGGCGGCGTAAAGCTGGTCCGCAGCAAAGAAGACGCCAAGGCCTTCGCACAGCAATGGCTGGGCAAGCGTCTGGTGACTTACCAGACTGACGCCAATGGCCAGCCAGTCACCAAGATCCTGGTTGAATCGTGCACTGATATCGCTAAAGAGCTGTACCTGGGCGCTGTCGTTGACCGTTCGAGCCGTCGCATCGTGTTCATGGCTTCCACCGAAGGTGGTGTGGACATCGAGAAAATCGCTCACGACACGCCAGAAAAAATTCTCAAGGCCACTATCGATCCACTGGTTGGCGCTCAGCCATCCCAGGGTCGCGAGCTGGCATTCCAGCTGGGTCTGGAAGGCAAGCAGGTCACTCAGTTCGCCAAGATCTTCGTAGGTCTGGCCAAACTGTTCAAAGACCACGACCTGGCTCTGCTGGAAGTGAACCCGCTGGTGATCAAGGCTGACGGCGATCTGCACTGCCTCGACGCCAAGATCAACATCGACGCCAACGCCATGTACCGTCAGCCTAAGCTGAAGGCTTTCCACGATCCGTCGCAGGACGATCCGCGCGAAGCGCACGCTGCCAAGTTCGAACTGAACTACGTAGCCCTGGAAGGCAACATTGGCTGCATGGTCAACGGTGCCGGTCTGGCCATGGGTACCATGGACATCGTCAACCTGCATGGCGGCAAGCCAGCCAACTTCCTCGACGTAGGTGGTGGCGCAACCAAGGAACGCGTTACTGAAGCGTTCAAGATCATCCTGTCCGACCAGAACGTCGCGGCAGTACTGGTCAACATCTTCGGCGGCATCGTTCGCTGCGACATGATTGCCGAAGGCATCATCGGCGCCGTGAAAGAAGTCGGCGTGAAAATCCCGGTTGTTGTTCGCCTTGAAGGCAACAACGCTGAGCTGGGCGCTAAAGTACTGGCAGAAAGCGGTTTGAACATCATCGCTGCTACCAGCCTGACCGACGCTGCTCAACAAGTTGTCAAAGCTGCGGAGGGCAAGTAATGAGCGTCCTGATCAATAAAGACACCAAAGTTATCTGCCAGGGTATTACCGGTTCGCAAGGTAGTTTCCACACCCAGCAAGCCATCGAATACGGCACCAAGATGGTTGGTGGCGTAACTCCTGGCAAAGGCGGCACCGAGCACCTGGGTCTGCCAGTGTTCAACACCGTCAAAGACGCGGTAGCTGCCACAGGCGCTACCGCCAGCGTGATCTACGTTCCGGCTCCGTTCTGCAAGGACTCGATCCTGGAAGCGGCATTCGGCGGCATCAAGCTGATCGTCTGCATCACCGAAGGCATTCCTACCCTGGACATGCTGGACGCCAAAGTTAAGTGCGACGAACTGGGCGTAGTCCTGATCGGCCCTAACTGCCCAGGCGTGATCACCCCAGGCGAATGCAAGATCGGCATCATGCCAGGTCACATTCACTTGCCAGGCAAGGTCGGTATCGTTTCGCGTTCCGGCACCCTGACCTACGAAGCTGTGAAGCAGACCACTGACGCCGGTTTCGGTCAGTCGACTTGCGTCGGCATCGGCGGTGACCCGATCCCGGGTTCGAACTTCATCGACATCCTGAAACTGTTCCAGGAAGACCCGAAGACCGAAGCGATCGTAATGATCGGCGAGATCGGCGGTTCGGCTGAAGAAGAAGCGGCTGCCTACATCAAGGCAAACGTAACCAAGCCGGTTGTTTCCTACATCGCTGGTGTGACTGCTCCTCCGGGCAAGCGCATGGGCCATGCTGGCGCAATCATCTCTGGCGGCAAAGGCACTGCAGACGAGAAATTCGCTGCGCTGCAAGACGCAGGCGTGAAAACCGTGCGTTCGCTGGCAGACATCGGCAAGGCCCTGGCCGAGCTGACTGGCTGGGAAGTGAAGAAGTAAGCCACGGCTGACTTTTTAGCTCCAGCAACAAAGGCCACCTTCGGGTGGCCTTTGTCGTTTCAGAGCAGCAGCAAGCTTCAAGCGGCTAGCTGCAAGATAGAAACTTGCAGCTTGAAACTTGTAGCCTTCTGCTGCTTTTCTTATGTAAACGCGACACTGAAACGTCGCGTATCGGATAGTTCGCCCTCTAACAGTGCGTTTATCAGCCGAATTCGTTAGGCTGGCAGCCATTTTTGCGTCCGCCGCCCACAAGGCAGCTACGCGCTTTAAGGGTCAGTCCCATACGGATCGACAGCATTTCCCTAATCCAACAGGGCAATCCCCCTCTAAATTCCGATTTCAGTAGTGTGGTATTACCTTAATGAAAGTTTTGAAAGGTCAGGACATCCTGGCACTTGGTTTTATGACGTTCGCCCTGTTTGTCGGGGCCGGTAACATCATCTTCCCGCCGATCGTCGGCTTGCAGGCCGGGCCTCACGTCTGGATGGCTGCATTGGGCTTTCTGATCACCGCGGTAGGTTTGCCGGTGATCACCGTGGTGGCGCTGGCCAAGGTCGGCGGCGCCATGGATGCGTTGAGCAGCCCGATCGGCAAGATCGCTGGCGGTATCCTCGCGGCGGCGTGCTATCTGGCGGTGGGTCCACTGTTCGCCACCCCGCGTACCGCGACCGTATCGTTCGAGGTGGGTCTGGCGCCGTTGACCGGCGAAAGCCCGCTGGCGCTGTTTCTCTACAGCTCGGTGTACTTCCTGCTGGTGTTCTTTGTTTCGCTCTACCCTGGGCGTTTGCTGGATACCGTCGGCCGCTTCCTCGCGCCGCTGAAAATCATTGCGCTGGCAGTGCTGGGTATCGCCGCATTCGTCTTGCCGGCGGGTGACATCGGTCACGGCACGCCGGAATATGTGGCGGCACCGTTCTCCCAGGGCTTCATCAATGGTTACCTGACCATGGATACCCTCGGCGCGCTGGTGTTCGGCATCGTCATCGTCAACGCGATCCGCTCCCGTGGCGTCGAATCGCCGGCGTTGATCACCCGTTACGCGATCATCGCCGGGCTGATTGCCGGTGTCGGTCTGGCGCTGGTCTACGTCAGCCTGTTCCGCCTCGGTTCCGGCAGCCATGAAGTCGCGGTCGGCGCCACCAACGGTGCGGCGGTGTTGCATGCCTACGTGCAACACACCTTCGGCTCGCTGGGCAGCGGTTTCCTCGCGGTACTGATCTCGCTGGCGTGTCTGGTCACGGCGGTCGGCCTGACCTGCGCCTGCGCTGAGTACTTCAGCCGTGTGCTGCCACTGTCCTACAAGACTCTGGTGATTATCCTTGCGGCGTTTTCGCTGCTGGTCTCCAACCTCGGTCTGACCAAGCTCATTGCCTTCTCGATTCCGGTGCTCACTGCGATCTACCCGCCGTGCATCGTTCTGGTTGCGCTGAGCTTCTGCAAGGATTTCTGGCATGAGCATGCGCGCATTCTTGGCCCGGTGATGCTGGTGTCGTTCCTGTTCGGCACCATCGATGCCTTGAAAGGCGCCGGTCTGGCCGACTGGATGCCAACTCAGCTTACCCATCTGCCGTTGAGCGAGCAGGGGCTGGCGTGGCTGGTGCCGTGCGTGATGACCCTGGTGGTCGCCGTCGTGTGCGATCGCCTGCTGGGCAAGCGCAGCGAAGTCACTGCCTGACGTGATATGACCCGCCACAAGCGGGTCAGACGCGGTTAAACAGAAATGCCCCGTATCAATCGATACGGGGCATTTTTTTATGCGCGTGAGGCAGTGTCTTTTTTGCTGAGCTAACGTCGAAGGGTTGCTTAGCTTTTATGTAGGAGTGAGCCTGCTCGCGATAGCGGTTTGTCAGTCAACACCATGCTGACTGACAAACCGCTATCGCGAGCAGGCTCACTTCTACAGGTGTACAGCGTTTACATTTCACAGGGAATTGCATGTCGTTCATCCAAGCCAATCTGATCCACCTGCTCGCCGCTGTCTGGTTTGTCATCTGCTGGGGCGGTTACACCCGTTATGCCTCCTGGAAGGCCCGCGACACGGCGTGTCTGGCCAGCGTATTGCACCTGTATCGCGAAGACTGGATGCGTCGCATGCTCCTGCGTGACAACCGCATCGCCGACGCCAGCGTGATCGGCAATCTGGAGCGCAACGCCTCGTTCTTCGCCTCCAGCACGCTGATCATTCTCGCCGGTATCCTCACCGTACTCGGTGCGTCAGAACGGGCCGTGTCGTTGTTGGCGGATATTCCGATGGTGCAGCAGGCGTCGCAGGGCATGTCGGAGATCAAATTGCTGTGTCTGGCATTGGTGTTCGTCTACGCGTTCTTCACGTTCAGTTGGTGCATGCGGCAGTACAACTTCGCCGCGATTCTGGTCGGTTCGGCGCCGATGATCGGCGAGCGCCAGGTCACCGAGCAGGAGCGCAAGGCGTTCGCATCACGTGCGGCGCGGGTGATCTCGATGGCGGCCAACCAGTTCAACTTCGGCCTGCGTTCTTACTATTTCGGCATGAGCATGCTGGCGTGGTTCGTCAGCCCGTGGTTATTCATGATCATGAGCGCGGGCGTCGTGGTGGTTTTGTATCGCCGCGAGTTTCATTCCGACGTTCTCGATGTCATGGTCTATACCCCTACAGAGGCGCCCGTCCCTGAGGCAAACAAAGAGGCTGTTTGATGAGTATTCCGTTCTGGTGTGTGTTTATCAGTGCTTTATTGATTTATGTGGCGCGCATGCCGGTGGCCAAGGCCATGAAAGAGCAGGGTGGCTATGACAATCATCAGCCCCGTCAGCAGCAGGCACAGTTGACCGGCTTCGGTGCGCGAGCGCTTGCGGCCCATCAAAACAGCATCGAAGCCTTCATCCTGTTCGCCGTCGGTGTGCTGATGGCGCACACCACGCAAACCGCAGGCTGGCTGATCGATGCGCTGGCGATCATCTTCGTGATCTCGCGAATCCTCTATCTGTGGTTCTATCTGGCCGACCTGGCGAAGTTACGCAGCCTGATGTGGCTAGTTGGCTTCATCTGCTCGTTGTTGCTGATGATTAGTCCGACTTTTAGAACCGTGTTGCTATAACCGGTAAATCGCAGGCAAAAGAAAACCCGCACTTGGCGGGTTTTCTTTTCACACCAGAAAGCTTATTGCTTTTTGGCGGCTTCTTCTTGAGCAGCGGCGTTCGATTCAGCCTGAGCTTTGGCAGCTTCGGCGTTTTCTTTTGCTGCGTCGTTCACTTTATCCTGAGCTTTGTTCATGTCTTGCTGAGCCTGCTCAGCATGTTGGTTGGCATCTTGAGCTTTGTCCTCGGATTTTTTATCGCAGGCAGCGAGACCGAGGGAAGCGGTCAACATCAAGGCAATAGCTAAAGTCTTACGCATGGGGTGTATCTCCTTATGGAAAATAACTACTGGCCTTAAGAACTCGGCGCTACGGGTTAAGTTCCTCATTTGTTTCAGATATATAAGTTTGTTTTATCACGGAACTTTTGCCGCTTTTCTCACTACTGGCACAAGGCCCAAACGCGAGTAATTATCACATGGCCGAAAACCCCGTTTTTGAGCGCGCCACGCGTTTTTTATCGGCATTGCGTCACTGTCAGGTCTTGGGTCTGCAGGTACACAGTGCCTCCAGCGAAGGCATGACAGTGATCCTGCCCTATAGCGAAAAAATCGTTGGTAATCCCGAAACCGGAGTCATCCATGGCGGCGCCATTACGTCGTTGATGGACACCGCCTGCGGTATGTCGACCTTGTGCGTACTGCCGGAGTTCGAAGTCTGTCCGACCCTTGATCTGCGCATCGACTACATGCACGCCGCTGAACCGAACAAAGCCGTGTACGGCTTTGCCCAGTGCTACCGCGTCACCACTGACGTGATCTTTGCCCGTGGTTTCGCCTACCAGGACAATCCCGAGCAGCCGATCGCCCATGTCGTCGGCACGTTCATGCGCATGGGCATCGGTCTGAAGGGCAGCAGAGGATTCGCGGGCGCTATAAAGGGAGGCGGGAAATGAGCGTCGACCTCAGGGAACAGCTGCAACAGGCCCACGCGCAGGGCGATTACGCGCCGCTGCTGGCGTTGATCCCTTATGCCGGGCTGATAGGTATCGAATGTTCGCGGGTCGGCGATGAGCTGCTGTTCAAGCTACCGGCGAACAAGGACAACATTGGTAACCCTTTATTGCCGGCCATCCACGGCGGGGTGATTGCCGGCTTCATGGAGCTGGCCGCAGCCCTGCATTTGCTGATTTTCACCGGCACGCCGGGTGTGCCGAAGATCATCGATTTTTCCCTCGATTACCTGCGCGCCGGGCAGTTTCGCGACACTTGGGCCAGGTGTCAGGTCTGCCGTCAGGGCCGGCGCGTGGCCAACGTCGCGGTCACTGCGTGGCAGAGTACCGAGGGCGAACCGATCGCCACCGCCCGCGCGCACTTCAAAATCGATGAGCCCTTGAAATCCTGAACAGCGCCCCCAACTCAGATGACAACCCGCCGCAGACCATTCGGGTCGCGGCCAATGCCATCTGATTGGAGTTTGATGACCATGAGTGTGGAAACTCAAAAGGAAACCCTGGGCTTCCAGACCGAGGTAAAGCAGCTGCTGCACCTCATGATCCATTCGCTGTATTCGAATAAGGAAATTTTCCTGCGCGAATTGATCTCGAACGCCTCTGACGCTGTCGACAAGCTGCGCTTCGAAGCCCTGGCCAAGCCTGAGTTGCTCGAAGGTGGCGCTGACCTGAAAATCCGTGTGAGCTTCGACAAGGACGCCAAGACCGTCACCCTCGAAGACAACGGTATCGGCATGAACCGTGACGATGTGATCACCCACCTGGGGACCATCGCCAAATCCGGCACCGCCGATTTCATGAAAAACCTGTCCGGCGATCAGAAAAAAGATTCGCACCTGATCGGCCAGTTCGGTGTGGGGTTCTACTCGGCCTTCATCGTTGCCGACAAGGTTGATGTCTACAGCCGTCGCGCCGGCACCGATGCCAGCGAAGGCGTGCACTGGTCGTCGAAAGGCGAGGGCGAGTTTGAAGTCGCCACCATCGACAAGCCAGAGCGCGGCACCCGCATCGTCCTGCACCTGAAGTCCGGTGAAGACGAGTTCGCTGATGGCTGGCGTCTGCGCAATATCATCAAGAAGTATTCCGATCACATCGCTTTGCCGATCGAACTGCCGAAGGAAGTTACCCCGGCCGAAGGCGAAGAGGCTCCTGCCGTTGAATGGGAAACCGTCAACCGCGCCAGCGCCTTGTGGACCCGCCCGCGCACTGAGGTGAAGGACGAGGAATACCAGGAGTTCTACAAACACATCGCTCACGATTTCGAGAATCCGCTGTCGTGGAGCCACAACAAGGTCGAAGGCAAGCTCGAGTACAGCTCGCTGCTGTACGTGCCGGCCCGCGCGCCGTTCGACCTGTACCAGCGTGAAGCGCCGAAGGGCCTGAAGCTGTACGTGCAGCGTGTGTTTGTAATGGATCAGGCCGAGTCGTTCCTGCCGCTGTACCTGCGCTTCATCAAAGGCGTGGTCGATTCCAATGACCTGTCGCTGAACGTGTCGCGGGAAATCCTGCAGAAAGACCCGATCATCGATTCGATGAAAACCGCGCTGACCAAGCGTGTGCTCGACATGCTGGAAAAACTGGCGAAGAACGAGCCTGAGCAATACAAGGGCTTCTGGAAGAACTTCGGTCAGGTCATGAAAGAAGGCCCGGCAGAAGACTTCGCCAACAAAGAGAAAATTGCCGGTCTGCTGCGTTTCGCATCGACCCAGGGCGACGACGGCGAGCAGGTTGTCGGTCTGGCTGACTACCTGGCACGCGCCAAGGAAGGTCAGGACAAGATCTACTACCTCACCGGCGAAACCTACGCGCAGGTCAAGAACAGCCCGCACCTGGAAGTCTTCCGCAAGAAAGGCATCGAAGTGTTGCTGTTGACCGACCGCATCGACGAGTGGCTGATGAGCTACCTCAGCGAGTTCGACGGCAAGACCTTTGTCGACGTGGCGCGTGGTGACCTCGATCTGGGCAACCTGGACTCGGAAGAGGACAAGAAAGCTGCAGAAGAAGTCGCCAAGTCCAAAGAAGGTCTGGTCGAGCGTCTGAAAACCGCACTGGGCGATTCCGTGGCTGAGGTGCGTGTGTCCCATCGTCTGACCGATTCGCCGGCCATTCTGGCCATCGGCGAACAGGACCTGGGCCTGCAAATGCGCCAGATCCTCGAAGCCAGCGGGCAGAAAGTCCCGGATTCGAAGCCGATCTTCGAATTCAACCCAAGCCACCCGCTGATCGAGAAACTCGATGGCGAGCAGAGCGAAGAGCGTTTTGGCGATCTGTCGCACATCCTCTTCGATCAGGCCGCCTTGGCTGCGGGCGACAGCTTGAAGGATCCGGCCGCTTATGTGCGCCGTCTGAACAAGCTGCTGGTTGAACTGTCGGTTTGATCACGTTGTAGGAAAAACCCGCTTCGGCGGGTTTTTTCGTTCTGGTGTCTACCCAATCAGGAGTCAGAAATGAGCCAAGTCACTGTACGTTCCGTGGTCTATCAGATTGACGGCCAAGCCTATGAAGGTCGCCTTGCCTTCGACGCCGAGCACAAGGCCGCGCGCCCGGGTTTGCTGATGGCGCCGAACTGGATGGGCGTCAGCGCCGGTGCCGAAGACATCGCCAAAGCGGTGGCCGCCGAGGGTTACGTGGTACTGATCGCAGATGTCTACGGCCAGACCGTGCGTCCGCAGAATGCTGATGAGGCGCTGGCAGCGATGATGCCGCTCAAGGACGACCGTGCGCTGCTGCGCAAACGTCTGCAAGTGGCCTTCGAGCAATTGCAAAGCCAGGGCGAAGCAACGGTTGATACGTCGAAACTGGCGGTGTTCGGTTTCTGCTTCGGTGGTTGCTGCGCGCTGGACCTGGCCCGCACTGGCGCGCCTGTGAAAGCGGCGGTGTCGTTCCACGGCACGCTGGATTCGCCGAATCCGGCGGATGCGCAGAACATCAAGGGCTCGGTGCTGGTGCTGCATGGCGCATCCGATCCGTTGGTGCCGAAGGAGCAACTGCCGGCGTTCGAAGATGAAATGAACGCGGCGAACGTCGATTGGCAACTGCTCAGCTACGGCGGTGCGGTGCACTCGTTTACCGATCCGAACGCCAACGTGCCGGGCAAAATGATGTACGACGCAAAGACCGCCAAGCGCGCGTTCAAGTCGATGCATGATCTGCTGGATGAAGTGTTCAACGGCTAAAAGCGAAAAGCCCCTCACCCTAGCCCTCTCCCGGAGGGAGAGGGGACTGATTGGGGGATGCTCGGGAGTGAAGTCGACCTGAACGTGAATAGGCGAATCCATAATCGCCGGGACTTTTCAGGTCTTTGTATGACGCAAGCCAGCTCGTTCGGCTCCCTCTACTTCTGGGAGAGGGGACTGATTGGGGGAGGCTCGGGAGTGACGTCGACCTGAACGTGAATAGGCGAATCCATAATCGCCGGGATTTTTCAGGTCGATGTATAACGCAAGCCAGCTCGTTCGGCTCCCTCTACTTCTGGGAGAGGGGACTGATTGGGGGGTGCTCGGGAGTGACGTCGACCTGAACGTGAATAGGCGAATCCATAATCGCCGGGATTTTTCAGGTCGATGTATAACGCAAGACACCTCGGTCGGCTCCCTCTCCCTCTGGGAGAGGGCTGGGGTGAGGGTAAGCGGCCTAGCGCGGTAGTTCGATCCGCTCGACTTCCCCCGGCACCGTCGGCCAGTCCTTAGCCGCCCACTTCCGCCTGGCTTCATCAATCGCCGCCGGATCACTGGCGACGAAATTCCAGTTGATCCGTCTCGGACCGTCCAGCGGCGCACCGCCGAACACCACCGCGTGCACATCGCTTTCAGCAAACAGACTCATTGCTTCGCCAGCGGGCAACACCACCAGCGCATGCGGCTCAACCGCCTCGCCATTCAATTGCGCATCGCCGCTCAATACATACACCGCGCGCTCTTGATGCTCGGTTGGAATCAGCAGTGTGGTCGCAGTCTGCATTTTCACTTCGGCATACAGCGTAGGAGAAAGCACCGGCACTGGCGATTCCAGGCAAAAACCTGACCCGGCAATCATCCGAATCTGCACGCCAAGGTTATCGCTGACCGGAAGTGTCGCTGCCGGGTGATGGCTGTAATGCCCCGGGCCCTGTTCGTGTTCCCTGGGTGAGGCCAGCCAGACTTGCAAGCCATGCAAGGTGAAGGTCTCGGCAAGCAGCGGCGCAGGGGTGCGCTCGACATGGGCGATGGCGCTGCCAGCGGTCATCCAGCTGACATCGCCAGCACCGACCACCTGATCGGAGCCAAGACTGTCTTTGTGCTGCAGCTGCCCTTCGAACAAATAGGTCAGGGTCGACAGACCGATGTGCGGGTGCTGTCGGATGTCCATCCCTTTGCCCGTCGGATAAATCGTTTCGAGCATGTGGTCGAAAAACACGAAAGGCCCGACGTTGCGGCATTTGGCTGACGGCAGCGGGCGCAGGATCGGCTGGCCTTCGACGTCTTCGGCGCGTGGGCGGATGATCAGGAGTGGCATGTCCATGGTGCATTCCAGGCTGAGCGGGTGATGCCAGAAGCATAACCCGCCGCTGGCATCGGGAGGATTATTGGCTGTCGAAGCCTTGTGGCGCGTGGGTTTCGATGCTGACTTCGCTGGTGGTCATCAGCTTGTGAATCGGGCAGCGATCGGCCACACGCAGCAGTTCCTCGCGCTGGGCGTCGGTCAGTACGCCTTTGAGCGTCAGGGTGACGTGCAGGGCGTATTTGCCTTTCTGCTCTTCGCTGTTGTCGCGCTTGACTTCGACACCCACGCCTGTGAGCGGGATGTCTTTTTTCTTCGCGTACATTTTCAGGGTCAGCGCTTTGCAGGCACCGAGAGCGGCATCGAAGTAGTCGTGCGGCTCCGGCGCGGTGCCTTCACCGCCGGCGGTTTTCGGTACGTCGGCAAACAATTCGTGATCGTCGATCTGGACGGTATGACGAAAACCTTCGGCAGAGACGGTATTGACGGTGACAGTCATGGAAACCTCACAGGCGGCAGGAAAAATCGTTCGATCAAAACAGACCTTGCAGTTATAGAGCATTCCCGGCAGTTGGCGTTCCGCTTTTTGGCAGGGATGAACCCTTGTCGTTCGGGCGCGGTCTAGGCTATGCCCATCTGCCGGAGATTACTTGTGTCCTTGTCTCGTCTGAGTATTGCCTGTCTGCTGCTGTTCGCTGGAAGCGCGGGCGCCCGCGAATACACCTACAGCGATGCGCACCTGCATTACGTGGATTTTTTCCAGGAAAGCGCCGGCATGCAGAAATTGCTTACGGCCATGAAGGAAAACTCCATCGAGCACGTGATGATTTCCGGCATTCCCGTGGCGAAGAAATGGCATGAAGACGAACCCAAGCGCCCGCGTTACTACGCCGGTGATGATGCCGATGCCTATTGGTACAGCGCCACCGACGTGATCATCGCCGACGCGGTGCAGAAACTCGCGCCGGAGCAGCGCCAGTACTTTCATCCGTTCCTGTCCGGCTTCAATCCCAATGACAAGAATTCCGCTGCGCATATCCAGCGCATGCTCGACCTGTATCCGGGGTTGTGGCAGGGCATCGGCGAGGTGTTTACCCGGCACGACGATCTGACGGCGCTGACCGCCGGCGACACGCCCCGCGCCAACAACGAGGCAATGACCAAGATCTATCACCTCGCCGCGGAAAACGATCTGCCGGTGATGTTGCATTCCAACATCACCTCCAAGCGTGAGAAAAATCCGCTGTACCTGAAGGAAGTGGAAGAGCCGCTGCGCAATCACCCGCACACACGCTTCATCTGGGCGCATGCCGGTACCAGCGCCGAGATTCATCGGCATCAAACCCAGTTGCCGTTCTTGTTGCCAACCCTGACGCGCATGCTAGAGGCCTATCCGAATCTGTTTATCGACCTGTCGTGGAGCATGCTCACGCCGTACCTGTTGGACGAGCAGGGCAAGCCGCGCGCGGAATGGCTGGCGCTGGTGGAGAAATACCCCGAGCGCTTCATGCTTGGCTCTGACGTGGTAGGACGATTCAACAAGCTCGGTAAGGAGATGCACGCTTACCGCCCGTTCCTGGATGCCTTGCCGGAAGGGGTGGCGCGTAAAGTCGCTCGTGACAACTTCCTGGCCATACTGCCCCGCGATCCAGGCAGAACCGCTGGTCAGCGCTGAAACGTCAAGGCCAGGGGTTCGAACTAGCCGCTCGTCTGTCTATCGCCTTTTCGTCTTACGCAATTTTCTTGCAATGCCGATACCTTCTAAAGCAACCCGCTGCAGGCTGATGCAGCGCTTTTTGGAAGGAGCCAGTGTCATGAATATCCGTAGTCTCAATATTGCCCCGCGCGCCGGTCTGGGTTTCGGTCTGCTGGCCTTGATGGTGTTCGCCCTTGGGGCGTTCGCCTTGCTGCAAATGTCGAACATGCGTGCGCAGTCCGATGAAGTCGACAACAACTGGCTGCCAAGCGTGATGGCAGTCGGGGAAATGAGTCAGGACATGCTGCGTCTGCGCGCATTGACCATGCGCCTGTTGCTCAACCGTGACCCCAAGGCACTGGAGCAGAACGTCGCCAAGCTCAACGAACTGCGCAGTGGCTTGAGCGAAGCGCAGCAGCGCTATGACCGGTTGATCGCCTTGCCTGAAGAGCGTGCGCTGTTTGATCGCTTCAAGGTTGCCGAGCACAAATACCTCGAGCTGCAGGCACAAGTCCTACAGCTGTCAGCGCAGAATCGGGTCGCTGAGGCCTCCGCGATTCTCAATGATCAGATGAGTCCACTGGCCGATGAGATTGCCGTGACTCTGCGCGATCTGGTCGAGATGAATAAACACAACGCCAACCTGGCCACCGAGGCTGCACGGTTGGTGTTCAGTCAATCGCGGGTGTGGGTCGGGGTGATGATCGCCATGGCCGCACTGATCACCATTGGCCTGGCATTGCTACTGACACGCAGCATCGTCGTGCCATTGTCGCAATCGCTCAGCGTGGCTGAAGTGGTGGCCAGCGGGGATTTGACCGGTGATATTCACATCGCAGGCAATGACGAGCCGGCGCGCTTGCTGCAAGCGCTGAAAAGCATGCAGCACAATCTGCGCGACACGATCCGGCGCATCTCCGAGTCGTCCACGCAACTGGCCTCGGCGGCCGAGGAGTTGAGCAGTGTCACTGAAGACGCCACGCGCGGTCTGCACCAGCAAAGTCAGGAAATCGAGCAGGCCGCCACGGCGGTCAATCAGATGACGGCTGCGGTGGAAGAGGTGGCGAACAACGCTGTCGCCACGTCCGAAGCTTCCCGCGAATCCGACCGCATCGCCCGGCAAGGGCGCGAGCAGGTGCAGCAGACGGTGACGTCGATCGAGTTTCTCGCCGGTGACGTCACCAACAATGCGGCGCAGGTCGAGGCGTTGGCGCAAAAGGTCCACGGCATCAGCAAAGTGCTGGACGTGATTCGCTCAATTGCCGAACAGACCAATCTGCTCGCCCTCAACGCCGCGATCGAAGCGGCGCGCGCCGGCGATGCCGGGCGTGGCTTTGCGGTGGTTGCCGATGAAGTGCGCGCGCTGGCTCATCGCACTCAGCAGTCGACTCAGGAAATCGAGCAGATGATCGGCGGGATCCAGCAGGGCACCGATTCGGCTGTCAGCTCAATGCAGCAAAGCAACGCACGGGCGCGTTCGACCCTGGAATTAGCCAAGAGCGCAGGTTCTGCTCTGGAGGAAATCGCCTCGGCGTTTACCTTGATCAACGAGCGCAACCTGGTGATCGCCAGTGCCTCGGAAGAACAAGCCGCGGTGGCGCGCGAGGTGGATCGCAATCTGATGAACATCCGGGATCTGGCGATGCAGACCTCGGCGGGGGCCAATCAGACCAGTGCGGCGAGTCAGGATCTGTCGCGTTTGGCAGTGGATCTGAATGGGATGGTGGCGCGGTTTTCTGTCTGAGTTTGACCTTCAAAACCCCCTCACCCTAACCCTCTCCCGGAGGGAGAGGGGACTGATCGTGCGATGCTTTGGAATCCATATTCGACTCGGTTTCTCAGGTCGATGGATAGCGGCAGACACCTCGCTCGGCTTCCTCTCCCTCGGGAGAGGCTGGGGTGAGGGGTAGGGCCGCCGGGCAGTATCGTTGAGCAGATAAACAAAAGCCCCGCATTCGCGGGGCTCTTTCGTTCCAGCAGCGCGATTAGCTGCCTTTGACAGTCTTGCCGTTGACCGTGCCGTCCTGGAGCATGATGTTGTACTCCTTGCCGTCAGTCTCGACCTGCTGCAGACGCACCAACAGGTAATCCCAATCCTTGGCGAACCACAGCACGGTGATGCGCTTGCTTTGTGTCGGGTCGCGCACGCGTTCTACCTTGATCGCGTCGATCTGGCCGGCCTTGGTGTCGACCTTTTCCGAACCCAGCACGCGGAAGTCGTAGGTATCGACTTCGCCATCATCGACGACCTGATAGCTCATGCTTTTCTTGCCGGCGGCGACGTCATGTTGCAGCGCCAGCTGGTAGGTCGACTTGTCGACCATGCCACGGTTCAGCGGGATCTTCACCGCGTCGCCACGGTCGGTACCGGTCACCATTTTGTTGGCCCAGTCGAAGTCCAGATCAGCCTTTTTCGCTTTGCCCAGACCGCCGCGTTCGAAGTGGTAGGACTGCGGCAGCAAGGTGTCCTTGTCCAGCTTCAGGGTGCTTTCTTCGGTCAGGCTGGCGATCATCATCGACGCCTTGAAGCTGAGTTTCCAGACGCCGTTGGCTTCCTTGGTCAGGCTGCGTTCGGCGGTGCCGCTCATGGGCAGCTGCTTCCAGTCGGCGGTGTAGCTGGCGGAGAACGGTTGAAGGTCCGCTGCCTGCGCGAAGGGCAGGGCGAGCAGAGCGCAGGCGAAGAGCAGGGCGCGACGCATAATATCTCCTAGTTTCGAATCAAGTGGCCGCTGGCGGCGAGTAGCTGGCCGTCGAGTAAAGCACCCTGGTCTCCGAGTGTCAGTCTGCCTTCGGCAAACCAGCGTACCGCCATCGGATAGATCAGGTGTTCCTGAACGTGGACTCGTTGCGCCAGACTCTGCGGCGTGTCGTGCAACTCTACCGGTAATACTGCCTGTACGACCAGTGGTCCGCCATCGAGTTCCTCGGTGACAAAGTGTACGGAGCAGCCATGTTCCGTGTCGCCGGCCTCCAGCGCGCGCTGATGAGTGTGTAACCCTTTGTATTTGGGCAGCAACGACGGGTGGATGTTGAGCAGGCGACCCTGATAGTGGCGAACGAAATCAGCGCTGAGAATGCGCATGAAACCGGCCAGTACCACGAGTTTCGGGTTGAATTGATCGATCAGTTCGATCAGCGCGGCATCGAAGGCCTCGCGGCCCTCGAATGCCTCGTGATCCAGCGAGCGGGTGGCGATACCCGCGTCGCGGGCGCGTTGCAGGCCGTAGGCGTCGGCGCGGTTGGAAATCACCGCAGCGATGCGGACCGGGCTGTCGCCGGTCCGCGTGCTGTCGATCAGAGCCTGCAAGTTACTGCCGGTGCCGGACAACAGCACCACGACATCACAGGGCTTTGGCATCAGTGGGCCTTGAGGTTCTTCAGCTCGACCTGCGCAGCGCCTTCGGCGGCCACGGCGATCTGACCGATGACCCAAGGCTGCTCGCCGGCGTCACGCAGGGTGTTCAGGGCAACTTCGACGTGCTCCTGAGCCACGCAGATGACCATGCCGACGCCGCAGTTGAGCACGCGGTGCATCTCGGTTTCGTCAACATTGCCTTTCTCTTGCAGCCAGTCGAACACGGCCGGGCGAGTCCAGCTGGCCACATCAACTACAGCCTGAGCGCCTTTTGGCAGTACGCGCGGAATGTTGTCGAGCAGGCCGCCACCGGTGATGTGGGCCATGGCCTTGACGGCGCCAGTGTCCTTGATCAGCTTGAGCAGTGGCTTGACGTAGATGCGGGTCGGGGCCATCAGCAGGTCGGTCAGCGGCTTGCCGTCGAGCTGGGTGTTCTCGATGTCGGCGCCGGAGACTTCGATGATCTTGCGGATCAGCGAGTAGCCGTTGGAGTGCGGGCCGGACGATGGCAGGGCGATCAGGGCGTCACCGGTGGCGACTTTCGAGCCGTCGATGATTTCCGATTTTTCCACGACGCCGACGCAGAAGCCGGCCAGGTCGTAGTCTTCGCCTTCGTACATGCCTGGCATTTCAGCGGTTTCGCCGCCGACCAGCGAGCAACCCGACAGTTCGCAGCCAGCGCCGATGCCGGTCACAACCTGGGCAGCGGTGTCGACGTTGAGTTTGCCGGTGGCGTAGTAGTCAAGGAAGAACAGCGGCTCGGCGCCGCACACCACCAGGTCGTTGACGCACATGGCGACAAGGTCGATGCCGATGCTGTCGTGCTTGTTCAGGTTCAGCGCCAGACGCAGCTTGGTGCCGACGCCGTCGGTGCCGGAGACCAGCACCGGCTGCTTGTAGCCGGCCGGGATTTCGCAGAGGGCGCCGAAACCGCCCAGGCCGCCCATGACTTCCGGGCGCGCAGTGCGCTTGGCGACGCTCTTGATGCGTTCGACCAATGCTTCACCGGCGTCGATGTCTACACCGGCGTCCTTGTAGCTCAGGGAGGGTTGCTTGCTCATGATCCAGGCCTTTAGGGGAGGGGATTCAGGGGGTAACGACCGAGTTCAGCGGGAACGTCGAACTCGATGGGCGATCGCCTCACGCGAGTTTCGAGGGGCCCGGCTGTTGCCGGTCTGCGAAGGCGCGCGATTTTATCAGGCTTGAGGGGCAGCGGCCATCCTCGCACCGACGGGCAGGGCCATATCGGCGGAAATTTTTTGCAATCGCAGGGGATGACTGCCTGTATAAGGTGTGGCGATTAACCGTCTATCGTTAGGACTGTGCAAAAACTTACCGCTACCGTGTGAATGTTTTGCCAGAGGAGGGGGTCACAGCCTTGCTCAAACGGTTCACGCGGCGTGTTCCAGCCGCTCCTGTCGACGGGAATTTTCCATGCGTTTTTGTAAATTTTTATTTGTGGGCTGCCTGACACTGGTCAGCCTGGCGAGCCATGCCGAAAACCTCAAAGGCCTTTATCAGGTGCGTCAGCCGGTCAACGGCCAGGCTGCGCAAGAGCGCGATCGCGCCACGCAGGCAGCGCTCGATACGCTGGTGCTGCGCCTGACCGGCGACCCGAAAGCCGCGCAGAGCCCGGGGCTGGCACCGATCCGCAAGGACCCGCAGCAGATCATCAGCCAGTTCGGTTTCGATGCCGGCCCACCGGAAGTGCTGAAAGTCGATTTCGATCCGGCAACCACCGAGCAGGCGTTGCGCCGCGCCGGGCTGCCGGTGTGGGGCGCCAGTCGGCCGTCGATTTTGAGCTGGTGGCTGAACGATTCGACTGAAGGTGCGAGTCTGGTCGGTGACGGTCAGGCCGCTGCCTCAACGTTGCGCACGGCTGCGCAACATCGCGGTTTGCCACTGCGTCTGCCGCTGGCGGATCTCAGCGAACAACTCGTCGCCACTGCGCCGGCGCTGGAAAGTGCTGATCCCGCGCCCCTGCGCAGTGCTTCGGAACGCTACAACGCTGACGCCTTGCTCGCGGTGCATGCCCGTGAAGAGAGCGGGCAGTGGCAGGCGAAATGGCGGCTGTGGCTCGGCGATCAGAAAGAGGCCGGCAGCGTGCAGGGCGCCGACCAGGCTGCGGTTGCCGATGCGGTGATGCTGGCGGTGGCCGAGCGTCTGGCGCCGCGATTCGTTGCCAAGCCCGGCGCATCGGGTCAGCAGACTCTGGAAGTGCAGGGCATGAATCTGGAGCATTATGCGGCGCTGCTGCGGTTACTCGAACCGTTCGGCGTGCGTCTGCAGAGCGTGCAGGGCGATCGCATCGTCTATCGGGTCAATGGCAGCGCCGATCAGTTGCGCGCGCAATTGTCGCTGGCGAAGTTGCAGGAGCTGCCTGCCGAGGAGCCGGTTCCAGCGGCAGCTGTGCAGCCAGCCGTCGAGGGTGCGCCTGCGGTAGCAGCGCCAACCCCGGCAGCGGTGGCACCGTCGTTGCGGTTTCGTTGGTAAGTCTTTTCCTTATATAGAAGCATCAGGAGTGGTAAATGGCCGATACGCGGCGTTGGTTCTGGCTCGGTGGGGTAATCCTGCTTTGCGCGTTTGTATGGTTGCTGCACCCGATCCTCACGCCGTTTCTGGTCGCGTTGTTGCTGGCTTATCTGTTCGATCCGCTGGTGGATCGCCTGGAGCGGCTCGGGTTGTCGCGAACCTGGGGCGTGATTGCCGTGTTTGCCTTGTTCACCCTGATCGTCACCGCGTTGATGCTGGTGCTGGTGCCGATGCTCGCCAAGCAATTGCTACGTCTGTACGAGCTGGCGCCGCAGATGCTCGACTGGTTGCAGCACACCGCTGTGCCATGGGCGCAGGCGAAACTGGGCCTGTCGGACGGCTTCTGGAAGTTCGACAAGGTCAAAGCCGCAATCAGCGAACACATGGGCCAGACCACCGACATCGTCGGCGTGGTGCTGAGCCAGGCCACGGCCTCGAGCCTGGCGCTGATCGGCTGGCTGGCGAATCTGGTGCTCATCCCGGTAGTCAGCTTCTATCTGTTGCGCGACTGGGACGTGATGATGGGCAAGATCCGCAGCCTGCTGCCGCGTGATCGCGAAGAACGCGTGGTGGCGCTGGCGGGTGAGTGCCACGAGGTACTCGGCGCATTCGTGCGTGGCCAGTTGCTGGTGATGGTTGCGCTGGGGGTGATTTATGCCGCCGGCCTGATGATCGTTGGTCTGGAACTGGGTCTGTTGATCGGCCTGATTGCCGGTCTCGCGGCGATCGTGCCGTACATGGGCTTTGTCATCGGCATCGGTGCGGCGTTGATCGCCGGGTTGTTCCAGTTCGGTGGCGATCTCTATCCGATGGTCGGGATTGTCGCGGTGTTCATGGTTGGTCAGGCGCTGGAAGGCATGGTGCTGACGCCGCTGCTGGTCGGGGACCGAATCGGCCTGCACCCGGTGGCGGTAATCTTTGCCATCCTCGCGGGTGGCGAGCTGTTCGGGTTCACCGGCGTGCTGCTGGCGCTGCCGGTGGCGGCGGTGATCATGGTGCTGGTGCGGCATGTCCACGTTCTGTACAAGGATTCCGAGATCTACAGCGGCGTCGACGAACCCGAGCTGTGATGTCGCGGGCGGCCGGGCCTTTGGCCGGGCTGCCCGGTGTCGTACGGGCGAGGGCGCCAGAGAATCCGTCACAAAACCGGTGCGTCAACGCAAACCTTTGATTTTGCTTGGAGTCTGTCGCATTGTGCGCTCAGCCTCACGGGTATAAACTTCGCAAACTTTACACAGAGGCCACTAACGGTTCCTTTGAGAACTGTTCAGTCAGCATGAAACCGATTCAGCTGCCCCTAGGTGTGCGTCTGCGTGACGACGCCACCTTCATCAACTACTACCCAGGCGCCAATGCCGCTGCACTCGGCTATGTCGAGCGTCTCTGCGAAGCCGACGCCGGGTGGACGGAGAGCCTGATCTACCTGTGGGGCAAGCACGGTGTCGGGCGTACGCATCTGTTGCAGGCAGCGTGCCTGCGCTTCGAGCAGATGGGCGAACCGGCGGTGTATCTGCCGCTGGCCGAGTTGATGGACCGCGGCGTAGAAATCCTCGACAACCTTGAACAGTACGAACTGGTCTGCCTGGATGATTTGCAGGTGATCGCCGGTAAGGCGGACTGGGAAGAGGCGATGTTTCATCTGTTCAACCGTCTGCGGGACAGCGGCCGGCGCCTGCTGATCGCTGCATCCACTTCACCACGCGAATTGCCAGTGAAGCTGGCTGACCTGAAATCACGCCTGACCCTGGCGCTGATTTTTCAGATGCGCCCGCTTTCCGATGAAGACAAATTGCGTGCGCTGCAATTGCGCGCCTCGCGTCGCGGTCTGCACCTGACCGATGAAGTCGGGCATTTCATTCTGACTCGCGGCACGCGCAGCATGAGCGCGTTGTTCGATCTGCTCGAGCAGCTCGATCAGGCCTCTTTGCAGGCGCAACGCAAGCTGACCATTCCCTTCCTAAAGGAAACTCTGGGCTGGTGATGGTGGGCTTTTGCCAGCTTTCAGGCCCTGCGAGCGGCGATTGGCCGGCCAGGCAAGTTAAGCGCTTAGATGTAAACGCGAAACCGGGAAGTCACATAAAGTTCGATTGAATTTGCAAATGAGGACGATAGCGGGCATAGTCTCGGCTTCTTTACAACTATCAGCCACGGTCGTGCCCATGCTAAAGCGCTTCGCACCCCTCGTGCCTCTCGCACTCGTTACCCTGTTATTCGGTTGTGCTGCTCATTCTCCGGTTCAAGAGCCGCCGCAACAGGTCAAGAATTCTGCCACTGCCCAGTCTTCCGTTATTTACCAGGAAGAGCTGGACACCGAAAAAGAACTCAACCAGTTCAACGGCAGTAAGCCTTATCAGCTTCCTGTACTGGCTGACAGCATCCTCGAACGCGGTATGTCCCTGATCGGTACTCGTTACCGCTTCGGCGGTACTTCTGAAGCCGGTTTCGATTGCAGCGGTTTCATCGGTTACCTGTTCCGTGAAGAAGCGGGCATGAACCTGCCGCGCTCCACTCGCGAAATGATCAACGTTGATGCGCCACTGGTTTCGCGCAGCAACCTTGAGCCGGGTGATCTGCTGTTCTTCGCCACCAATGGTCGTCGCGGTCGTGTCAGTCACGCCGGTATCTACCTGGGCGACAACCAGTTCATCCACTCCAGCAGTCGTCGCAGCGGCGGTGTTCGCATCGACAGCCTGGGTGACAGCTACTGGAGCAAGACCTTCATCGAAGCCAAGCGTGCACTCGCCATGGCGCCGACCGTGGTCACTGCTCGCAAGTAAGCCCGATGTCGCTGCGTTCGCGGCGACAATACGGTCCGGCAACGGAGTAGACCTAAACTTTACAAGGTGAAGTTAAAGTCTTACTTGAAGTTTGCCGCGTAGCCGCTAGAATCCTGAATCTATATTGATGGCAAACCGCCTGCGTGATGACGCAGGCGGTTTTGTTTCTGTCCATTCGGCAGAGAAAGCCGCAGCGAGATCAGGATGTTCTGCTTATGACGATGTCGGCCCGCCTCACCTTGATTATTTGCGCCGCGCTGCTCAGCGCCTGCGCCAGCCGCACACCGCCGCCAGCCCCCGTGGTTCGTGCGCCGATCGTGTTCGCTCCCTCACAAGCCTTTTCTCCCGCCGCGGAAGACGTGCTGTTCCGTGCCCTCGGCCTGGTCGGTACGCCGTATCGTTGGGGCGGCAATACGCCGGATTCGGGTTTTGATTGCAGTGGCCTGATCGGTTTCGTCTACCGCGACGCGGCGGGGATTTCCCTGCCACGCTCGACCCGCGAAATGATCGTCATGCAGGCGCCGAATGTCGGCAAGGAAGGCTTGCAGACCGGCGACCTGATCTTCTTCGCCACCAATGGCGGTTCGCAGGTCAGTCATGCGGGGATTTACGTGGGCGAGGGGCGCTTCGTGCATGCACCTGCCACGGGCGGCACGGTCAAGCTCGACAGCCTGTCGAAGGCCTACTGGCAGAAAGCGTATCTGAGCGCCAAGCGGGTGTTGCAGCCGGGGCAGTTGGCGCATAACCCATAATCAAATCTGACAAAGATCCAATGTAGGAGTGAGCCTGCTCGCGATAGCAGTGTATCTGTGACGTAAATGTCGACTGATACACCGCTATCGCGAGCAGGCTCACTCCTACAGTTGTTTCGTGTCAGGCGTCAGCTTATTTACTGGCCGAAACGCGCCACACCTTGTTGCCCACATCATCCGCCACCAGCAAACCACCTTGCTGATCGATCACCACGCCCACCGGGCGGCCGAGCGCGTTCTCGTCCTTGTCGAGGAAACCGGTCAGCACATCCACCGGTTGACCGGTCGGCTTGCCGCCAGTGAACGGCACGAAAATCACTTTGTAGCCGCTGTGCGGTTTGCGGTTCCACGAGCCATGCTGGCCAATGAACGCGCCTTCCTTGAATTGCGCCGGCAGGCTGTTGCCTTCGGCGAAGGTCAGGCCCAGCGAAGCGGTGTGCGGGCCGACGGCGTAATCCGGGGCGATGGCCTTGGCCACCAGATCGAGGTTCTGCGGTTTGACCCGCACATCGACGTGCTGGCCGTAATAGCTGAACGGCCAGCCATAGAAACCGCCGTCCTTGACCGAGGTGATGTAGTCCGGCACCAGGTCGCTGCCGATTTCGTCACGCTCGTTGACCGCCGTCCACAGCGCGCCGCTGGTGGGTTCCCAAGCGAGGCCGTTGGGGTTGCGGATGCCCGAGGCGAAGATCCGGTGATTGCCGGTTGCGCGATCGATTTCCCAGATTGCCGCGCGGCCTTCTTCCTGATCCAGACCGTTTTCGCCGACGTTGCTGTTCGAGCCGACCGTGACGTACAACTTGTTGCCGTCCTTGCTCGCAATAACGTTTTTGGTCCAGTGGTGATTGAGCGTGCCACCCGGCAGGTCGACGACTTTGATCGGTTGGGTTTTGATCTCGGTGGCGCCCGGCTCGTAGTTGAAGCGCAGCAGGCGATCGGTGTCGGCCACATACAGGTCGTTGCCGACCAGCGTCATGCCAAACGGTGAGTTGAGGTTTTGCAGAAACACCGTGCGGGTTTCTGCGACGCCATCGTGGTCGGCATCACGCAGCAGAGTGATGCGGTTCGGGCTCGGCACGCCAGCGCCGGCCTTGCCCATGACTTTCTTCATGACCCAGCCGCGAATGCCTTTGCTGTCATCGGGTTTGGGTGGCGCGTTGGTTTCCGCCACCAGCACATCGCCGTTGGGCAGCACATACAGCCAGCGCGGGTGATCGAGGCCTTCGGCAAACGCGGCGACCTGAGTGCCGGCCGCTGCGGTCGGTTTCGCACCTTCCGGCCAGCCCACCGCCGGGGCGATGTTCACTGTCGGGATCAGCGTCTTGTTCGGTTCGGGCAGTTTCGGTGACGGGCCGGTGCCATCGGAGACTTGCAGGCTGGAGGTTTCACCGCAGGCGGCGAGCCCGCCGGCGACGGCGATGATAAGAGCGAGTTGGGCCTTGCGCATTGCTGATCTTCCCTATGAATGCATTCCTAATCATAGAGGAGGGTGCAGGCCCGATGGTTCAACTGCTCAGCCGCGGGCTTCCTTGAACAGCACGGCGATGCCTGGATGATAGTTGCCCGCTTCGCTGTGCAATTTGCGATAGGCGTAAGGGAAATACCAGGCAACGGCGCAGGTGTGCTCTTTTTGCAAGTCGTCGACCATGTCCTGCAGCTCTTCGGGGCTGGCGCTGTGCTGGGCTTTTTGCGGGGCGACGAAGAGGCAGCCGAGCTTCAGGTCGCTGGCGTAGCTGATGCGCCTGGCATCCACGGTGATGTCGAGCAGCGCCTGGGTCAGGTTGAGGTTGTTGACCCGTGGCCAGCGTTGCGTGGCCTGAATGTACGCGCGGTCTTCGCTGCCGGCAATCAGCAGATCGGCGCGGGCATTGCGCTCGCCTTCTTCGTTCTGTTTGCGCGTGGCCGTGTCGTTTAGCGTGACCATTTCAGCCATCCACGCCGCCGCTGAAAGCAAGCCGAGGTTGGCTTTTTCGTCGTGCCAGTACGGCGCGTCATTGTCGCCGCGCACGCTGTTGTAGCGATCGATACAGTCAAACCAGCGTTCCAGCACCGGGCGCAGAAATTCCAGGCGCGGGTTGCTGATGATCATGCCTTGCATCGTCGTCATCCTTATTGTTGTGGTGAGATTGTCGAGAAAAGCATGGCTCTTTGATATCATTTGTCACAGTCTGGCACAAGATTGCCGCTGCACAATGGATCAGCGGCAGTTATTCGCGCGCAAAGCGCCTCTTCAATTGACGCTCCACCCCCAACCCTCTAACCTTCGCCGCTTGTTTCAGGTGCTCTGTGGCCCAGTGTCGACAGAGTGAAACAGGGAAGCCGGTGAGGGTGGTCTTCAAGCGAAGCCACGACGATCCCGGCGCTGCCCCCGCAACGGTAAATGAGTGAAAACTGCGCCTTGAGCCACTGCCTCGACAGAAGCGGGAAGGCGCGCAGTCCGGCAAATGCCACTCATGAGCCCGGAGACCGGCCTGATCCATCTCAGCGGCATCACGGTGGGCGATGCCAGGCTTTTTGCCGTCTATTCTTGTGCCTGCCCGCCGTTATCCAGCCTCAACGGAGAGCTCCCCATGACTGATTCCCCCGAGCGCGACGAGCGCCATCTGGCGCGCATGCAGCGCAAGAAAGCCGTGATCGACGAACGCATCGCCAAATCGCCCGACGAGTGCGGCCTGGTTCTGGTGCTGACCGGCAATGGCAAAGGCAAGAGCAGTTCGGCGTTCGGCATGCTCGCCCGTGCCATGGGCCACGGCATGCAGTGCGGCGTGGTGCAGTTCATCAAGGGCCGCAACAGCACCGGCGAGGAATTGTTCTTCCGCCGCTTCCCCGAGCAGGTGCGTTTTCACGTCATGGGTGAAGGCTTCACTTGGGAAACCCAGGATCGCCAGCGCGATATCGCCGCTGCAACCGCAGCCTGGGACGTCTCCCGCGAATTGTTGCGTGATCCGTCGATCGGTCTGGTGGTGCTCGACGAGTTGAACATCGCCCTCAAGCACGGCTACCTCGACCTCGATCAGGTGCTCAGCGATTTGCAGGCGCGCCCGCCGATGCAACACGTGGTCGTCACCGGTCGCGGCGCCAAGCCGGAAATGATCGAGATGGGCGACACGGTCACCGAAATGGGCATGCTCAAGCACGCTTTCCAGGCCGGGATCAAAGCGCAGAAAGGCGTCGAACTTTGAAGCAACCACGTCACTGCCCGGCGGTACTCATTGCCGCGCCGGCCTCCGGTCAGGGCAAGACCACCGTCACCGCCGCGCTCGCCCGTTTGCATCGCAACCAGGGGCGCAAGGTGCGCGTGTTCAAATGCGGCCCGGACTTTCTCGACCCGATGATTCTCGAGCGCGCCAGCGGTGCGCCGGTGTATCAATTGGACATGTGGATGGTCGGCGAGCAGGAAAGTCGCCGGCTGTTGTGGGAAGCCGCCGCCGAGGCTGATCTGATTCTGATCGAGGGCGTGATGGGCCTGTTCGACGGCACGCCGTCCAGTGCTGATCTGGCGCGGCACTTCGGCGTGCCGGTGCTTGGCGTGATCGACGGCACTGCCATGGCGCAGACCTTCGGCGCTTTGGCGCTGGGCCTGGCGAAGTATCAGCCGGACTTGCCCTTTGCCGGTGTGCTGGCCAACCGCGTTGGCACCTTGCGCCACGCGCAATTGCTCGAAGGCAGCCTCACCGAAGGTCTGCGCTGGTACGGCGCGTTGTCCCGCGAGACCGGTATCGAATTGCCAAGTCGTCACCTCGGCCTGGTCCAGGCCAGCGAATTGAATGATCTGGATCTGCGCCTCGATGCGGCCGCCGATGCACTGGCCAGCAGCTGCGAAGTCGCGCTTCCACCGGCCGTGGAATTCGCCGCGCCTGACGTTATCGCTGCCGAGCCTCTATTAAAGGGTGTGCGCATCGCCGTCGCCCGCGACGAAGCTTTTGCCTTCACCTACGGTGCCAGCCTCGATCTGCTGCGGGCGATGGGTGCCGAGCTGCAGTTCTTCTCGCCGATCCGCGACACACAATTGCCCGCCGCCGACAGCCTGTATCTGCCGGGCGGTTATCCGGAGTTGCACCACGTCGCGCTGGCGCAAAACACCTCAATGCTTGCAGCCATCCGCGCGCACCATGCGGCGGGCAAACCGTTGCTCGCCGAATGCGGCGGGATGCTTTATCTGCTTGATTCGCTGACTGACGTGGAAGGCACCCGCGCTGAACTGGTCGGTTTGCTCAAGGGCGATGCGGTGATGCAGAAGCGTCTCGCGGCGCTGGCGTTGCAGGCGGTTGAATTGCCGGAAGGTTCTTTGCGTGGGCATACCTATCATCATTCGCTGACCACCACCGAGCTGACGCCGATTGCCCGTGGACTTAGCCCGAATGGCGGGCGCGGGGCCGAGGCGGTTTATCGTGAGGGGCGGATGACGGCTTCTTATGTGCACTTTTATTTTCCGTCGAATCCGGTGGCTGTCGCTGCGCTGTTTGCGCCGAACTTTGAAACCGCTATCGCGAGCAGGCTCACTCCTACAATGGATCACCTGAACCCTGTGGGAGCGAGCTTGCTCGCGAAAGGGCCATGACCGACAACACATTCTCCGAAGCCGAACGCGCTGCGGTCTACAAGGCCATCGCCGAACGCCGCGACATGCGCCACTTCACCGGCGGCACCGTCGAGCCGCAACTGCTGCGACGTTTGTTGGAAGCCGCCCACCAAGCCCCAAGCGTCGGCCTGATGCAGCCCTGGCGCTTCATCCGTATCAGCGATCGCGCTCTGCGCGGGCAGATCCGCGATCTGGTGGAAGCAGAACGCATCCGCACCGCCGAAGCCCTCGGCGAGCGCAGCGATGAGTTCATGCAGCTCAAGGTCGAAGGCATCAACGATTGCGCCGAAGTGCTGGTCGCGGCACTGATGGACGATCGCGAAAAACACATCTTCGGTCGGCGCACGTTGCCGGAAATGGACATGGCCTCGTTGTCCTGCGCGATCCAGAATCTGTGGCTGGCGTCCCGTGCCGAAGGCCTGGGCATGGGCTGGGTCTCGCTGTTCGAGCCGCAGGCCCTGGCGGGTTTACTCAAGTTGCCGGCCGGTGCCAAGCCGCTGGCGGTGTTGTGTCTGGGGCCGGTAAAGGAATTCTATCCAGCGCCGATGCTGGTGCTCGAAGGCTGGGCGCAAGCGCGGCCGCTGAACGAGTTGCTGTATGAAAATTATTGGGGAGTGAGTCAATGAGTGTGGCGTTGCTGAGTGTCGCTGCGGTAGCGCTGGATGCGCTGCTCGGTGAACCGAAACGCTGGCATCCGCTGGTGGCGTTCGGCAATTTCGCCGGGCGCATAGAGCAACGCTTCAACGCCGGCGGTCGTGGCTGGCGCAGCCACGGCGTGACCGCGTGGGTCCTCGCGGTACTGCCGCTGACTCTGCTCGCCACCGCATTTTCCTGGGCGCCCTATGTGGGCTGGATTGTCGAGATTCTCGCGCTGTATTGCGCCCTGGGCATGCGCAGTCTCGGCGAGCATGTCGCGCCGGTCGCGGCGGCGTTGCGCGCTGATGATCTGGACGAGGCGCGCAAGCGCGTCGGCTATCTGGTCAGCCGCCAGACCGATGAACTCGACAGCACTGCCGTAGCCCGCGCCGCCACGGAGTCAGTGCTGGAAAACGGCAGCGATGCGGTGTTCGCTGCGCTGTTCTGGTTTGTCGTCGCCGGCGCACCGGGCGTGGTCCTGTATCGCTTGAGCAATACCCTCGATGCGATGTGGGGTTATCGCAACGAACGCTTTGAACGTTTCGGCTGGGCGGCGGCGAAGATCGACGACGTGTTGAACTACATTCCTGCGCGTCTGGTGGCGTTGACCTACGCGCTGCTCGGCAAAACCCGACTCGCGCTCAAGTGCTGGCGCACCCAGGCGCCGCAGTGGGACAGCCCCAACGCCGGCCCGGTGATGGCGGCAGGTGCCGGTGCGCTGGGCGTCGAACTGGGTGGCCCGGCGATTTATCACGGCGAACTGCACGAGCGCCCGCAACTGGGCGAGGGCGCCCCGGCGGACGCCGACTCCATCGACCGTGGCTGGCAATTGGTCCAGCGCGGCGTATGGTTATGGCTGCTGATGCTTTGCCTGGGGGCGGAATTTTATGCTTGAGCACGGTGGACGGCTGCGCAAGGCTGCACTCGATTACGGAATTGCCGAGGCTGACTGGCTCGACTTGTCCAGCGGCCTCGCGCCGTGGCCATTTGCGATCCCGGAGATCCCGCTGCGCGCCTGGGCCCGCCTGCCGGAAACCGACGACGGCCTGGAACAGGCGGCCTGCGACTACTACGGCGCCGCCCAGGTGTTGCCGGTGGCCGGCTCGCAAATGGCCATCCAGTTGCTGCCGCGTCTGCGCCGGGCCGGCAAGGTCGGCGTGTTGTCGCCGTGCTATGCCGAGCATGCCGAGGCGTGGCGGCGCAGCGGTTACATCGTCCGTGAAGTGCTTGAGCAGGAGGTCGAGTTCTTTCTCGACAGCCTGGATGTGCTGGTGGTGGTCAACCCGAACAATCCGACCGGCCTGAGCCTGACCCCGGCGCGCCTGCTCGACTGGCATGCGCGGCTGGCGCAACGCGGCGGCTGGCTGGTAGTCGATGAAGCATTCATGGACAACACCCCGCAACTGAGCCTGGCGCCCTATGCGCATCAGGTCGGGCTGGTGGTGTTGCGTTCGTTCGGCAAGTTTTTCGGTCTGGCCGGGGTGCGCCTCGGTTTCGTTCTGGCCGAGCGCAAGTTGCTCAAACTGCTCGCCGAACAGGTCGGGCCGTGGGCGGTGAGCGGGCCGACGCGAGTGCTCGGCACGGCGTGCCTGCAAGACACCGAGGGCCACACCCGTCAGCGGATTCGCAGTGACCAAGCGAGCGAGCGTTTGGCGGCGTTGCTGACCCGTTGTGGCTTCGCGCCGCAGGGTGGCTGCGCGCTGTTTCAGTGGCTGATCACCGAGCAGGCGGAAGCGCTGCACGAATTCCTCGCCCGGCGCGGCATCCTCCTGCGCCTCTTCACGCACAACAGCAGTGTGCGCTTCGGCCTGCCTGCCGATGCCGCGCAAGAACTGCGCCTCGAACAGGCTTTGCAAGCTTTCGCCAAGGAAAAACCATGACCACTCTGATGGTGCAAGGCACCACGTCCGATGCCGGCAAAAGTACCTTGGTGACGGCGTTGTGCCGCTGGGCCACCCGCCAGGGCATTGCGGTGGTGCCGTTCAAGCCGCAGAACATGGCGCTCAACAGCGCGGTGACCGCTGACGGCGGCGAGATCGGCCGGGCGCAGGCGGTGCAGGCGCAAGCCGCCGGTCTCGAACCGCACACCGACATGAATCCGGTACTGCTCAAGCCCAACAGCGACACCGGCGCACAAGTGATCATTCATGGCCGCGCCGTGACGACGATGAACGCCGTTGCCTATCACGATTACAAAGCCATCGCGATGCAAGCGGTGCTCGCTTCCCATGCGCGGCTCAGCGCGGCGTATCCGCTGGTGATGGTCGAAGGCGCCGGTTCGCCGGCTGAGATCAATCTGCGCGCCGGCGACATTGCCAACATGGGCTTTGCCGAAGCGGTGGATTGCCCGGTTTTGCTGATCGCCGACATCAATCGCGGTGGCGTGTTTGCGCATCTGGTCGGCACGCTGGAGTTGCTGTCGCCAAGCGAACAGGCGCGGGTCAAAGGCTTCATCATCAACCGCTTTCGCGGCGACATCGCCTTGCTGCAACCGGGCCTCGACTGGCTCGAACAGCGCACCGGCAAACCGGTGGTCGGCGTGTTGCCCTACGTGATGGATCTGCACCTTGAGGCTGAAGACGGCATCGACCAGCGCCAGACCGACAAGGCCGAGCAGGTCTTGAAGGTAGTGGTGCCGGTGCTGCCGCGCATCAGCAATCACACCGACTTCGACCCGCTGCGGCTGCACCCGCAGGTGGATCTGCAATTCGTCGGCCCGGGGCAGGCGATTCCGGCCGCCGACCTGATCATCCTGCCGGGCTCGAAAAGCGTGCGCAGTGATCTGGCTTATCTGCGCGCCAACGGCTGGGACGCAGCGATCAATCGGCATCTGCGCTACGGCGGCAAGGTGCTGGGGATTTGCGGCGGTCTGCAGATGCTCGGTGAGCAGGTGCACGACCCGCTCGGCCTTGAAGGTATTGCCGGCTCCAGCGCGGGTCTGGGTCTGCTGGCGTTTGAAACGCAGCTTGAAGCCGAGAAACAACTGCGCAATGTGCATGGCCGGCTGGCGCTGGAAAACGCTGAAGTCAGCGGTTATGAAATTCATGCTGGCGTGACCACCGGGCCGGCGCTGGAGAACCCGGCGGTACATTTGGACGACGGTCGTTGCGATGGTGCGCAAAGTGCCGATGGCCAGGTGTTCGGCACCTATCTGCATGGCTTGTTCGAATCCCCCGAGGCAAGCGCGGCGTTGTTGCGCTGGGCCGGGTTGAGTGATGTGCAAGAGGTCGATTACCACGGCTTGCGCGAGCGCGATATCGAGCGCCTGGCGGATCTGGTGGAGAATCATCTGGATACCGATTTGTTGCGTCAGCTCTGTGGGATTTGAGTTGTCTGGACTGGCCTCTTCGCGAGCAGGCTCACTCCTGCATTTGAAATGCGGTCCCCTGTAGGAGTGAGCCTGCTCGCGATAGCGCCGGTCGCCTCAATACATAATTTTCAGGATGTTCTCATGCTCCAACTGATCCTCGGCGGCGCCCGCTCCGGCAAAAGTCGTCTGGCGGAAAAACTCGCCAGCGACAGCCATCTCGCCGTGACCTACATCGCCACCAGCCAGCCGCTCGACGGCGAGATGAACCAGCGCGTCGCCCATCACCGCGCGCGCCGACCCGCCGAATGGGCGTTGATCGAGGAACCGCTGGAACTGGCCCGCGTGCTGCGCGAATCTGCCGACGCCGAGCGCTGCCTGCTGGTTGATTGCCTGACCCTGTGGCTGACCAATCTGCTGATGCTCGACGACGCCGAGCGTCTCGCCGCCGAGCGTGAAGCCCTGCTGGACTGCCTGGCCGCGCTGCCGGGTGAAATCATTTTTGTCAGCAACGAGACCGGAATGGGTGTCGTGCCGCTGGGCGAATTGACTCGCCGCTACGTCGATGAAGCCGGTTGGCTGCATCAAGCTCTGGCCGAGCGTTGTCAGCGAGTGGTGCTGACCGTCGCCGGCCTGCCCCTGACTTTGAAAGGACCTGCATTATGAGCCCGACCTGGTGGCTGAACCCGTGCCAAGCCGTGAATGCCGACATCGTTGCGCAAGCGACCGAGCGCCAGCAGCAATTGACCAAACCGGCCGGTTCGCTCGGGCGTCTTGAATCGGTGGCGGTGCAACTGGCCGGTCTGCAAGGTCAGCTCAAGCCGACGCTCGATCAGATCTGGATCGCGATTTTCGCTGGCGATCATGGTGTGGTGGCGGAGGGCGTTTCGGCTTATCCGCAGGAAGTCACCGGGCAGATGCTGCTGAATTTCGTCAGCGGCGGCGCGGCGATCAGCGTGCTGGCGCGTCAGCTCGGCGCGCAACTGGAAGTGATCGATCTGGGGACAGTGAATCCGACGCTGAATCTGCCCGGCGTGCGCCATGTGAACATTGGCCCGGGCACGGCGAATTTCGTGGCGGGCGCGGCAATGACTCAGGCTCAGGGCGAACTGGCCTTGCGGGCCGGTCGCGACAGCGTGTTGCGCGCGAAAGCCGCCGGGGCGCGGTTGTTTATCGGCGGTGAAATGGGCATCGGCAACACCACGGCGGCGAGTGCGCTGGCCTGCGCCTTGCTCGACTGCCCGGTGGCGCACCTGACCGGTCCCGGCACCGGGCTGAATGCCGCTGGCGTCAGCCACAAGGCGCAAGTTATCGAACGTGCGCTGGCGCTGCATGCCGCGCAGCGCGGCGATGCCTTGCAGACGCTGTTCAATCTCGGCGGTTTCGAGATTGCCGCGTTGGTCGGCGCTTATCTGGCCTGCGCGCAGGAAGGCATCGCGGTGCTGGTCGACGGTTTTATCTGCACGGTCGCGGCGCTGGTCGCGGTGCGCTTGAATCCGGCGTGTCGCGAGTGGCTGTTGTTCGGCCATCGCGGCGCCGAGCCGGGCCATCGCCATGTGCTGGAAACCCTGAGCGCCGAGCCGTTGCTGGAACTCGGCCTGCGCCTGGGCGAGGGCAGCGGCGCGGCGTTGGCGGTGCCATTGTTGCGCCTGGCCTGTGACCTGCACGGGCAAATGGCGACGTTCGCCGAAGCGGCCGTGGCGGATCGCCCGGCATGAGCCTGCGCCTCGACCTGCTGCGCCACGGCGAAACGGAACTGGGTGGTGGCTTGCGCGGCAGCCTCGACGACGCACTGACCGAAAACGGCTGGGTGCAGATGCGTGCGGCGGTGGTCGAAGGCGGGCCTTGGGATCGCATTGTCAGCTCGCCATTGCAGCGCTGCGCGCGGTTTGCCGCCGAACTCGGCGAGCAACTGAAGCTGTCGGTGCATCTCGACAAGGATCTGCAGGAACTGCATTTCGGCGCGTGGGAAGGGCAAAGCGCGGCGGCGTTGATGGAGACGGATGCCGAGGCGTTGGGGCTGTTCTGGGCGGATCCGTATGCATTTACGCCACCGCAGGGTGAGCCGGTCAGCGAATTTTCTGCGCGGGTGCTGGCGGCAGTCGCGCGCCTGCATGCCGCCTACGCCGGTGAACGGATTCTGCTGGTCAGCCACGGCGGCGTGATGCGCTTGTTACTGGCCCAAGCGCGAGGTTTGCCCCGTGAACAATTGCTCAACGTCGAAGTCGGTCACGGCGCGCTGTTTGCGCTGACGGTCGGGGCTGACGGCGCGCTCAAGGAAGGTCACTGAGATGTTGCCGCTGTGGATTGCCTTGCAGTTTCTCAGCAGCCTTCCGATTCGTTTGCAGGGCATGCCCGAGCCGCAACAGCTCGGCCGTTCGCTACTGTTTTATCCGCTGGTGGGATTGCTGTTCGGGTTGATCCTCTACGCTTCGAATCTACTGCTTGGCGGCACACCAGTGTTGCTGCATGCGGCGCTGTTGTTGACCGTGTGGGTGCTGCTCAGCGGCGCGCTGCATCTCGATGGCCTGGCCGACAGCGCTGATGCCTGGCTCGGCGGCTTCGGTGATCGCGAGCGTACGCTGACGATCATGAAAGATCCACGCAGCGGGCCGATCGCGGTGGTCACGCTGGTGTTGGTGCTGCTGCTGAAATTCGCCGCGCTGTTGGCGTTGATCGAACAAGGGCAGGGTATGGCGCTGATCATCGTTCCGGTGCTCGGGCGGGCAGCGTTGCTGGGGTTGTTTCTGACCACGCCGTATGTGCGTAAGGGTGGGTTGGGCCAGGCGCTGGCCGATCATCTGCCACGTAAAGCGGGTGGGTGGGTGCTGGGGCTGAGTGCGCTGGGCTGCGTGTTGATCGCCGGGTTTGGTGCGGTGCTGATTTCGCTGGGGGTGTTTGTCTGGCTGCGGCGGGTGATGATGCGGCGGTTGGGCGGGACCACCGGGGATACGGCGGGGGCGATGCTGGAATTGCTGGAGATGGCGGTGTTGGTTGGCCTCGCGTTGGTCTGAAGGATTTGCGTTGATGATGCCGGCCCCTTCGCGAGCAGGCTAGCTCCCACTTTCGGAATGCTATCCCCTGTAGGAGCGAGCCTGCTCGCGAAGGCGGCCTCACCGGCAACAAAGATGTTCAGAATCAACTCATCTGTAACTTGATTTAACACACTCGCGGGTATATACACGCATCATGCTTCCTTCTCAGTGTTTGTGCACCAACCTGCGTCGCGCCGCGCGTGGCGTCAGCAGGCATTACGACGGCGCTCTCGACGGCTTCGGGATCAACGTTGCCCAGTATTCTCTGCTGTGCAATCTGCAGCGGCTGGAGCAACCGAGCATCTCCGAACTGGCCGAAGCCATGGGCCTGGATCGCAGCACCCTCGGGCGCAATTTGCGTGTGCTTGAGGGCGAGGGTCTGGTGACGCTGGCGGAGGGCGAGGACATGCGCAACCGCATCGTGCGCCTCACCGAAACCGGTGTGCAACGCCTGGCAGCGGCCTTGCCAGCGTGGGAAGCGGCGCAACAGCGGCTGATCGACCGTCTCGGTGCCGAGAAGCGCGAAACCTTGCTCAAATTGCTCGACGAGCTGGCCTGACGGCCGTTTCTTCGAGCTCAAGCGGGTATATACCCGCGACTGGAGAATAACAATGACAACAATGTGGCGTACGTGCGGTTGGGTATTGCTGGGAAGTGCGCTGATCCTGGCGTTGTCATTGGGCGTGCGCCACGGGTTTGGCCTGTTCCTGTCGCCGATGAGCGCGCAATTCGGCTGGGGGCGCGAGGTGTTTGCCTTCGCCATCGCCCTGCAGAACCTGATCTGGGGCCTGGCGCAACCGTTCACCGGCGCGCTGGCCGACCGCTTCGGCGCGGCGAAAGTGGTGCTGGTCGGCGGTGTGCTCTACGCGTTGGGTCTGGTGTGCATGGGCTTGTCCGATTCGCCGGTGACCCTGTCACTGAGCGCTGGTCTGTTGATCGGTATCGGTTTGTCCGGCACCTCGTTCTCGGTGATCCTCGGCGTGGTCGGTCGCGCCGTACCGGCCGACAAACGCAGCATGGGCATGGGCATTGCCAGCGCCGCCGGTTCGTTCGGCCAGTTTGCAATGTTGCCGGGCACCCTCGGGTTGATTGGCTGGCTCGGCTGGTCGGCTGCGCTGCTGGTGCTGGGCTTGCTGGTGGCGATGATCGTGCCGCTGGTGAGCATGCTCAAGGACAAGCCATTGCCGGTGCTCGGCCACGAGCAATCCCTTGGCGAAGCGCTGCGCGAAGCCTGCTCACATTCAGGGTTCTGGCTGCTGGCGTTCGGCTTTTTCGTCTGCGGCTTTCAGGTGGTATTCATCGGGGTGCATCTGCCGGCGTATCTGGTCGATCAGCATCTGCCCGCGAGCGTCGGCACTACGGTGCTGGCGTTGATCGGACTGTTCAATATTTTCGGCACTTACACTGCCGGCTGGCTCGGTGGGCGCATGTCCAAGCCGCGTCTGTTGACTGCGCTGTATCTGCTGCGCGCGGTGGTGATCGTGCTGTTCCTGTGGCAGCCGGTGACGACCACATCGGCCTATCTGTTCGGCATGGCCATGGGCTTTCTGTGGCTGTCGACGGTGCCGTTGACCAACGGTACGGTGGCGACCTTGTTCGGCGTGCGCAATTTGTCCATGCTCGGTGGCATCGTCTTTCTGTTCCATCAACTCGGCTCGTTTCTTGGCGGCTGGCTGGGCGGGGTGGTGTACGACCGAACCGGGAGTTATGACTTGATCTGGCAAGTGGCGATTCTCTTGAGCCTGTTGGCGGCGGCGCTTAACTGGCCGGTGCACGAGCGTCCGGTGGCACGCCTGCAAGCCAGTGCGAGCGCGGCATGAGCCGAATCTGCACGCGCCTGGTCGTCAGCGCACTGGCTGCGGCGCTGTTGGCGCTGGTGTGGTGGGGCTGGCAGCGCGGCGGTCTGGCGCTGATGCAGTTGGGCATGAGCATTTGCTAGATGGCAGCGTGGCGAGTAACGTCGAAACCTTATGACTGCCCAAGGAAGTTCGACATGTTGATGCGCTGGTGTGCTGTTCCCGCGTTGCTGATGGCGTTGACTGGCCTGGCCCAGGCCGCCGATTGTCCTGACCTGTTGCAAGGCTCGCTGCCGAAGTTGCGCGCCAAGGAATCCATCGATCTGTGCAAGCAGTACGCCGACAAGCCGCTGGTGGTGGTCAATACTGCCAGCTTCTGCGGTTTCGCTCCGCAGTTCGAAGGACTTGAAGCGCTCAACAAGCGCTACAAGGCGCAAGGGCTGGAGATGCTTGGCGTGCCGTCGAACGACTTCAAGCAAGAATCCAGGGACAGCGCGGAAACCGCCAAGGTCTGCTACGCCAACTATGGCGTGACGTTCAACATGACCGAACCGCAGAAGGTTCGCGGTGATGACGCCACGCATCTGTTCCAGGTGCTGGCGGCGCAGAGCAATGCGCCGAAGTGGAATTTCTATAAGTACGTAGTCGATCGGCAGGGCAAGGTTGTGGCGAGTTTTTCCAGTTTGACCAAACCGGATGATCCCGAATTTATTGCAGCGATCGAAAAGGCCATTGCCTCCAAACCGCTAAAGCCCTGATTAACGTTGTTCCCTGTGGGAGCGAGCCTGCTCGCGAAGCGGTGTGACAGGTCAGTACATCAACATCTGACATACCGCCTTCGCGAGCAGGCTCGCTCCCACAATGGAAATTTGTCGTTTCAGTGAAAAGTTGCAGGCATGAAAAAGCCCCGCCTCTGCAAAGAGAGCGGGGCTTTTTCGTGGGCGAGGATTGCGCCTCGCCACGGTGCATCAGAAGCGGTAAGTCGCGCCGACACCGAAGCCGTTTGCCGAGTTTTCATACTTGGCATCGTAGCTCTGGCCACGCGCGTTTTCGTTGCGGATCTTGACCGACTCTTCTTTCAGGTACGAGTACGCGACGTCGATGGTCAGGTCGTCGGTCGGGCTCCAGCCGGCACCGATACTGAAGATGGTGCGGTCGCCAGTCGGGATGCGTGGCGAGCGGTCTTCGTTGTTAGTCGGCGACTGGTCGAAGGTCAGACCGGTACGCAGTACCCATTCCTTGTTCAACTGGTACGAGGTACCCACCGCGTAGGCCCAGGAGTCATGCCAGTTCTGGTCTTCGTTGATCGAACCGAACTGACCGGCCAGCAGAGGCTGCACGCCGGAGTTCTTCACGGTGATCTTGTCCAGCTGGCTCCAGCGAGTCCAGGTGGTACCGGCGTAGACGTTCCAGCGATCGTTGATCGCCTGGGTGACCGAGAAGTCCACGGATTCCGGCGTGGTGATCTTCAGCGAAGCGTCGTACTTCTGATTCGCGCCTACGCCCACGAGCGCCAGTGCGCCGTAGTTGACCTTGGTGTTGCCTTCGAGTTTGTAGTCGACCTTGGAGTGATAGGTCAGGCCCAGGCGGGTGGTGTCGGTGGCCTGGACCAGCAAGCCGACGTTGTAGCCCAGTGCGGTGTCGTCACCCTTGATTTTGACCTTGCCGTCCGGCAGTGCCTGGGTGATCGAGAGGTTGGATTCCAGCGAGCCGTCGATGCGGTTGATCGTCGGGCCGAAACCGATCGATACCTTGTCGTTGAAGGCGTAGCTGACGGTTGGCTGGAAGGTGATCACCTGTACTTCGGACTTGCTGCCGAAGTAACGGCCGGCGAAGCCTTTTTCGTAATCCGTGATCAGGCCGAACGGCACATAGACACCCAGACCAAAGGCCCAATGGTCATCGATCGGTTTTACATAGAAGCCCATAGGTACGGCGGTGAAGGGCACCATGTCGCCTTTGTTGCTGCCGCCGTTCGGGCTGGAGCTGGCGTTGCTGATATCGGTGTGTGCATCGACAACGGCGACGCCACCGGTGACTTGTTCGCGCTTGATGCGCGCCATGCCGGCCGGGTTGCCATAAACAGTGCTTGCGTCGTCGGCAGAAGAAGATCGCCCGGCAAAACCAGTCCCCATCCCACTGATGCTTTGTTCGTTGAGGGCAAAACCTGCCGCGAAGATCTGCGTGGAGGCAAGGGTAACGGCGAGGCTAAGGGTGGTTTTGAGCATGACTTTTTTCATTATTAGAACTCCTGGTGATCACCGGGGCGAAAATTACCAACATTTTCGTCCCAGCGCTATAGCCCGTATGCCTTGAGTTAGAGCGGTTTTGTAGGACAATCCGACCAGAATGGCGGCCTGTTGCGAGAACTTGTGGAACCGCACGGTCAGCAAGCGACCTGATTCAGCGGTGAAACACAGGTTTGCCAGGCATAGGTGAAGTCACGCAGACGACCTTGCGGTTGAAAGGTCTGGCGCCAGATGCGCGCCATGCCGAGCAGGTCGGTCGGAGCGGGGAGGGTGGGGTTCTGTTCTTCTACCAGCAGCCAGGCAATGGCAGTGGCGTAACGCAGGTTGACGGTCAGTTCCAGGTGCGGGCCGCTGAGAAATGCGTGCTGGCTGGCGAGGCCGCGCACCAGGCTGGCGCGCTCCGGATCGAGCGCTAGATAATCGTCCCACAGCGCCTGATGCCGATGCTCGGCGATCCGGTACAGGCCGTGTCCACGGCGGTCATGCAGGGCAGTCCCGAGGGCGGACTGGCTGGCGGCGATGCCCAGCAGCAGGGATTCGGCAGTTGCGCAGTGGCGTCCCAGATAGATCAGTGTAGGACGGATCACATAGCGGCACAGTTCGCTGGCAGCGATACCCATAACACCCTCGTTTCCTGTTGTGGAGGGCGAGTCCTGAAGGGGGCTTTGGCAGCAGTGGATCGACTCAGGCTCGCCGCAAGCGGGTCACGCCGCTTGAGTTGAAGTGTAGTGTCATATTCAGCGTGTAAAGGCCTGTTTTTAAAATATTTCCGCTATCGCATCCCGAGCGTTAGATCGGAACATGCTTAGCAGCGCAGCGCTAACAGTGAAATATCAGGCAATAAAAAGCCCCGCTTTTCAGCAGGGCTTTGCTTTTGCAGCCTGGTCGGCTTTCAGGCAACCAGTGCCTGACGCGTACGCTCGATCACGGCCTGCAGCGGTTCGGCGCTGGAGTATTGATCGGGGTACAAACGCTCGCTGTGACGAGCGATGCCGTATTCATTGACCACGGTGAAGCTGAAGCAGCCTTTGCGAGCGGCCATGATCAGGCAGTTCATTGGAGCAAAAGCGTTGGTTAGGGTGCGAATGGCATCCTGAGTCTGGATTTGAGTAGACATAGTTATTAGGTGTTCCTACAAATGACACGGATAAGAACCGTGCAACGTTAAAACGTTCCAGTAACGTTGATCACCATTGATCGAACGAAGAACCCGACTGGAACAAAGCAGCCAGTTTGAAGCGCTGATAAATGAGCGCGCTTGGGCTGGCAGGTAGGTACTTAGGAGGACAGGCATCACAGCGAGGGCAAAGGTTCTGGGCCCGGGGTGAAGATCCTGATCAATTTGCAGGTTGGTTCGGTCAGAGTAAGTGTTCTTCGCAACGCCCTTTGCTTTCATTCAAAGGCAGCGTCGTCGCAAGATTTACCTGGAAACCATCGAGGGGTCGGTCCCGCTTTTTTCGGATATTTCTTCCTGTTGGAAGATTGACCGTGGGAGATGTTCGACCGGAATTGACTTTCAGCTTGGTACTAACGCCGCGGATAGTAACGGATCCATCGGGACGAAGCAAACCCCGCAATGAAAAAAAGCCTGAAGGGACGTGGCTGCGCGCGACCATCCGTCGGAGCGCGGGCTTTCTCGCAAAGACGCTTGGCCTCTTCCGCTGCATAAAACGACCCGAAAAAGCGCACGCATATAACCGTCTCACAGGTACTTGTGCACATTAGTTGCACAGACCGTAACGTCACTGTCACATCAATCCTGACTCCAGCCGCTGCCTGTATCAAAAGTTTAAGTCAATGAAAAATATCGCCTTTTTTTGTTGGTGAAAAAATCGTCAGTTTGACTGCGAGCCCCATTCCACAAGGCTTTGCGAGGATCACAGAGGGGTTGTCCACTGACTTATCCACAGCTTCTGTGGATTGTCCCTAGCGCTTGCTCTAGGACGGGCGTGCCGGGTTTTTTTCGACTTTACCTGTAAGAAAAAGAGAGTAAAGTGGCGCGCCTTCCGATCTGTCCCGCAGTGCTTTATGAAGTTTCGCTCAGTATCAGACTCTGTTACCCCAAACCCGAATCCTGTTACCCCGCCCAAGCGCTTCTCCGTCCGCGTGGCTGAATGGTTGCTCGATGCCCCGCGCCTGAGCGATAGCCCCAGCGCCAAGCATCTCGCCGGCCGTCTGCTCAAGCAACCGGCCCGTGAAGGCGTGGTCGCCGCGCAAAGCCGTCTTGGCCAACTGATCTGCCGTGAATGCGGCAACGCACGGGACCGGCGTATCGGTCAGGAGCTGCTGCGTCAGGCCGCCCGTGCCGGTGACCGGCGCGCGCAGCAGGAACTCGGTCTGATCGAAGACTGAGCTGTCCAAGCCCTGACACCTTGGTTAACCTTCAGGCTTTATCCGATTGGCAGGAGTCGCTATGGCTATGGACTTGACCAGCTTATTGCTTGGTCTGGCGGCAGCAGGGTTGCCGCTGCTGGCGTTGGCCTGGCAACTGCAGCGCCGGGCCAGCGGCGCCCAGGCCGATCTGGCCTTGCTCGAAGAGCGCCTGGCCATGGCGCAAATGGCTCAGGACGGCCTCAACGCGCAGCTTGAAGCCAGCCGCGATGAGATCGCCGACCTTGGCCAGGCCAACGCCGCCAAACAGGCAGACCTCGCCGCGCTGCGCCGCGAAGTCGAGTTGTTGCAGATCGAGCGCGACGACGCCCGCGATGCGTCCCACGCCTGGAACCTCGAACGCGCCAACAAGGACGCCGAATTGCGCCGTCTCGACGCCCAGGCCGCCTCGTTGAGTGCCGAGTTGCGCGAGCAACAGGAAAGCCATCAACAACGCCTCAACGACCTGCAAGGCTCGCGGGATGAATTGCGTGCGCAATTCGCCGAGCTGGCCGGCAAGATCTTCGATGAGCGTGAACAGCGCTTTGCCGAGACCAGCCAGCAACGCCTCGGCCAGTTGCTCGACCCGTTGAAAGAGCGCATCCAGTCCTTCGAAAAACGCGTGGAAGAGAGCTATCAAGCCGAAGCCCGCGAGCGTTTCTCGCTGGCCAAGGAACTGGAGCGTTTGCAGGCGTTGAATCTGCGTCTGAGCGACGAAGCGACCAACCTGACCCGCGCCCTCAAGGGCCAGAAAACCCAGGGCAATTGGGGCGAGCTGATTCTCGAGCGCGTTCTGGAACACGCCGGTCTGGAAAAGGGCCGCGAGTACCAGACCCAAGTCAATCTCAAAGGCCCGGACGGCGAGCGCTTCCAGCCCGATGTGATCATTTACCTGCCCGGTGACAAGCAAGTCGTGGTCGACTCGAAAGTCAGTCTCACGGCCTATCAACAATATGTGGCGGCCGACGATGACACATTGGGGCAGATCGCGATCAAGCAGCACGTGCTGTCGCTGCGCAATCACGTCAAAGGCCTGGCCGGCAAGGACTACAAGCGCCTGGAAGGCTTGCACAGCCTCGATTTCGTTTTGCTGTTCGTGCCGATCGAAGCGGCGTTTTCCGCTGCGTTACAGGCTGAGCCTTCGCTGTTTCAGGAAGCCTTTGACCGCAATATCGTGATTGTCAGCCCGACCACGCTGTTGGCTACGCTGCGGGTGATCGACAGTCTGTGGAAGCAGGAACGCCAGAGCCAGAACGCCCGGGAAATCGCCGAGCGCGCGGGGTGGCTGTATGACAAGTTCGTGTTGTTTATTCAGGATCTGGATGAAGTCGGCAATCGTCTGCAGCAACTGGACAAGGCCTACAGCTCGGCGCGTAACAAGCTGACAGAAGGGCGCGGCAATCTGGTCAGTCGCAGTGAGCAGTTGAAGTTGCTCGGTGCGCGGGCGAGCAAGAGTTTGCCGGCGGATTTGTTGGAGCGGGCGATGACTGATGTTGATGGGTTGGTTGAGTTGCCTGAGTAGGCGTCGTTTTTTTGGCTGATTGTGAGTACATATCCGTTGCTGCGGTGATGGCGGCTGGCGGTTTCGCCCTTACGGCGAGGCACTTTTTCCAGACGCCCGGAATGCCGGCCCAGAAAAAAGTACCCAAAAAGGCTTGCTCCTGCGTTCGGCCCTCGCAGGCTCGGGTTCCTTCGCTCCGGGACTGATCCGGGCGCAGCGGCTCCGGTTTGCTTCGCTGCACCTACACTCGCTGTGTTTGGCTGCGCCAAACGGTCGCTGCGCTCCCACCCCCGGATCAATCCCTCCGCTCAGCCTTCCGACGTCGCCCGTGGATCAAGATCAAAAGCACTCGAGCTAACGCTCATTGTGTAGGAGCCGCCGAAGGCTGCGATCTGTGCTTTTGACTTTGCTTTTCTGTGGGAGCGAGCCTGCTCGCGATGGCGTCGGCGAAATCACCGGCTACAGCGGCAGATACCGACTCAACAGGGCCCGCAAGGCCGCGGGCTTCACCGGTTTGGCCAGATAATCCAGTCCCGCCGCGTGCACTTGCGCCACCGTCTCCGGGCGCCCATCCGCACTGATTACCACGCCGGGCACCGGTTCGCCCAGACGCGTACGCAACCACGCCATCAGCTCCGTACCGGTGTCGCCGTGATCGAGGTGATAGTCGACCAGGGCAAGTTGCGGCCGTACCCCCTCATTCAATATCGCGGCGCATTCGTCGCGATTGCGCGCCGTCCACACCTGGCAGCCCCAGCGGCTGAGCAGGCTGTTCATGCCAATCAAAATGCTGTCTTCATTATCGATGCACAGCACTTGCGCGCCGCTAAGCAATTTACCGTTCAGTTCCACGGCGGCGTTCGCGGGAGGCGTTTGTGTGCGCGCCAGCGGCACCGTCACGCTGAATACGCTGCCACGGCCCGGCCACGAACGAACGCGCAAGGTATGCCCGAGCACCCGGCACAAGCCGTCGGCGATTGCCAGACCCAGGCCCAGGCCTTTCTCCGCGCGGGTCTGGTGGCTGTCGAGGCGCTTGAATTCTTCGAAGATCACCTGCTGCTTGTCTTCCGGAATGCCCGGCCCGCGATCCCAGACCTCCAGACACAGCTCGCCGTCACGCCGGCGCACGCCCAGCAGCACCGGGCCCTTGGCGTAGCGGAAAGCGTTGGTGAGGAAGTTCTGCAGAATCCGCCGCAGCAGCTTGATGTCGCTGTCGATGCGCAATTGACTGCCGCGCACCCGGAACGTCAGCTTCTGCTCCTGGGCAAGCGCTTTGAATTCCGCACCGAGGGTGTCGAACAGTTCATTGACCGCGAAGGGCTTGCGATCCGGGTTGATCTTGCCGTTTTCCAGGCGCGAGATGTCCAGCAGATCGCTGATCAGGTCTTCGGCTGAACGCAGCGAGCTGTCGAGGTGTTGCACCAGTTGTTGCGCCTCGGCGCTCAAGCCTTCGTTTTGATGGGAGAGGGCGGCGGAGAACAGCCTTGCGGCGTTCAGCGGCTGCATCAAGTCATGGCTGACGGCGGCAAGAAAGCGGGTTTTCGACTGGTTCGCCGCCTCGGCGGTGCCCTTGGCTTCGGTGAGTGCGACGTTGAGTTGCGAGAGTTCCTGGGTGCGCGCGCTGACCCGTTGTTCGAGGCCTTCGTTGGCCTCGGTGAGCGCCTGTTCGGCCTCGCGGAACGCGGTAATGTCGGTGAAGCTCATGACGAACCCGCCGCCGGGCATCGGGTTGCCGATCAGCTCGATCACCCGGCCATTGGGGAACAGCCGTTCGGAGGTGTGCGCGCGGCCCTGGCGCATCCAGTGCAAGCGGCGCGCAACGTGCACTTCGGCCTCGCCGGGGCCGCATAGGCCACGTTCGGCGTTGTAGCGAATGATGTCGGCAATCGGTCGGCCGACGCTGATCAAACCGTCAGGGTAGTTGAACAGTTCCAGATAACGTCGGTTCCACGCCACCAGTTTCAGCGATTGATCGACCACGCTGATGCCTTGCGTGATGTTTTCGATCGCGCCTTGCAGCAGCGCACGGTTGAACTGCAGCACCTCCGAGGCTTCGTCGGCGATGCGGACTACGTCCTCCAGCTGCATTTCCCGACCTTCGATGGCGGCTTTTACGACAGCGCGCGTCGAAGAGGCACCGAGGACACCGGCGAGCAAGCGTTCGGTGTGAGCAATCCATTCGCTGTCGGCGTTCTGGTTGGGGTTGAAGCCCTTGCCCTGGCGGTAGGCGAAACGAATGAAGCTCTGTCGCGCCCGTTCTTCGCCGACAAAACGCGCCGCCAATTGCAGCAGATCGTCGATCTGCACCGCCAGCATCGAGCGACCATTGGGCCGCGCGCTGATTTCCTGGCCGATGAAACGCCCGGCCTGCCAGTGCTCCGAAACCCGCGTGCGCGACAGCACCGAGACCCAGGCAAACAGGGTGAAGTTACCCGCCAGCGACAGCACCACGCCTTGGGTCAGCGGCGTGATCGGCAGGTTCAGCGGATTGCTGTGCAGCCACGCCAAGCCGGGGAAGCTCGCCAGCGACCAGCCGAGACTGTGCGCGGCAATCGGCAGCACCAGCGTGTAGAACCACAGGAAAGTGCCGGTGGCGAGACCGGCAAACACGCCACGGCGGTTGGCCTGTTTCCAGTACAACGCGCCGAGCATCGCTGGCGCCAGTTGCGTTACCGCCGCGAAGGCGATCTGGCCGATGGTCGCCAGGCTCGCGGTCGAGCCGAGCAAGCGATAGCTGACGTAGGCCAGCAGCAGAATCACCACGATGCTGACCCGGCGCACCGAGAGCATCCACTGGCGGAACACTTCGAACGGGCGCTCGGCGTTGTTGCGGCGCAACAGCCACGGCAACAGCATGTCGTTGGAGACCATGGTCGACAGCGCGACGCTGGCGACAATCACCATGCCGGTCGCTGCCGATGCACCACCGATGAACGCCAGCATGGCCAGCGCCGGATGCGCCTGGGCCAGCGGCAGGCTGATCACGAAGGAGTCGGGCAGCACGTGGCTGGGCAGCAGCATCTGACCGGCGAGTGCGATCGGGACTACGAACAGTGCGGCCAACGCCAGATAGGCCGGGAACACCCATTTCGCCAGCCGCAGATCCTGCGGGTCGATGTTTTCCACCACGGTGACGTGAAATTGCCGGGGCAGGCAGATGATCGCCATCATCGCCACCCCGGTCTGCACCACCATCGACGGCCAGTTGATGGTTTCCTTCCAATAGGCTTCAAGGCGCGGGGCGAGCATCGCCTGATTGAACAGGTCGTCGAAACCGTCATACAGGCCGTAAGTAACGAAAGCGCCGACGGCGAGAAAAGCGAACAGCTTGACCAGCGATTCGAAAGCGATCGCCAGCACCATGCCACGGTGGTGTTCGGTGGCATCAAGGTTGCGCGTACCGAAAACGATAGTGAACAACGCCAGCACCAGCGACACGATCAGCGCCGTGTCCTGAGCGCGGGTGCCCATGGCATCGGCGCCGGCGCCGATCAGCAGGTTCACGCCGAGGACGATGCCTTTGAGTTGCAGGGCGATATAGGGCAAGACGCCGACCAGGCAGATCAGCGCCACGACCACCGCCAGCGATTGCGATTTGCCGTAGCGCGCGGCGATGAAGTCGGCGATGGAGGTGATGTTCTCCTGTTTGCTGATCATCACCATTTTCTGCAGGACCCACGGGGCGCATACCAGCAGCAGGATCGGCCCAAGGTAGATCGGCAGGAACGACCATAGTTGTTCCGCCGCCTGTCCCACCGCGCCGAAGAACGTCCAACTGGTGCAGTAAACCGCCAGCGACAGGCTGTACACCCAGGCACGCACTCGCGGCGGCAACGGCGTGCTGCGACGGTCGCCGTAAAAGGCGATGGCGAACATGATGGCCATGTAGGCCAGGGCAACGACGGCGATCAGCCCGGTGGACAACGACATGCAGCACTCCCGACAAAAGACTCCCCGGCACTCCTGCCCGGGCGAACAGTCTCGCACGGGCGCGGCGGTTAGTCAGTGTCGACCAAGGTCGTGGCGTGGCGGGGTGTCGCAGGCGGGGTAGCGGGTGGTTTTTATGGTAACCGGGCGGGCCTCTTCGCGAGCAGGCTCGCTCCCACGGTTGGAATGCATTCCCTTGTGGGAGCAAGCCTGCTCGCGAAGGCGTCAGTCCAGACGCAGCGCGATATCGATCAGGCGATGGAGCTCTTCAATCTCCAGCGCCGTCGCCGAAAACAGAATCCGGAACACCACCGGCGCCACCACCAGATTGATCAAGCGATCCACGCTCGGCGCCTTCTCATGCGCATAGCGATCGACAATGGTCTGCAACTGCGCACCAATGATTGCCACGCAATAGCCCGGCGTAGCGCTCGCTTGCACGTCACGCATCATGTTGCGCCCGACCTCCGAACTCATCTCGTCGAGATACTGCTCGGCCCACGCGCGGATATCGCCGCGCAGACTTCCAGTGTCCGCCGGTTCGCTGTCCGGGCGCATGCGGGCGAGGGCGACGTCCGCCAGCAACGCCGCCAGATCACCCCAGCGCCGATAGATCGTCGACGGCGTAACCCCCGCGCGGGCGGCGATTTGCGGGACGGTCACGGTGGAACGTTCCTGCTCTTGCAGCAGCGCATTGACAGCCGAATGGATCGACTCTTGCACCCGGGCACTGCGGCCACCGGGGCGTAAACCTTCTTTAATAGCCATGGTTCAGACCTTAACACAAAGAATTTGCTTTAAGCGCGAGGCGGTAGCACACTGCGTAAAAGCAAAAAGTTAGCTTTTGCGGAGTTTCCTATGACCAGCCCTTTGAAAGACGTTGCTTCCCATCGATCCAGCCTGTGGTTTCTGGCGATCACCTTACTGAGTTTTCTCGCCGCTTCCACCGCGCCGACGCCGTTGTATCACCTGTATCAGGACCAATTGCATTTCTCCTCAGCGATGCTGACGCTGATCTTCGCCGTTTACGCCTTGAGTCTGTTGGCGGCGTTGCTGACGGTCGGTTCGCTTTCCGACCATTTGGGCCGCAAGCCGGTGATCTTCAGCGCGGTTCTGCTCAATGCCCTGGCGATGCTGCTGTTCATTTATGCCGACAGCGTCGCCTGGTTGATCGGCGCGCGGGTGCTGCAGGGTTTCGCCACCGGCATGGCTACCGCCGTTTTGAGCGCAACATTGCTCGACACCGATCGCCAGCAGGGGCCGTTGATCAACAGCGTCGCGCCGTTACTCGGAATGGCTTTGGGCGGTTTGGGCTGTGGCTTGCTCGCAGAATTCGCACCCGCGCCGTTGCAGCTGACCTACTGGTTGCTGCTGGCGTTGTTCGTGTTGCAGGGCGTGTATGTGTGGCGCTTGCCGGAAAGTGTTTCGCGACAGAGCGGGGCGTGGGCGTCGTTGCGGCCGACCTTGCATGTGCCGGTGCAGGCGCGTTCAACATTGTGGCGAGTGTTGCCATTGAATACTGCAACCTGGGCGCTCGGAGGTTTTTATGCCTCGCTGGCACCGTCATTGGTACGCACAGCCACCGGCTCGACCTCCAACCTGATCGGCGGCGCGACGGTGGCGGCATTGACCGTGACGGGCGCGTTGATGATCTTCACCATGCGCAACCGCCCGGCTGCTCAGGCGCTGCTGCTGGGCGCGAGCTTGCTGCCGGTCGGGCTGATATTGATTTTGCTTGGGGTACACGGCGCCAGTCTGTCGCTGTTTTTCTTTGGCACCGTGGTCGCCGGTTGTGGCTTTGGCTCGGGTTTTCTGGGTGCGGTGCGCACTCTGGTGCCGCTGGCCTTGCCCCACGAGCGAGCCGGGTTGATGTCTGCGTATTACGTGCTCAGTTATCTGGCGTTCTGTCTGCCGGCGCTGCTGGCCGGGCATCTGGCGCGCAGCTTCGGATTGCTGGCGACCACCGACGGTTACGGCGTTGTGCTGATCGTGCTGGCCGTGGCTGCGCTGCTGCTCAGTCTGCGGCCCCAGGCGGGTAAAATTTGTAGTGCTCCTTGAGCGCCGCGGTTTCGGTTAGCCTTGGCGAACTTCTCTCACGGATCGATTCATGAAGATTATCCGCAGCAAATCGTTTACCGCCGAACGCGCCTGGGGTGCCTTGGACATCGCCAACATGAACGGCATCACCACGCGCCTGCACTGGACCGATCAGCCGTACAAATGGCACGTCAACGACGGAGAAGAAGTGTTCGTAGTACTCGATGGTCGGGTGCGGATGCACTACCGCGAAGGCGGCGAGGAGCGGCAGGTTGTGTTGGACACAGGTGATATTTTCTATGCCTCGGTCGGCACCGAGCACGTCGCCCATCCGCAAGGCGAGGCGCGGATTCTGGTAATCGAATCGGAGGGTAGCGTTTAGCTGTTTATCTGCAAAACAGATAACAGTTAGAGATATTACCCGTTATATCGATATTCGATTCGGATCTACCATGAGCTCAACCTCACCAGAGGACAGGAGCTCATGATGATTTGCCCCAACAGTGTCACCCCCGGCTTCAAGCCTTTCAGCCAGCTTCAGCATCCGCGCGAAGTGATCCGGCAATTCACGCCGAACTGGTTCGCCGCGACCATGGGCACCGGTGTGCTGGCATTGGCGCTGGCGCAATTGCCGCTGGCCATTCCCGGATTGCACGCCGTGGCTGAAGGGCTGTGGCTGTTCAACATTGTCTTGTTCACGCTGTTTACCGCAGCCTACGCCGCCCGCTGGATGTTGTTCTTCGATGAAGCACGACGGATTTTCGGCCATTCAACCGTGTCGATGTTCTTCGGCACCATTCCCATGGGCCTGGCGACGATCATCAACGGTTTTCTGCTGTTCGGCGTGCCGCGCTGGGGCGACGGAGTAATCCAACTGGTTGAAGCGTTGTGGTGGATCGATGTGGCGATGTCGCTGGCCTGCGGCGTGCTGATTCCCTACATGATGTTTACTCGTCAGGAGCACAGCATCGATCAGATGACGGCGGTATGGTTGCTGCCGGTAGTGGCGGCGGAAGTGGCTGCGGCCAGCGGCGGCTTGCTCGCCCCGCATCTGACGGACGCCCATGCGCAACTCATCGTACTGACCACCAGCTACGTGCTCTGGGCCTTCTCCCTGCCGGTAGCGTTCAGCATTCTGACCATCCTGTTGTTGCGCATGGCCTTGCACAAACTGCCCCACGAAAACATGGCCGCGTCGAGCTGGCTGGCCCTCGGGCCGATCGGCACCGGTGCGTTGGGCATGTTGCTGCTGGGCGGTGAGGCCCCAGCGATTTTTGCCGCGAATGGTCTGCCCGGTGTCGGCGAAATCGCCTCGGGTCTGGGCCTGGTGGCGGGAGTGACGTTGTGGGGTTTTGGTCTGTGGTGGATGTTGATGGCGCTGCTGATCACCGTGCGTTATCTGCGTGACGGCATTCCGTTCAACCTCGGCTGGTGGGGCTTCACCTTTCCGCTGGGCGTGTATTCCCTGGCGACGCTGAAACTGGCGAGCATCCTCAGCCTGACGTTTTTCAGCGTGTTCGGTACGGCGCTGGTGATTTTGTTGGCGGCGATGTGGCTGATCGTCGGCAAGCGCACCGTGCAGGGCGCGTGGCGTGGCGAGCTGTTTGTCTCGCCGTGTATCGCAGGTTTGAAGAAATAAACTGAAAAGTTTAGGTAAGGTGTGGCCTGGATCGTGGTGCGGCATTCCAATGACAAGCATCCAGGCCTCTCTACCCAACATCAGGAAACACGGAAGATGAGTCACCCCTCACAGTTCAACCTGTTGCGTACCCGGCGCTTTTTGCCCTTCTTTATTACCCAGTCGCTCGGCGCGTTTAACGACAACGTATTTAAACAGTCGTTGATCCTCGCCATCCTCTATCGGCTGACCATCGAGGGTGACCGCTCGATCTGGGTCAACCTTTGCGCGCTGCTGTTTATCCTGCCGTTTTTCCTGTTCTCGGCACTGGCCGGGCAATTCGGGGAAAAATTCGCCAAGGACGCGCTGATCCGCCTGATCAAGCTCGCAGAAATCGCCATCATGGCCGTAGGATCGATCGGCTTTCTCTTCGATCATCTGTCACTGATGCTGGTCGCGCTGTTCGCCATGGGCACGCATTCGGCATTGTTCGGCCCGGTGAAGTATTCGATCCTGCCGCAGGCCTTGCGCGATGACGAACTGGTCGGCGGCAACGGTCTGGTGGAAATGGGCACGTTTCTGGCGATTCTCGCCGGGACCATCGGCGCCGGGATCATGATGTCGACCGAGCACTACGCGCCGGTGGTCTCCGCAGCGATCGTCGGCATTGCCGTGCTGGGTTACCTGGCCAGCCGCAGCATTCCGCGTGCGGCGGCATCGTCGCCGGAAATGCGCCTGAACTGGAACATCTTCAGCCAGTCCTGGGCGACGCTGAAACTCGGCCTGGGCCAGACGCCGGCGGTGTCGCGCTCGATTGTCGGCAACTCGTGGTTCTGGTTTGTCGGGGCGATCTACCTGACGCAGATCCCGGCCTACGCCAAGGAGTGGATGCACGGCGACGAAACAGTGGTGACGCTTATTCTGACGGTGTTCTCGGTGGGGATCGCGCTGGGTTCGATGCTCTGCGAAAAGCTCTCCGGGCGCAAAGTCGAGATCGGTCTGGTGCCGTTCGGCTCGTTCGGCCTGACCGTGTTTGGCCTGTTGCTGTGGTGGCATTCCGGGGGAATCCCGGACAGCGTCACCGGCCATAGCTGGATTGCCGTATTGGGCTTCGTTCACACCTGGGCGGTGTTGATCGATATTCTTGGTCTGGGCATTTTTGGCGGCTTCTATATTGTGCCGCTGTACGCGCTGATCCAGTCGCGCACGGCTGAAAACGAACGGGCGCGAGTGATCGCCGCCAACAATATTCTCAACGCGCTGTTTATGGTGGTGTCGGCGATTGTTTCGATCGTTTTGTTAAGCGTCGCCAAGCTGTCGATCCCGCAACTGTTCCTGGTGGTGTCGCTGCTGAACATCGGCGTCAACGCCTACATCTTCAAGATCGTCCCCGAATTCAGCATGCGCTTCATGATCTGGCTGCTCAGCCATTCCATGTACCGCGTCGAGCATCGCAACCTTGAAGCGATCCCGGACGAAGGGGCGGCGCTGCTGGTGTGCAATCACGTGTCATTCGTTGACGCCTTGCTGATCGGCGGGGCAGTGCGTAGGCCGATTCGCTTTGTCATGTACTACAAGATCTACAACCTGCCGGTGCTGAACTTTATCTTCCGCACGGCGGGTGCGATTCCTATCGCCGGACGCCAGGAAGACATCCAGATCTACGAAAAAGCCTTCACGCGCATTGCTCGGTATCTGAAGGAAGGCGAGCTGGTGTGCATTTTCCCGGAAGGAAAGTTGACCGCTGATGGCGAGATCAATGAATTCCGAGGTGGGGTGACGCGCATTCTCGAGGAGACGCCGGTGCCGGTGATTCCGCTGGCGTTGCAAGGATTGTGGGGGAGTTTCTTCAGTCGCGATCCGAACAAGGGCTTGTTCCACCGCTTGTGGTCGCGGGTGACGCTGGTGGCGGGGCCGGCGATTACCGAAGGGACGGAACCGGCGAAGTTGCAAGGGTTGGTGGGGGAGTTGCGCGGATCCGTCAGATAGTCGCTGCATCAAAAGGCCCCTTCGCGAGCAGGCTCGCTCCCACAGGTGACCGTGTTCCAATGACGGAATGCGGTTGAATGTGGGAGCGAGCCTGCTCGCGAAGACGGTAGTGGCTTAAGCGCTCACTTTAAGGCCTATCAAACCCGTGACGATCAACGCCACACTGGCCAGCCTGATCAGCGCCATCGATTCACCAAACAGAATGATCCCGGCGATCACCGTACCCACGGCACCGACGCCGGTCCAGATCGCATAAGCCGTACCCAATGGCAATTCCTTCATCGCCAGGCCCAGTAGGCCGAGGCTGATAGCCATGGCGGCAACGGTCAGGGCGGTGGGGAGCGGGCGGGTGAAGCCGTCGGTGTATTTCAGCCCGACGGCCCAGCCGACTTCGAACAGGCCGGCGCAAAACAGAATGATCCAGGACATGCAGGACCTCCATCGATTGACGGGGTCGTCCCCAGGTTAATGACTCGATCGAGCCGCAGGGTCGTCCCCGCGTTGCGCAATAGTGACGAGCATTAACCCGAGGATCAAGTTTTCAGCTCAGTCGGCGGCCCGTTGCGCAAGATTGTCGCGATCTTCCTTTTCACTCATGCGCCGGAAGTACGTCGACAGCAGCGCCCCGGAAATATTGTGCCAGACGCTGAACAACGCGCTCGGCACCGCCGCCAGCGGCGAGAAATGCGCACTGGCCAGCGCCGCACCGAGGCCCGAGTTCTGCATGCCGACTTCCAGTGCCAGCGATTTGCGCTGAGCCAGAGGCAAACCGAACAAGCGCCCGGTGAAGTAGCCGAGCAGATAGCCGAAGCTGTTGTGCAGCATCACCACGGCCATGATCAACAGCCCGGACTCGGCGATTTTCGCCTGACTCGCCGCCACAACAGCGGTGACGATAATCACGATGCTGACCACCGACACCAGCGGCAGCACATCCACCGCATGCCGCACCTTGTCACCAAGCAGACGTTGCGCAACTACGCCGAGAATGATCGGCAGCAGCACCACTTGCAGGATCGACCAGAACAGCTCCATGAACGACACCGGCAGCCATGCTGAGGCCAGCAGCCAGATCAGCGCCGGAGTCAGCAACGGAGCGAGGAGGGTGGTGACCGCGGCGATCGCCACGGAAAGCGCCAGATCACCGCGCGCCAGCCAGGTCATCACGTTCGACGAGGTGCCGCTCGGGCAGCAGCCGACCAGAATCACCCCGACGGCGATTTCCGGCGGCAGGTGGAACACCTGGCAGAGCAACCACGCCACACCGGGCATGATCACGAAATGCGCGACCACGCCCAGCGCCACTCGCCACGGATGGCGAGCGACGGCGGCGAAGTCGTCGAGTTTGAGGGTCAGGCCCATGCCGAACATCACCAGACCCAGCAGCGGTACGATCGCGCTTTTCAGGCCGATGAACCACGCCGGTTGCAGGAACGCCACGACGGCGAATATCAGAACCCAGTAAGCGAAGGTATTGCCGACAAAGCGGCTGAGTGCAGCCAGTGCGCGCATGGCTTGATCCTTATTATTAAATGAACAACACAAAACAAATGTAGGAGTGAGCCTGCTCGCGATAGCGGTCTATCAGTCAACATATTCGTTGAATGTCAGTCCCTCATCGCGAGCAGGCTCACTCCTACAGTTTGGACCTCGCAGGGCTTTAGATCCCCTGCGGCATCTCTTCCCCGCCCAACGCTTCAACCAGCGCCGGCAGGAAGTCGCCGAAGGTCAGCATCATCAAGGTGAAGCTGGCATCCAGTTGACCCAACGCTTCATCGCCACCGTCCTGTTCCGCCTGATCCTGCAGCAGATCCTCGAACTTCAGGCGCTTGACGGTCATCTTGTCGTCGAGCATGAACGACAGTTTGTCCTGCCAGGCCAGCGACAGCTGAGTGACGACTTTGCCGGTGCTCAGGTGCAGCTGGATTTCTTCGCTGGTCAGGTCCTGACGCTTGCAACGGACAATGCCGCCGTCTTCATGGGTGTCGCGCAGTTCGCACTCGTCCAGCACATAGAAATCGTCGGCGGCTTTCTGTGTGGTGACCCAATCGGTCATCACCGCAGTCGGCGCCATTTTCACGGTCAGCGGACGGACGGGCAGGGTGCCGATCACTTCGCGCAGGGTCGACAGCAAATCCTCGGCGCGTTTCGGGCTGGCCGAGTTGACCAGGATCAGGCCCTGTTTCGGCGCGATGGCAGCGAAGGTCGACGAACGACGAATGAACGCGCGCGGCAGGAAGGCCTGGATGATTTCATCCTTGATCTGATCGCGTTCCTTTTTATAGACCTTGCGCATCTGCTCGGCTTCGATCTCTTCGACCTTTTCCTTGACCGCGTCACGCACGACGCTGCCCGGCAGAATGCGTTCTTCTTTACGGGCAGAGATCAGCAGGAAATCCCCGCTGACATGCACCAGCGGCGCATCTTCGCCCTTGCCGAACGGTGCGACGAAACCGTAAGTGGTCAGCTCCTGGCTTGCACACGGCCGCGCCAGTTTGGTCGCCAGTGCAGTCTCCAGCGCCTCGGCATCGACAGGCAGGTCTTGGGTCAGGCGATAGATCAGCAGGTTCTTGAACCACATGGGGTGAGTCACTCCTTTATACAAAGGGGGGCATTATTGTCTTCGCCGGGGCATAGGCCAACCCTTCTCTAAGCCTTTGGAAGGCCTCGGAAAATTATTTAAAAAAGTGCTTGCCAGAGGTTGGGGTGCTCCGTAGAATGCGCGCCACACCGAAGCGAAGGGTGATTAGCTCAGCTGGGAGAGCGTCTGCCTTACAAGCAGAATGTCGGCGGTTCGATCCCGTCATCACCCACCATTCGTTTCAAGTGTTTAGCGCAGCGGTAGTTCAGTCGGTTAGAATACCGGCCTGTCACGCCGGGGGTCGCGGGTTCGAGTCCCGTCCGCTGCGCCATATTCGGTAACCTGGACCACTGAACGCCAGGTCACCACGGAAAAACCCGCTGAGGCGGGTTTTTTTCTGTCTCAAGGTTGTACCCGCGGGATGTGTCGTTTCACCGGTTTTCAGATTTTTTTGAAAAATATTCAATTAAATCAACACTTTACGAAAACTTGTGGCATAATGCGCCCCGTAACGAAGCGAAGGGTGATTAGCTCAGCTGGGAGAGCGTCTGCCTTACAAGCAGAATGTCGGCGGTTCGATCCCGTCATCACCCACCATTCGTTTCAAGCGTTTCGCGCAGCGGTAGTTCAGTCGGTTAGAATACCGGCCTGTCACGCCGGGGGTCGCGGGTTCGAGTCCCGTCCGCTGCGCCATATTCGGTATCTGGAACTGAACGCCAGAAACCACGGAAAGCCCGCCTTGTGCGGGCTTTTTGCTGTCTGCGATTTATAAAATCGCCGCGCTACTGCGCCGCATTGCGGGCATGCCGATAATCGCTCACCGCCTCGTACACCGCCTTGCGCAGGCGATTGATCCCGCCGATCGGCCGATGCGCCTCGATGCCGAACCACGGATTGAATGACAGGTTGTCACATTGCAGATTCAGCGCCGGCGTGTCGAAGTCCTGCGCGGGCAAAGTGATCCGCGCCACCGTTTCAAACGGTGCATCCTGCTCACGCCACTCGATACTGGTGTCTTCGATAGGCATGTACTTGTGCGCGTCCTGGCGCTGGATCTGCAGGACAAAACACGCCGGCACCCGATCCGTCGACAACTGCTGATTAAGTGCGCTGCGCAGGAAATTCGGCAGGTCGTGATTCTGTTTGGGCAGGGTATACGCCGGGCAACTGTCCGGATCCGGCGCGACGCGGAATTTCGCATTGGCCTCACCGAATTTGTAGGGCGATACCGAGAAGTAGGTGGTCGCGGTCGGGCTGTCCGGCGGCGCTGACAGCGTAGCCAGCGCGATGAATAGATGGCGGACCTGCCAGGTACGCGGATCCCATGTCGGAAAAAACGCCATGACCTTCTTGCCGTCAGCCTGCGCCGCCACATTCTGACGGTACTCGGCGACATCGCTGACAAAGAAGTTCGGGTGGCTGAACATCACGAAATCCTGTTCATGCCGGTCACCGCTATCGCTGAGCAATTGCTTGCCCGGTACGTCGAGAAGCTTGATCGCCATTCCTCGAGCGTCGCGGATGCTGTCGAATTGCGGATACGCATTGCCGTTGGACAGCCGGATCAGAGCCTGCCAGGTCTTGCCCGGCTCGCTGAACACACCTTGCCGAAGCGACTGCTCCAATTCCGGTAGCACCTGGAGTTGCGCCTTCACGCAGCCATGCGCCTTGGCGTGGGCATCGCGCAGATAACGCGTGCTTTCGCGGTGTTGGTCGACGATCCGCACTGCGGTTTGAATGACGTCCTGCGTCATCGCCGCTTCGCCTGCGGGAATCTGTTCCTGGGCCGACACCGGCCCGCGGTGCTGCCAGGCAAACCACGCGGTGGCGATGGCCCAGCCGAGCAGGGCGATGACCAGCACGATCAGCAGCATCTTGCCGAGCAAACGCCCCAGCAATAGCCAGAAGCGCGCCAGTGGCGGCAGTTGTTTTTTGAATGTCGGCATGATCATGGCAACTGCGCCTCCAGTGGTCCGCCCAGTACTTTCAGGTATTCGAGCAACGCCCAGCGCTCCTCGGGTTGCAGGAGGCGGCCGATCACCCCGTTGTCGCGTGCGCCGGCGCGGAATTCGTGGCCGCTGTTGTGATTGCCGCTGATGCGCGTGTCGAACAGGAACGCGTTGGTGAAGGCTTCGGTGCGATAGCCGAGGTGGCGCGGGTCATATTCGAGCGTGCCTTTATAGAAGGTCGTTGCGCGCTCATCCTGCGGTGACAACAACTGATAGAGGCTCGGCACTGAACCGTTGTGCAGAAACGGCGCAGTCGCCCACACGCCAGCCAGCGGCCGCGCCTTGTAAGCGACTTTCTCGCGCACGCCGATCGGCAGGCCAAAGCCATCCATTCGCGGCTTTTCCTCCGGCGTGATCTTCGCTTCGCGATAGGCGCGGTTTTCCACGAACGCGGTGACGTAAGCCAGGCCCTTGGCCACCGATAGTTGGCTCGGATCGAGCGACTCTTTGGGTTCGGGGTGCAGTTTGACGTCCATCTTTTCCAGCTCTTTGACATCCCATTGCAGTGCGCTCAGGTCGAAACGGTGGCTGGCAATGTTGTTGGCCGCGTTCGGATCCGTGCCGATGACATTCACCGGAATCATGTGCAAGTGCTGCACCCAGCGTTCGCCTTCCCGGGATTGGCGCGGCACGTGACAGCCGGCGCAGTTTTCGGCGAACAGCGCACGGCCCTTGGCGGCCAGCGGCTTGTCGATCGCACCGAACAGATCCTCGGGCCAGGTTGGCGGCTTCAGTTGTTGCAAGGTTTCTTCGATGGCGTGCAGATCGCGCACGCGTACGCTGGAGGGGTAGCGCTCAGCGCCTTGCAGCGGTTGGCCGTTGGCGTCAAAGAAACTCAGTGTGGCGCCGACGCCGAGCGCTTCGCCGATATTGCGCGCCATCGGCTGCTGTGCCGAGCCGTTCCACTGCACCCAATCGAACGTCCACATGTCCCACAGTTGCGGGTAATCCACCGGCGCATCGGCCACGCGGTAGTTGGCAGGAGAAATCGCATCGCCAAACGTCGCGTTGGCAATCCGGCCGAACGCGTCGGTGCGCCCCGGGCCTTCCTCGGTCGGGTAGAGGCCACGATGGGTATCGTTCCAGGCCACTTTGAGGAAAATGTTGAGCGAGGTTTTGAAGTCTTTGCGCAATTGCTCGTGGCGCGCGTCGTAATCGGCACCGAGGACCTGGCGGGCGAAGCGTTCGAATTTCCACGGGTTGTAGTAGGTCGAGGCCAGACTTGCGACCAGGGCCTGGCCGAAACTGCCGCCGCGCAATGTAGGAACGCTGGAAGGCAAAACATGTTGCGCGGTGCCGCCATCGATGCGCACGGCCTGACCTTTGAAGCGCAACTCGCCGGTGTGGCAAGCGGCGCAGGTGATGTCCAGATAGTGCTCGGAAGCGTTGCCGGGATTCTGGTGCCGGGCGAAACCGACTGGCAGGTTGCCCGGGTTGCTGGCGCTCGCTTTCTGCTGCGGATCGACCAGGAAACCGAAACGGGCGAGGTACTCGGGGGAGGCGAAGCGCTGTTCTGAGAAGGGCAGTTCCAGCGCCTCGAACCACTCGTAACGCAGGCCTTTGACTTGCGTACCTTGCGGCGTGAAGTAGTAGGTCTGCCGTTGCTCTGCGCTCCATTGATCCAGGTAGCGCACCTGTTGGGGCGGGGTGTAGAAGGGCAATTTCGGATTGGCGACGTAATAGACAATCACCGCAACGGCGATTAGCGCCAGTACGATCACCAGAGTGAGAACGCGGAATAGGAGGCGCAAGTTAAACATCCTTGTCGAATTGTTGCGCTGTTATGCCTGAGCCGTGACTGCTGGGCAAGTGGCCATTACGCCAGAGGCTGTGGCAAGTGCCGACGACCTTTGTCGTCCGCGGATGACAGAAGCTTCATCCACACGTTGCGCAAATGCGTTTTAATCCCTGAACTTATCAGAAGATTCCTGCTCTCATGCCGGTAGCCATTGGTCGTGGCGGCCTGATAAGCTCGCGGCTTTACTCGATTGCCCATTCGGCGCATGAACAAGGAAATAGCATGAAACAGCATCGGTTGGCGGCGGCGGTAGCCCTGGTTAGCCTGGTACTCGCGGGTTGTGACTCGCAGACCAGCGTAGAGCTGAAAACCCCGGCGCAAAAAGCTTCCTACGGCATCGGCCTGAACATGGGCAAAAGCCTTGCCCAGGAAGGCATGGATGATCTGGACTCCAAAGCGGTAGCCCAGGGCATCGAAGATGCCGTTGGCAAGAAAGAACAGAAGCTGAAAGATGAAGAACTGGTCGAAGCCTTCGCGTCGCTGCAAAAGCGTGCTGAAGAGCGTATGGCCAAGATGAGCGAAGAGTCGGCAGCCGCCGGCAAGAAATTCCTCGAAGAAAACGGCAAGAAAGCCGGTGTAACCACCACCGCTTCCGGCCTGCAGTACGAAGTGGTGAAGAAAGCCGATGGCCCACAGCCTAAGCCGACCGACGTCGTCACTGTGCACTACACCGGCAAGCTGACCAACGGCACCGTGTTTGACAGCTCCGTCGAGCGCGGCAGCCCGATCGATCTGCCAGTCAGTGGCGTGATCCCGGGTTGGGTAGAAGGTCTGCAACTGATGCACGTTGGCGAGAAGTACAAACTGTACATCCCTAGCGATCTGGCTTACGGCGCTCAGTCGCCAAGCCCGGCAATCCCGGCCAACTCGGTTCTGGTTTTCGACCTGGAACTGCTGGCTATCAAGGATCCAGCCAAAGAAGACGCCGCTGCCAAGTAACAGGCAACGGCATCAACAACAACGCCTCGCTTATGCGGGGCGTTGTTGCATCTGAAGGCTGGCAAAGGTAAACAGAGCGAACTGACGCCCGTCGACACAGTCATAGCTTTGAGGCTCCTCGCGCTAGCCGCCCTGAGCCGCCAAGTCAATGAAATATTGGGCTTTTTTATGTGAGTAAAAAACGCCCGATCTGAGCGCAGCCCTTATGAAACGGGGCTCTCAGCGCTGAAATGCAGCTCTGTTCACAAGGTTATCCACAATTTGTGTGGATAACATTTCAACGGGAAGAATAGATGAAAGCTCCATGGAATTTTGCTCGATTCCTGCCGTTGGCCGGTCGCCTGCTGGCCCGTGGACGTCTGCCAACCCTATTGTTCGCCGTGGCCAGCAAGGGTGCCGCGCAAGGCAATCGTCTCGGCAAACTCAAGGATGATCTGCGCTTGCTGCAGTCGCTGTGCCTGGCCTATTGGAGGGGTGAATACCGGGCGATCAGTGCCAAGTCGCTGATCTCGGTGGTCGCGGGCTTGATGTATTTTCTCAGCCCTGTCGATGCGATTCCGGATTTCATTCCCATGTTCGGCATGCTCGATGACATTGCCGTTCTCGCCTGGCTGATGAAAACCCTCGATGACGAGCTCAATGCCTTCCGCCTGTGGCGCAGGCGCCAGCAACCGGAGAAGCTGGCGGTGGTCGAACGCCTGCCCGACACCCCTGAGCAATTGCAACTGCAAGGCCCGAAAAAGCCCTGACTCACAAAGTCTGGCTGTAGATAGATACCCCCCGCGACCTTGGCCGCTGTTAGGATTACACTTCTAGGGAAAAGTGCCGACTCGCTAAGTGTTGTTGTCCTACGGGGTAGTCATGGATATTCAGATAATTGCACGCGATGGCGAACCCGAATACGCGGTTCTGCCGTGGGCTCAATATCAGGCTCTACTGAAAGCAGCAGGGATCAACGCAACACCGGCGCAGCAGCCCGCAGTGCCGCTCGCCACTTCACCAGAGCCGATTCTTCCGGGTCTGGATCAACTACGCAGTTTGCGCGAAGGGAAGGGCATCGCCATCGAGGCGCTGGCCCGCACGGTAGGCATCAGCCCGTCTTATCTGGCCATGATCGAAAGTGGTGAGCGTCAACCCGACGCCGCGATTCGCCGCAGCCTGGCCTGGGAACTGACGGTGCCAGGTTGGAGGGATGAATCGTGAGCGTACGCATCAGCCGTCAACATTGGGACGGATTGCTGGGGGAACTGGATCAGGCGCGCCGCCAGCGCCATCTTCTGACTTATCGAGCCTTGCTTGAGCGTTTGCAGCTGCCGACTCCGGCGATGCAGACGCTGACGGCGGCGCTTGAGCATCTGGCCGCACTGGATGCCAAAGCCGAGCAGCCGTTGCGCAGTTCGCTGGTCATCAGTCAGGGTGCGAGTCGTTTGCCGCGTACCGGTTTTTTTGAATGTGTCGAGCGTCTGGGTCGCTTTTCCGGGCCGTCGGATGGCGTGGCGGCGGCGTCCTGGCATGCGTCAGAAGTGGTGCGCGTCTTCGAATACGAGTACCCGGAATCGGCGGAGGCCTGAGTGTTTCTGCGCCTCAAGGCGCGGGCCGGATATTGGCTGGCCCGCAGGCTGTTTCATTGGTCGTGGTTCGTTCGCCAGCCGCGCGGCTGGCGCTGGCTTGAAGGCCAGTTTGCGCGCATGGCCAACCTCGGCGATGTCGGCGCGCAAAGCTTTTACGGGCACATTCTGACCTTTCGTGGCGTCGGTCTGGGCGCGCGTGAAGAAGGCGTGCGTTTACTGCGTCTGGCGGCGTTGGCCGGCGACGCTAAAGCGGCCTATCAAGTCGGCGTGATCAGCCTCGCCGGTACCCCGAGCAAAGCACCGGATCCCGCTGAAGCCGTTCGTTGGTGGAGCATGGCCGCCAAGGCCGGGCATCCGTTGGCCGAGCTGAAGCTGCAACAGCTGAAAGCTGGGGATTCAACGCTGTAATTCCAGGTATGTCTTTCAAATAAACGCGGCGTGAGGTTTTCCTCACGCCGCGTTTTGCGTTTTTGCCTGCGCGTTTTGCGAGATGCGGGATTGCAGATTAGTCCTACATCCTTTGCCTACTCGCCTGAATTCTTTCCTTTCTGATCCCCCGCACAGTTCCCGCGACTAATTTCTTGCGCGAGGGACCGCTCATGCTTCAGCCCGTTTTTCAGCTCACCTTGTCTGCCTGCGTGTGTTGATGGAAGCCATCGCTCGCATCGAGCAGGAACTCGACAGCTTTCCGCAAACGCTCAACCTCTATCGCAAACAGCTCGATCACTGGCTCAGTCGCAGCGCGGACCAGATCAGCGAGGCTGCGGACCTGCCGTCGCTGGTGGGCATGGAGCGGATCATTCGCTTCGGTGATCGCAGCACGGCGGTCAGTAGCAGCGACGAGGCGTTTTCCTCCAGCGTCGTCCAGTGCCCGCAGGGCGGGCTGATGCAGATCGAGAGCAAGTTCGAATCGGTTTACGAGATCCCGCTGGGCAACATCACCATCGATGTGATCGACGTGGCGGGCGGCAAGATCACCCCGATCACCCTTGATCAGCACGGCAAGGGCGAGTTCAGAGGCGAAGAGGGCAAGTTTTACCGCGTGCATGTACACGGCGCGGTCACTTCCGATCAGGTCGCCGACCTGTTCGAATCGTATGACGGTTTGACCGGCGAACTGGTCGGGTGGCTGAGGAGCGAGTGGCAGGGTTTCAAGCCGCAATGGTCACAGTCGGTGGCGACAGCGGCCAGCAACGGCATGCTCGCCGGCAGTTGGGCGGCTATAGAAGGCGTGTGGGACAGCCTCGGTCTGCTCTCGGAAATTCTTCAGGATCCCGGCAAGTTTGCCGAGCGTTTGGGCAGCGGCGCGGCTGAACTGATCGAGCTGGCGCAGACCGCACCTGAGCTCATGGAAAAGCTGCAACTGCTGGTCAGTGACGAGGCGGCGATGTGCTTGTTGCTGCGGTCGTCGAGCCTGTGGCTGGACATGCTGCCGCCCAGCGAGATTGCTGGCAAGTCCGCTGAAATGGCGTCGATGATGATCGTGCAACTGATCATCGATGTCCTGATCAGCGTGGTGCTGACCTTTGTCGGAGCGGGGGCGGGGATCGCTTATCTGACGCTGCGTCTGGCCGACCGTGCAGTTCAGTTGTTCAACGTGGCCAAGCGTCTGGTCAAAGCGCTGTTCAGCATCATCAACGCCTTCATTGGATACGTCGACCGCTACAAAGCCGTCGCCGCACGCGGCATCGCCGCCGGGGTGAAAAAGGGTCGGATGCAATTGCGCTGGGACGCCAAGCGCAACGCCATGTTGAAGAAAGACGAGCATCACGACGACGTCCCCGACCAGGCGAAAAACCCCAACGGTGATGCCGCCGACTGCGTGCCCAACACCTGCACCAACGGCTGTCCGGTGTCGATGGTCACCGGCGAAGAACTGCTGACCCTGACCGACGCGGTGCTCGATGGCGTACTGCCCTTCGAGTTCACCCGCTTGTACCGCAGCAGCGCCGTCGAGATCGACATCGGCCTGGGTTTCGGCTGGAGCCACACCCTGGCTCATCGCCTGGCTTTCGACGGCGATGGCGTGATCTGGATCGACCACGAGAACCGCCGCACCCGCTTTCCCCTGCCCAATGTCGCACGGCCAACAATTCATAACAGCCTGTCGCGGGCGGCGATTTTTCTCGGTGATGAACCGGAGGAACTGATCCTCGCCATGGCCGGCGACAGCGCGCGGTTCTATCACTTTCGCGCCGGCCGGCTGACCGCAATCAGCGACGTCTACGGCAATCGTCTGACCCTGCAACGCGACCGCTCCGACCGCATTCAGCGTCTGGACAACGGCGCCGGCCGCTCATTGCTGTTGCGTTATGACCGGGCACAACTGGTGGCGGTCGATTATCAGGTGTTCGTGCAGGGTGAGTGGAGCACCCAGCAAAACCTCGCCACCTACCGCTTCGATGCCCGGCAACGGCTGCTGACCGCGACCAACGCGGTGGGCGACAGCGAGCGCTACGACTACGACGACCACCACGTCATCCTCCAGCGCCAGCTCACCGGCGGCGCGAGCTTTTTCTGGGAGTGGCAACGCGAGGGCAAGGCGGCGCGCTGCGTGCGCCACTGGGCCTCGTTCTCGCAGATGAACACCCGCTACGTCTGGAACGATGACGACGCCAGCGTGACCGTGCATTACGTCGACGGCACCGAAGAAGTCTACGTCCACGACGAGCGCGCGCGGCTGGTGCGTCAGGTCGCGGCCGATGGCGGCGAGCAGCTCAAGGCCTATGACGAGCAGGGCCGGTTGATCGCCGAGCAGGATGCTCTGGGCGCGGTCACCGAATACCGCTACGACGAGGTCGGACGGCTGATCGCGCTGATTCCGCCGGACGAGGCGCCAACGTCCTACGAGTACCGCAACGGTTTTCTCTACAAGCGTTGCCGAGGCGACGCGGTGTGGATCTATCGGCGCAACGCCGAAGGTGCGGTCACCGAAGCGGTCGACCCTGACGGTCAGGTCACCCATTACTACTACAACCTGCGCGGCCAGTTGTTGTCGCTGCGCTACCCCGACAGCAGCCGCCATCGCTGGGTGTGGAACGAGCTCGGCCAGCTCATCGAAGAAACCCTGCCGGACGGCGGCGTGCGGCGCTTTTCCTACGATGCGCTGGGCCGGCGGATTACCACCCAGGATGAATTTGGTGTTGTCAGCCGTCAGCAGTGGGACGCCGCCGGCCGACTGATCCTGACGACTTCTCCGACGGGCAGCACCCGCGCCTACAGCTACGGCGCCTACGGCCAGATCACCGCCGAACGCGACGAACTCGGGCGCATCACCCGCTACGAATATGACGACGACCTGCACCTGGTCTCGCGGCGCATCAACCCCGACGGCACCCGCGTGCAGTACCGCTATGACCATGCGCGGTTGCTGCTGACCGAGATCGAAAACGAGTCGGGGGAAAAATACCGCCTGGATTACACGCCGACCGGATTGATCCGACAGGAGACCGGTTGTGATGGGCGGCGTACCGCGTACGCCTACGACCTCAATGGCCACCTGCTGGAAAAAACCGAGTTTGGTGATTTTGGCCTGAGTCTGCTCACCCGGTATGAGCGCGACAAGGCCGGGCGTTTGCTCGTCAAAACCCTGCCCGACGGGATGAAAGTCCGCTACGACTACGACCGCCTCGGCCGCTTGGTTGCCGTCGATGACGGGCAGAACCATCCGCTGGCCTTCGAGTACGACCGTCAGGACCGGCTGATCACCGAGCACCAGGGCTGGGGCACCTTGCGTTACGCCTATGACGCCTGCGGTCAGCTCAAACGCCTGCGCCTGCCGGACAACAGCAAGCTCGATTATCACTACGCCAAGGGCGGTGCGCTGAGTGCGATCGACCTCAACGGCACGCCGCTCACGCGCCATGTCTACCAGTCCGGTCGCGAGCAGCAACGTCAGCAGGGCCTGCTGCTCAGCGAATACTCCTACGACGATCAGGGCCGACTACTTGCCCACGCCGTAGGCCATCGCGGCGCCTCGCTGTACCGCCGCGATTATGCCTACAGCGCCAACGGCAATCTCGAGCACATTGCCGACAGCCGCCACGGCCAGCGCACCTACGGCTACGACGCCCTCGACCGATTGATTCGGGTTCGCCATTCGCGCGACGAACTGCCCGAATCCTTCGCCCACGACCCGGCCGGCAACCTGCTGATGCAGGACCGCCCCGGCCCCGCGCAGATCAAAGGCAATCGCCTGCTGATGCAAGGTGATCGCCACTACGACTACGACGCCTTCGGCAACCTGATCCGCGAACGCCGAGGCCACGGCCAGACCCTCGTCACCGAATACCGCTACGACTGCCAGCACCGCCTGATCGGCCTGACCCGCCCCGACGGCCAGACCGCCACTTACCAATACGACGCCTTCGGCCGGCGCATCCGCAAAACCATCGACGGAGCCGTCACCGAGTTCTTCTGGCAAGGCGAGCACCTCGTCGCCGAAAGCAGCGCCACGCAATACCGCAGCTTCCTCTACGAACCCGGCACCTTTCGCCCACTGGCGCTGCTCGACGGCAAAGGCCCGAAAAAAGCCTGCCCGTTCTACTACCAACTCGACCACCTCGGCACCCCGCAGGAACTCACCGACTACAGCGGCGAAATCGTCTGGTCCGCGCAATACGACGCCTACGGCAAAGTCGCCGCCGTCACCCTCGCCGGCGAAGACTACCTCGACCAGCCGCTGCGCTTTCAGGGGCAGTACTTCGATGTTGAAAGCGGCCTGCACTACAACCGCCATCGGTATTACGACCCGAGGTTGGGACGGTACCTGACGCCGGATCCGGTGAAGCTGGCGGGTGGGTTGAATCAGTACCAGTACGTACCGAATCCGACGGGGTGGGTGGATCCGTTGGGGTTGAGTTGCATTTGTCCACCGTCAGCGCCGCGACGTCCGATGCGATACGAGGCTGGTCGCGTGGTCGTCGAAGAGGGGGCGCCGCCACTGCCGAAAATGACGGCGCAGGAGCGTAGGGCGAGAATTGATGAGGTCGCTGAGGAGAACGCTAAGCGTCGGGTGCATGAATATGAAGATCTTTATGACATGCACACTATAAAAAAACATAGCTCAGAAATTTCTGATCCAGCGCTTAGGCAGCGCGGCATTAATGGCGCAGACCCTCACACCGGAATTGTCCCAATACGTGCCAGAGGAAATCTAAGCTCGCAGTTCCACAACTGGCGGATGCATCTGAGCGCGTTGAATAAAGCGATGACGAGAGATAAACATGGCCAGATAATACATACCGGTTTTGACCATAATAATAATCCAATAGTGAGGTTGGAGCTGCCTGGGGCCGGTCGCGGGTATAGGCCAAACAGGCGGGATGCTCAGAACCCAATTTTAAATGAGAACCTAAATTGGTTTGAGGTTAAGTTTGATGATGTAAACACTCAAAGGCCATTTACTGGATTTCCTTCGGAGGTGAGATGATGTTGAAAAACCCTTACATTAATAAAAAATTTGAACCTGGTTTAAGTTGGTTTGTTGGTGTGCTTGATGTTTATGATCGCGAAGAAACAAAAGGCGTGGAGCTTGCCGCTTATAATCCAAATGATGCGCGTGACAGAGAGGTATTGATCAGAAAATATTGTCTGAATCTTCCCTATCTTTCATATAGGCATAAGCTCGCTTTAATTGAAAATCTTGCAGAAAAACTTAGGGATCCTAATTATGAATTCCAACTTCTTTTTGAGATCGACCCGTATGAGGCTGCAAGTTGGCCTCGGGAAGAATGGGATTCCCTAGAAAACCCCCGGGGTTTCTTTCAAGAGCTCTACAGGTTGGCGGTGGAGGTCTGGGAGCAGGATCTTACGAGAGCATCTGAAGAGGATCGATCGACATGGTAGAAATGGGGGTGTCTCGACATTTAACCATCATGTAAAACTATTGCTTCGTCCCAAGGCATAGTGTTCAGCTTTCGATAACATGCACACTGAACCCCGAAACATTCTTCGCATGATGCTTAGCCTGCGACGCCATCTCCGCTAGCTGGCTGGCATCAAGCGTTGCGCAAGCTTCAGGTCGCAAATGCACCACTCCGATCGATAACGACAACAGCTCAAACTCCTGCCGCACGCCTTGGCGATTGGGTGCAACGAAGCAGCCGGCTTCCAGATGCTCGGGGCGGTAGAAGCGGCGGCATTGGCTTTGGAAGTCGTCGAGGAGTTGGTTGAGGCGTTTGCGCCAGTCTTCGGGGCCGAGGACGAGGAGGAAGTCGTCGCCGCCGATGTGGCCGACGAAGTCGCGGGTGGGGTCGATGCGTTCGTTGAGGCATTGGGCGAGGCAGAGCAGGACTTCGTCGCCGCGGCCGTAGCCGTAGATGTCGTTGAAGGGTTTGAAGCTGTCGATGTCCACGTAGCAGATGATCGATTCGCGGGCCTGTTGCAGCAGGCGGGTGAGGCATTGCTGGATCGGTACGTTGCCCGGCAGCAGGGTGAGTGGATTGGCGTAGCGCGCCTGTTGGATTTTCAGTTCGGTGATCAGTTTCAGCACGTCGATCACCCGGCCGAGGCCCAGGTAGCCGCCGTTGAGAGTGATGATGAAGTCTTCTTCGATGCGTTGGCGGGCGCGGCTGGTGATCAGGCGGCTGACTTGTTGCAGTGACTGGCTCATTTCCACGGCGAGAAAATCATCGTTCATCAGGCGGCTGATCGGTTTGCGCGCAAACAGGTCGGTGGCAAACGGTTTGAGCAGGGCGTCGGAAAGCGAATGGCGATGGACGATGCCGCAGGGCTGGCCTTGTTCGTCGAGCACGGCGAGTGAATTGAGGTTGGCCTGGCGACGGAAGGCTTCCAGCACGGTGGCGGTCGGCGTATCACGCTGCACGGCGGGCTGGTCGTTGAGCAGGGCGCTCAGGTCGCTGCCTTCGTCGTTCAGCGCGACGGCGCTGCTGTCGTGTTTGGGCATCATGGCGCGGGCGTCGCGGGATGGATGTTCCTGCGGACGGCCGAGCAGGTAACCCTGCACCAGGTCAACGCCCATTTCAGTCAGCACCGCGAGTTCTTCCGGTAGCTCGATACCCTCGGCAATGACTTGCGCGCGGGACGCCTTGGCTATCTGCAGAATTGAACCGACAAACTCTCTTTTCAACGCATCCTGATGAATGCCATCGATAAAGTGCCGATCGATCTTCACATAATCCGGACGTAACTCCGACCACAGGCGCAGGCTTGAATACCCCGCACCCAAATCATCCAGCGCGATGGAGAATCCCATCGCCCGGTAGTGGTGCAGAGCGGTTTGCAGCAAATGGAAGTCATCGATTGGCGTCTGCTCGGTGAGCTCGATCACCACTTGGCTTGGCGCGATGCCCAAGTCCTGCAGCAGTTGCAGGGTGCGCCCCGGTTGGTGCGCGGCTTCGAGCAGGGACTCCGGGGAAACGTTGAGGAACAGTTTGCCCGGCAACTGCTGCTCGTTGAAGCGGCGGCAGGCGCTTTGTCGGCAGGCGATTTCCAGTTCGCTCAAGCGACCAGCCTGCCGGGCTACGGCGAACAGGGCAATTGGCGAGTGAAGAGGGCTGTTGGACGGGCCACGGGTGAGGGCTTCGTAGCCGAGAATGCGGCGTTCGGAGAGGCAGATGATCGGCTGGAACAGACTGTGTAAACCGCTTTGAGTCAGGATCGAGCTCAAGGCGCTCAGCTGTTCGGTCGTGGTCATGGCAGTCTCTGGCGATAAAAAAAGGACCGGGAGCGATTGCTCCCGGTCCTTTATTGCACGACAGAATGATGACTGTTTGATGACGATCCGAGGATCGTCAGCACTAAATTGCCATCACTTACTTCTTGGCCACCTGATTGCTCAGTTTCAGGTAATCCAGAAGTACGCGCCCGGTTTCGCTCAGGTAGGCATCGTCTTCCGGCTTGACCTTGTCCGGCTCGGCAGCGGCCAATGCGTCTTCGTCTTCTTTCTTCAGCTCTTTGAGCGGCTCTTCGCCTTTGGCCTTGCGACGGATGTTCTCCATTGCCAGCTGCTTGGCGTCGATGTCGGCGTGCTGGGCACGACGATCGGCTTCGTTGAGGCTGACGGTTTTTTCTTCCATCAGTTTCTGCGCCAGGGCCAGCTTGTCGCGAATGAACACGAACTCGGCATCCTTGTTGGTGCGCGCGTCATGCTCGGACTTCAGCTGGGCGAGGAACGGTTTGAACGGATCGGCGGCCGGTTTGATCGCCGCGCGGATGGTGTCCCACGGCATGGCCTCGGGCAGGGCGCTTTCGCCGATTTCCTTGGTGTCGATCAGCGACGGATAGTCGATGTCCGGCAGCACGCCCTGATGCTGGGTGCTCTGCCCGGAGACGCGGTAGAACTTGGCCAGGGTCAGTTTCAGTTCGCCATGGTTCAGCGGCTGAATGGTCTGCACGGTGCCTTTGCCGAAGGTCTGGCCGCCGATGATCAATGCACGATGGTAGTCCTGCATGGCGCCGGCGAAGATCTCCGAAGCCGAGGCGGACAGGCGGTTGACCAGCAGTGCCATCGGGCCTTTGTAGAACGCACCCGGGTTTTCGTCTTCAAGCACGTCGACGCGGCCATCGGCGTTACGCACGAGTACGGTCGGGCCTTTGTCGATGAACAGGCTGGTCAGCTCGGTGGCTTCCTGCAGGGAGCCGCCGCCGTTGTTGCGCAGGTCGATGACCACGCCGTCGACTTTGTCTTTCTGCAACTCGGTGAGCAGCTTCTTGACGTCGCGAGTGGTGCTCTTGTAATCCGGATCGCCGGCACGGAACGCCTTGAAGTCGAGGTAGAAAGCCGGGATCTCGATCACGCCGAGTTTGTAATCCTTGCCGTCCTGTTTCAGGCTGAGGATCGACTTTTTCACGGCCTGGTCTTCGAGCTTCACCGCTTCACGGGTGATCGGCACGATCTTGGTGGTCTGGTCATTCGGCGCATTGCTCGCCGGGATGACTTCCAGACGCACCACGGTGCCTTTCGGACCGCGAATCAATTTGACCACTTCGTCCAGACGCCAGCCGACGACGTCGACCATTTCCTTGTTGCCCTGCGCAACGCCGATGATCTTGTCTGCCGGAGCGACCTGCTTGGTCTTGTCCGCCGGGCCTGCCGGTACCAGACGTACGACTTTGACTTGATCGTTGTCGCTCTGCAACACGGCACCGATGCCCTCGAGGGACAGGCTCATGTTGATGTCGAAGTTTTCCGCGTTATCCGGCGACAGATAGTTGGTGTGCGGATCGTAGGACATGGCGAAGGTGTTGATGTACGCCTGGAAGATGTCCTCGGCACGGGTCTGGTCGAGGCGCGCCAGCTGGTTCTTGTAGCGCTTGGTCAGGGTTTCCTGGATCTGCTTCGGCTCTTTGCCGGCAATCTTCTGGCGCAGCACTTCATCCTTGACGCGTTTGCGCCACAGGTCGTCGAGTTCTGCGGTGGACTTGAGCCAAGGCGCGTCCTTGCGATCGATCAGCAAGGTCTCCTTGGTATTGAAGTCGATCTTGTCGACGCCCTTGTTCAGCTCGGCAAGGGCGAAGTCCAGACGCGCCTTGACGCGGTCCAGGTAGCGCTTGTAGATGGTGAACCCGGCGTTGAGGTCGCCGCTTTTGAGGAAATCGTCGAACTGGGTTTTCCACTTGTCGAATTCGGCAATGTCGCTGGCCATGAAATAGCTGCGGGACGGGTCGAGCAGCTTGATGTAGCTGTCGTAGATGATCACCGAGCGCGCATCATCGAGCGGCGGCTTGCTGTAGTGGTGACGCTTGAGCAACTCGACGACGTTCAGGCTGGCGATGACTTCATCGCGATCAGGCTGCAACTTGTCCCAGCTGTTGGCTGCGAATGTGGTGCCCGACACCGGCAACAGACCGATACCGATGAAAAGAGCGAGGGCGGTGCTGGGGAGCAGATGCTTCATGCTGATTCGACGCGGGGACAATTGATAACGCATATTAGGCCGTCTTTGAAGTCGCCGGTTCTTTGAGAGCCGGTCGCATAATGCAAAAAGCCCGGCGCTACAGCTTCGGGCTCAGTCCAGACTCACTATGGAGGCACTGTGAAGGCATTGCAAGGCGTTGAAGGTCAAGTGGCATGGGTTGAAGAGCCGAGTCCTACATGTGATGTAGGACAAGTCCGCATCCGTGTGGCGGCAGCCGGCCTCAATCGCGCCGATTTATTACAGAAGGCAGGGCTTTATCCGCCGCCGCCCGGGGCCAGCCAGGTGCTCGGTCTTGAGTGCTCGGGCGTGATCAGCGAGGTCGGCGCGGGCTCGGCCTGGCAGGTCGGCGATCGGGTCTGCGCCTTGCTGGCCGGGGGCGGCATGGCCGAAGAAGTGGTCGTCGACGGACGGCATGTATTGCCGGTCCCTGAAGGTGTTTCGCTGATCGAGGCAGCGGCATTGCCCGAGGTCTACGCCACCGTCTGGCTGAATGTGTTTCAACTTGCAGCGCTGAAACCCGGTGAGAAAATTCTCCTGCACGCCGGCGCAAGTGGAATCGGTTCAGCGGCCATTCAGCTGTGCAAAGCGTTTGGTAACCCGTGCTGGGTCAGCGTCGGTACCGCCGAACGCCTGGCTTACTGCGAAGCACTGGGGGCTCAGGGCGGCGTGGTGCGCACCGATGATATCGAGGGCCTGCGCGACTTCGGGCCATTCGACGTGATTCTCGATCCGGTGGGCGGCAATTATTCGGCGTTGAACCTCAAACTGATAGCGCTGGACGGACGTTGGGTGTTGATCGGCTTGATGGGCGGCCGCGAGGCAAAACTGGATCTGGCCCAGATGCTGGCCAAGCGCGTGCAACTGCTCGGATCGACATTGCGCAGCCGTGACGATCAGTTCAAGGCCGATCTGCTCAGTGATCTGGGCCAGCATGTATGGCCGCTGTTCGCCGAGGGCCGCTTGCGTGCGCAATTGGCCAAAGCGTTTGCGGTGAAGGATGCCGAAGCGGCGTTCGCCGAGCTGGCGAGCAATACGGTGGCGGGCAAGTTGGTGTTGGTGATTAACGACAGTCTCACCTGACATCACTAAGCCTTGTGGCGAGGGAGCAAGCTCCCTCGCCACAGGTAGCGTGCACACTGGATCTTCGGTTATCTCCAGTGATGGATCGGCCAGCCGGCCTTTTCTGCGTGCTCCAGCAGCACCGGATCCGGGTTGACCACGTGCGGGAAATCCACCTTCAGCAGCAGCGGCAGATCATTGCGTGAGTCGGAATAGAAACTCGCGCCTTCGAGGTTTTCCTCTTCGGCATCGAGCCATTCCAGCAAGCGGGTGATCTTGCCTTCGCGGTACGTCAGGGTGCCGACGGTGTTGCCGCTGTACACGCCATGGGCGACTTCAAGTTCGATGGCCAGTATCTCGTCGATGCCCAGACGATCGGCGATCGGACGAACCAGGTGCGTACCGGACGCCGAGATCACCAGAATCCGGTCGCCGGCCTTGCGATGGGCGGCGATGGTTCTCGTCGCGTCGCTGAAAATGATCGGCTCGATGAAGTCTTCAACCCAAGGCCCCACGAGGTGCTCGACCTCTTCCGGGGTACGCCCGATCAGCGGTTCGAGGCTGAAATCCATGTACTCTTCCATGCGCAATTTGCCATGGCTGTAGGCGTCCATCAGCTCATTGTTGCGACGCATGAACGACTCGGGATCGACCCAGCCCAGGCGCCCCATCTGCTCGCTCCAGAGGGTCGCGCAGTCGCCGTGGATCAGCGTTTCGTCCAGATCAAAAATTGCCAAAGCCATCGGGTTCTCTCCGAGAACAGCTGCAAGCTACAAGCCTCGAGCTGCAAGAATTAAAATCAGGTGGACCGAAGTCTACAGCTTGAAGCTTGCAGCTCGAAGCTTGCAGCTGCTTTTAAGCTACTTCGCACAAGGCCGTCGGATCGATGGAAAGTGCCAGGCGCTGTCCGTCGGGATGCAGATCGGCGGCCGAACGGTTGAGCACATCGACCACCAATTCCACACCGCGCGCTTCGATGCGATAACGAATGACGTTGCCGAGCAGGCTGTGGCTGCGGATCTGTGCCTCCAGTTCGCCGTCGAGGCTCAGCTCGATGGCTTCCGGGCGGATGGCGATGCGGTGGTTGACCGGCCGTTGCAACAGCTTCGAGGCGGCATCGGCGTCGAGCAGGTTGTAGTTGCCGATGAAGCCGGCGGCGAATACATCCACCGGCGCGGTATAGAGGGTTTCGGCGTCGCCGCTCTGGACGATCTTCCCCTGGTTCATCAGGAAAATGCGATCGGACATGGTCAGCGCTTCTTCCTGATCGTGGGTGACAAAGATCGTGGTCAGGCCGAGCTCCCGCTGGATCTGGCGGATCTGCTCGCGCAGGTGCTTGCGAATCCGTGCGTCGAGTGCTGACAGCGGCTCATCCAGCAGCAACAAACGCGGGCGGGTCACTAGCGAACGGGCGAGGGCAACCCGTTGGCATTGGCCACCGGACAGTTGATGCGGATAGCGGCTGGCGAAGTCATGCAACTCAACCAGTTTCAGCACTTCAGCGACGCGCTTGTGACTGTCATCGGCATTGACCTTTTGCATGCGCAAGCCGAAAGCGACGTTCTGCTCGACGGTCATGTTGGGGAATAGCGCGTAACTCTGAAAGACCATGCCGATGCCGCGTTTCTGCGGGCTCAATGGCACGATATCGACGCCGTCGAGGAGGATCTGGCCGCCATCCACCGGGGTCAGCCCGGCAATGCAACGCAACAGGGTGGATTTGCCGCACCCGGACGGGCCGAGCAGGGTGACGAACTCGCCCTTGTGGATTTCGCAATCGATATCGCTGAACACCGTGGTGCCGGCATAACTTTTCTGCAGGTGTTGGACGCTGACATAGCTCATTCGCTTTTGTCCTTGTTCAAGATGTTGGCGATCCAGGTCAGGACCAGCACGAAGAAGAAATACGAGATGACCAGCGCACTGGTGAAGTGACCGCTGCTGTTGCGCATGTTGTTCAGATACACCTGCAGGGTTTCGTAGCGCGTGCCGACCAGAATATTGGCGAACACGAACTCGCCGAAGAGGAATGAGAACGACAGCAGCAACGCCACCATCAGACCCTTGCGCAAATTCGGCAGCACCACCAGGAACGCCGCTTGAAAGGTGCTGGCGCCGAGCAGTTGCGCGGCGTCCATCAGGTCGCGCAGGTTGATCGCTTGCAGGTTGTTGGTGATCGCCCGGTACATGAAGGGCAGCGCCACGGTGAAGTAGCAGCCGATCAGAATCCACGGCGTGCCGACCATCGCCATCGGCCCGGAACCGTAGAGCTGCAACAACCCCACCGAGGACACCACTGGCGGCACCGCGAAGGGCAGCAGGATGAGGATGTTCATCAGCGCATCGAGCCTGGGAAAGTAGTAATGCACGACGAACAGCAGCGGCAGGATCAGCACCACCGAGAGCACCAGGGCACCGACGCAGACGATCAGCGACTGGCCGAAGGCGTGCAGAAAGCGCGGATCGCTCCACAGCTGGATGTACCACTTGAAGGTGAAGCCGCTGGGCAGGATCGTCGCCGACCAACTGCTGGCGATCGAGTAGACCAGTGTGCCCGCCAGCGGCAACAACAGGATGGCGAACAGCAGGTAGACCACGACGCGGTGGTAGAGGCCGGCCGGGCCGGATTCAGCGCGAGACATGGTAGCTCCTCTTCAGCAGCAGTTGATGCACGACGGTGACGATGGTCATCAGCGCCACGAGCACCACGGCCAGTGCACTGGCCAGGTTCGGATCGAGGGAAATGTCCCCGGACACCATCGCTGCGATACGGATCGGCAGAACGTTGAAGTTGCCGGTGGTCAGCGCATAAACCGTGGCGTACGCGCCAAGGGCGTTGGCCAGCAGGATGACGAAAGTGCCGAGCAGTGCCGGGGTCAGCACCGGCAGACCGATGTGCCGCCAGAACTGCCAGCTGTTGGCGCCGAGCAACGCAGCGGACTCGCGCCAGTCTTCACGCAGGGCGTCGAAGGCCGGGTAGAGCAGCAGCACGCCGAGGGGAATCTGGAAGTAGGTGTAGAGAATGATCAGGCCGGTTTTCGAATACAGGTTGAAGTCCTGAATGATCCCCGACTGCTTGAGCATGATGGTGATGCTGCCGTTGAAACCGAGCAGGATGATGAACGCGAACGCCAGCGGCACGCCGGCAAAGTTGCTGGTCATGTTGGCGAAGGCATTCACGAAGTTGCGCAGCTTCGAATCGACTCGGCGCAATGAATATGCGCCGAGCACGGCGATGATGATGCCGAATACGCTCGACCAGAAACTGATCTCGAGGCTGTACTGGATCGCCTGCCGATAGAATTTCGATCCGAAGACCTTGCTGAAATTGGCCAGGCCCCAACCGGACTCTTCCGATTGCAGGCTGTTGATCATCACCCAGACCAGCGGGGCGATTTCGAAAACGATGAAGAACAGCGCGAAGGGCACCAGACACAGCGCCGCGAGCCATTTGCCGCGAGTCATGGAGTTCACTTGAGCAGCTCCCGGCACACAGGTTTGTCGTGGGGCACGCCGAGCAGTTCGCAGACTGTGCCGCAAAGCTCGGTCTGTTTCGGTGTGGCGTCAGGGTTGAGGCTGAACGCATCGCCGAGGACGAACAGCGGCACCTGACGTTCTTCCACCAGCAGGCCGTTGTGCGAGCGATCGTTGTTCATGCCGTGGTCGGCGGTCACCAATACCTGATAACCAGCGTCGAGCCAGGTCTGCAGATAGTCGGCGAGGATGATGTCCGCGGAGCGGGCGCTGTTGCGGTATTGCGAGCTGTCGAGGCCGTGCTTGTGCCCGGCATCGTCGATGTTCATCGGATGGATCAGGAGGAAATTCGGCGCGTGACGCAGTCGCAGGTTTTCCGCGTCGGCGAACAGGTGCGAATCCGGATAATGATCGTTCCAGTAGAAATGGCCGTGCTGGATCGGCAACGTCGGATCGTCGGTGTGGCGGTCGCGCGCCGCCACGAACGGTGAGCGGTTATACAACTCGCTGACCCAGTGGTACGCCGCAGCGGCGGTTTTCAGTCCGGCATCGCGGGCGTAGTGATAGATGCTGCGCTGGCTGGACAGGCGCGAGACGTTGTTGTGGACGATGCCGCTGTCGATCGGCGGCACGCCGGTGAGAATGCATTCATAGAGCGGCCGGGACAGGGCGGGCAGTTCGCACTCCAGTTGATAGAGCGCCGCGCGTCCTGCGCCGACATAAGCCTGCAGATGCCCCATGGCGTGACGCGCAACCTCGTAATTGAGGCCGTCGAGCACGACAAGGATGACGTTGTGCTTCATAGGGGCAAGAACTCCGCGAAACAGGAAAATTCAGATCCAACCGAGATCTCCTGTAGGAGTGAGCCTGCTCGCGATGGCGGTGGTTCAGCCAACATCGTCGTTGAATGTTCGACCGCTATCGCGAGCAGGCTCACGCCTACATGGGGATTTGTTTCAGGTCACATAGTGGTGATCAGGTTTATTTCATCTCTACGATGACTTCCTCGTTCCACTGCTGCGGCAGGGCTTTGGAGGTCTTTTCCCACGCGTCGGCATCCTTGACCGGCGTGACCTTCTTGTACTGCTCGTTCGGCAGCAGTTTGGCTTTCACGTCTTCCGGCAGTTGCAGGTGTTCGGCGCGGATCGGACGGGCGTTGCCGCGGGCGAGGTTGGTCTGGCCGGCGTCGCTGAAGATGTATTCGCGGGTCAGCTTGGCGGCGTTGGGGTTTTTCGCGTATTTGTTGATGATCGTGGTGTAGCCGGAAATCACCGAACCGTCGGACGGGATCAGCACCACGTAATCATCCGGGTTGGCCATCTTGGCTTTGTAGCTGAGGCCGTTGAAATCCCAGACCACACCGACTTCGATTTCGCCTTTTTCCATGGTGGCGATGGTCGGGTTGGCCATCGACAGGCGACCCTGTTTGGCGAGGTCGGCGAACAGCAGCAGGGCTGGCTTGATGTTCTTCTCGTCACCACCGTTGGCCAAAGCCGCAGCGAGCACGCCGTTGGCGGCCTGGGCGGCGGTGCTGACGTCGCCGATGGAGACCTTGTACTTGCCGGTTTTCAGATCCGCCCATTTGGTCGGCACGTCGGAGCCATGCAGCAGCTTCTTGTTGACGATAAAGGCGATGGTGCCGGTGTAGGCCAGCGCCCAGTTGCCGTCCTTGTCCTTGGCCCAGTCCGGAACCTGGTCCCAGGTGCTCGGCTTGTACGGTTGCACCACACCTTGCTTGACCGCGATCGGGCCGAAGGCGGCACCGACGTCGCCAATGTCGGCAGTAGCATTGTCTTTTTCGGCGGCGAACTTGGCGATTTCCTGGGCCGAACTCATGTCGGTGTCGATGTGTTTCAGTCCGTATTTCTTGGCCAGGTCTTCCCAGGTGCCTTTCCAGTTGGCCCAGTCATCGGGCATCCCGACGCTGTTGACGGCGCCTTCCGCCTTCGCAGCGGCTTCGAGTGTTTTCAGATCGGTGTCGGCCGCCATGGCGGCGGTGCACATTGCAATGGTCGAGCCTAACAGTGTTGCCAGGAAAAGCTGTTTCATTCCGAAGCTCCTTGGTCGTGTTCAACGCTGCGATTGCGGTTGTGTTGGTCTAGGTCAGCAATACCTGAGCCAATTTAGGCGGGCTGGATGACACTTTGATGTCGATGGCCTTGTGGCAGGTCGTTTGCCTGCCCGGGATCGGTGGCTGCCAAATAAGCGTAGACCATGGCGCAGGCCCGGCGGGCAGGGGACTTGGCCGATGTATTGCAAGCCGTGAACGCGACCGTTCGGCAGTTTTGTCATCTGTCGGTCATCTGCACTGCCTAGGCTTGCAATCTACGCAAGCGCTTTGATCGGCGGTCAGTTACGCCCCGAAACAGTGCTGGTCTAGTCCAGATAGGTAACGTTGATGCGCGACGAGGCAACGAAAGCGGTGACAACCATTGGCCAAGTGCTGCAGGAGCAGATTGATCATGGTTTGCTGGCGGCCGGGAGCAAATTGCCGGCCGAGCGCAAGCTCAGCGAGTTGTTCGGGACCACGCGGATCACTGTGCGTGAGGCGTTGTTGCAACTGGAGGCGCAGGGGCAGATTTATCGCGAGGAGCGGCGCGGCTGGTTCGTGTCGCCGCCGCGTCTGGCTTACAACCTGATGCAGCGCAGTCACTTTCACGCGATGGTCAGTGCGCAGGGGCGCGAGCCTTCGACCGAGGTGATTTCGGCGCGCTTGCAGCCGGCTTCGGCGGCGGTGTGTGCGTGGTTGCAGTTGCCGGCGTTGTCGAGCGTCATTCAGATTTGCCGTTCGCGGCGCATCGATGGGCGGTTGGTGTTGTATGTGGAGCACTATTTGAATCCGCAGTTTTTTCCGGGGATTCTTGATTTTGATTTGAATCAGTCGATTACCGAGCTGTATGCCGGGCATTACGATTTGCACTATGGCCGGGTGCGGTTTGAGATTGTGCCTACGTCTTTATCTGTCGATGCGGCGGCGGCTTTGCGGGTGTCGGTGGGGAGTCCGGGGTTGCGCATTGCGCGGGTCAATTATGATCAGCATGGGCGGTTGATTGATTGTGATCTGGAGTTTTGGCGGCACGATGCGATTCACGTTGGGGTTGATGTGGTTTGACCTTGGCGGCCTCTGGGCCGACCAGGCTGTGGGTGGTTTGGGTGCATATCCGTTGCTGCGGGTGTTGCTTCTGGCGGTTCCGCCCTTACGGCGGGTCACTTTTGCAGACGCCCAAAAGTAACCAAAACGCTTTGCCCTGACGTTCGGCCCGCTCGCTGGGGCTCGGGGTTCCTTCGCTGCGGGATCGATCCTGGCGCAGCGGCTCCGGTTTGCTTCGCTGCACCTACACTCGCTGTGTACGACTGCGTCGTACGGTCGCTGCGCTCCCACGCCCGGATCAATCCCTCCGCTCAGCCTGCCGACGGGCTCCAAGATCAAGATCAAGATCAAGATCAAGAGCTACTCGAGCTTGCGCTCATTGTTTTGAGTGGTGAAAAGCATGCGGTGTCTGGCTTTGGTTTTGTGCTGGATTCGCCCCTCATCGGAACGCCGCCCGCCCAGCCCTCTCCCGAGGGAGAGGGAGCCGATTTGTGAGTTGTTCAAAATCTGCATTCAACTCGGTATCTCAGGTTGGCATACCTCATTCGAACAACCCGGTCAGTCCCCTCTCCCTCTGGGAGAGGGCTAGGATGAGGGGCTTTTGACCTTCAGGATTCCAGCCATCTGGGTTTATTTGCCCAACCCCGCATTCCCATACAGATAATCCGTGGCCAACGAAGCCAATGTCCTGACCCCAACCACCAGCGCCGATTCATCCACGAAGAACCCCGGATTATGATTCGGCGCGGCTTTGCTCATGTCCTGATCCCGGGGCGTCACTCCGAGAAACACGAACAACCCTGGCGCCTCTTTGGCAAAGAACGAGAAATCTTCCGCACCACCCACCAGTGGACCCTGCACCACATCATCCTTGGCGGCCCACTTCAGGGTCGGCAGCATCTTTTCCGTCAGTGCCGGGTTGTTGATCGTCGGGTCGTACTTTTCGATGATGGTGACGTCGGCTTTGGCGCCGCCGCTTTCGGCGATTTTCTCGATCGTCTGGCGTACGTCGGCATGCAGTTTCTGGCGGATGCCGTAGTCGTAGGAGCGGATGGTGCCGGTCATGTCGAGTGATTCGGGGATGATGTTGTAGCGGGTGCCGCCGTTGATGGTGCCGATGCTGACTACCGACGGGTAAGAGGAAATGTCGGTGCGACGGCTGACCACGGTTTGCAGGCCGACGATGGTTTGCGCGCCGACGGTGATCGGGTCGATGCCGTCCCACGGGCGGCCGGCGTGGGTTTGTTTGCCGTGGATCTTGATCCGCAGGTCGTCGGAACTGGCCAGGGTCGGCCCGGGGCGGTAGGCGATCTGGCCGGCGGGAACGCCGGCCCAGGCGTGCATGACGTCGACTTCCTTGTCGAGATACGTGCCTTTGGCTTTCGAAGCGAACGGCAAGTCGGAGACTTCCTTGACCGGCAGCGCGTCCATGTCGGCGCGCAGCGCCACGGTCGGGCCGGGCAGGGCGCCCTTCAGGATAGCAACCACACCGGTCCGGGCGACGCCGGTTTTCACTTCCAGGCCCATGGCTTGCAGCTGTTTGGCGACCAGCTCAGCGGTGCGTTTTTCGGTGTTGCCAAGTTCCGGATGGGCGTGAAGGTCGCGGCGGGTTTCCAGCAGCTCCGGCTCAAGCTTTTGCGCCTGCTCGGCGATCTGTGTGCGGGCGCTGTCCATCGTCGCGGCGCCGGCGTGGCTGGCGACCAGCGTGAGCAGGATGGTTTGGGCAATGCGCGTCAGGTGCATGGGGTTCTCCTTGATTATTGTTGTCGGGCTTCCTTGCCTGTGACAAAGGCTCTGCACGCAAGTGCGATCGGTTCAGGAACGCGCCACGCGGTCCGACAGATTTACCTCTGAGCCTGAAGTTTTTAACGAAAACTCCTACCGCTTTATCAGTTCCGTCCGGCGTGACAGATAAAACCCGGGCGATAACTATGTACCGCACCGCGCAACATTCATTTCCATAAATTTCTCCAAGTGCCGGTCACGTTATTGGCTATTCGACATTAACGGTGACCGGTCAGAGCGACGAACCCAATGTCCATGGAGGATTATAAATGCAGCGTAATGGATTAACGCTTCCGCCGATTGTTGTGCGTCCGGATAAACAAGATGAGTACTTACATTATTTAGGTGCAGGAGACGGCTCGGGACCAGGTATCAACGTTGCACCCTTGGGTGAAATACTCGATATGGAAAGTATCTACAAAGATACTTCCAGAAACATTGCTCAGGTCATCGAACTTGAACTGGCAGAAGTACGGGCAGCGGGTGATCAAAGTGTCTTGCCTCCTTTGGATGCGCTGGCGCGGGAGATGCGTTTCAGGGAGTCGCTGATCGCCAGAAAATTTGGCGCGCTTCTGGTGGCCAAGGACGTGGCCATCCAGCGTTTCGGCCACGACCAGGTTGAAACCTTTTTCAACGGGGGGCGCTTACCGCAAGTCAATCGGCGAGGCGGCAACGTCAGCGTAAGGCAGGCATACAGCGCCTTGTTCAATGCCAAGTTGCTGGTCGAAGGCATTGGCGTATTGAACAGCCAGTCGGCCACGGTCAAGGGCATGATTGCTGTGGTGCAAGCGCAGGAAGCCGAGCGGATCGCTCAAGAGCAGGCGCGGTTGGCGGCGGAACACGCCCGGCAGGTTGCACAGGAACAGGCCCGCGTTGCTCAGGAGCAGGCGCGGCGGCTGGCGGAAGAACTGGCGCGGCAGGCCGCCGCCAATGAACTCAGGCGGCTTGAAGAAGAACAGGCACGCTTGGCGGCTGAAGCACTGGAGCGCAAGCGTGCCGAGGAACAGGCGGCGCTTGAGGCTGAAGCCGAAGCACGCAGGGTGGCTGAGGAAAAGCGCCGGCAGCAAACCCCCGGTGGGCACAATAGCCCATTGCGCTTTCAGGGCAATATCAGCCACGCCCAACTGGTATTTGCGACCTCGGGTGGGGCGGTTGCGATTGCCGACAGCCTGATGGCGGGTCTTGCCGCTTCGATTCGCTCGGCCGTTGCCGTTTTGTCGGGGCTTGCTGCTGGCACAGCGTCCGGACTGATGGTGGGGGTGAGTGCGTTCGTCTACTCGCCGGTGTTGGGCAATGGTGAGCTGCCTGAACGCTTTCTGCTCAGCCTTCCGTTGGCAGATCTGCTGCCCGGTCCGTTGCCTGATCTGAACACGCTGGCGAACGAAAGAGCACGACTGAATCTGCCGGTGCGTTTGAGCACCCGGCCACTGACGGGATCTCTCGCCGAACTGCTTGTCGTTCCGGTAGCGGGGACAAAACTGCCTTCCGGCGTTCGCGTGATCGCAGCTGGCTACAACGCTGGGGATAACACTTACAGCGCGACGCTCACCGACGTTCCACCTACAAGCGCGGTCTGGACGCCAGCGGTAACGCCGGCAGACAGTTCAACGCTGTTCCCCACCGGAAATCCGGCCCCACCGCGCTACATCGGCGGCAACCTGGTGCCGATCGAAGGGCGGATCGACGCTTATCCGGGTCGGGGCAACATTCGTTTCGACGACTTCATTCTGGTCTTCCCCCCGGAAACGGGTCTGCCCCCGCAGTACGTCATGTTCCGGGATCGACGCAATGATCCTGGGGTGGCGAGTGGTTATGGAGCGTCGGTTCAAGGTGGATGGCTGGAGGCGGCTACGCAAGGTGAGGGCGCGGCGATTCCCTCAAAAATCGCAGATCAATTGCGAGGCAAGAATTTCAAGGATTTCAGGGCATTCAGGGAGACTTTCTGGAAAGCGGTGAGCGCTGACGCGGAACTGGCGATGTCGTTTGATCCAGGCAGTCTCAGCGCAATGAGCAAAGGCCGATCACCGTATGTGAAAGCGGGCGATCGAGTTGGTAAACGAGTGAAGTTTGAGTTGCACCACGTCTCATCGTTATCGGATGGTGGGCAGTTGTACGATATCGATAATCTGCGGTTGCTAACTCCGAAACAGCATTTGGCAGTTCACAAGGGAGCCGAGTAATGAAAAAATTAATGATCAATGAAATGTCCGAAGAGCAATTCTTGCATTTTGTACAAAAGATATATCAATCGGATTATGCGACTGAAAAGGGGCAAACCATAGCTGTAATGGAGTTTGAACGACTGAGCGAACATCCAGCGGGTTCCGATTTAATCTACTACCCAGAGTCGGGAAAAAGTGGTCCGGAAAATATTGTGGCGGAAGTAAAAAGGTGGCGCGCCGCTGAAGGAAAACCGGGTTTCAAAGCCAGATAAAACTAGCCCCCTATTGGTATCACCTGCCAATAGGGGGGCCATCTTTCTTCAGCCTTCCTTTTTCATTTCAACCCCAGGCGTAATCACCTGCACACTCATCCGCGGTGTCGCCAGATCCAGCCCCGCCTCATCCAGTTGCCTTTTCAGCGACAAGTTGAACGCTCGGGAAACCTCCCACTGTTTGATCGGCGCAGTCTTGAAGCGTGCGCGCAGGATCGCGCTGCCGGATTCGAAACTTTCCACGCCCTGGATTTCCAGAGGCGACCAGATGTTGCGGCGTTGCAGCGGATCGCTGCGCATCTTCTGGCCGACGTCGCGCATCAGCTTGATCGCGTCGTCGATTTCCATGTTGTACGGCACGGCAACGCGGAAGATCGCGTAGCCGAATTCCCGCGAGTAGTTCTTGATGCTTTTGATTTCGCTGAACGGGATGGTGTGGACGATACCGTCGATGTCGCGCAGGCGGACGGTGCGGATGGTCAGCCCCTCTACAGTGCCGAGGTGGCCGCCGACGTCGACGTAGTCGTCGATTGCCAGCGAGTCCTCGATGATGATGAACAGGCCGGTGATCAAGTCAGCGACCAGCGACTGCGCGCCGAAACCGATCGCCAGACCGATCACACCGGCACCGGCGAGCAGTGGCGTGACGTTCATGCCCATGTTCGCCAGAGCGACGATCAGCGCGATGATGAAGATCGCCACGAACAGCACGTTGCGGATCAGCGGCATCATCGTCTGCGCGCGGGCGTTGGCCAGGCCTTTGCGCGAGCGGGTGAGGGCGTGGTGCACGGCGGTGTCGGCGAGGATCCAGATCAGCCAGGAGAAAATCAGCGTGCCGATCAGGCTGAACAGTCTGACGCTGATGTCATGGCCATCACCTTCGGCGAACGCGATCAGCGAATGGCCCCAGACACGCAGGCCCAGCTCGATGAAGATCAGCCACACCAGCAAATGCGCGAGGGTATAGAAGAAGTTCTTCAGGCGCTCCGAGTACAGCGCATGGCGTTTCGGCCCGCGTTGCGGCTTCAACGAATGACGACGCACGAGGCCGTTGATGACCATGCACAACACCAGCAGAACCGTGCAGATCAGCGACTGCCGCAGCGCGGTGCTGGTGTCGCCGGCGGAGACGAACGTGGCGAACAGCGAGATGCCGACCAGCACCAGCGCCGGCACGTACCAGAAGGTGCCGAGGATCTCGATGGTGTCGCTGAGGGCGCGGCGGGTCAGGCGGCGTGACAGTGGCTGGTTGCGGATCAGGTGCGCGATCGGCCGGCGGAATCGCAGAATGAACAGGCCGGTCGACAGTGCCGCGAGTACGTTGGCGGTGGTCGCTGCAGTGTGGGCCAGATGCACGCCCAGGCTTTCCACCAGACGCGGATCGCTCAGCGCTTCACCGAACGCAGCAAAGCTGCCGATCAGCCACAGTGGCCGGAACGCCTGATGACGAAGAATGTACAGCGCGCGATGGCGGTGCGGGCCGTCGAGCAGAGAGAAGGCAATCACGCAGATCGCCGAGAAACAGGTGCCCACCACCAAGGCATACGCCAGCACCATTGCCAGGCTCTTGCCCAGCGATGACGGCAGCACGTAGCTCATGTAGACCGTCATCACCAACGCGATCAGCCACGGCCCGAGCTTGCGCAGGGCGAAACGCAGCATGTCGAGGGCCTTGGGGTGTTGCGGCAGTTCTTCGGTAAGGCCGAAGCGCATACGGACGCGGTGGCCAAGCCAGATCAGCGCAGCGGCGAGCAGGCTCCAGACCATCAGGATCACGGCGAAGCCGAAGATGATCGGCAGCCATTCATTGGCCGGCAGCAGCTTGCTGGTCAGTTCGTCCTTGGCCAGGTCGAATTCGTTGGACCAGCGGGTGAGCGGGCTGTCGGCGCCGGAAAACTGTTTTTCGAAGTTGGCGAGGGTGCCACCGATCAGGCCCAGCACGCCTTCTTCCGGGGTGGCCTGGGCCTTCTTCGTGGCGTCGCGCAGCTTCTTCAGATCGCTGAGCAACTGTGCGCGTTGCTTATCGTTTTCCAGTGACTTGATCACTTCGTCCAGCGACTGGCCGAGGGGTTCCTGGGCTTCGGGCTGCGGCTTGGAAGTGTTGAGCAGGCCGGGCAGACCGACCGCTTGCGCGGGCGCCAGCGGCAGCAGCGTCATGATCAAGACAAGCAACAGACCGGGTACAGCAAAAAGACGAGCGAACACCAGAAGACAACCTCGCGATAGGCGGATGCGCTGGAGTGTACGAGGCCCTCCGGCGCAATGCGAGCCGGGCGCGGTCATTCGTTGAGTTTGGCGAGGATCTTGTAGACCACGGTGGCGAGGATCATCAGCATGCCGATCCACATGGCCAACACCCCGGCATTCTTGTCACGGAAGTTGAAGCCGATGGCCAGCAGGATCATTCCGCTGAGGATGGGAATAAGCATGGCGTGGAAGGAGGACATCGAGATCATGGAGACTGCCTTGTCTGGTGGGATCCGTTGAGTCTAGGCAGGTTTTCGAGGCGGGGTGTGATGTGGCTCAGGAATGCATCGAGTCAGAGAGGATTCTGCTGCGTGCACAGGCGCTTTCGCGAGCAGGCTCGCTCCCACAGGTTGGAATGCTACTCAATGTGGGAGCGAGCCTGCTCGCGAAGTTTTTCAGCCTTTACGGCAACTCACGACTGGCATAAAACGCGCTGAGCACTTTGACCAGATGCGCCAGGTCATGGCTGCCGCACAGCTCGCGGATCGAGTGCATGGCAAAGGTCGGCAGACCGATGTCGACGGTGCGAACCCCCAGGTGGCTGGCGGTGATCGGGCCGATGGTCGAGCCGCAGCCCATGTCGCTGCGCACCACGAAACTTTGCACCGGGACTTCTTCAGCCATGCACAGATGGCGGAAGAAACCGGCGGTTTCGCTGTTGGTGGCGTAGCGCTGGTTGCTGTTGACCTTGATCACCGGGCCGGCGTTGAGTTTCGGGCCGTGATTGGCGTCGTGTTTTTCCGCGTAGTTGGGATGCACGCCGTGGGCGTTGTCGGCCGACACCAGCAGGGATTTCTGGATGGTGCGGACGAACTCGTCACCTTCCGGCAGCAGGCGGCGCAAAGTCTGCTCGAGCATCGGGCCATCGGCACCGCAGGCCGAGCAGGAGCCGACTTCTTCGTGGTCGTTGCACACCAGCACGCAGGTTTCGTCGGTCTCGGCGGTGAGCAAGGCTTGCAGGCCGGCATAGCACGACAGCAGGTTGTCGAGACGCGCACCGGCAATGAAATCACCGTTCAGACCGATGACCGCTGCGCTTTGCGTGTCGTAGAAACTCAGCTCGTAATCGAGCACGACGTCGGCATTCAGGCCGTGTTCGCGGGCCAGTTGATCGGTGAGCACGGCGCGGAAATCGACGCGCTCGTCACCGGCGAACTGGGCGAGGATCGGCGGCAGTTCGGTCTGCGCGTTGATCGCCCAGCCCTGATTGGCTTCACGGTTGAGGTGAATGGCCAGGTTGGGAATGATCGCGATCGGTGCCTTGAAGTCGATCAACTGGCTCTCGACCTTGCCGTCACGGCGGAAGGTGACGCGGCCGGCCAACGACAGATCGCGATCAAACCACGGCGCCAGCAACGCGCCGCCGTAGACTTCAACGCCCAGTTGCCAGAAGCCCTGACGCTGCAGTTCCGGCTGTGGCTTGACCCGCAGGCACGGGCTGTCGGTGTGGGCGCCGACCAGGCGGATACCGTCGTGCAGTGGCGAGTTGCGGCCCATTTTGATCGCGACGATCGAGGAGTCGTTGCGGGTGACGTAATAGCGGCCGTTGGCCTCGGTGGACCATGGCTCGCGCTCGTCGAGGCGCACATAACCGGCGGCCTCCAGACGCTGCACGAGGCTGGCGGTAGCGTGGAACGGGGTAGGAGAGGCCTTGAGAAAGTCGATCAGGCCCTGGTTCAACTCTGCGCGCATAAGAAACTCCAGACAGCAATGGGCGGGAGTTTAACGTATTGGCCGGGGAATTGAATCCAATGCAGATCCCTGTAGGAGTGAGCCTGCTCGCGATAGCACTGTGTCAGTCAACTGATACTTATCTGACACACCCCTATCGCGAGCAGGCTCACTCCTACATTAAATCGTTGTGGCCGGTCAGAACGGGGCGGGGCACTCGAAGCGCAGGCGTTCGCCGGTTTGCGGGTGGGTGAAGCTGAGCATGCTGGCGTGCAGGCACAGCCGTGGCCAGGCCGCCAGCGCTTGCTCGTGGGCATAGAGCCCGTCACCCAGCAGCGGATGGCCGATCGACAACATGTGTACGCGCAACTGATGGGAGCGACCGGTGATCGGTGTCAGTTCGACACGGCACCAGTCGCCGCAGCGCTCCAGTACTTTCCAGAACGTCAATGCATGCTTGCCGAATTCGTGATCGACCACGTGACGCGGCTTGGTCGGTGGGTCATAACGCAGGGGCAGGTCGATGCTGCCGCTGTCGAGTTCCGGCTGACCCCAGGCCAGAGCGGTGTAGGCCTTTTCGGTTTCGCGGTCATGAAACTGCCGCGACAGCTCGCGATGGGTGTCGGCATCACGGGCCAGCAGGATGATGCCGGAGGTTTCCCAGTCCAGGCGATGGACGATGCGCGCCTCCGGGTAGCCGTTTTCCTGCAGACGGGTAATCAGGCAGTCCTTGTTGTCGTCGGCACGGCCGGGCACCGAGAGCAGCAGGGTCGGTTTGTCGACCACCAGAACGGCGGCGTCCTCGTGGATGATGCGGATGTTGGACAGCGGCATTAAAACAGCCTCGTAACAAATGCCAACGGCGGTTCAGGGCCATTCCCGCATGGGGATGGCCCTGAACCGCCGTTGTTCCTGCCGGATCGACTCAGCGATCGGGCAGGGTGATGTTGAGTTCCAGAATCGAGCAACTGCCCTGGCTTTCCAGTGCAACGTGTACGTCGTCGTTGCCGATGTTGACGTACTTGCGGATCACGTCGACCAGTTCCTTTTGCAAGGCTGGCAGGTAATCCGGCGTGCTGCGCTGGCCGCGCTCATGCGCCACGATGATCTGTAGACGCTCTTTCGCTACCGAGGCGGTACTTGGCTTTTTGTTGGCACGAAAGAAGTCAAAAAGGTTCATTACCTACCTCCAAACAGGCGCTCGAAGAATCCCTTCTTCTCGACATCGAGGAATCGGTGGGCTTTTTCTTTGCCCAGCAGGCGGTCGACGGTATCGCTGTAAGCCTGACCGGCATCGCTCTGGTCGTCGAGAATTACCGGCACGCCCTGGTTGGAAGCCTTGAGCACTGCCTGGGATTCCGGGATGACGCCGAGCAGGGTTACCGAGAGGATTTCCTTGACGTCTTCAACGCCGAGCATCTCGCCCTTTTCAACGCGCTCCGGGTGGTAGCGGGTGATCAGCAGGTGTTCCTTGATCGGGTCTTCGCCACGTTCGGCGCGACGCGATTTGCTCGCCAGCAGGCCGAGCATGCGGTCCGAGTCACGAACCGAGGAGACTTCCGGGTTGGTCACGACGATCGCTTCATCGGCGAAGTACATGGCCAGGTGCGCACCTTTCTCGATGCCCGCCGGGGAGTCGCAGACGACGAACTCGAATTGTTCCTTGAGCTCCATCAGGACTTTTTCCACGCCTTCGACGGTCAGCGCGTCTTTGTCGCGGGTCTGGCTGGCCGCCAGTACGTAGAGGTTTTCCAGGCGCTTGTCTTTGATCAGCGCCTGTTGCAGGTTGGCTTCGCCGTTCACGACGTTGACGAAGTCATACACCACGCGGCGCTCGCAACCCATGATCAGGTCGAGGTTACGCAAGCCCACGTCGAAGTCGACGATCACTGTTTTGTGGCCGCGCAGAGCGAGACCGGTACCGATAGCGGCGCTGGTGGTGGTCTTACCCACACCACCCTTGCCGGATGTAACCACGAGAATCTTGGCCAAGGTGTTTCACCCCTAAGGAAGAAGGACTGTTCAGCCCCTGAAAAACATCTCTTGAAAACTACTGCAGTCGGACAGCCTTGGCTGGAATTTGGCTTTAGGCCTTTTTCCTACTTCGTTTGAGCCGTTTTCGCTACGTTTTAGAGATGCTTGGAAAATGCGGCAGTATCCGTTAAAGCCGAATGATGTTCAACACGTCGCCCGACAGGCTGACCTGGACGCCCGAGCCCCACATCGGATCGCGACGCAGATCCTCGGAGACCTTGTAATGACCGGCGATGGAGATCAGTTCAGCGCTCAATTGCTGACAGAAAATCCGTGCCTTGGTGTCACCTTTGACGCCGGCCAGTGCACGGCCGCGCATCGGGCCGTATACATGGATGTTGCCATCGGCGAGAAGTTCCGCCCCCGGACTGACCGAGGAGACCACGACCAGATCGCCACCCTGGGCGTATATCTGTTGGCCACCACGTACTGGCGTAGTGATCACGCGGGTCGGTTTGACGGTCGGCTCAGGCGGTTTTTCCGGCTTCTTTTTGACCTCGACTTCCGGCGTCTCCAATGGGCGCTCGCGGGCGCCGGAGGGTGGCAGCACGGGAATGTCGATGGCGATGGCGGCGGCGATGTCTTCGATGCGGCTGGCACGAATCGCCAGGGTGCGCAGGCCATGCTGGCGGCAGACACGCATCAGCCCCGGCAGGTCGACTGCGCCCTGGTTCGGCGGCAGTTTGTCCAGCGCCAGAACCAGCGGTGCATTGCTGAAGAAATTCGGCGCCTGGGCGACTTTGGCGGCCAATTGCCGATCGAGGCTTTCGAGGTCGTTACGGGCCAGTTCCAGCACAGTGATGGCCAGCATGCTGCCCTTGAGCTGGAATACGGGATCTTGGTCTAACGGGTCGGTTTGGCTCATGTCGGCATACAACGGCTTGTCACTAAAAGTGCCGAGACTTATAACGAGAACGCCCGCGAGCCGCAAGCCGGGTCGAACGATGTAGAATGCGCGGCCACTGTATTTACGGAAGCTTTAATGGATCGCCCGCGTTTTCGAAAAGCATATCTTGCTCCGCGCTTCTGGCCGCTCTGGTGCGGCCTGGGGCTTTTGTGGCTGATCGTGCAGTTGCCGTATCCGGCGCTGCTGACCATCGGTCGAGTTTTGGGTGCGTTGATGTATCGCGTCGCCAGTGACCGGCGGACCATCGCCCGGCGCAATCTGGAATTGTGCTTCCCGGAGAAATCCGCCGCCGAGCGCAAACGCCTGCTCAAGGAAAACTTCGCCTCCACCGGCATCGCCTTCTTCGAAATGGCGATGAGCTGGTGGTGGTCGCGCGAACGTCTGGCGAAACTGGCGCATGTCGAAGGCCTTGAACATCTGCAGAAGGCCCAGCGCGAAGGCAAGGGGGTGATCCTCATGGCCGCGCATTTCACCACCCTGGAAATCGGCGCGGCGCTGCTCGGCCAGCAGCACACCATCGATGGCATGTACCGCGAGCACAAAAATCCATTGTTCGACTTCGTCCAGCGCCGTGGCCGCGAGCGACACAATCTGGATTCGCTGGCCGTGGAGCGCGACGACGTGCGCGGGATGCTCAAGCTGCTGCGCTCGGGCCGGGCGATCTGGTACGCACCGGATCAGGACTACGGCGCCAAGCAGAGCATCTTCGTGCCGCTGTTCGGCATCCAGGCCGCCACGGTCACCGCAACGACCAAATTTGCCCGCCTGGGCAAGGCGCTGGTGGTGCCGTTCACCCAGGAACGGCTGGCCGATGGCAGTGGTTATCGGCTGGTGATCCATCCGCCACTGGAGGATTTTCCCGGCGAGAGCGAAGAGGCCGATTGCATCAGGATCAATCAGTGGGTCGAGAGCGCCATGCGTGCCTGCCCCGAGCAGTATCTGTGGGCGCATCGGCGCTTCAAGAGCCGCCCGCCGGGCGAGCCGAAGCTTTATCCCAAGCGCCGTTGAATCACCCGTCCTGACAAGCATCCCGGAGTGTTGCGATGAGTCCTGCTGAACCGGTCACAGGTTTGATTCTTTCCGGCGGCGGGGCTCGGGCGGCGTATCAGGTCGGGGTGCTGGCGGCGATTGCCGAGCTGCTTCCGGCCGGCGCGGACAATCCGTTTCCGGTGATCGTCGGCACCTCGGCCGGGGCGATCAATGCGGTCAGCCTGGCCAGTGGCGCCACGGATTTTCGCGCCGCCATCGAACGCCTGACCCAGTTCTGGCAAGGCTTTCGCAGCCATCGCGTATTGCGCAGCGACTGGCCCGGAGTCATCCATCAAGCCAGCCGTTTCGTCAGCCACAGCCTGCTCGGTCTCGGTCGACAAATGCCGGTGGCGCTGCTCAACAGTTCGCCACTGCGCGAACTGCTCGAGGAAAAACTGCACCTGCCCGGCATCGCCGAATCCATCGCGCGCAAGCAACTGCATGCGGTAGCGGTGACTGCGTTCGGCTACGAGTCGGGACAAGCGGTGACGTTCTATCAGGGTGGCGGCACCATCGACGCCTGGCTGCGGCATCGACGCATTGGCATGCCGACCCAACTGTCGGTCGATCACCTGTTAGCCAGTTCGGCGATCCCGCTGTTGTTCGCGCCGGTGAAAATCGGTGAGGAATATTTTGGTGACGGCGCGGTGCGTCAGTCGGCGCCGATCAGTCCGGCGTTGCACCTGGGCGCCAGTCGCGTGCTGGTGGTGGGCGTCAGCGGCAACCCGCGCGGCCTCGATCCGCAGCAGCCACTGGAGCGCGCCTACAGCGGCCAGCAACCGACGCTGGCGCAGATCGGCGGGCACATGCTCAACAGCACGTTCATCGACAGTCTGGAGAGCGACATCGAATTGCTGCAACGGCTCAACCAATTCAGTCATTTGCTCCCGGCCGGCACGCCTACCCGCGTGCTGGGTGTGGCGCCGGTGGAGGTGCTGGTGATTGCGCCGAGTCAGCCGATCGATGAAATCGCGGCACGCCATCGCCAGGAACTGCCAGCGGCGTTGCGCCTGTTTTTGCGTGGGCCTGGGGCGACAAAGACGAGCGGAGCGGGGGTGTTGAGTTATCTGTTGTTCGAGGCGGGGTATTGCAGCGAGTTGATCGAGTTGGGGCGGCGGGATGCGTTGGCCAAGCGCGAGGAGCTGTGCCGGTTTCTGCGGATATCCGAAGCAGTAGCTCCCGCCTGAAATCTGCGGTAAGGCCTTCGCAAGCAGGCTCGCTCCCACACTGGAACTCGGTCGAATGTGGGAGCGAGCCTGCTCGCGAAGCTTTTAGGGTCAGAAGTGGAACTTCACCAGGAAGCTCGTGGTGCTCTGATCGGTCTTGAAGTACTGGCTGTCCTTGATCCCGTACTTGTCCGACCAGTAGTCGTATTCGACACCGACATACAACTGCTTCTCGCCGAAATTCAGCGCCTTGCCCAGGTCGTATTTGACCTGCGGGTTGAAGTGCAGGTTGGCATGGTAGTCGCCTTTTGAGTTGGAGTCGTTGTCGACCACCCAGTCCATGAAGCCGTCGATGAGGATGTTCGATTTGCCCACCGGAATGGTGTAGGACCAGACGGGGGTGATCTGCCAGACATTGTCACCGGCGCGGGCGCCCTGGGTGTGACGCTGGTAGAAGTTCAGCTGGAAGTAATCGAAGCCCGGGATCGCCAGGTCGAAGCCTGGACCGATCAGGTAGGCCTCGGTATCGCCTTCACCGAATTCGTAGGTCATGGCGACCAGGACGTCCTTGACCGGGCCGAACTCGATCTTCTGGTCGAGCACCTTGCCTAGCGAGATGCGTGGGCTGAATTCACCGTAGTAGGTATTCGGACCGTTGCTGAAGTCTTTGCCACCGTTATAGAAGATCTTGTCGAAGAAGAAGAAATTATCCCCGTACGTCCACGCATCGGCGTGTTCGAAAGTCACGGTCTGCTGAATGCGCGGGTTGACCTGGAAGTCCTTGCCATACAGATAGGTCAGGCTGTTGTTCTGCCACTGCAGCAGGCCTTCGGCCATCGCCTGGCCGCCAGCGAACATCGATCCGGCCAGCATCAGGCTGGTGCACATGCGTTTCATTCGGTTGCTCCCAAAAATAGGTGTTCCACGTTATTTTTTTAAGTTCGGCGCTCTGATGTGGCGCCTTTTTTCGTACCGCAAATTTCATCCGATCGGTCAGCTTTGGATGCTGGTAGCAAAAGCTGCGCCAAGGCTTTCGAAAAACCAAAAAACGCCCGTTCGGCTGCTGAAAAACAGTCGACGAGCGTGTTTTCGGGAGGCCTCAGGACTGACCGTGGCCGGGATAAGTTGGCTTTTCGGTCAGAAATTGAATCCGGGCTTTTTTTTACAGCGAATGCGGAAGGCCGCGGAGAATACTGACTCCTCGGCCAGCGCTCAAGTGCCCCGCAACAGAGCACCGACAACAGGCATGGCGCACGGTTGCGGGCCATCTCAGAAGTGCACCTTCAGCAGCAGGCTGGCGGTGTTCTGGTTGGTGTCGAAGGTATGGGTGTTCTCGATGCCGTATTTGTTCTTCCAGTAGCTGTATTCGGTGCCGACGTACACCTGCTTCTGGCTCCAGCCCAGGGCTTTGCCGAGGTCGTATTTGATCTGCGGATTGATGTGCAGGTTGGCGTGGTAAGTGCCGCGCGAGTTCTCGTCATTGTCGACGACCCAGTCGAGGTAGCCGTCGATCAGCACATCGGAATTGCCGAGCGGGAAGCTCCACGACCACGCGGGGGTGATCTGCCAAACGCCATCGCCGGGGCGCGGGCCTTCGGTGTGGCGGCGGAAAATGTTCAGCGTGAAGTAGTTGAAACCGGGCACTTTCAGGTCGAAGCCGGGGCCGATCAGGTAGGCCTCGCTTTCGCCTTCGCCGTACTCGTAGGTCATCGCCAGCAGCACGTCCTTGATCGGGCCGAACTCGAGCTTGCGGTCGAGGATCTTGCCGAAGGACAGGCGCGGGGTGAACTCGCCGTAGAAGGTGTGCGGGCCTTTGTTCGCATCTTCCTTGCCGTTGTAGAAGATCTTGTCGACGAACAGAAAGTTGTCGCCGTACTTCCATTTGTCGGCGTGTTCGAAAGTGACTGTCTGCTGGTACGACGGGTTGATCGCGAAATTCTTGCCGTACAGGTAGCTGAGGCTATTGCTCTGCCACAGCAGCAGATCGCCGGCCATGGCCTGACTCGCGCCCAGCAGGCCGCCACTCAACAGAACGTTGCCTTGCGTGCGGATCATCTGTTGCTCCCTCTTGTTTTTATTTTCAAGGCACAGAGTTGCGATCCCTTTGGAGGAGTGAGCCTGCTCGCGATAGCGGGATTACATTCAACAAATCAGTTGACTGAAAAGACGCAATCGCGAGCAGGCTCACTCCTACAGGGGGAATTGGTGAGGCTGTCAATGAGCATGGCAATCGTTGATCGCCGCACGCTCCTTGCCGCCGAGGATGTTGAACAGCAGGTTCAGGGTCAGCGCGCTGAGGGTGGCCATGGCGATGCCGCTGTGGGTGATCGGGCTCATCCACATCGGCAGATGAGCGAAGAATTCCGGACGCACCACCGGGATCAGGCCCATGCCGATGCTCACCGCGACCAGCAACTGATTGCGCCGGTCACCGATGTCGGCTTCTTGCAGGATCTTGATGCCAGTGGCCGCGACCATGCCGAACATCGCAATCGCCGCGCCGCCCAACACCGCCGGTGGAATCGATGCCACCAGAAATGCCGCTTTCGGCAGCAGGCTGAGGACGATCAGCAGACCGCCGGCGACGATCGTCACCGAACGGCAGCGCACGCCGGTCATCTGCACCAAGCCGATGTTCTGCGCGAACGAGGAGTGGGTGAAGGTGTTGAAGAAACCGGCGAAGAACGACGCGCCGGCATCGCACAGCAAGCCGCGACGGAGCATGCGCGGGCAGACTTCCTGGCCGGTGATCTTGCCCAGCGCGAGGAACATCCCGGTGGACTCGACGAAGATGATCACCACCACCAGACACATCGACAGAATCGGCGCGAGCTCGAACTTCGGCATGCCGAAATGCAGCGGGGTGACAAACTGAATCCACGGTGCGCTGGCCATGCCACTGAGGTCGACCATGCCGATCACGCCGCACAATACGTAGCCCAGGCACATGCCGATCAGCACGGAAATGTTCACCCAGAATCCGCGCATGAAGCGGTGGACCAAAAGGATGGTGGCCAACACCAGCGCAGCGATGGCCAGATAAATCGGCGAACCGAATTGGGCGGCGTCGACACCGCCACCGGCCCAGTTCACGGCCACGGGGAACAGCGATAAACCGATCGAGGTGATGACCGTGCCGGTGACGAGCGGCGGGAAGAAACGCACGACCTTGGACATGAACGGTGCGATCAGCATGCCGAAGAAACCGGCGGCGATCGTCGCACCGAAGATGCCTTGCAGACCGATACCGGGCATGCCGGCCATGGCGACCATGCTGCCGACCGCGGCGAAACTGGCGCCCATCATCACCGGCATACGAATGCCCATCGGGCCGATGCCGAGCGACTGCACGATGGTGGCAATCCCGGCGACCAGCAGATCGGCGTTGATCAGGAAGGCGATTTCTTCACGACTCAGGCCAGCGGCCTGTCCGATGATCAGCGGCACCGCGATGGCACCGCCGTACATCAGCAGAACATGTTGCAGACCGACCAGGATCAGTTGCAAAAGGGGCAAACGCTGAATGGCGGGTGCGTCGGGGATGCGCGCTTTGGACAGCTCGGACATGCAACACCTCGGATCTTTTTTATTCTTGTGATTAACAGCTGCCGGGTTGCTCACAGCTGTTTATTTGCATCAGGTCTTATGGCGAGGGAGCTTGCTCGCGCTGGGGCGCGAAGCGGCCCTCTCTTCAGAAGAGCAGGGCCTGCTGCGCAGTCCAGCGGGAGCAAGCTCCCTCGCCACAAAAGCCTGCTTTTACACAGGCTGTTGTGTGGCTTAGTTGGTCTGCGCTCCCTGGGCAATCCAGGCACCGATCAGGTCACGTTCCTGCTGGGTCATCTGGGTGATGTTGCCCAGTGGCATGATCTGCGTGGTGATGGCTTGCGCCTGAATGCGCGCGGCGTTCTGGCGGATCTGCTCGGGGGTGTCGAACATCACCCCGGCCGGGGCTGCGCTGAACAACGGACTGGTCGGTTTGGACGAATGGCACACCGTGCAACGCTCTTGAATCACGTTGTGTACTTTGTCGAAACCGGGTCCGGCATTCGAGGCTTGCGCTGGCGCTGGCGCTGTTGCAGGGGCTGCCGGTGCCGCAGGTGTCGCCGCTTCAGCCGGTTTTGCGCCACCGCCCAGTGCCGTTTCCGGCAGCGGTTGGTATTCGATTTTGGCTGGCGCCTTGGCTACTTCAGGTGCGTTCGACATCGGCGTCGGGCCGGTGACGTAGGCCAGGCTGATCATGCCCACCGCTGCGACCGGCAGGGTCCAGGCAAACTTGTGGCTGTCGTGACGGGTGTTGAAGTAGTGACGCACCAACACCGCCAACACCGCGATCCCGGCCAGGATCAACCAGTTGTACTGGCTGCCGTAAGTGCTCGGGAAGTGGTTGCTGATCATGATGAACAGCACCGGCAGGGTGAAGTAGTTGTTGTGCCGCGAACGCAGCAGACCCTTGGCCGGCAGGGCCGGATCCGGCGTGCGGTTCTCGGCGATCGCCGCGACCAGTGCCCGTTGTGCCGGCATGATGATGCGGAACACGTTGCCGACCATGATGGTGCCGATGATCGCGCCGACGTGCAGGTACGCACCCCGACCGCTGAACACTTTGCTGAAGCCATAGGCCGCGGCAATGATCAGGACAAACAGGATGAAGCCGAGCAGGGCGGGCTTCTTGCCCAGGGCCGAATCGCAGAGGAAGTCGTAGACGAACCAGCCGACGATCAGTGAGCCGATACCGATGGCCACGCCTTCAGGACCGCTGAGGCCGCTGCCGGGTGCCACGAGGTAGAGCACCGGGTTGGAGTAGAACACCACGCAGAGCAGCGCGATCCCCGACATCCAGGTGAAGTAGGCTTCCCACTTGAACCAGTGCAGGTTGTCCGGCATGGACGGTGGGGCCAGTTTGTATTTTTCCAGGTGGTAGATGCCGCCGCCGTGGATCGCCCACAGATCACCGGCCAGACCGGTTTTCGGGTTGACGCGGTTGAGGTTGTTCTCCAGCCAGACGAAGTAGAACGACGCGCCGATCCAGGCCACGCCAGTGATCATGTGAACCCAGCGCACGCTCAGGTTCAGCCATTCCAACAGATGTGCTTCCACAGTCTTTACCTCTCGCCTGTCACTCTTGTTGTCGAGTGATCAGACCTTCTCTTATTGGTGGGGGGCGAGGATCAGACGCTCATCCTCTTTGAAAAAATGCTCATCGCAGTTATTGCCTGTGCCACTGCGATCAACCACCAGGAAGTCATCCCGCTTTTCGATCGTCAGCACCGGGTGGTGCCAGACGCCGCGATGGTAATTGATGCCCTGCCTGCCGTTGGTGACGAAGGCGCGGACCAAGCCTGATACAGGTGCATCGCCAACTGGCGCGACCACGATCAGAAAGGGGTTGCCGAGCAGCGGAATGAAAGCCTGGCTGCCCAGCGGATGGCGTTCCAGCATGCAAACGGTCAGCGGCATGGCCTGCGCATCCGCGCGGAAAATGCTGATGATTGCGTTGTCCTCAGGCGTCGCGGTTTCGACCGTCGCCAGTTTGTGGAAGCGCATGGTCGAACCGTTGTTGATCATGAAGTGATCGCTGCCGTCGGTTTCGATCACGTCACCGAAAGGGGCGAAGGCTTCTTTGGTCAGCGGTTCAATCGTCAATGTGCGCATGCTGTTCTTCTTATCCAAAATTCTGTGTTGTTCAACTTGCCAGTGCGTCTTGCGCAATCCCTGTAGGAGCTGGCGAAGCCTGCGATCTTTTGATTTTGTTTTTAAGATCAAAAGATCGCAGCCTGCGGCAGCTCCTACAGACTCAGCATTACTTCGCGACCTTGCCCAATACACGCAAGCGACTCACGCCACCATCCGGGAACACGTTCAGGCGGATGTGGGTGATCGGGCCCAGCGCTTTGATCTGCTCGACGAAGGTGTGCTCGGCGTGCATTTCCAGCTTCTGGCTTGGCAGCAGTTCGCGCCAGAACAGCGACTGGGTTTCGATCTGGCTGTCAGTGCCACCCTTGACGAACGCGCCCTGGATCGAGCAGGTGTCCGGGTAGTTGCCTTTGAAGTGCAGGGTATCGACGACGATCTTCTCGATCTCGCCCGGATGACCCAGGGCGACGATCACCCAGTCATTGCCCGGGGTGCGACGACGCGCGGTTTCCCAGCCGTCGCCCATGTTGATGCCGCGGCCCGGGTTGAGGATGTTGCTCATGCGGCCGAAGTGTTCGTCGGAGCAGGCGAGGGCGCGGCCACCGTTCAGGGCTGCGGCCAGATCGACTTGCTCGTTGTCACCCACTGCCGACCAGTCGCGGAACGGAATGCCGTACACACGCAGACGCGCGACGCCGCCGTCCGGGTAGATGTTGAAACGCAAGTGGCTGAAGGCCTGGTCGTTGCTGATTTCGTGGTAGTGGTGGCTGTTGCCCTGCAGCTCGACGGCCGACAGCACTTCGGTCCACTGGGTGTTTTCATCCGGCTCGCCCGAGGTCAGGAAGCAGGCTTCCAGCGAGGCCGATGGCGGGTAGTTGCCGGTGAAGAATGAAGTGTCGATGTCCACGCCTTTGATCGAGCCCGGTACGCCCAGACGGATCACCGCGCTGTCGTAACCTTCGAAGCGCTTGCGGCGCGACTCCCAGCCGTCCATCCACTTGCCGTTGTCATCGAACACGCCCTCCTTCCATACGGCCGGGGTCGGCTGAAACAGACGATTGGCGTCTGCGAACCAGTCATCGGTGACCGAAATGATCTTGGTGCCCAGACGGGCGTCGGCCAGGTTGACGTATTTTTCGAAAGGTACGGCGTAAGCTTTCATTCTTCTTGTCTGCCTTTGAATTAGTGGCTGGGGATGCTTGCAGGGCCCTGGGCGTTACGCGTTCATTCACGCTCGGGCCAAGCTTGCTAAAGGGTCAGTAAACGGAACAGGGCAATCTTGTTGATCTCCGCCAGCGCACATTTGAATTCGGCTTCCACCGAATTGTTGATGCGCGTTTCGAACGCCGCGAGGATCTGATGCCGGTTGCTGCCTTTTACCGCCATGATGAAGGGAAACTTGAACTTGGCCTTGTAGGCGTCGTTCAGCTCGGTGAAGCGCTGGAACTCTTCGGCCGTGCATTGGTGAATACCGGCGCCAGCCTGTTCATTGGTGCTGGCTTCGGTCAGTTGGCCCTGGACGGCGGCTTTGCCGGCCAGGTCCGGGTGAGCGTTGATCAGGGCCAGCTGGCTGGCATGATCGGCGCTCAACAGGATATCGCTCATGCGCTGGTGCAGGGTTTCGATCTCGTCGATCGAAGCATCCGCACCGAGGTCGTAGGCCTTTTCGGCCACCCATGGCGAGTGTTCGTAAATGTCGGCGAAAGCGTTGACGAAAGCGTCGCGGCTCAGGGTCGACGGTTGCAGGGTTTGAAAGCGGCTCATTTTGCAGTCCCTTGGTACGGGTGGGTTTGCTGCCAGTGACGCGCGATGTCGACGCGACGGCTGAACCACACCTGTTCATGACTTTTGGCGTATTCGATAAAGCGCTTGAGCGAAGCGAGGCGACCGGGGCGGCCGATCAGACGGCAATGCAGACCGATCGAGAGCATTTTCGGCGCCTCGGCCCCTTCGGCGTACAGCACATCGAAGGCGTCTTTGAGGTATTCGAAGAAATCGTCACCCTTGTTGAAACCCTGCACTTGCGTGAAGCGCATGTCGTTGGTGTCGAGGGTGTACGGGATCACCAGATGCGGCTTGCCGGTCGGGTTGTTCGGTTCCCAGTAGGGCAGGTCGTCGTCGTAGGTGTCGCAATCGTAGAGGAAACCGCCTTCTTCCATGACCAGGCGACGGGTGTTCGGCCCGGTGCGACCGGTGTACCAGCCCAGCGGACGTTCACCGGTGAGTTCGGTGAGGATGCGGATCGCTTCGAGCATGTGCTCGCGCTCCTGCGCTTCGTCCATGTACTGGTAGTCGATCCAGCGGTAACCGTGGCTGCAGATCTCGTGGCCGGCTTCGACCATCGCACGGATCACGTCCGGGTGACGCTGGGCGGCCATGGCCACGGCGAAGATGGTCAGCGGAATGTCGAATTCCTTGAACAGTTTCAGAATGCGCCAGACGCCGGCACGGCTGCCATACTCGTAAAGCGATTCCATGCTCATGTTGCGCGCGCCTTGCAGCGGCTGAGCGGCGACCATCTCGGACAGGAAGGCTTCGGATTCCTTGTCGCCGTGCAGAATATTGCGCTCGCCGCCTTCTTCGTAATTGAGCACGAAGGACAGCGCGATCCGGGCATTGCCCGGCCAGTGTGGGTGAGGAGGGTTACTGCCGTAACCGATCAGGTCGCGTGGGTAGTCAGCGCTCACTGCAGTCTTCCTTCTTGTACGTTGACAGATTGGTGTGGCGGCCTGGCAGGCTGGCGTCACAGCGATGGGCTGATTGTATACAACTTTATTTACATTTTGTAAGCCTGAATTTTCGCATTTTTCACCGGCCGTCATCTTTTGCTGTTAACGGTTCAAGCCTGCAAGAAACCTGCCTGACCAGTCAGCTAATGAATAGAAGGTTCAATGAGCAGGCGCTTTACTTGCAGTTTGGCGATAAACGCCCGGATGGCGGGGGTGAAGCGAAAAATGTCGTTTTTATTGTGTACAATTTTTTTGAAAAGTGTCTTAATCAGTCGCTCGCCGCAACTTTTCGTGCTCCGAATCGGTGCGGCCTCCTTTCACCTGACTTCGGGAGGCGCGAAGTCTGATCGCCCATGGCGGCCAGGCGCGCAGAATCAATGGGACGTTTGACAACACACGTTTTGGACGCTGCACACGGTTGCCCGGGCAGCTCGATCAAGGTTGAGCTGTACCGCGTTGAAGGATCGCACCTGGAATTGGTCGCCAGTGCGACAACCAACAGCGATGGCCGGGTCGATGCGCCGCTGCTGCAAGGCGACGATTATCGCACTGGCGTCTATCAGGTGCAGTTCCATGCCGGCGATTACTACCGCGCCCGCGGTGTGCAACTGCCCGAGCCAGCATTTCTCGACGTGGTGGTGCTGCGTTTCGGTATCTCTGCGGAGCAGGAGCACTACCACGTGCCCCTGCTGATTTCGCCTTACAGCTATTCCACGTATCGCGGCAGCTGACCCCCAAGCAGCAGCCCCACCGGGAAGCGACTGCGCATATAGCTTCTTTGGTCTTTCGCCCGCTCACACTGCGGGCTTTTTTTATTGCTGCAAGATGCCATCCTGACCGCCGTTCGAGGGCGATGCTCAGCGCTCGCGGATGATGAACACCGAGTCAGGCTTGCCGGCAACTTTCAATACACCTCCGATCAGCCACACCACTTTGTGTTGCGCAGCGGCCTCGGTGAGAACCTTGAAGGCGTCCTGCCCGATCCGCGCGGGCAAGCTCGGTTCGGTCAGTTCATTGCCGGGCACGTGAGTCAGGCCCGCCTGGTCGATCGCTCCCAGTTTCAGCAGGAAAACCTGATCGTGATGGGCTCGTCTGAACACCAGCGTCGGCATGCGATGTTCATGCGTCAGCGGGAATATGTCGTAGCCGCTGTTTACCAGCAAGGAGCCGAGCAGACGTCTCAGGTTGAGGTCGGAGGGATAGGTTTTGTAATGATTCCAGGCCAAGGGAAAACGCTGCGGATCGAAGGTCAGCCGTTGCAACTCACTGGCCTCCTCGGACGGCATCCGGATCAGCCTTTTGCTGCCGAGATCGATATCAGGCGCCACGGCCAGCATGCTGATCGGGTGGGCCAGTGTCGGCGTCGTCGAAAGTTGCGGGTGCAGCCACTGATGCAGCGCGGTGTGGATATTCATCAGCCCGGTGCCGGTAATGGTCGGCGAGTGATCTGCCAGCTCAAACAACCGTCTGGCAACCGCACGTGCAGTCACGGCGGAGAAATCAGGGAATGCACGAGCAACAGACTGGCTGATCGGCTCTTCGAACAAACGTTTTCCCGGAGGGATTTTGCGCGGATCGCTGTCGGTTCGAGACGTTGCCACGGGCTGCAGCGCGGGCGTGTGGGCCAGCATGTTTTCGAAAGCCTCAAAGTGTGCCGGCACAAACTCCGGGTGACGCAGGAAATACACGTTGGGCGCGAGGTTCGAGCCGATTGGCACGATGGGATAATGCAGCCAGCCAAGCTGCACCGACTCGATGCCTGCAAGCTTGTTCATTTGGCCCCATGACAGCCAGAAGTACGTGGTCTGCTGATCAGGCTCGGCTGCCGCGTGCGTGGCCGCTGGTTCGGCTGCGGTTTCCAGCCGTGGCCGTTTGCTCGGCCCGGCCATCGGTTCGTCTGCGTCAGCGATCGGTTGGCGGCCAGAGGACGGCGTGTCGTCGAGCTGTGTGCGGCTGGTTTTCTGCCGCCAGAACACGGTGCCCGGGATCTGCTCAAAATAGATATCAGGCGCCTCGTGGCTTGACGCAAATGCCTGCTGATATTCCCCGGCCTTGTTTTGGCGGACCATCACCGTGCCGTCCGCCGTAGTCACAAAGGTCTGCTTGAGCTTGTTGTAGCGGATGCCATCGGTCGCGAGGTCTGCTTTGGTCAGCCCGCTGGCTTGCGAGGGTGTCAGATAGGTCGGGCGGAGTGGGTCAGTTGAGGCGGGCCGGATCGATTGCCTGTCAGGGCGCTGGATGCGCCAGCTTGGCTGTCCTTCGTTGCGCACCAGGGCAGGACCGTGGACGCCGGGTGCGAAGGTCAGCGGCAAATGGTAGTGACCGTGCTGATCCCGTTCGACCTCAAACCGTCCTTGGCCGGCGATTTGTGCATAGGTGCGCTGATCCGGACCGGTGAACAGTCCATTGTCGTCCGACAGCGGAACCAGCTCGTGAATACGTTCCTGCGGCCAAGCGCTCGCGCTGCGTGCCGTGCCGGAATTGTCCACTGGCGGCGGTATCTCGTGAATCCTCACGGTAGGCATGCTGTCGGCTGCTGCAGGGCTGTTCGCGCCACGGCTGACGGGCGTCGGGTCAATGCCCAGCAACAGCGCGTCAGGCATGTCGAGACCGACGCTGTTCCTGCGTGTTGGTGCACCTGCACTTGAAGTGGCGGGCGCGTCGGCTTTTGTCGTGACAGAGATTTTTTTCGGTGGTCTGGCCATTGTGAAAACTCATGAAGTGAGGCGCAGGCGCGCACAGGCGCCTGGCTGAAAGCACTATTCGCTAAGGGATCGATAGACGATATTTCGACGTCAAGCGGGTGGAACGTCGCTCTGTGGCGCGGGTATGAAGATGCCGGATTGGTGACTGCAGCGATTCGTCACCCGCACCTCACAGGCTTCAACGCGTGACTTGTCGGTACGCAGTACCCAGCCGTGGGCGGCGAAGTTGTAACTGAGCGCAGTTGTCCCATCGAAAATCCACTCGGCGTTCCTGACCTTGACCACATTGGCAGCCAATGAGGCGAGCGCTGCTGGTAGCGGTTTCGCAGCATCGGGTGCTTCGAAGAAGCGTGCATCCAGGCCATCCGGGTAGACCCGATCGAACACCAGATCGACCGTATGCACTACGCCGTTCGCAGTGATGACGCGGATCTGATCGATCAGGTCGTCGCTTTCATACACTGGTAGATGAATGGTGCAGGTGCCGATGGATAACCGGTTGTCGGTGAGTTCGATATCGACCGTACCAAGCTTTGTGGCGTCGAGTTCCCACGTGGAGGAATTCGCTAGCCGCACGCTCGCTTCGGCGAGTGCACCGGGTGTCGAAAGTTTAAGGGTCGTGTCGGCAACGAGATGAATCAGGTACGTCGAGCCTTCACCGATGAGGCTTTCCATGGCGGTTTGCACGGTCAGGGCAGTGAGCGTGGCACAGGAGTGTCGATTGCCCATTTCGTGCGCCTGGTTTTCCGGCAATGCATAACTGTAACGCCGTGAGCGAAAAGCCAGGGGCAGGGTCATCGGAGTGATCCACTCCCTTGCCACCGCGTAATCGGAAAACGCCGGCAGGGCATCGGTTTCATCCGTGAGGCCGGCATTCAAGGCGACACCGTCCTTGAAGATCAGCACATAGCGAAAAAACGGCCGGCCCGCCATGGTGCGCAGAATTTTAGTCAGATTGTCATGGTCATCTTCATTACGAGCGGCGGCGAAATAATTCAACTTGATACGTTTATCGCCGAAGTGATAAACGAGATGGCAACCTGCAGTCAGCCGATAGGATTCATGTTTGACGGCAAAGAAATGCGCCTCGGCTTTTGTCAGCTCATCGCTGTTGTAGTCCAGATGGATATTACTGACTATTCCAGGACGAAGTACCGAGTAGAAGGTGGTCATGTTATTAGCGCGCGGCAGGTAGTAACTCGCTTCCTGCTGATGTCTGATCCAGCATTCATCTGCGTAAACGATGATGGGTCTTTGCGGCTGGCCGAGCTTGATAATGGTTTCGGAAAAATCGGCGGTCTTTTCCTCGGTGACTTTCTCTGGCAGATCAAGTGTGAACTGGTAACCGTCGCGGGTGATGAACGTCAGGTTTTTATTGATCAGTTTCCGTTCATCCGCGTCCTCTTCGTAAACGTCATGGATGGTCAGGATATTCTTCGGGATGTCATCGAATTCGAATCCGGAAGTGATGATCAAGTGGTTACCTGCAATTTGCCAGGAATCAATCAGCTCTTTCTTCCAGTTCAATACGATGTAGCTCGGCTGTTTGCCATCTTCGAAGATCGAGAAGCGCCCCGCCACGTGAGCGATGAAGTACTGGTCGGCGCCGGCATCGCCGCAGGCCTGAGCGTCCTTGTGCGACAGGTAAATCTGGTCGTCCCCGGCGCCGGCGTTGATGACGTCGCTGCCGCGCGCCTTGATGATGTTGGGTTGCGCTGTACCGGTCACGATGCTCGCCGCGCTGTCGACGGTTTCAACGTTTTCGATGCTGTCTATCAAGCTGTGCAGGACATATTGCTTGCCCTGTTCGGCAGATGGATCGGTTGAGATGATCTGCAGCGTACCGGCCAGCAAGTCGACGTCATAACCGGTTTTCGCTGTGCGGAAACTCGAATAATGGCCGCCGAGAACCAGTGTGTCGTTGCCATCCGCGCCTCGCAGTGTCGAATGGTGCGTGGCATCCGTGCCTTGTTTGAGAAAGTCCGCCGCATTGTCGAACACGAATTGATCGTCTTTCTCGCCGCCAGCCAGGTCCTTTTTTCCCGACTTGTAATGAAAGACATTCGTTTTTTTTTCGACCCCCTTGATCGAGTCGTCGCCTTCGGTCAGCAGCCAGAGAACGCTCTTGTTCTCCGCTGCAGTGCCCAGGTGCGCACCGGGCGTGTCCTTCGTTACCCCTTCGCGCGCATCGATGGTGTCGTCAGTGCCTACTATTTCCGGGACATGTACCGATTCCCAGGCATCCTGTTTGGTCCACCAGTTCCGCTTCCAGACCTGGGTCGGCCTCAGGCGCACCTCGAACTGACCGTTGACGATGGCTTCGGTGGTGTCCTTGAGAGGGCCATCGAGCAGTTGCCTTGCCGTCGCCTTCAACTTGGCGGAGTGCTGCAGCAAGGTCTTGGCCTTGACGTAGCGATGTTGAATGTTCTGATCGATATCCAGCATGCAGAACGCAAACCATCCGGTGCGCCACCGCTCATCAAGGGTGAGCTCGATGTAGTCATCAATGTCGTCGACGATGCGCACCGCACCATAAACCTGCGAGCCGATAGCGAGAATCGCCCCGGCAGCCAGCCCGACCGGGCCGGCGAACGAAAATCCGGCCATCGCCGCAGTCCCAAGGATCACGGTCATGGCCGCGCTGGTAATGCTCAGGCCGGCGCTGACATAGTGATCCATCGCCTCCTTGCCCGTCGCATTCTCGGCGGCATTCATGGATCGCACCGCGGTGTAGATATCGAATGGCAACGTCAAAGCGCCACCGATCAGGCCGCCCGAACGTCCCAGCCTGACCGCCATTCGCGTCCTGGCGAAGTCGCGGTAGGCGTGCTGCCCGGCGGTGAGCATCTGCGTGGCAACTTTACTGACGGTAACGTCGACAGCGATCGATCCCAGTTCGGATGCGATTCCCACGCTGTTTATCGCGATTTCCGTGGTGTTGTCGGCCTTGATCGCATCGACGACTCCGCGCAGGCCCATGAAAATCCCGAAGCCCTGAATGCCGACACTGGAGCCGAGTGCTGCGTAGCTTTTGGTCAATGTTTTCCAGCGCGGATGATGCTTGGGCAGATGCACATGCTGCAGGTCGAGTGCCTGCGCGGCGTTGGCAAGTTTCAGGAGTTTGCGGCGGTAGTTACCCGGACCACTTTCGTCGGTGATGGCTTCGCTGAACAATGCCGGCGCGGTCAGAGGACGGTGACTGGCCATTTCAAACAGCAGGTTCGGCAACAAGTATGTATCACTGCCAGTGGCGGTCTTCATCGCGTGTTCGACTTTGTTCAGGTCGAATTGCAGGGCATTGATAAAAGAGCGTTTAAGTACTCGACTGAAAGTATTACGACCATTTAAAGGTTTGCCATCGACCGTCGCGCCCAATCGGTCCAGCGCTACTCGTGTTATTGATATGTCGCCAATCTGCAATGGTCCGAATATGTTGTCTGCGAACTTCAACTGGTTCGGCTTGGATGAATCTTCAGGTGCGTCAATGGTTGCAGGCTTGCGCTCGTTGCTCTCGAAACGCATATCCGTGACAACAACCGTGTCGGTAACTTTGTGGTTGTTCGGGTCAATTGCCGGATCGGTTTGAATTGATGCTTCATGTATCAAAGTGGCCATGAGAACTTCCTTGTTCAGGCTGTTGTTATCGAATTGCAGCGGATATTAAGGTGCTCTTTTCAGCGCTGTACATAAGGCGGTTGTTGCCATGTATTGCCTGTCAATGATTACAGGCTTGGCGCGCGGTGATTAATTGAAAACAGCACCCTCCCGATTTGAATCCGTTCAGTCGGGAGGGTGGGCCATACGATGTCTTAATGGCTGCTGAGCAATGATGTCGCGCCGGCACCGCCAAACAATCCGGCACTGATTCGGTTGAACCAGCTCTGCCCCTTGCCACTGCGCAGATAACGCGCTGCGCCATGGGCGCCCAGGCCGTAGGCCAGTTTGCAGCACAGATCGAGTACTACCCAGGTCGCGATCATGATCAGCAACTGCGGCAGGAACGCTTGGTTCGCGCTGAGGAACTGCGGCAGAAACGCGGCGAAGAAGAGGATATCTTTCGGATTGCTCGCGCCCAGTACAAAAGCGCGCCCGAATAGCGTGCGGAAGCGTGGCACCGGTGCGGCTTGGGGCACTTCGGCTGCCACTGAAGGCTGACGCGATTGCTGCCAGCTCTGCCAGGCAAGATAGAACAAATACAATGCGCCGACGATTTTCAATGCGCTGAACAGTTGCTCCGAGGCCAGCAACAAAGCGCCAAGCCCCAGTGCCGAAGCGCTGAGCAGGCAGATAGAGGCAATCACCCCGCCGAGAAACGCCGGGTACGAGCGGCGCAGACCGTAATTCAGACTGTTGCTGATCATCAGCAGCGACAGCGGCCCCGGGATCAGGATTACCACCAGTGCAGCACCACTGAACAGCAGCCAGGTTTCCAGACTCATCGTTTTGCTCCTTTGTTGTTATCGATATGTGCAAAAGCCCCACCGGTGAGGGTGAGGCTGGTTTGAAGCGTGAACCGCGCAGCGCTTACAGGAAGATGAACTTGGCGATGAAGATCGCGCAGAGCACCCACAGGCTGACGGAGATTTCCTTGTACTTGCCGGTGCCGGCCTTCAACGCCACATAAGTGATGAAGCCCAGCGCGATGCCGTCGGCCACCGAAAAGGTCAGTGGCATCATGATCGCCGTGACGATTGCCGGGATCGCGTCAGTGGCTTCGTCCCATTCGATGTGGGCCATGCCGCCCATCATCAGCATCGCCACGTAGATCAAGGCGCCCGCCGTGGCATAAGCGGGAATCATGCCAGCCAGCGGAGCGAAGAACATGGCCGCTATAAATAGCACACCGACTGTGACGGCGGTAAGACCAGTCCGACCACCAGCAGCCACGCCAGCGGCACTTTCCACGTAACTTGTCACGGGCGGCACGCCGACCACGGCGCCGAATACGCTGGATGCGCTGTCAGCCTTCATCGCTCGGGAAAGGTTCTCGATACGACCGTCAGCGGCGACGAGGTTGGCCCGCTGAGCCACGCCCATCAGCGTGCCGGCGGTGTCGAACATGTGCACGAAGAGAAAGGCCAGCACGACGCTGATCATGCTGACGTTGAACACGCCGGCGACGTTCATTGCCATCCAGGTCGGCGCCAGGCTCGGCGGCGCGGACATGATGCCCTCGTAGTGCACCAGGCCCAGACCCCAGCCGGCGAGGGTGACGGTGATGATGCTGATGAGGATTGCACCGAACACGCGGTGGTAACTGAGGATCGCGATCATCAGAAAGCAGATCGCGGCGAGCAGCGGGCCGGGTTCACGCAGCGAGCCGAGCTTGATCAGCGTTGCCGGGCTGTCGACGACGATACCGGCAGTCTTCAGACCGATCAGGCCGAGGAACAGACCGACACCGGCGCCCATCGCAAACCGCAAACTGACCGGAATACTGTTGAGCAGCCACTCGCGAATCCGCGAAAAGGTCAGGAACATGAACAGCACGCCCGAGACGAACACCGCGCCCAGCGCCGTTTCCCAGTTGTAACCCATGGTGCCGACGACGGTGTAGGTGAAGAACGCGTTGAGGCCCATGCCCGGCGCCAGGCCGACCGGCCAGTTGGCATAAAGGCCCATCAACAGGCAGCCGAGTGCGGCAGCGATACAGGTGGCGACGAAGGCCGCACCGTGATCGATGCCGGCATCGGCCATGATGTTCGGGTTGACGAAGATGATGTAAGCCATGGTGATGAAGGTTGTCAGACCGGCAATCAGCTCGGTCTTCACCGTGGTGCCATGCAAGCTGAGTTTGAACAGACGCTCCAGCAGGCCATTGCGTAATGGCGGCGTGAGCTCGAGCGGCGGTGCTTCGGATTTGCGGCTTTCCACAGCGAGTACTCCTCAAGAGTTTTATTGTTATTTCCAGGGCCGGACCCATGAGGGGTGGCAGCGGCCCTTTGAGGCATACGCGAATTTGTTGACCGTGTAGTCAGGAACTCGCACGCAGTGGATTATGCTTTTGTGTACAAATAAAGCAAATATTGTTTTGGGTTTTGTCGACGATTTTTTTGCCGATAGGGATATATAGCTATGAGGCCATTCGCGAGCGGGCTCGCTCCCACCTTTGTAATGCGTTCACATGTGGGAGCGAGCCTGCTCGCGAAAGCGCCTGTTGATTCACTCAAGAGTTTCCAGACTGCCACCCAACGCCAGATTCACCGCCAACCAGCCATTCACCGCCGCTTCGCCAGCCTCGGCAAATACCCGTTCCAGCAATTTCACCTGTTCCCGGCGCAGTGCCTGCTCGAACTTCGCACCTTCCGCCGTCAGCTCCAATAGCCGCTTACGCTTGTCCGTCTGTGAAGCGACACTGTCGACCAGATGCATTTCCTGCAACTGGCGCAGCGGCATGTTCAATGCCTGTTTGCTCACGCCGAGTAAAGCCAGCAACTCCTTCACGCTCAGGTTCGGATAGCGCGCGATGAAAAACACAATGCGCTGATGCACCCGTGAGAGGCCGCGGCGCTCGAGCATTTCATCAGCCTTGGCCGTGAACGCCTGGTAGCCGAAGAAAAACGCTTCCATGGCCTGTTGCTGGCTGGTGGGATTTTTAAGGTCAAACATATTGACGTACTCACTTACGCTGCCGTAATTTCAGTCAAGCAGTTTGACTCATTTTCCGCATGCCTTGCTACGGTGACCTCAATGGCTTTTTCCGAACGTGTCTCACGCCTCAAAAGTTCCTTGATCCGAGAAATCCTTGCGGCGGCCCAGCGTCCGGAGGTGATGTCGTTCGCTGGCGGTTTACCCGCTGAAGCGATGCTGCCGAAAGTGGACTGGGCCGAGATGCCCATAGCGCTGGGCCAGTACGGTATGAGCGAAGGCGAGCCGGCATTGCGCGAGGCGTTGGCGGCAGAGGCGAGGGCGCTGGGCCTTGAATGCCAGGCGAGTCAGGTGCTGGTGGTCAGCGGCTCCCAGCAAACCCTCGATCTGGCAGCCAAGCTTTATATCGATAAAGGCACGGAAATTCTGCTGGAGGCACCGACGTATCTGGCCGCGTTGCAGATCTTCCAGCTGTTCGGCGCTGATTGCCTGACCGTGCCGCAAGAACCCGAGGGCCCGAACCTGGCGCAACTGCGCAGTCGTCTCGAGCGGCATCGTCCAGCATTCATTTACCTGATCCCGACCTTCCAGAATCCATCCGCCGTGCGCTACAGCGAGGCCAGGCGCGCCGCGGTTGCCGCATTGCTTGATGAATTCGGCGTCACTCTCATCGAGGACGAGCCGTATCGCGACTTGACCTTCGACGGTGGCAGCGCAACACCAATTGCCGCCCGCCTGAAAAAAGCCAGTTGGATCTACACCGGTACCGTGTCGAAAACCTTGCTCCCAGGCTTGCGTGTCGGTTACCTGATTGCCAGTGCGGATCTTTTTCCGCACTTGCTCAAGCTCAAGCAATCGGCTGATCTGCACACCAATCGCATCGGTCAGTGGCAGGCGCTGCAATGGATCGGCTCAGAGAAGTATCAGCAGCATTTAAGCGAATTGCGTGATTTCTATCGGCAGCGGCGTGATGCGTTCCAGTTGGCGCTGGAACAACATTTTGCCGACCTGGCTGACTGGAACATGCCCCAGGGCGGGCTGTTTTTCTGGCTGACACTGAAGCAACCGCTGGATACGCGGACATTGCTCGAAGAGGCCTTGGCTAACGACGTGGCGTTCATGCCCGGTGAGCCGTTCTTTCCCGAGCCGGACAAACATCATGGGCATCTGCGCCTGAATTTCAGCCACATCGATCCGGCTCGGCTGGATGAAGGGTTGAAGCGATTGGCGGCGGTGGTGCGGCGGGCGCAGCTGGAGAGGGCGGCGTGAATATAAATAAAACGGCACAAGGACCGGTTTTTTGTCTGAGATTATGGGGGCCTGTAATGGCCTCATCGCGAGCAGGCTCACTCCTACAGTTGGAATGCGTCCCCCTGTAGGAGTGAGCCTGCTCGCGATAGCGCTTACGGCATTCCCCGGAAATGTCAGACCGCAGCAAACCGCTTATCCAGATAATCAATGATCACCTTGGATTCATACATCCAGGTGGTCTGCCCATTCTCTTCAATACGCAGGCAAGGCACTTTGATTTTGCCGCCCTGTTCGAGCAGCGTCTGGCGATCCTGCTCGTTGTTCTTCGCGTCTCTCAACGCTACCGGCACGTTCAAGCGATGCAGGGCGCGGCGGGTTTTCACGCAGAACGGGCAGGCGTGGAATTGATAAAGTGTCAGATCTTTCGCGGCCGCGTCGACTTGCGCCTGAGCAGCGGCGGGGCGTTTCTTCTTGGCCGGCCGAGTGATGAAATCGATGAAGACAACCAGTTGGCCGAGGCCGACACGAAGCGCTTTGACGAACACGTTGAAAGCCTCACGGTGCAAATGAAGAAAGGCGCGCAGCTTACCCGATTTTTCACGGGCGAAAAAAAACCGGCGATCAACGCCGGCTCTTTTCTGTTGCGAATTACTTGATGAGGCTGAGGAATTCGCTACGGGTTGCTGCGTTTTCGCGGAATTCACCGAGCATCACCGAGGTGATCATCGAGGAATTCTGCTTTTCGACGCCGCGCATCATCATGCACATGTGCTTGGCTTCGATCACTACAGCGACGCCCAGCGCGCCGGTGACTTGCATCACCGCATCGGCGATCTGCCGGCTGAGGTTTTCCTGAATCTGCAGGCGACGGGCGTACATATCGACGATCCGCGCCACTTTCGACAGGCCCAGCACTTTGCCGCTCGGAATGTAGGCGACATGCGCCTTGCCGATGAACGGCAGCAGGTGATGCTCGCACAACGAATACAGCTCGATGTCCTTGACCAGCACCATTTCGCTGTTGTCGGAGCTGAACAGGGCACCGTTGGTGACCTCTTCGAGCGTCTGTGCATAACCGCGGCAGAGGTACTGCATGGCTTTGGCGGCACGCTTTGGCGTGTCGAGCAGGCCCTCGCGGGACACGTCCTCGCCCAATTGGCCGAGAATCGCGGTGTAATTCTGTTCCAGGGACATGAAACTACCTGTGGGGATTTTCGCAAAGGGCAAGGGTACGGTGGCGGACACAACCCTGCAAGTTCGGTGTGACGGCTTTATTCGTCGCGACCTTCCATCATCGTCCGTTTAAGCATCACATAAACGGCGCCGGCGCCGCCGTGGCGGGCCTGGCAGGAGCAGAAGCCGAGGACTTGGGCGTGCTGGCGCAGCCAGGTGTTGACGTGGCTTTTGATCATCGGCCGCTTGCCATCCAGGCGCACCGCCTTGCCGTGAGTCACGCGTACGCAGCGGATTTCGAATCTGGTGGCTTCGGCGAGAAACGCCCAAAGCGTTTCCCGGGCCTTTTCCACGTTCATGCCGTGCAGGTCGAGGCTGCCTTCGAACGGGATCTGCCCGACCTTGAGCTTGCGCATCTGGCTTTCCTGCACCCCATCGCGGGACCACATCAGCTCGTCTTCCGGGCCGACGTCGATCACGAACTGGTCGGACAGGCCGTCAATGATAGTGGTGTCGCTGCGCACGGTGGCGGACTGACGCAGCTTGGCGATCTGCGCGCGGTCAGCCTTGGGTTTGCCGGTGTCGGCGCGGTCGTGCTTGATCGGCTTGACGCCCTGGATCGCACTTTTGAACAGAGAAAAATCGTCGTCTTGCATGTCAGCCTCCGCGAAGGGCGGCCAGTTTACCCAAGTCGACACGAAACGGCCCGGCAAAAAGCCAGGCCGTCGGTCAGTCGTGTTTTTTCATCAGGTGCGGGGACATGTTCAGTTCCCGCGATTGCCGTGCGCGACGGCGGCAGCGGCGCCAAAGGGCAACGCCGAAGTACAGGAACAGCAAACCGACCGCGAGCATGATTGCCGAGCCCAGCGGTGATGCATTCAGGTCACCCAGCGCCGGCGGGCGCCCGAGCAGGCTGGCTGCGCCGGCCATCGCCAGCAGCACGCCGAACGTCGCCAGAACGGCCGAGATCGCCGCGCCAAATCGAAAACGCCAGTTGCTTTGGCCTTTGGGCCGCAAACGGCGTGCGTCAAATCCATCGGATAACTTCATTCCGACCTTCCTCAATGGTATCGGCCCTTCGACCGGGAGTTGACCGGGTTGTTCCTGAGGCTATGGCATTTGCGGCAAATCAGCGGATATAGCGGATGAGCGGCGCCAGCGCACCGCCCACAAGGGCAGGATCAGATCAGCTCCTGAGTCTTCGCCAGCGTGGCAAAGTTGTCGGCCATGATCGCCATTTCCGCTTCTTGGACGCGTTCAGCACTGAGCACGCCGCCCTTGAACGGCAGATCGCGGGTCGCGCAGGCATCTTCGACCAGGGTGCAACGGAAACCGAGGTTCTTCGCCGCGCGCACCGTGGTGCTGACGCTGGAGTGACTCATGAAACCGCAAACGATCAGGTCCAGCGAACCAAGGTTTTGCAGACGCTCGAGCAGTTCGGTGCCATGGAACGCGCTCGGCAGCAGTTTGCCGATAATGGTTTCATCGCCCTGCGGTTCCAGGCCGGGGATGAATTCGCCACGTTCGCCCTGCGGGTCGAACAGGCCACCAACGGTGCCGAGATGACGCACGTGCACGATCGGCCGACCGGCGGCACGGGCTGCGGCAACCACTTGTTTGATGTTCGCGACGGCCGCGTCCATGCCGCTCAGGGCCAGCGGGCCACTGAGGTATTCCTTCTGGGCATCGATGATGACCACGGTGGCATGGCTCAGTGTGGCCGCTGCGTAACCGCGACCGCTGAGTTGAAACATCGTTTTTGGAACGGACATTCTGGGGCTCCTCGGGGTGGGGCTTTTGCGACATTGTCCTCTGGCTGAGCGGTTCTGTGAATCGCTACCATCGTAGGCGCCGTCGTTCTTGGCCTGCAGCCTTGTCAAGTTACACGTTCCGTTCAATGCCTGATGCAAAAAAAAGAAATCTCCTACCGTCGCCGCACGGTTTTTCCTGCGTCGTCGTCGGGCGTTTTGGCTGCTAGAATCGCCAGTCGTTTTTTCTGGAGCTCTACGCCGTGATCACTTCCCGACTTCGTACCCTGCGCGACCACATCCGTTGGGCCGTCAGCCGCTTCCATGGGGAGGATCTGTTTTTCGGCCATGGCACCGACAACGCCTGGGACGAGGCGCGCCAATTGGTACTGGGCGCCTTGCACCTGCCGTGGGAAATCGCCGACAGCTACCTCGATTGCGCACTGGAAGATGACGAACTGGTCAGCCTGCAACGGCTGCTCAAGCGTCGCATCGAAGAACGCATCCCAACCGCCTATCTGCTCGGCGAAGCATGGTTCTGCGGCATGTCGTTCATCGTCGACCAGCGCGTGCTGATCCCGCGTTCGCCGATCGGTGAGCTGATCGAAAACCGCTTTGCGCCGTGGATCGGCGACGAGCCGGCGCGGATTCTCGATCTGTGCACTGGCTCCGGCTGCATCGGCATCGCCTGCGCCTACGAATTCCAGAACGCCGAAGTGGTGCTCGCGGATCTGTCATTCGAAGCGCTGGAAGTGGCCAATCAGAACATCGAGCGCCATGGCGTCGATGAGCGCGTCTACACAGTGCAGGGCGATGGTTTCGATGGCCTGCCGGGGCAGCGCTTCGATCTGATCGTGTCGAACCCGCCCTACGTCGACGCGGAAGATTTCGCCGACATGCCGGACGAATACCAGCACGAGCCGGAACTCGGTCTGGCCTGCGGCGATGACGGTCTGAATCTGGTCCGGCGCATGCTCGCCGAAGCGGCGGATCATCTGACCGAGAAGGGTTTGTTGATTGTCGAAGTGGGCAACAGCCAGGTGCACGTCGAAGCGTTGTACCCGGAAGTCGATTTTGCCTGGCTGGAATTCCAGCGCGGCGGGCATGGCGTGTTCATGCTGACAGCGGAGCAGTGCCGCGCGCATCAGGCACTTTTCGCAGCTCGCGTCTGACCGGTTAAAAGCTTCGCGAGCAGGCTCGCTCCCACAGGGAAATGCATTCCAGGGTGGGAGCGAGCCTGCTCGCGAATAGCCGCGCCGCGGTCTCAAGCCATCAGCGGTGCGTCGCAATCCAGATCAACAACCCCGCCTGAAACACCGCAAACGCCACCAGACAGGTAATGGTGAAACGCAGTCCGGCGTCCTCACGCTTGAACTTGCTGACTTTCTCTTCCTGCTTCTTCAGCTTCACTTCCTGTTCGGCCAGATTCTGTTCGGCTTGCTGCAACATCTGCGCAGCCTCAAGAATCTCGACGATCTGCAGCTTTTCGCTGTTCCAGTCACCCAGCAGATCGCCGACCTGCACAGCCTTGATGCTGCCTTTCAAATGCTGGGCATCGGCATAAGCTACGTCGAAGCCGTGCACGCGCAGAAAATGATCACGCCGCAAACGAGTGTCTTCGTTGAGCGCGTCCTTGTTGTTCAGGTCCATGCCGTCGACGGTGTAACCGGGCCAGCGCTTTTTCGCCCAGTTGATGCCTTGCGCGGCCATGAAGCGGCCGATGCCGCGGTTCAGCGGCTCGATCTGCAAGCCGCTGTCGGGACCGAAGCTCACCCGTTTGGTCGCGTGGTCGACCCACACATCAAGATGATTCTGCTCTTTGCGCACGCGCTGGTTTGGCAGCTTGATCGCCATGCGCATCAGGCTGCGCTCTTTGCTGTTGCGCTCGGCGTAACCGAATTCGACGAAGCGCAACGGCCGGCCACCGGTATTGCGGTCGGTCTGCAGCGGCGCGAGGCGGAGCATCTTGTGGTGCTCGGCCTGCACGTCCGCCCACGGCAGTTCGACCGCTGGCGGAGCGTCTTTTTCGGCGGTGGTGTCGGGTGAAGTCTGGGTGTCAGTCATAACGGCGAGATCCTGTCCAAGCCCTGCTTGCCGCCAGACGTTGCGCTGGCGACAAAGGCTTATCGGCCGTTTTCTGCCGGACTGGAGGGCAAACAGCAGTTAACTCGCGCGAATTCCGTCAATAAATTCGATGACGGCGGCGCCCAGTTCGGCGGCCAGTGGCAAATTCGGGTCCTTGTAGGAGGCCAATTGCCGCTTCATATCGTTGTGCACGATGCGCAGCACATGATTCATGCCTTCGATCACCGTCAATTGCGCGTCCGGTTTTGCCGCCTTGAGCAGCTTCGCATCCTCGGTGCCGACCTGAATGTCGTTGCTGCCTTGGACGATCAGTGCCGGCATTTTCAGCTGTGCAAAGGCTTGCGCCGGATCCTGGCGGAACAGCGAAATCAGGTACGGCTGGACGCTCGGGCGAAAAATCACCTGCAACGGTTGCGGCACGTTGTCATCGGTGTGCCCGGCCTTGAGGCTGTCGAGCAGTTCGTTGCTGCGCAGCATCAGCGGTGGCGGCAGGCTGCGGGCCAATTGCTCGCGGATCACCTGATCGACCGGCCGCGCGCTGCCGGACAGCGAGATCACCGCCGCTGCGTCCAGCTTCGGCGCGGCGAGGCTGGCAATCAGTGCGCCTTCGCTGTGGCCGAGCAGAATCAGTTTGCCGAAGCGCGGATCAGCCTTGAGCTTCTGCCCCCACGCCACCGCGTCCGCCGCATACCCTTCCACCGACAGATTACGTTCATCGGGAGCCGCCGCCAGGCTCGCCGCGACGCCGCGCTTGTCGTAGCGCACGCTGGCGATGTTGTGTTTGGCCAGCACCCAGGCCAGACGCTTGAGGCTGTCATTGCGTCCGCCGTCCGGGTTGTTTCCGTCGCGATCTGTAGGACCCGAGCCAGAAATGATCAGAACAATCGGCACCGGGCTGTCGGACTTGGGCAGCAACAGCGAACCGAAAAGTTCGCCGCTGCCGGTGTCCAGAGTGACCGGGCGTTGTAGGACTGTCGCTTGGGCAAAGCCGGTGAAGAGGGTAAGACTCAAGATCAGAACTCGCAGCATCATCACGCCATCATTGGTCAAGGTGCCGGTTGGACTCGCCAGCACCACTAAGGTTCGAGGATGAACTACTCGGTTAGCCTGCGTATACTGGCGCGCATCAAGAATTCGGGTTTGATTTCACGGAGCGTCCTGCATGTCCGGCAATACCTACGGCAAGTTGTTCACTGTCACCACCGCTGGCGAAAGCCATGGTCCGGCGTTGGTCGCCATTGTCGACGGCTGCCCGCCGGGCCTGGAGATTTCCCTGGAAGATCTGCAGCGCGACCTCGATCGCCGCAAACCGGGCACCAGCCGCCACACCACCCAGCGTCAGGAAGCCGATGAAGTCGAAATCCTCTCCGGCGTGTTCGAGGGCCGTACCACCGGTTGCGCGATTGGCCTGCTGATTCGCAACACCGATCAGAAGTCCAAGGACTACTCGGCGATCAAGGACCTGTTCCGCCCGGCCCACGCCGACTACACCTACCACCACAAGTATGGCGAGCGCGATTATCGCGGCGGCGGCCGCAGTTCGGCCCGGGAAACCGCGATGCGCGTGGCGGCCGGGGCGATCGCCAAGAAGTATCTGGCCAGTCAGGGCATCGTCATTCGCGGTTACATGAGCCAGCTCGGTCCGATCGAGATTCCGTTCAAGACCTGGGATTCGGTAGAGGAGAACGCCTTCTTCAGTCCCGATCCAGACAAGGTGCCGGAGCTGGAAGCCTATATGGACCAGTTGCGCCGCGATCAGGACTCGGTGGGGGCGAAGATCACCGTGGTCGCCGAAGGGGTGATGCCGGGTCTCGGCGAGCCGATTTTCGACCGCCTCGACGCCGAGCTTGCCCACGCGCTGATGAGCATCAACGCGGTCAAGGGCGTGGAGATCGGCGCCGGTTTCGCCTGTGTCGCCCAGCGCGGCACCGAACACCGCGATGAACTGACGCCGGAAGGTTTCCTCAGCAACAACGCTGGCGGCATCCTCGGCGGTATCTCGTCCGGTCAGCCGATCGTTGCGCATCTGGCGTTGAAACCGACCTCGAGCATTACCACGCCGGGGCGTTCGATCGATGTGAACGGCAACCCGGCCGATGTGATCACCAAGGGCCGTCACGACCCATGCGTCGGCATCCGCGCGACACCGATTGCCGAGGCGATGATGGCCATCGTGCTGATGGATCACCTGTTGCGCCACCGCGGGCAGAACGCCGATGTGCGCGTGAGCACGCCGGTGCTGGGCCAGCTCTGATGGCTGCGCTCGAAGCCGTCGCGGCATAACCGGCGTGGCGGCGCTCCCGTACTGGCGGCTGTCCAGTTTCTATCTGTTCTATTTCGCCTTGCTCGGTTCGACAGCGCCGTTTCTGGCGCTGTACTTCGATCACCTCGGCTTCAGCGCCGCGCGCATCGGCGAGCTGGTGGCGATTCCGATGCTGATGCGCTGCGTGGCGCCGAACATCTGGGGCTGGCTCGGCGATTACACCGGCAGACGCCTGGCCATTGTGCGCTTCGGCGCGGTCTGCACGTTGCTGACCTTTTCGCTGATCTTCGTCAGCCAGACCTATGCCTGGCTGGCGATGGTCATGGCCCTGCATGCGTTTTTCTGGCACGCGGTGCTGCCGCAGTTCGAAGTCATCACCCTCGCGCATCTGCAGGGTCAGACCTCGCGCTACAGTCAGATTCGCCTGTGGGGCTCGATCGGCTTCATCATCACCGTGGTGGTCTTGGGGCGGTTGTTCGAATGGCTGAGCCTGGACATCTACCCGGCGGCACTGGTGCTGATCATGGCCGGCATTGTTCTGAGCAGTCTGTGGGTGCCGAACGCGCAACCCGCACAGGGCAATCGGCCGGCGGGAGAGGGCTTTCTCAGGCAATTGCGCCATCCTGGCGTGTTGGCATTTTATGCTTGTGTGGCGCTGATGCAGGTCAGCCACGGGCCGTATTACACTTTTCTGACTTTGCACCTCGAGCGCCTCGGTTACAGTCGTGGCGTCATCGGCATGCTTTGGGCTGTTGGCGTCGTCGCGGAAGTACTGATGTTCATGGCCATGAGTCGCATTCTGGCGCGGTTTTCCCTGCGCCGGGTGCTGCTGGCGAGTTTCCTGCTGGCGGCGTTGCGCTGGCTGCTACTTGGGTCGTTCGCTGAATTTCTCTGGGTGCTGTTGTTCGCCCAAGTGCTGCACGCAGCGACTTTTGGCAGCTTTCATGCGGCTGCCATCGCTTTCGTGCAACGTAGTTTCGGCGCCCGCCAGCAAGGTCAGGGCCAAGCGCTGTATGCGGCACTGGCCGGCACCGGCGGGGCGCTCGGCGCGCTGTATTCCGGCTACAGCTGGAATGCCCTCGGCCCGACATTGACCTTTAGTATTGCCAGTCTCGCAGCGCTCGCCGCTGCCGTTATCATTGCCACCCGTATGCAAGAGGACAGGCCATGAGCCTTAGCCGTGAACAGCTCGCCCAACAGATCGTCGACGCCGGGCGTTTTCTATATGGCCGCGGCTGGTCGCCAGCCACCAGCAGCAACTATTCGACACGCCTGTCGCCAAGCGAGGCGTTGCTGACCGTGTCGGGCAAACACAAAGGCCAGTTGAGCGTGGATGACGTGCTCGCCACCGATTTGTCCGGCAACAGCCTGGAGCCGGGCAAGAAACCCTCCGCCGAAACCTTGCTGCACACCCAACTCTACAGTTGGCGCGCGGAGATCGGCGCGGTGCTGCACACCCATTCGGTGAATGCCACGGTGCTGTCGCGCCTGACCCCGGAAGCCTTCATCGAGTTTGAAGACTACGAACTGCAAAAAGCTTTCAGCGGCATTTCCACCCACGAATCACGGGTGCGTGTGCCGATTTTCGACAATGATCAGGACATTGCGCGCCTCGCCGCCAAGGTGCAGCCTTGGCTCGACGCCCATCCCGACTGCGTTGGTTATCTGATTCGCGGGCATGGCCTCTACACGTGGGGCGCGCAGATGAGCGACGCACTACGGCAGATCGAGGCTTTCGAATTCCTGTTTGAATGCGAGTTGAAAACCCGCAGCGTCATGAACCGCCAAGGCTGAGTTCACCAGAAACAGCCCGTTTGCCTGATGACATGCTGCGCCCGACCGGTCTTGAAGAGCCGGACGGCGCCGCCGCTACCGAGGAATTGCCCATGAGCAGCCTGTCCGTTTATCACGTTTCCAGCCCTGAGATTCCCAACAAGGTGCTGACCCATTTCGAAGACATTGCTTCGACGCTGGCCGAGCAGGGCGTGCGTTTCGACCGCTGGCAAGCCGCCGCGAAGATCCAGCCCGGCGCCAGTCAGGAAGAAGTCATCAGCGCTTATAAAGAGCAGATCGACAAGCTGATGACCGAGCGCGGTTACATCACCGTTGATGTGATCAGTCTCAACAGTGATCACCCGCAAAAAGCCGAACTGCGCGCCAAGTTCCTCGAAGAGCACCGCCATGGCGAAGACGAAGTGCGATTTTTCGTCGCAGGTCGCGGCTTGTTTACCCTGCACATCGACGATTACGTCTATGCCGTGCTGTGCGAGAAGAACGACCTGATCTCGGTTCCGGCGGGCACCAGGCACTGGTTCGACATGGGCGAGCATCCACATTTCGTGGCGATCCGTCTGTTCAACAACCCGGAAGGCTGGGTTGCCAACTTCACCGGCGAAGACATCGCTGGCCGCTTCCCGCGTCTGGAGGACTGAAACCGTGTCGATCAAAGCCATCCTCACCGACATCGAAGGCACCACCAGCGCGGTGAGTTTCGTCTTCGATGTGCTGTTTCCCTACGCCGCCAGACACTTGCCGGATTTCGTGCGCCAGAACGCTTCCCGCACCGACGTCGCTGAGCAACTCGACGCCGTACGCCGCGACAGCAATGAGGCGCACGCCGACGTTGAACGCGTCGTTGAAATCCTCTTGAGCTGGATCGCCGAAGACCGCAAGGCCACGCCGCTCAAGGCATTGCAAGGCATGGTCTGGGAGCAGGGCTATCAGGCCGGGCAACTGAAAGGTCACGTTTATCCGGACGCAGTCGAAGCGCTGCAACGTTGGCATGCGGCCGGGTATCAGCTGTTTGTTTACTCGTCCGGCTCGATCCAGGCGCAGAAGCTGATCTTCGGTTGTTCGGAGGCGGGCGATCTGATGCCGCTGTTCAGCGGCTATTTCGATACCACATCAGGGCCCAAGCGTGAGGCGCAGTCCTATCGCAATATTCAGCAGGCGGTGGGTGTTGAAGCAGATGAAATCCTGTTTCTGTCGGACATCGTCGAAGAGCTCGATGCTGCGCAGTCAGCGGGCCTGAAGACCTGCGGCCTGGCGCGTGAAGGCGGGGAGTTGCCGGGGCACGTCACGGTGGACAGCTTTACCGGAATCGAACCGGAAGCCTTCTGACCCTACAGTGGAAATTGTAGGAGCGAGCCTGCTCGCGAAAGCGATGCGTCAGTGAAGTAATTTGTATCTGACAACACCGCATTCGCGAGCAGGCTCGCTCCCACAGTAGATATGTCGCAGACATAAACAAACAGGCCGTGAAGCGCATGCTCCACGGCCTGTTTTTGTTTAAAGCAACTTACAGCGAGTGATACGTCGGCAGGGCAAAACGCTGCTGGCTCTGCAGCATCGCAATTTGCGGCAACTCGCTGGCTTGTTCGGCCAGGTCACGGCGGATCGCGCTGATCGCCCAGGACAGTTGGTCACCGGCGTGCAGTTGCTGATACGAGAGTGCGCGTTTGAAGACTTTGCCGTCGCTGCTACGCAGAGTGAGCAGGATGCCACCGTCAGGACGTGGGGCAGTGCTGACTTCGTAGTTGGAGAACAGCGATGTAAATTTTTCTTGAATCAGGCTCATGTCATCAGCTCCGTATGTACTTGAATGGCAAGCATGCGGAGGTAGTTGCAGCGTTTGTGCCAGTATTGATGCGAATAAAATCCCTTTAAAATCAACATGTTAAAAGCATTGCATTTTGCAGGTGTCGTGCAATCTGCATGAATGACCATCGTGCATCCTGCATTTTGCGTGATTTTTCTCTGTGCTACGGAACCAAACGTCCGTACCAGAATCGACGCCCACCTCGTCGGTGCGACGGGATACAAATCATTGCAAAAACCGCGTGTACAGCCCCGCGAGCGCTGACGTACTTTCCTTCTCGACCCTCGACATAAACGCGTCGGTTGCAGCCATACCCGATAACAAGAACAGCGATCCGCACGCCCGGGTCGAACGGGGAGCTTTCATGCGTCACGCACCGAGCGACACGATTACCTGGAGCATGATGCTCCGCAAACTGCCGATGATCGCCAAAGCCATCCCCCGAGTGGTGAAAGGCATGAAAGTGGCCAACGTCACGGATCCGACCCAAACGTGTGGCCTCGGCTGGACCTTCGAGCAAGCGACGCTGCGCAATCCAGACGGCGTGGCGTTGATGCAGGATGACGTTGCGCTGACCTACACGCAGGTCAACCAGTGGGCCAATCGCATCGCGCATTATCTGAGCGAGCAGGGCATCGGCAAGGGTGATGTGGTCGCGGTGTTCATCGAGAACCGTGCGGAATTGCTGGTGACCATTCTCGCGCTGGCCAAGCTCGGTGCGGTCAGTGCGCTGCTCAATACCTCGCTGATACGCGACACGCTTATCCACAGCATCAACCTGGTCGCACCCGTGGCCATCGTGGTCGGCGAAGAGTTGACGGCGGCCTATGCCGGCGTGCGTGATCAAGTTTCTATCGCTGCACCGCGCACATGGTTTGTCGCCGATCACGACACTTACAGCCATCCGGGCATCGCGCCCGACGGTTACGTCAATCTGATCAGCGCCAGTGCCGACGCCAGCAGCGATAACCCGCCGAGCAGCGCGCAGATTTTCTTCGACGATCCTTGTTTCTATATCTACACCTCCGGCACCACCGGCCTGCCCAAGGCCGGGGTGTTCAAGCACGGCCGCTGGATGCGCAGCTCGGCGAGCTTCGGCATGATCGCCCTCGATATGCGCCCGGACGACGTCGTCTATTGCACCTTGCCGCTGTATCACGCCACCGGCCTGTGCGTGTGCTGGGGATCGGCGATCAACGGCGCTTCGGGTTTTGCCATCCGGCGCAGATTCAGCGCCAGTCAGTTCTGGAATGATGTGCGTCGCTATCGCGCGACCACTATCGGTTATGTCGGCGAGTTGTGCCGCTATCTGGTCGAGCAACCGGCCAGCGCCGATGACAGCCGCCACGACGTCCGCAAGATGATCGGCAATGGCTTGCGCCCCGGTGCCTGGGCCGAGTTCAAGACGCGTTTTGCCGTCGAGCACATCTGTGAGCTGTACGCGGCGAGCGACGGCAATATCGGTTTCAGCAACATCCTCAATTTCGACAACACCGTCGGTTTTTCGCTGATGGCCTGGGAGCTGGTTGCCTACGATCACGACAGTGGCGAGCCGTTGCGCGGCGATGACGGTTTCATGCGCAAGGTCGGCAAGGGCGAGCAGGGCCTGCTGCTGGCTCGGATCGACGACAAGGCGCCGCTGGACGGTTACACCGATCCGCAGAAAACCGCCCGCGTCGTACTGCACGATGTGTTCAACAAGGGCGATCGTTTTTTCAACACCGGCGACCTGCTGCGCAACATCGGTTTCGGTCATGCGCAGTTCGTTGATCGCCTCGGCGATACCTATCGCTGGAAGGGTGAAAACGTGTCGACCACCGAAGTCGAGAACCTGTTGCTGCAGCATCCGTTGATTTCTGAAGCGGTGGCGTATGGCGTAGAAATTCCCAATACCAACGGACGTGCGGGGATGGCTGCAATCACGCCCGCCGAATCCTTGGCCACGCTGGATTTCGCCGAGTTGCTGAGTTTCGTCCGGCAGCGTATGCCGGCCTACGCCGTGCCGTTGTTCCTGCGGGTGAAAGTGAAAATGGAGACCACCGGGACCTTCAAATACCAGAAGACCCGCCTGAAAAAGGAAGGCTTCGACCCCGGTCTCACGGGCGATGATCCGATCTTCGCCTGGCTGCCGGGCAGCGCAACCTACGTGCATGTCAGTGAGGAAATCCTCGCTGAAATTCAACAAGGCAGACATCGGTATTGAGTGTGGCTATCGGGCCGCTCGGAAAAAACCGAGTGACAGCCACCGTCGCGCTCGGGAAACTGTCGGCTTTCCGATAGACCGAAATGGAGTGCCACATGTCTGACCAAAGCCGCCAGATGACCCCTGAGGAAGCTGCCGAATTCACCGAGCAGGTTTTCAACAAGGCGCGCGACGGTGATGCCGAGATGCTCGATCGCCTGGTGACTGCCGGGCTGCCAGTGAACCTGAAAAACAGCAAGGGCGACACGCTGCTGATGCTCGCCAGCTACTACGGCCATGTTGATGCGGTGAAGGTCCTGCTTAAACACAAAGCCGATCCGGAAATGCGCAATGGCAACGGCCAGAGCCCGATTGCCGGCGCTGCGTTCAAAGGCGATCTGGCGGTGGTCAGAGCGCTGGTCGAGGCGGGCGCCGAAATCGAAGGCTCGTCGTTCGACGGCCGCACGGCATTGATGATGGCGGCGATGTTCAACCGCGTTGAAATCGTCGATTACCTGATCGGCAAGGGTGCCGACCCGAAAGCCAAGGACGCCAATGGCGTCACCGCGCTGGATGCGGCCCGGACCATGGGCGCAGTCGATACCACCGCGCAGTTGGAAAAGTTGTTGGCTTCATAAACGTCAAAAGATCGCAGCCGGTCCGCAATCACGCGCAGAATCTGTGGGAGCTGCCGAAGGCTGCGATCTTTTGCTTTTCTGCGCTATTCTTCGCGCCCGCAAAATCTGCCTCCATCACAGGATCCGCCTCATGAAAGCCGCACTCGTCGAACTCATCAGCAAAATCAGCTCCGGCTGCATGGGCGAGGACGAGATCCTGAAAGTGGCCGACGAAGCCGCGCAGGCCTACGCCGATGCCGATGCTTTTCTGACAGCCAACCCGGACATCAACTACGACGACACTTTCCCGATTCCGCTGGGTGAGTGGGTGGTGGTGGGCAGCCTGCCGGAAACCGTATTGTTCCAGGCCGACACCTACGTCGATCTGTTCGCACAAATCGTTGCCTCGTTCGGTCCGGGCGTGGATTTCAACCTCAAGCCCAAGCAACTGGCGAAGACCGAAGCGCTGACCGCACTCAACCGCATTCAGGTGCAGATGAGCAGCCTGAACAAGGAAAACGGCGGCTACACGCTGATGAACTTCAGCCAGTTGCTCGACGATGAACTGCAAATGGTCCTGGTCTACGGCAACGATGTGCCTCGCGTGCTCGAGTTGTGCGCCGGGATTGGCATCGTCGCTGCGCCGGCACTGGAGGCCTTGAAGGTCGCCGTTCACGTCTGAACGCAATAAAAGGGAACCCTGCGCGCGACCGTCTATCCTAAAAGTGCATGCCACTATTCTGGAGCGACACCATGGGTTCCACGTTCAATGGTCTGATTGGCCTGATCATCCTTGCCCTCGACATCTGGGCAATCATCAACGTGCTGAAAAGCGGCGCCTCCACCGGGATGAAAATCGTCTGGGTGTTGCTGATCATCCTCCTGCCGGTGCTGGGCCTGATCATCTGGGCGATTGCCGGGCCACGGGGCAACGTCCGGATCTGAGCTGATTTTCGATCACACTGTCATCCCTGTGGGAGCGAGCCTGCTCGCGAAGACGTTGTGTCAGTCGCCATCACCGGCAACTGATGCTCCGCTTTCGCGAGCAGGCTCGCTCCCACAGTGGTTTGCGGTGGTAAAAAACGAGCTGAGGTTCGACCTGTCATCTTCGGCAACGTAGAATGCGCGCCTTTCCCGGGCAATCGTCCCCACGATGGCGCCCGCGCATTTACCGGAGCACTTGACCATGACCGTCACCAAGACCAGCGAGTACCTGGAAACCCTCTACGAAGGCTATGGCCAGCGTTTTCGCATGGAAAAACTGCTGCACGAAGTGCGCACCGAGCACCAGCATCTGGTGATCTTCCAGAACCCGCGCATGGGCCGGGTGATGGCGCTGGACGGCGTGATCCAGACCACCGAAGCCGACGAATTCATCTACCACGAAATGCTCACCCACGTGCCGATCCTTGCCCACGGCACTGCCAAGCGTGTGCTGATCATTGGCGGCGGTGACGGCGGCATGTTGCGCGAAGTGACCAAGCACGCCGGCGTCGAGCACATCACCATGGTCGAAATCGACGGCACCGTGGTCGACATGTGCAAGGAATTCCTGCCGAACCATTCCGCCGGTGCCTACGACGATCCCCGCCTGAACCTGGTGATCGATGACGGTATGCGTTTCGTCGCTACCACTACTGAAAAATTCGACGTGATCATTTCCGACTCCACCGATCCGATCGGTCCGGGCGAAGTGCTGTTCTCGGAGAACTTCTACCAGGCGTGCCACCGTTGCCTGAACGAAGGCGGCATCCTCGTCACCCAGAACGGCACGCCGTTCATGCAGATCGATGAAGTCAAAACCACCGCTGGCCGCCTGCGCAGCCTGTTCCCGGACTGGCACTTCTACCAGGCCGCCGTGCCGACCTACATCGGCGGCTCGATGACCTTCGCCTGGGGCTCGACCAACCCGGCCTACCGCAAGCTCAGCCGTGAAACCCTGCAACAGCGCTTCATCGGCAGCGGCATCGTTACCCGCTACTACAACCCGGAAATCCACATCGGCGCATTCGCTCTGCCGCAATACGTGCTGCAAGCGGTGAACAAGCCGAGCAACGACTGAACCGTCACCGCAAGACCCCTGTAGGAGTGAGCCTGCTCGCGATAGCTTTTTCCCAGTCGATGTATCTGTGACTGGCAGACCGCAATCGCGAGCAGGCTCACTCCTACAATTCACGATCATCGGCTGTAATCCTTTTGAACCAACTCTCGCGGAAAAAAGTCGAGATAAAGGTAAGCCCATTTACGGGTTGATCGAGGAGGCACTGATGCAAAAGTGGAAAGTCACTTTCGTGGATGATCATGGTGAAATCGTTGATGAGATCTTCGAACGTGAGGAATGCCCGTCCGATGATGAAGCCGCGCGGCTGATCAAGGAGCGGCTTCTTCCGGTCGCCGCCCAGCTGGATCTCAATGATCTGGAAGGGCGCACCGCCGATGCCGGGGTGAAAAACCTCAAGACCCAGAACGGCATCGAAATCCGCAGCATCACACCTGTCTGAACACATCCTGTCATCTCGTAAACCAGGCCTTGGCAGCGGCGCTCTCTTGGGGCTACTCTGCAAGCGAGATCAGCGAATGGATCGCTAAGGTCTGGTCTTGTCAGCTACATGCTTGTTTCCCGCGCGCAACCACGTTGCCGTAGTACTTAGGCCAAAAGGCCCGGGGCGGGAATACGGAAAGTCTATCCATCAATCGAGGGGGACGATTCATGAGCACAGCCTATCAAGAAGACATCAGCAGCAACGTTCTGCGCCGCATGAAAGAAGGCGGTTTCGATTTTTCCCGGTTCCATCCCATCGAGTTCTACGCGATTTTCCCGGACGAGGAGCGGGCGCGCAGGGCAGCAGGCAAATTTCGCGGTGAGTCCATCAATGCCCAGGTCAGTGCGCGCGACGACGGCGCCTGGTCGCTGGAATTGAGCAAAGTGATGTACGCAACCTACGACGACATTGGCGATTTCGAGCAGGGCTTTTCCGCCGTGGTCGAGCCGCTGGGCGGCATTATTGAGGGTTGGGGCGTGAAGCAGGAGGTGCGCAATCGTTACCGCCTGAATTGAGCTTGAGCATTTTGTATCGGGCAACGGCTGACCTTCGGGTCGGCCGTTGTCGTTTTCGGCATGCACAAAATCGCTGTGGCAAAACCCTGAAACAAGAATCCCAGGCAAAAAAAAGCCACCGGAGAGGGTGGCTAAAAGGGAAGACGGGTATGCAGTGAAGTCTTTGCGGGGCGGGGCTGCCACGGCAGTCCAGGTCAATCCGGCGAGCCGCCTCGCAGCGCCATGCCGATGAAGTTTTGCAGCGAATGCGCGGATTATCCGCAGTCGCTGCCGGGCAGTGAAATCAACTCTGACTATGCTGGTGATAGGCGATGCAGTGCGTCGCAATGAAGCGGGGGCAATCGGGTCGGGGCATTTGCCGCACAGGAATGGTGCGCTGCCTTTGGCGTGGATCCACAACCGATTGAATTCAAAGCGTTTATGCCGATGGCACGGGCCTTGCGAAGGCCTGTATGTCCGGAGTGACAAGGAGTACGGCATGATCCGCACCTGTTTTGACGAGATGTACGATGCTGGCGGACTGGTTCGCCCGCATTACCGGGAATTTGCCCGCTGGCTGGCCGAGACGCCCGACGAGTTGCTTGCGCAACGCCGACGCGAGGCTGATCTGCTGTTCCATCGTGCCGGGATCACTTTCACGCTTTATGGCGACGAGCAGGGCACCGAGCGCCTGATTCCGTTCGACACCATTCCGCGCAGCATCCCCGCCAGTGAATGGCGAATCGTGGAGCGCGGTTGTATCCAGCGGGTCAAGGCGCTGAACATGTTCCTCGCCGACCTCTACCACGAGCAGCGCATCATCAAGGCCGGGATCATTCCCGCCGAACAGGTGCTGGCCAACGAGCAATACCAGCTGGCAATGCAGGGCCTGGATCTGCACCGCGACATCTATTCGCATATTTCCGGCGTCGATCTGGTGCGCGATGGCGATGGCACTTATTACGTCCTCGAAGACAACCTGCGCACACCCAGCGGCGTCAGCTACATGCTCGAAGACCGCAAGATGATGATGCGGCTGTTCCCCGAGCTGTTCGCCGCTCAGCGCATCGCCCCGATCGACCACTACCCCAATCTGCTGCTCGACACCCTGAAAAGCTCAAGTCCGATCGACAACCCGAGCGTGGTGGTGCTGACGCCGGGGCGCTTCAACAGCGCGTTCTTCGAGCATGCGTTTCTCGCGCGGGAAATGGGCGTTGAACTGGTGGAAGGCGCGGACCTGTTCGTGCGCGACGACAAGGTGTTCATGCGCACAACCGACGGCCCGAAAGCGGTCGATGTGATTTATCGCCGCCTCGATGATGCCTTCCTCGATCCGCTGGCATTCAACCCGGATTCGATGCTCGGCGTGCCGGGGCTGCTGTCGTCCTATCGCTCCGGCAATGTGGTGCTGGCCAATGCCATCGGCACCGGAGTGGCGGACGATAAATCGGTTTACCCGTTTGTCACCGACATGATCCGTTTCTACCTCGACGAAGAGCCGATTCTGAAGAACGTGCCGACCTGGCAATGCCGCAACCCGTCCGAGCTGTCCCACGTGCTGGCCAATCTTCCGGATCTGGTGGTCAAGGAAACCCAGGGCTCCGGCGGTTACGGGATGCTGGTCGGGCCGGCCGCGACGAGCGCGGAAATCGATGCCTTTCGCGAGCGCATCAAAGCCAAGCCCCATGCCTACATCGCGCAGCCGACGCTGTCGCTGTCGACGTGCCCGACCTTTGTCGAAAACGGCATCGCGCCGCGCCATATCGACCTGCGCCCGTTCGTACTGTCCGGCCGCGAGACCCGGGTCGTGCCCGGAGGTTTGACCCGTGTCGCGTTGCGTGAAGGCTCCCTGGTGGTGAATTCCTCCCAGGGTGGCGGCACCAAGGACACCTGGGTAGTCGAGGATTGAAGGAAGCTTGCCATGTTAAGTAGAACTGCCTCGGATCTGTACTGGATGTCGCGTTACCTGGAGCGTGCGGAGAACCTCGCACGCATGCTCGACATCAGTTATTCACTGTCGCTGATGCCGCAGGACGGGCGCGGCGATGGTCTGCACGAACTCGCCATGCCGTTGCTGATTACCGGCACTCTCGATGATTACCATGACCGCCACGGCGATCTGCACGCCGAACGCCTGCTGCATTTCTTTGCGCTGGACGCGGCCAACCCGGCAAGCATCTACAGCTGCCTCGGTGCGGCGCGGGCCAGTGCCCATGCGGTGCGCGGGCGAATCACCGCCGACATGTGGGAAAACATCAACGCAACCTGGCTGGAAATTCGCGGCATCGCCGAACAGGGTCTGGGCCGCTACGGCATGAGCCGTTTCTGCGAATGGATCAAGGAGCGCTCGCACCTGTTCCGTGGTGCGTCCTACGGCACGATCATGCGCAACGACGCGTTTCGCTTCATCCGTCTGGGCACGTTCATCGAGCGCGCGGACAACACGCTGCGCCTGCTCGATGCCCGCTACGAAATGGCCGGCGATCAGGCCGAAGCGGTCAGTGACGGCACAGCGCACGCCTATTACCAGTGGAGTGCGCTGCTGCGGGCGTTGTCGTCGTTCGAGGCCTACACCGAAATCTACCGCGATGCGCCCGGCGCCCGGCACGTCGCCGAATTGCTTTTGTTGCGCGCCGATGTACCCCGTTCGCTGCGTGCCTGTACCGAAGAAATCGACCAGATCCTCGCGCAACTGCCCGGCGCCAACGGCCGCCCGGCACAACGCCTGGCGGCGGAAATGGACGCGCGCCTGCGCTACACCGGCATCAACGAAATCCTCGAAGAAGGCCTGCACGCCTGGCTGACCGAATTCATCCCGTTGGTGCGCCAGTTGGGCAACGCCATTCACAGTTCCTACCTGGAGGCTGCATGAGACTTTCCATAAGCCACGAGACCACCTATCACTACGAAGATCAGGTGCGCGCGAGCATCCAGTACCTGCGCCTGACGCCTCACGACAGCGAGCGTCAGCACGTGCTCAGTTGGCAGCTGGATTTACCGCGCCCGGTGCGTGCGCAACTCGATCCGTTCGGCAACATCCTGCATGTATTGACCATGGACGAGCCCCACGAAGCGATCATCATTGGTGCCCGTGGTCAGGTCGATATCGATGAATTGCGCGAGGCCGAACATGAAAGCCAGTCAGCGCTGCCGTTCCTGCGCTTCACGCGCATGACCGAAGCCGATGAAGCCTTGCGCGAGTTTGCCGGGAAAAACTGCAAGCAACGGCGTGATCGCACCGCGCTGATCGATTTGATGTGCGCATTGAATCAGCACATGACCTACACGCCGGGCTCGACCGTGGTCGACACCAGCGCCGCCGAAGCTTTCGCCGGTCGTGCAGGGGTCTGTCAGGATCATGCGCACGCCTTTCTCGCCTGCGCGCGCAGCCTCGGCATACCGTCGCGTTATGTCTCGGGTTATCTGTACAGCGAGGATTGCGAGCATCTGGCCAGCCATGCCTGGGCGGAAGCGTGGCTGGATGACGCGTGGTACAGCTTCGACGTGACCAACCAACTGTCGCGTCCGGAGCGCCACTTGAAACTGGCGGTGGGCCTGGACTATCTCGATGCCTGCCCGGTACGCGGCATGCGCCGGGGCGGCGGCTGCGAGCAGATGCACGCGAAAGTGTTCGTCTCGCCGACGCCGATCATCTCCGTCCAGCAACAATAAGGATGTGCACAATCCCCTGTAGGAGTGAGCCTGCTCGCGATGGCGGCGTGTCAGTCACATCTGTATCGCCTGACACGCCGCCATCGCGAGCAGGCTCACTCCTACAAGGAATTGGTGTCACGGCTTAATCTTGCGACCGGCCATGTGCCTGAGATAGCCCACCAGCATTTGCAGATCCCCGTCCGGCAACACTTGCGCCGAAAACCCCGGCATCTTCGCCTGCGGCCACTGGCGCAAACTCTGCGGATCGCGGATGTAGCGCTTCAGGAAGTCCGCACCAAAATACTCGGTCGGGCTGTACGGAATATTCAGATCCGGCCCGAACTGCGCATCACCGGCACCATTCAACCGGTGACACGCCAGGCAGTTTTTCTGAAACAAGGCAAAGCCCTGGTTCACCGGATCATCGGCCTTCAATGCCGGATCGGGCAGCAGGGCAGGGAAACGCTGGGCCACCGGCGCCATCAACTTGAGGCTGGCGACTTCGAATGGCCACTGCTCGGGACTGATCTTGCCGGCTTGCGGATCGGTCCAGACCAGATAGAAAGGCCCGGCGCTGTGCTTGCCGGCGGACAACGGTGGCCATGGCCGTGCCGGATCCTCGATTGCCAGCCATGCGCGTGCGCCGTTCTCGTTCAGCAAAGGCGCAGCGGCCAACTCGGCGGCAAAGCCGTCCAGCGCCACCGCTTGCAAGTGGTCCTCAGGTCTGACGCCCGTCAGCAACGCGGCCAGGGGCACGGCCTGATAGGTCATGTCTTTCTTGTAGGAAACATCATTGTTGATCGTGAGGGTTTGCAGCTGAGGATGCTTGAGCAGTTCCTCGGTCTGCCAGGTGCGGCTGTTTGCGCCCAACTGCAGATCCAGTTGTGCGGCAGACAAGGGCAAGCTCAGCAGCAAGGCACTGAGCGCAATGAGCGTTTTCAAATGACCGCCGTCCATGTCGTGTAAGTGCGCAAAGGTTGGCACAACCACGCTGGCCCGGGTAGCGGGCCAGTCACACTTTCAGCGGCGATATACAGCACGCGGCGCTTGAATCAGCCGATGACCTTGGTCAGATTCGGCAAGATCAACAACAGCGTCGTGGCGAAAAGAATGAGTCCTGCTTGACGTACTTTCGGTTGTTTGAACATGGCTTGACCGCCTTTATTGTTATTTCCTGAGGCGTGCCTGACTGCAGATCCATGACGGCACGCGTTGCACTTCCTGTTGGAGGACGCCCGTCTCGGCAAAACCCGACGACGATGGCGTACATGTTCACCTTAGGGCCCACGTCCGCGTTGGCTTAGATCCATTTCATATGGAGCGCTTAAAAAAAGCTTTAAGAAAGGCATGAGGCGTATTGCCAGCTTCTTTGCCGCCCGCTGGCTAGACAACTCGGCGACCTGAACCGGTTCACCTGAGGTCCGATGACCGTCCGTCTGAGCGCGTGCGTCAAGCGCGTTGAGCAATGTGGTCATTGCTTGCCGGACTGCGCAGGGCGAAAGTGCAACGACACTGAATCAGGTTCGAGGACGTCATGACTGAAGCTTTGATTTTCGATGCGTTACGCACCCCGCGTGGCAGAGGCAAGGCCGACGGCGCGCTGCACAGCGTCAAGCCGGTCAATCTGGTAGCAGGTTTGCTGAGCGCCTTGCAGGCACGCACGGCGCTGGACACCAGTCAGGTCGATGATGTGGTCCTCGGCTGCGTCACGCCGATCGGCGATCAAGGTTCCGATATCGCCAAAACGGCGGTGCAAGTAGCCGATTGGGACGTCAGCGTCGCCGGTGTGCAGATCAACCGTTTCTGCGCTTCAGGTCTGGAAGCGGTGAATCTCGGCGCGATGAAAGTGCGTTCGGGTTATGAAGATCTGGTGGTGGTCGGCGGCGTCGAGTCGATGTCGCGGGTGCCGATGGGTAGCGATGGTGGCGCTTGGGCATTGGACCCGCAGACCAACCTGCACAGCCACTTCACCCCGCAAGGCGTCGGCGCCGACCTGATCGCCACCCTCGAAGGCTTCAGCCGACAGGATGTCGATGCCTACGCGCTGCACTCGCAGCACAAAGCCGCACGGGCGCGAGCTGATGGCTCGTTCAACAAGTCGCTGGTGCCGGTGCAGGATCAGAACGGCATCATCCTGCTCGATCATGATGAGTTCATCCGCGCCGAATCGACCCTTGAAGGCTTGGGCAAGCTCAAGCCGAGTTTCGAAATGATCGGGCAGATGGGCTTCGACGCCACGGCGTTGCGGGTCTACAGCCATGTCGAGCGAATCAACCACGTGCACACGCCGGGCAACAGTTCCGGGATTGTCGACGGTGCGGCGCTGATGCTCATCGGCTCCGAAGCCAAGGGCCGTGCGCTAGGGCTGCAGCCACGGGCGCGCATCGTCGCCACCGCCGTCACCAGTACCGACCCGACGATCATGCTCACCGGCCCGGCGCCGGCAACCCGCAAAGCGCTGGCCAAGGCCGGACTGCGCGTGGAAGACATCGATCTGTTCGAGGTCAACGAAGCGTTTGCCTCGGTGGTGTTGAAGTTCATCAAGGACATGGCCGTCGACCCGGACAAGGTCAACGTCAACGGCGGCTCGATCGCCATGGGCCACCCGCTGGGCGCCACTGGATGCGCGATCCTCGGCACGCTGCTCGATGAACTGGAAGCGCGTCACCTGCGCTACGGCCTGGCGACACTCTGCGTCGGCGGCGGCATGGGCATTGCCACCATCATCGAACGCCTCTGAGCCCCGACTTCAAGGAACCCTGTTATGAGCGAAGCGATTCGTTACGAAAAAGGCCAGGACGGTATCGTCGTGCTGACCATGGACATGCCGGGCCAGAGTGCCAATACCATGAACGCCTTGTATCGCGAGGCCATGGCCGCTTGCGTTGCGCGTTTGTCAGCGGAAAAAGACAGCATTGCCGGGGTGATCATCACTTCAGCGAAGAAAACCTTCTTTGCTGGCGGCGACCTCAATGAATTGATCAAGGTCGGCAAGCCCGAAGCCAAAGCCTTCCATGACATGGTGCTGACCCTCAAGGCGCAGTTGCGCAGCCTTGAGACCCTCGGCAAACCGGTGGTTGCGGCGATCAACGGCGCTGCGCTGGGTGGCGGCTGGGAAATCTGCCTGGCCTGCCACCACCGCATCGCTGTGGATGATGCGTCGGTGCAACTCGGTCTGCCGGAAGTGACGCTGGGCCTGTTGCCGGGCGGCGGCGGAGTGGTGCGCATGGTGCGCATGCTCGGCATCGAAAAAGCCCTGCCGTATTTGCTCGAAGGCAAGAAGGTGCGCCCGCAACAGGCGTTGCAGGCCGGGCTGATTGATGAACTGGCGGCGGATCGCGATGAGCTGCTGGCCAAGGCGCGCGCCTGGATTATCGCTAATCCGGCTGCGGTGCAACGCTGGGACGTCAAGGGCTACCAGATTCCTGGCGGCACGCCGTCGAATCCGAAAGTGGCGCAGATGCTGGCGATTGCGCCGTCGATTCTGCGCGCGAAGACTCAAGGCACGCTGCCAGCGCCGGAGAAGATTCTCTGCGCGGCGGTGGAGGGTGCTCAGGTCGATTTCGAAACGGCGCACCTGATCGAAACCCGCTACTTCACAGAACTGACGACCGGACAGATCTCGAAAAACCTGATCGGCACGTTCTGGTTCCAGTTGAACGAGATCAACGCCGGCGGTTCAAGACCGCAAGGTTTTGCGCCTTATAAAACCAAGAAAGTAGGTGTACTCGGCGCTGGCATGATGGGCGCGGGCATCGCGTTTGTCAGCGCCTCGGCCGGTATCGACGTCGTGCTCAAGGACATCAACCTCGCCGCTGCCGAGAAAGGCAAGGCGCATTCCGCGGCGCTGCTGGATAAAAAAGTTACCCGTGGCCAGATGACTGTCGGACAGCGCGAGGCAGTACTGGCGCGGATCGTTGCGAGCGAAAGCGATGCCGATCTGGCCGGTTGCGATCTGATCATCGAAGCGGTATTCGAAGATCGCGAACTCAAAGCCAAGGTGTCTGCCGCCGCGCAACAGGTGGTGGGTAGCGAAGCAGTGATCGCTTCCAATACGTCCACCCTGCCGATCACCGGCCTGGCGACGGCCGTGCCCGATCAAAGCAAATTCATCGGCCTGCATTTCTTCAGTCCGGTGGAAAAAATGCCCCTGGTGGAAATCATCAAGGGCGCGCAGACCAGCGACGAAACCCTCGCCCGCGGTTTCGATTTCGTCCTGCAAATCAAGAAAACTCCGATCGTGGTCAACGACAGCCGTGGCTTCTTTACTTCGCGGGTGTTCGGCACGTTCACCAACGAAGGCATTGCCATGCTCGGCGAAGGCGTCAGTGCGCCGATGATCGAGACTGAAGCGCGCAAGGCCGGGATGCCGGTCGGGCCTCTGGCGATCGCCGACGAAGTTTCTCTCAGCCTGATGAGCCATATCCGGCAGCAGACGGCCAAGGACTTGCAGGCTGAAGGGAAACCGCTGATTGAGCACCCGGCCTTCGCCGTGATTGACTTGATGCTCAATGAATTCAAGCGACCAGGCAAAGCCGCCGGAGGCGGGTTTTATGAATATCCAGCGGCTGCCCAGAAGCATCTTTGGCCGGAGCTGAAAACGCGTTTCGAGAAAGTCGACGGACAGATTCCAGCAAAGGATGTGCGCGATCGTCTGTTGTTTGTGCAGGCCATCGAAACCGTGCGCTGTGTGGAGGAGGGCGTGCTGACCTCGACGGCGGATGCCAACGTCGGGTCGATCTTCGGCATCGGTTTCGCTGCGTGGACCGGCGGTGCGCTGCAGTTCATCAACCAGTATGGCCTGAAGGATTTTGTCGCGCGTGCGCAGTATCTGACCGAGCAATATGGCGAGCGTTTTACGCCGCCAGCGCTGCTACTGGACAAAGCCGCGAAAGGTGAAATGTTCTAGGGGCTGGTGAACATGTCGGGGCTTGCCTTGGTCGGGTGTTTCAAGGCAGGCTCTGGGGTGTTCATTATTCCCATCACGTGTCAGGTATTTTTTATGTCGCTGCGCATCTGCATTCTCGAGACCGACATCTTGCGGCCTGAGCTGATCGATCAGTATCAGGGCTATGGGCAAATGTTTCAGCGCCTGTTTTCGCAACAACCGATCGCCGCTGATTTCACTGTCTATAACGTGGTGAATGGCGAATACCCAAGCGAAGACGAGACCTTCGATGCGTACCTGGTCACCGGCAGCAAGGCCGATTCGTTCGGCACTGATCCGTGGATTCAGACCCTCAAGACTTATCTTCTGAATCGCTACGAACGCGGCGACAAACTGCTCGGCGTGTGCTTCGGCCATCAATTGCTGGCGCTGCTGCTTGGCGGAAAGAGCGAGCGCGCATCCCAGGGTTGGGGCGTTGGTACCCACAACTACAAGCTGGCGGCCAAGGCGCCGTGGATGAGCCCGGTGCGCGAAGAGCTGACACTGTTGATCAGCCATCAGGATCAGGTGACCGAGCTACCGGAAAATGCCACGGTGATCGCGTCGAGCGATTTCTGCCCGTTCGCGGCTTATCACATCAACGATCAAGTGCTGTGCTTCCAGGGCCATCCGGAATTCATTCACGATTACTCGCGCGCGCTGCTCGATCTGCGCCAGGAAGCCCTGGGTTCGCAGATTTACAGCAAAGGCGTGGCCAGCCTCGAGCAGGAGCATCATGGCGCTACGGTTGCGGAGTGGATGATGCGCTTCGTCGCGCACAAGCCGGAAGCGGCTCAACGCTGAAAGGGCCTGCTCCCACAATCCCTGTGGGAGCGAGCCTGCTCGCGAATCGCCGGGGCGACGCGGTCCCGGCTACAACCACCCCGACCGCTTGAAACTCGCCCACAAACTCACACACCCCACCGCAATAAACCCCAGCACCGCAAAATAACCGTAATGCCAAGTCAACTCCGGCATGTTCTGGAAGTTCATCCCGTAAATTCCCGCCACAGCGGTGGGGAACGCCAGAATCGCCGCCCACGCCGCGAACTTGCGCTGCACCACGCTTTGCCGCGATGCCTCGAGCAACACACCAATCTCGATGGTCTGGCTGGCAATGTCCGCCAGCGTGCTCAGGTCTTCCATCTGCCGCGTCACGTGGATCTGCACATCGCGAAAGTACGGGCGCATGTTCTTGTCGATGAATGGAAAGCTTAGCTTTTGCAGCTCTTCGCCGATTTCTACCATCGGCGCCGCATACCGACGCAAGCGCACCACGTCACGGCGCAAACCGTGGAGCTTCTGGATGTCACGCTCGTTGAGGGCACTGCACAGCACGTTGCGCTCCAGCTCATCGATCTCCGCGTGGATCGCTTCGCCCACCGGCTGATAGTTCTCGATGACGAAATCGAGCAGCGCATACAGGACGAAATCCTCGCCATGCTCCAGCAACAGTGGACGCGCCTCACAGCGTTGACGCACCTGGGCGTAGGACGCCGAGTGGCCGTTGCGCGCGGTGATGATGTAGCCCTTGCCGGCGAAGATATGCGTTTCGATGAACTGCAAAACGCCGTGTTCACGAACGGGGGAGTAGGTGACGATAAACAGAGCGTCACCAAAGGTTTCCAGTTTTGGCCGGCTGTGTTTTTCCAGCGCATCTTCGATGGCCAGCTCGTGCAGATTGAACTGGTGTTGCAGGTTGGATAATTCCTGTGCGTCCGGTTCTTCCAGACCGATCCAGACGAAGTGGCCCGGCTTGGCCGCCCAGGCCGCGCCTTCATCAAGCGTGATATTGGTGACTTTCTTGCCTTCGCTGTACACCGCAGCAGCAACAACTCGACCCATGGTGGTGATTCACTTCTTCTTGGCAGATGGCAGGGGAACAAGGCTTCAGCTTAGCCGTGTCGCTGTTTGAGAGTCAGTGAAACTTCTACAGTTCAGCCGGCAAAAGAAAACCCGCACAGGGCGGGTTTGTTTTTCACGCGGCTCGCAGTTGCCGATCCATGGATTCGATACATTCGCGCATCTGTTCGCGGCATCGCTCGATGAGCATGGGCATGTCATCCATGGTCAATCCGACTGTAGGAATCGCCGGCAGCGAACGTATGAGAACGTTGCCGCTGCGCCAGCGATTCAGACGCATGTGCTTGACGTAACTGCTCACGCACACCGGAACGATCGGCACTCCGGCGGCAATCGCCATCTGAAACGCGCCTTTCTTGAACGGCAACAAATCTTCGCCGAGGTTGCGGGTGCCTTCCGGGAATACCCAGATCGAGGTGTCTTCATTCTGCAGCGTGTGAGTGGTCGTCAGCATCGACTGCCGCGCCTTGTGCGCATTGCCACGGTCGATCAACACATTGCCGGCGAGCCAGAACAACTGGCCGAACAACGGCACCCACTTCAGGCTTTTCTTGCCGATACACACGGTGCGGCGCGGGACGACGTTGCCGAACACGAACAGATCGTAATTGGACTGGTGGTTAGCGATGATCACGCAGCTGTCAGGCTTGTTGATCAACCCGTTGACCTCAGACTTGACGCGCAAACGCAGGATATACATCGCTGGCAACGCGTAGAGGCGGGCGCAGAGTCGGCTGTTGTCCGGATTGAAGGGGCGGCACAGGCCAAGGATCACGCCCAGCACGCCGGCCAGAATAAAGTGCAGGCCCATCAACAACATACGAAACACGAACAGCATTTTTGCAGGCCCACCGGGACAAAAGGTGGCGCAGTGTACGGATGTGCACTGTTTTCGGCAATTGCCCCTATAGAGTCCGGAGATGGCCGATGTTTAAGCGCATGTTTCAGCGCTGCCTGTCAGGCGCATCCTAGAGCTGTCAGGGAATCTTCAACACCGGACGTAAGAAAAAGCCCGACACGAGGGTCGGGCTGTTTTCAACGGCAAATCCTTCAGGAATCAGCCCAGATGTTGTTGATCCTGGAGGATGGCATCGTCGAGGGTTTCCAGCAGTTGTTTGCGCACTTTCAGCTTGGTGTTCTTGTGCGCGAGCATATTGATTTTCTTCAACTGACGCGCGGCAGCCAAGGCGGCGCCCTGCAATTCTTCTGCAGTGACGACCTTGTCGAGGAAACCTGCATCAACGGCACTTTTCGGATCGAACATTTCGCCATTGATCACTGAGCGATGGAAAGCCGAACGCCGCAAGCGATCACGCGCCAGCTCGATACCGGCATGATGCATGGTCATACCGATCTGCACTTCGTTCAGACCGATGCTGAACGGGCCATCGACACCGATGCGGTAATCGGCGGATAACAGCAGGAATGCGCCTTTTGCCACGGCGTGTCCCGGACAGGCAACGATCACCGGAAACGGGTGAGAGAGCAGGCGACGGGCCAGCGTCGAACCGGCGGTCACCAGCGCAACGGCCTCTTTCGGGCCGGCCGTCATCACCTTCAGGTCGTAACCTCCCGAGAGAATCCCCGGCTGGCCGGTAATGATCACCACAGCCCGATCCGCGACCGCTTGATCCAGTGCCGCGTTAAACGCCGCAATCACATCGGGGGAAATGGCGTTGACCTTGCCATTGTTCAGGGTCAGGGTCGCGATACCGTCTTCGAGGTGGTAGGCAATCAACTCGCTCATGACGCTATTCCTTATTAGAAAGATGGGCAGACGTTACCCACCGCCGCAGGCCAGGTAAAGCGCCGTGACTGACCTGCCAGTCACCGTTTTGCGCTTCAGCCAGCGCTGCGCGCCTCTTGCCTTCCATAAAGGAAGCACGTCGGTTACCCGAGATTGGCGAGTTTGCCATCCTCCGCCTGGCCCAGTGCAGTCCGCTCTCTTAAGCGCATGAAAATTCTGAAAAAAAGTTTGCCATCGGAAAAGCTTTCGACTACATTAGCGCGCCTCGACAGACAGAACATGTCTGCAGAGATACGGTGAAGTGTCCGAGTGGCTTAAGGAGCACGCCTGGAAAGTGTGTATACAGGAAACTGTATCGAGAGTTCGAATCTCTCCTTCACCGCCAAATTGAATAGCAAAAAACCCGACTTCGAAAGAAGTCGGGTTTTTTGTTTTCTGCGTGTTCGAAAATTGCTCGGGCATCATCTGCTGCGCGTCGATCGGCTCCGCGCGGGGGCCGGAATCCGGTTTTGTTGGCGTTGAACTATTGTACTGACCAGTTAGAATGGCCGCACTCATGGCTCTGCGTCACTCGCTGCATCAAAAAGGGTCGAGATTTACATTTCTGAGGTAGAGAGTAGTGGAACCGCTATTTGCAGTCGTTGCGACCACAGGATATTTGCTCCTCGTCGAGGTGCATTCCAGAAAAGTTATCCCGCTCGAGAACGAACGCACTGAATATTACGGCGTTTCATGGTTTCCGGGCGGCAAGGATTTTGTGCTCAGCCATTCTGGGCTGGATAACGTAAAGCTGAAGGATATCCAGACCTACGCTACCTCTGAAGTGGGATTTCTTTCGCACGGTAGTTTCCATTCCGAAACCTTCCTCTCGGAACCACACCAGTTGCTCTGCGCATCTGACGGTCGCGTGGTGTGTACCAACACCGGACGTAACGCGATCACTGTGGTCGACCTGGAAAAGCCCGGGCATTTTCAGGAAAAGCGGCTGAGCAACGTTCGCTGGGATCGTCTTTCACTGGAAGAAATCACCGGCGATCATCTGAATTCCGTATTCGAAAAAGATGGTCATCTTTATGTCATCGCTCACGGCCACCATAACGGTTCGTTAATGGCAGTACTGACTTATCCGGCGTTGGAGCTGGTCAGTGTCAAGCCCATTGAGCGACGTACGGGCCTGCACAATGTGTGGGTATCGGACGAGGGGCAGAAAATTGCCTGCCACAGCAATATCGGTGCGCTGATCGATCTGGAAAGCAATGAAGTTCTCTGGGAGTCAGGGAGTCCAATCTATACGCGAGGCCTGGCGGTCTCGTCCGACATCATGTTGGTGGGAGAAAGCCAGATGACCGGACGTGATTTGCGCCGCAGTTCCATGAGCGGTTTATGGATTCTGGAACGGGGCACCTATAAAGCACTGGACTACATTTGCCTTGGTCCTTACGGCGCCGTCAACGAAGTCCGCCTGTTGAACGTAAAAGACTATGCACACCACGGTCATACTTTTCCGTTTGTATCGGAGTTGTTCGAGCGAAGTCTGTTCAACCGTAAGTCTGAAGAGCGTCTGGCTGCTTGCCAGCGTTCGAAAAACATTCAGCAGGAATGGGCGGGCGTCGAACTCGTCTATGGCGTGCCGAAGACACTTGAAGACGGCGGCAAAGAGGCCATCCTCGGTAACCTGTGTCTGATCAAGAAGATTGAAGACGTTTCGCAAGCACAACGTAGCCTGGCGTTCAGTTATTCGTTGGACACGCCATCTACCGATTCCCACGTTGCGGTGGTGACTTATCAGGGCAGTGGCGGTGACACGGATATGAACGCACTGCTGATACAGCCTATCAATGATGTCGAGGCCGGACTGGTACTTTGGACAAATGATGGCGCGCACTGGAATCCCGAGCCCGACGTGCAGATCACGGGACTTCCTCATAGCGGGGACATTCGCGTGGTAGCGAGTGAAGCAGGGCTGGAATTTTATCTGAATGACGAATGGCGTCTAACGGTAGACGCAGCCAGGCTGCCTTTTCTCGAGGGGTCATTGGGTATTCGCTGGATCGGTTCGACTGTCAGCCGGTTTATCGAATAACGGTCGATCATGATGTCTGGCCCGATCCATGGCTTTTGAGCTGCGAGTTGCCGCTGAAGACTAACGTGTTTGAACTCAGACTCTACGCGAGATGAGGATGCGTATGACAAGCGAAAAAAACAGCGTGCCTGAGAATGTCGTTTTGCACCCCACTCAAGTTGCTCCCAGTGATCGAGAGCGTGTCGTGGCGCAGAAGCCTTTTACCATTTGGTTTACCGGATTGAGTGGTTCAGGCAAATCGACGCTGGCGTTCGCTATTGAAAAAATGCTGATTGAAAGTGGCAAGCCTGCCTTCGTGCTGGATGGCGATAACGTTCGCCACGGACTTTGCAGCGACTTGGGTTTCAGTGCTGAGGATCGCTCCGAAAATATTCGCCGTATCGCTGAAGTAGCGCGTTTGATGAATGACGCGGGTATCACCGTGATGGTGGCATGTATCTCTCCGACCAGAGTGAGCCGTGGAAAAGCCCGATCCATCATTGGCGACGAGCGTTTTCTCGAGGTCTATCTGAATACGCCACTCGATGTATGTGAGCGGCTGGATCCGAAGGGGCTTTATCGCAAGGCCCGCGCTGGTCTGATCCCGGAGTTTACGGGGATCAGCGCACCCTACGAGGTGCCTGAATCTCCCGCATTGGTTCTCGATGCAAGCAAAATTTCAGTCTCGGCCTGCGTAGAGGAAATCGTCTCCAAAGCCAACGGTCTTGAGCGATAGGGCTCCAATTGTGTCACTGGGATGGGATCTTCCGCTCGTCGGAGATCATGCTTTGTGTACGGCTAGTCCCGGAATGACCGGCTAGTCTCAAAATCCTCGGAGGTCGATATTTTTTCAGGCAAAACAGTTTTGCCGGTATCGGCCCGGTTCCGCAGGGGAGAGGCTATGACAGGTCCGTATATCGAAGACGATGGCGCTGAGTTTTCATTCAACAACTGTGTGCGCTGCGGTCAGACGGAGTATCAGTCGGGTTTTGGCGAAGATCCGGTGAGCATCGGGAGAATCAAGTCCACAGCCCCTAAAGGGCCAAAAGCGAAATTCCTGCCCAAGGTCTCGGCAAGGGCGAGAAAGTGATTTCATCCCGTACCCCGTCACTGAACGGGGTTTTTTATGGGCGCAGGATTGCCTGCTGGAAATGCCTGCGGGGCGTTGACATTAATGTCGGTTTTTTTTCACAAACTTTTCACGTTGGTCAACGTAGGGTGAAGCCATCCGTTAGAAAGCAAGTCTCCAGCCCGTCTCCCCAGCGGGCTTTTTTTTGCCCGGCATAAAACCTTTTCCTTGATCGCGGTCCAATCGACGCTGTTGCCCGCGTCTGGACTTTCCTGCGCCGAGCGCATTAAATCCCGCTCCTTCTCGTCATCCCGTTTATTTGAGGTTTTCGTCATGCGTTTAACACTGCCTGCACTGGTTCTTGGCCTTCTGGTTGCTCAAGGTGCGATCGCTGCCGGTGATGGCACCGCTGCGCTGGGCGGTGGCCTGGGTGGCGCGCTGGGCAACGTGGTCGGTCAGAAAATGGGCGGCAGCACCGGCGCCGTCATTGGTGCTGGCGTCGCGGGCGCAGCGGGCAGCGCAGTCGCCGCACGCAAGGGCAGCCGCACCAAAGCGGCGATCGGCGGCGGCGTCGGCGCGGCCGGTGGTTCGGTGATCGGCAACAGCCTGGGCGGCCGCAACGGCGCCACCATCGGCGCGGGCCTGGGCGGTGCAGCCGGCGGTGCCGTCGGCAGCAATCTGGGCAAAGGCCATAAGCGCCACTAATCCCGAACGCTGTCAGAAGAGGCCCGACTCGATGTCGGGCTTTTTCATGGCTGAACGTTTCGTCCGAAATCATCTCCAATCTGCATACGCCCCGCTTGGGCGGACTGTCCCGATTCGGGAACTGCGAGGTTTATATGCGATTGTCATTATCTGCACTGTTTTTCGGCTTGGTCGTGGCGCAGGGCGCCATGGCGGCCGGAGATGGCACCGCTGCCGTAGGCGGTGGTCTCGGCGGTGCGCTGGGTAATGTGGTTGGTGGACAACTCGGCGGCAGCACGGGCGCCGCGGTCGGCGCGGGTGTCGGCGGCGCGGCCGGCAGTGCCGTCGGCGCGAACAAACGCAACCGCACCGAAGCCGCAATTGGTGGCGGTCTTGGCGCAGCAGGCGGTTCGGTCGTCGGCAATAGCCTCGGCGGCTCCACCGGTTCCGCTATCGGCGCGGGCCTGGGCGGCGCAGCGGGCGGGGCGGTGGGTAACAATCTGGGTGGCGACGACGATGGACATCATTCCGGCGGTCACAAGCACAAGAACAAACACAAAAATAAACATCGCTGATTGATCAACGAAAACCCGGCCTGGCGCCGGGTTTTTCGTGTCTGGCCGTCAGGAAGAGGAACGATTGGCGATAGGGCGTCTCGAACGTCATACATTCCATGCGATCAAGAGGTTCGCCATGACCCCTGAAACTGAAGGTAAAGAAGAGAAGGGCCCGAGTGGATTGCCGTTTATCAATGATCCAGGCAGTGAAGATCCTGGATCGGTGACGGATGATGCGACGGTACCGTTGAATGATGCGGATGAGGCGGATATGGAGTATGAGGAGGATGGGGATGAGCAGTGAGGGGGGGAGTGTTTGAATGATGGTTTAAGGGCCTGACTCAGCAGGCCCTACAGAGAATCAGTTCCCCAGAACGAGACGTCGCTTCTTCTTGCACTGATTTTTACAAAGTGACCATTGAGGTGCGGAAAATCGAAGTGGATATCTTGATCCGCAAATTCTTTCAGAGGTTCGAGAAGATCAGTGAGGTTTTTAAGAGTTGAACTTCGGCATAAAGGCCTGAGTCAGCAGGTGCTTAAGTCTCGTCTTAAGAGATTTTCCGGCGGGCCGATTAATACATAGAGGTCATCGGATGGCGACATTTTTTTGATTCTGCCTGAGCCTATATAACACTTGAACTCGCTCTCAAGAAAATTTATGTCAGTGTATTTTTTGTACTCTTCAGGTCTGTCGGCGGCGTACATATAAAGACGCCACACGTCAAAGCCGTCAATCCTGTTGTTTGGACCGTAATCGAAATCTACTAACTCCGTGGGAAAATGGATAGCACTGTTGTAGCAGCATTGTTCCTTCTTCGACTTTGCTGAGGAAGCCTTTGATCAAGTCCTCAAGAGACAAAATGTCACCTGCAAAAAAGCTTTTGATTATTGAAGGCTCTAGAAAGGTGATTCTGTCAAGTACACACTTGGCTCTCTCAACCTTAATGATGATGTAGTGAATTTTAACTCTGACGACTTGGATGTGGCGGAAACAGAGTACCTATCCCCAATAAGTTGGATGGATAGGTTTAATGTTTCTTGCGTCGGGATGTTGGATGTTGTCAAACCTCTGACTTCACTGCACGTTATTCCGATCCGGCAAGCGTTGTATCCTATTAGATCCCATTTCTTCGGAGGGGTATCTGGGGTTTCCCTGATGTCAAATGCCAAGGTCAGCGTTGAAAGGTTATTGTCTATGTTCAGAGCGAATAACTTAATCTCTGAGATAGGTATAGGTCTGCTGAATACCATGTTAAACAGTTTGCTGCCCTCTATGTCGTTCCAGTTTTTCATGGTGATCTCCTGAATGGGTAATGATCGCTTGTGTTTTTTACCTTGCCGTTCCGCCTGTCATCTGCAGGTCGCACATTTATGTGAGGTCCTTGATCTCCCCGGTTATTTATGTCCCCGTATTTATGGCCCGCGGAATGATCTTGGAGGATCAATATAAACCCATCCTCTCTGGTGTATTTATATTCTCTAGTTATGATTGGCATTCCACTACTGTCCAGGATGTTATTGCCTTTCCTATCCGTCATGTTGGCATAAGTAAATTGCTTCTGCTTGCCGCTGACCTCATCGATTTGAATGTCGGGCTGCTGCACTTTTGGTACTCCCGAATCAAGTTTTGCCTGCCTAAACGCGCCTCGCCGAGAAACCAGCGGGGGCTCGACTTCATTAGGTTTTGGACAGCCGATTGTTTTTCGGCCTTTTGGAGGGCAATTCGAGGTCAACCCCAACGGATCCACCCATCCCGTCGGATTCGGCACGTACTGGTACTGATTCAACCCGCCCGCGAGCTTCACCGGATCCGGCGTCAGATACCGTCCCAACCTCGGGTCGTAATACCGATGGAGGTTGTAGTGCAGGCCGCTTTCAACATCGAAGTACTGCCCCTGAAAACGCAGCGGCTGGTCGAGGTAGTCTTCGCCGGCGAGGGTGACGGCGGCGACTTTGCCGTAGGCGTCGTATTGCGCGGACCAGACGATTTCGCCGCTGTAGTCGGTGAGTTCCTGCGGGGTGCCGAGGTGGTCGAGTTGGTAGTAGAACGGGCAGGCTTTTTTCGGGCCTTTGCCGTCGAGCAGCGCCAGTGGGCGAAAGGTGCCGGGTTCGTAGAGGAAGCTGCGGTATTGCGTGGCGCTGCTTTCGGCGACGAGGTGCTCGCCTTGCCAGAAGAACTCGGTGACGGCTCCGTCGATGGTTTTGCGGATGCGCCGGCCGAAGGCGTCGTATTGGTAAGTGGCGGTCTGGCCGTCGGGGCGGGTCAGGCCGATGAGGCGGTGCTGACAGTCGTAGCGGTATTCGGTGACGAGGGTCTGGCCGTGGCCTCGGCGTTCGCGGATCAGGTTGCCGAAGGCGTCGTAGTCGTAATGACGGTCGCCCTGCATCAGCAGGCGATTGCCCTTGATCTGCGCGGGGCCGGGGCGGTCCTGCATCAGCAGGTTGCCGGCCGGGTCGTGGGCGAAGGATTCGGGCAGTTCGTCGCGCGAATGGCGAACCCGAATCAATCGGTCAAGGGCGTCGTAGCCGTAGGTGCGCTGGCCGTGGCGACTGTCGGCAATGTGCTCGAGATTGCCGTTGGCGCTGTAGGCATAATCGCGGCGGTACAGCGAGGCGCCGCGATGGCCTACGGCGTGAGCAAGTAGTCGGCCCTGATCATCGTAGGAGTATTCGCTGAGCAGCAGGCCCTGCTGACGTTGCTGCTCGCGACCGGACTGGTAGACGTGGCGCGTGAGCGGCGTGCCGTTGAGGTCAATGGCACTCAGCGCACCGCCCTTGGCGTAGTGATAATCGAGCTTGCTGTTGTCCGGCAGGCGCAGGCGTTTGAGCTGACCGCAGGCGTCATAGGCGTAACGCAAGGTGCCCCAGCCCTGGTGCTCGGTGATCAAGCGGTCCTGACGGTCATACTCGAAGGCCAGCGGATGGTTCTGCCCGTCATCGACGGCAACCAAGCGGCCGAGGCGGTCGTAGTCATAACGCACCTTGATCCCGTCGGGCAGGGTTTTGACGAGCAAACGTCCGGCCTTGTCGCGCTGGTAGTGGGTGACCAGCGATAAACTCTGCTCGCCGAACTCGGTCTTCTCCAGCAGATGACCGTTGAGGTCGTAAACGTACGCGGTACGCCGCCCATCAAAACCGGTCTCCTGTCGGATCAATCCGGTCGGCGTGTAATCCAGTCGGTATTTTTCCCCCGACTCGTTTTCGATCTCGGTCAGCAGCAACCGCGCATGGTCATAGCGGTACTGCACGCGGGTGCCGTCGGGGTTGATCCGCCGCGAGACCAGGTGCAGGTCGTCGTCATATTCGTAGCGGGTGATGCGCCCGAGTTCGTCGCGTTCGGCGGTGATCTGGCCGTAGGCGCCGTAGCTGTAGGCGCGGGTGCTGCCCGTCGGAGAAGTCGTCAGGATCAGTCGGCCGGCGGCGTCCCACTGCTGACGGCTGACAACACCAAATTCATCCTGGGTGGTAATCCGCCGGCCCAGCGCATCGTAGGAAAAGCGCCGCACGCCGCCGTCCGGCAGGGTTTCTTCGATGAGCTGGCCGAGCTCGTTCCACACCCAGCGATGGCGGCTGCTGTCGGGGTAGCGCAGCGACAACAACTGGCCGCGCAGGTTGTAGTAGTAATGGGTGACCTGACCGTCAGGGTCGACCGCTTCGGTGACCGCACCTTCGGCGTTGCGCCGATAGATCCACACCGCGTCGCCTCGGCAACGCTTGTAGAGAAAACCGTTGCGGTACTCGTAGGACGTTGGCGCCTCGTCCGGCGGAATCAGCGCGATCAGCCGTCCGACCTCGTCGTAGCGGTATTCGGTGACCGCGCCCAGAGCATCCTGCTCGGCGACCAACCGGCCCTGCTCGTCATAGGCCTTGAGCTGCTCGCCGCCATCCGCCGCGACCTGACGCACCAGCCGCGCGCGCTCGTCGTGGACGTAGACTTCTTCGGTGCCGTCGACGTAATGCACGGTCACGCTGGCGTCGTCATCGTTCCAGACGTAGCGGGTGTTCATCTGCGAGAACGAGGCCCAATGGCGCACGCAACGCGCCGCCTTGCCGTCGCGTTGCCACTCCCAGAAAAAGCTCGCGCCACCGGTGAGCTGGCGCTGGAGGATGACGTGGTGGTCGTCGTAGTCGTAGCGCTCGCTGTCGCCAACCGCGTTGGTCGCGGTCAGCAGCCGTTGCCGGGCATCGAAGCGGTAGGTGGCGAGGTTCTGCTCAGTGTTCCACTCACCCTGCACGAACACCTGATAATCAATCGCCACCAGTTGCGCCCGGTCATAACGCAACAGCAATGAGCGGCCGGCGCCGTTGTCCAGACGCTGAATGCGGTCGGAGCGATCGCGTTGCAGCGTCAGACGATTGCCGTAGACGTCGCTGATTGCGGTCAGCCGGCCGGCGCGAAAGTGATAGAACCGCGCGCTGTCGCCGGCCATGGCGAGGATCAGTTCTTCCGGTTCATCACCCAAAAAAATCGCCGCCCGTGACAGGCTGTTGTGAATCGCCGGGCGCGCGACATTGGGCAGGGGAAAGCGGGTGCGGCGGTTCTCGTGGTCGATCCAGATCACGCCATCGCCGTCGAAAGCCAGGCGATGGGCCAGGGTGTGGCTCCAGCCGAAGCCCAGACCGATGTCGATCTCGACGGCGCTGCTGCGGTACAAACGGGTGAACTCGAACGGCAGTACGCCATCGAGCACCGCGTCGGTCAGGGTCAGCAGTTCTTCGCCGGTGACCATCGACACCGGACAGCCGTTGGTGCAGGTGTTGGGAACACAGTCGGCGGCATCACCGTTGGGGTTTTTCGCCTGGTCGGGGGCGTCGTCGTGGGGCTCGTGGCGCTCAAGACGCGCCATGTTTCGGGATTTTTCCCGCGCGAGTGGCGCCGGGTTCGGCACGCTCAACATCACCGCGTCGGCCTGGCGAATGTTCAGCGGAATCGACGGTATCGGCTTCAGCTGAACGTCCCGGGCATGAAACATCAGCGGCTTCAGCGTGCTCGCGTGCTGCTTGAGTTCCGGCGTCGAGGTCAGTTCAGCCAGGCGTAAAGCAGAGGCTGCCAGCCATTCCCGCGCCCGTGGCGACTTGATCCTGGCCAGGACCTTACTGCTCAGACTCAGCGATACGCCGGCACCGCCCGCCACGCGCATCAACAGGAAACTGATCAGCAACTCTGTGCGGACTTCGGCAACCACTTCGGCGAGGTATTGCGGCCGGAGCATCTTCAGCCAACTGGTGAACGCGGCCAGATGAATGAACAGCAACGGCTCGTCGCTGAGCATCAACAAGGCGTTGGCAATCGCCTCGCTGGAAGCCGCCAGCAGCGCCTCAAGCTCGACTTCGCTCAGGTATTCCAGGAGTTTTTCGCTGTGCGCCTGCAGATCGGCGAGGAGGGCAAACAGCTGTTGGATGTCATCCCAGACCCCGTTCAGGGCTTTTTCCAGACCGCGCCAGTCGGCCCGTTGCAATTGCCCGTAACGATCAAGAAAACCGGCGCTGGAAAACTCCATCCATGGCGGCTGGAAGCCTGTCCATTCGCCGCGCAGCCAGTTTTCCAGACCGGCGATGACACCTTCATAAGAGGCATACAGCGCGCGGACATGGGCGGTGGAAACATCGGGGAAGAAGGTGATGCGGTAGCGCTGGCCGCGCGTGCAATCGGTCACCTCGAGAATCCCGCTCGGGCCGATGGTGTGGCGCAGTGGTTCGCCGAAGGTCTGCACGCCGTCGACTTCGCTGAGCAGCGGTTCGAGGGTTACCGGGGTGTCACCGATCGGCACAAAGCGCGCCGCTTCAAACATGTGTACCAAGGTCAACGGCCCGTTGGCCGGACACATGACCACCGATGAACTGATGGGTGCGCGCGAGGTAATCGGCGCCCTCAGTTGCACGTCATTGCCAACCTTGAACACCTGCTCGATGTCCAGCGCCGTCCCGCTCCAGAACTGCTCGGCCCAGGTCTCGTAGGTGTTCAGGCACAGGCGGAACTCATCGATCAGCGCTTCGAAATCTGGCTGCTGGGGATTCAGGGCGGCCACCACCAGCAGTCCGATGCTGTTGTTCAGGGCCAGTAGCCGATCGGGTTGAAACATTCGCAGTCGCTCGCGCATAGGAAGAAACGGGAGCGCGGACTTTGCGGGGGATCAAAAAGGAAAGAAGTCGGGGAAGTAGGCAGTGTCTGTAGGAGGTTTCGCTCAATGCGAAGAGCGCGTCGACGGGATTGCCCGTTGCTCAATGTCCATCGGCCTCGCTATGCTGCTGAACCCATTAATCAGATCCGCGTTGCGGCACGTTGCCTGTCGCCCGGGATGTCTTTGTTAACGGATCCGATGATGAATGCACCGCTGAAGACGTTCGGCCCGATCAAGGCCGTGATATTCGATATGGACGGTTTGCTGCTCGACACCGAGGGCATTTACACCGAGGTCACCTCGATGATTGTCGGGCGCTACGGGAAAACCTTTGACTGGAGCATCAAGCAGAACATCATTGGTCGCGGTGCCAATGACCTGGCCAATTACGTAGTGCAGGCGCTGGAGCTACCGATTACCCCGGAAGAATTCCTGCAGATTCGCGAGCCGCTGATGCGCGAGCGTTTCCCCAAGGCGCAGGCGATGCCGGGGGCCGAAGCGCTGGTGCGTCATCTCAAGGCGCATAACATCCCGATCGCGGTCGGCACCAGTTCGTCACGGCAGTCGTTCGGGCAGAAAACCACTTTGCATCGCGACTGGTTCGCGCTGTTTGATTTCATCGTCACGGCGGACGATCCGGAAGTCGGCGCGGCCAAACCGGCGCCGGACATCTTCCTCACCGCCGCCCGGCGACTGGGCGTTGCCCCCAGGGATTGTCTGGTGTTCGAGGATTCACCGTTTGGCGTCACTGCGGCGAAAGCGGCAGGCATGACCGCAATCGCCATCCCCGACGCCGCGATGGCCGATGAAAAATATGCTCACGCTGACGGCATCCTTCGCTCGCTGAAAGACTTCAGGCCAAGCGCTTTTGGCCTGCCGACGCTGGAACTGGCCTGATCGCCCAGATAAAAACGCCGCCCTTCCCAAGAAAGAAGGGCGGCGTTTTTTCTTGCGGGTCTGTCAGGCGCCGAAACCGCCGTCGATGGTCAGGCTGGCACCGGTGATGTAGCCGGCTTCCGGCCCGGCGAGGTAGGCGACGAAGCTGGCGATTTCATCGGCAGTGCCGTAACGACCCACGGCCATCAGCGGGATCAGGCTCTCGGCGAAGTCGCCATGGGCCGGGTTCATGTCGGTGTCGACCGGGCCAGGTTGTACGTTGTTGATGGTGATGCCCCGTGGGCCGAGGTCGCGGGCCAGGCCTTTGGTCAGGCCGACCAGCGCCGACTTGCTCATCGCGTACACGCCGCCACCGCCGAAGGGCATGCGGTCGGCGTTGGTGCTGCCGATGTTGATGATCCGCGAGCCTTCGCCCATGTGCTTCGCCGCTTCCTGCGAAGCGATGAACACGCTGCGCACGTTGATGGCCAGGGTCTGATCGAAGTCTTCCAGTTTGAAATCTTCCAGCGGCGCGATGGCCAGCACGCCGGCGTTGTTGACCAGAATGTCCAGCCGGCCAAATGCTTCGACGGTGGCGCTGACGGCGTGGCGAATCGCGCTGGCATCGGCGCTGTCGGCCTTGATCGCCAAGGCCTTGCCGCCGTTGCCAGTGATGCTGTTCTGCAGTTCTTCGGCTTTAGCGGCGGAGCTGACATAAGTGAAAGCGACGGCGGCGCCTTCAGCGGCCAGACGTTTGACGATGGCCGCGCCGATGCCGCGCGAACCGCCTTGAATCAGAGCGACTTTGCCCCTGAGGTGTTGAGTGGTCATGTGCGATCTCCAAGTGTTCAAGGCGGAATGCCTTGGTGTTGGTGCCGAGTATCGGCGTGGCATCGACAACCGTGTAGACCATGATTGCTATAGTCTGTGTAAACCAGAAGTTTATAGTGGCGATCATGGAAACGTTCAGCAGTATCGAATGCTTTGTGCGCAGCGCCGAGGTCGGCAGCTTTGCCGAAGCCGCGCGGCGTTTAAGCCTGACCCCGGCGGCGGTAGGCAAAAGCGTGGCGAAACTGGAAGCGCGGCTTGGCGTGCGGCTGTTCCAGCGTAGTACACGCAGCCTGACGTTGACCGAAGCGGGGCAGCTGTTTTTGAGTGAGGTCAGCGCCAGCCTGACCACCATCCAGAATGCCGTTGCCAATCTGGCCAGCGCTGGAGGGCAGCCGGCCGGGACGCTGAAAGTGAGCATGGGCACGGTGTTCGGTCGTCTGTATATCGTGCCGCTGCTCGGCGAATTCTTGCGGCGTTATCCGGCGATCAACCCGGACTGGCATTTCGATAACCGTCAGGTCGACCTCATTGCGCAGGGCTTCGACGCGGCGATTGGCGGCGGCTTCGAACTGCCACAAGGCGTGGTTGCGCGCAGACTGACGCCGGCGCATCGGGTGCTGGTGGCGTCGCAGGATTATCTGCAGAACCATGCGCGGATCGGCCATCCCGATGACCTCAACCTGCACGACGGCATCCTGATTCGCTCACCGCAGACCGGGCGTGTGCGCTCCTGGCAACTCACCCACCGCGATCAGCAACACAGCCCGCTGACGTTGCGGGCGCGGATGACCATGAGCGATTCCGAGGCCGCGTGCGCGACGGCGATGCAAGGTTTGGGCATTGCGCTGGTGAGCATGCCGTTTGCGGTCCCGTACCTTCAGGCGGGGACATTGCAGCGGGTGCTGCCGGACTGGTTTGTCGATGACGGTAACATTTCGATCTATTACGCCGAGCACAAATTGTTGCCGGGCAAGACCCGGGCGTTTGTTGATTTTGTGATCGAGCAGTTTGTTGAGCAGGGACTGGCGCGGCGGTTTAGTGCTGTCTGAGCCAGGCGTCAAACCGAGTTGCGGCTATCGCGAGCAGGCTCACTCCTACAATTGGAATGCGTTCCTCTGTAGGAGTGAGCCTGCTCGCGATGAACGATAACGCGGTCTATCGAGCAAACCGCTGCGCCCAGCCAATAATGTTTTTCGGCCGTGGCGTCGCATAAGTGCGCACCTTCGACGTCGACAACTTCAAGCGCACCAGCGATTCGGCAATCGTCACCGCCGCCGTAACCCCGTCCACCACCGGCACGCCGGTGCGTCGGCGAATCTGCTCGTCCAGTCCGGCCATGCCGCCGCAGCCCAGGCAAATCACCTCGGCCTTGTCCTGGGTTACTGCCAGTTCTGCCTGCTGCACGATCGCTTCCAGTGCGCGCTGCGGTTCATGCTCCAGCTCGAGAACTGCCAGACCACTGGCGCGCACCGAGGCACAACGATCCCACAGGCCGGACAATTTCAGCCGATCCTCGATCAACGGCACGGTGCGATCCAGCGTGGTCACTACTGAATAGGCATGGCCGAGAAACATCGCTGTACTGGCCGCCGCATCGGTGATGTCCACCACCGGGACGTTGAGCAATTCCTGCAAGCCTTCGCGGCCATGCTCGCCGTAGCCGGCCTGGATCACGGCATCGAACGGTTGATCGTAGGCCATCACCCGGTCCATCACGGCGATGGCGGCCAGGTAGCTTTCGAAATTGCCTTCGATCGATTCGGCGCCGAAGTACGGCGTGAGGCCGACGATTTCGGTACCGGGGGAGGCGACGGCCTGCGCCGAGCGGGCGATGGCGTCGGTGATGGATTCGGTGGTGTTGACGTTGACCACGAGAATACGCATGGAAAATCCTTATTGCGGGCAGTGGTGCGGCCCGAAAACCGGGCCGCGAAGGGATCAGTGGCTGACGTTATCCACAGCGATGCATTCGCCGCTGACGTCGGCGTAATGCGTCTGGCGTTTGGCGATGATCAGGTAAAGCATGCCGGCGATTGCGGCACCGATCAGCCAGGAGAACGGCGAAACGCTGTGGAAACCGGGCACCAGCGCCAGGACGATGGCGATCAGCGCTGCAGGAATAAACGCCGCCACCGCGCGGAAATTGATGCCTCGGCTGTAGTAATAAGCGCCATCGGGGTCTTCGCTGTAGAGCTGCGGCACATTGATCCGGCCTTTGCGGATCAGCCAGTAGTCGACCATGATCACCCCGTACAGCGGGCCGAGCAGGGCGCCGAGGCCCGAGAGGAAGTAAACGATCACCAGCGGGCTGTTGTAGAGATTCCATGGCAGGATCAACACGGCGATGGTCGCGCTGATCAGCCCGGCGCGGCGGAACGTCAGGTATTTCGGCGCGAGGTTGCTGAGGACGAACGCCGGAGCGACGAAGTTGGCCATGATGTTCACCGCGACGGTGACGATCAGAAAGGCCAGACAGCCGAGCACCAGAAAGAAGGTGTTGGGGATCGAGGCGATGATCTCGGTCGGGCTTTCGATGATTCGCCCGTTGATCTGGAACTGCGCGCCACATAGCAGCACGGTAATCGCCGCGAAGACCAGAATGTTCACCGGCAAGCCCCAGAAATTTCCCACCTTGATGGTTTTGCGGCACGGCGAAGAACGGGCGAAGTCACAGAAGTTGAGGATCAGCGTGCCGTAGATCGCCAGCCACAACGCGCCGCCGGCAAAAATGTTGCGCCACATCTCGGCACCGGTCAGCGGCTCGCGGATCGACCAGGCGATGGTTGCATTGGCCTGGAAATACATCCATGCGGCGAGCGCGGCGACCGTCAGCAGAATCACCGGCCCGGCAAACGCCTCGTAACGGCGCACCATCTCCATCCCGTAGGCGAGGATCGCCAGTTGCACCAGCCAGATCGCGACGAAGCACACCCACCCCAGGCTCGACAGGCCCAGAATCGAGTTGTGATCGTATTCGGCGAAGCCCGGATGCACGGCGGTCAGCAGGACGCGGAAGACCACTGAGGCGAGGTACGTCTGAATGCCGAACCAGGCGATGGCGATAACCGCCCTGATCAATGCAGGAATTTGCGCACCATGGATGCCGAAACTGATCCGGCTGATCACCGGAAACGGCACCCCGGTTTTCTGCCCCATGTAGCCGGACAGGTTCATGAAGAAGTACACCAGCGCGGCGCCGATCCCCAGCGACAGCAGGATTTGCCAGCCGCCCAGGCCCAAGGCGTACAGGCCGATGGCGAACGAGTAGTTGGCAATGTTGTGCACGTCATTCGTCCACAGGGCGAAGATGCTGTACTGGCCCCAGCGCCGGCCCTCGGCTTTGGTCGGCGCCAGATCGCTGTTGTGCAGACGCGGGCTCAGTTGCAGAGGCTCGCTCAGTCCGTCGTGGGGCAACGGTCGGTCGCGCGTGGAGGAGGGCAGATTCAGCGCGATGTTATTCGAAAGACTTGTACGCATTCCGGCAGGCTCCTGACGTTCACCGCCGCGATGACTGTGCATGAGCACTCAGGCTCGACAAATCTTCGGCGCGTCGGTGAAACCATCACTAATTACGGGGCATCTGCAGCCTGTACGGGATAGGGCGCTTCAGGCTTGCGGATCGAAAGTGTGCATGTTCTGCAGTTTTGTATACAAAACATGTATGCGATAAAGCCAGATTTGTGCCAGATGCAGATCTAGCGGCAGCGCGGCTCATTTCGAATAGTTATCGATGGGTCATAAGTCGCTGAAAAAACGGCGATATAAATTGATCGACTGGACAGGTATTTTTTTCAGGGGAGGGATTTTTCAGAAAGGCAGGCAGAGGGGATTCTGTTGGGGAATGTAACTTTTCAGGGCGTGAAAACTGAAAGTGCACACATAAATGGCACCGATGGTGACATTTCTGTGTACACATTTTTTCGAGTCGCATCAGATAACGGTAGGAGTGAGCCTGCTCGCGATAGCGGTGTGTCAGCCAATAAATTCTTCGACTGATATACCGCTATCGCGAGCAGGCTCACTTCTACAAGGGGACTTCATTCAGCAGGAAATCAAACCTTGCTCTTGCTGATGATATTCCCCGCATGCAGCCCGCATTCTTTCTGCGTGGCTTCTTCCCACCACCAGCGGCCTTCGCGCTCGTGCTGGTTCGGCAGCACCGGGCGGGTGCAGGGTTCGCAGCCGATGCTGATGAAACCGCGCTCGTGCAAGCTGTTGTACGGCAGTTCGAGCATGCGGATGTAACCCCAGATCTCTTCGCTGGTCATCTGCGCCAGCGGGTTGAACTTGTACAGGGTGCGTTCCGGTGTCGAGAATGCCGTGTCGATTTCCAGTACCGCCACAGCGCTGCGAGTGCCCGGGCTCTGATCGCGGCGCTGGCCGGTGGCCCAGGCCTTGACGTCGGACAGCTTGCGCCGCAGCGGCTCGATCTTGCGGATGCCGCAGCATTCGCCATGGCCGTCCTTGTAGAAACTGAACAGGCCTTTTTCCTTCACGAACGGTTCGAGTTTCGTGTAGTCCGGCGAGACGATTTCGATGTTGATCTGGTAATGCTCGCGCACCTGCTCAATGAAGCGGTAGGTCTCCGGATGCAGGCGACCGGTGTCGAGGCTGAACACTTTGACGTTCTTGTTCAGCTTCCACGCCATGTCCACCAGCACCACGTCTTCGGCGCCGCTGAAAGATATCCACAAGTCATCGCCGAACTCGGCGAAGGCGAGTTTGAGGATGTCCTGCGCGGATTTGTTGGCATAGGTCGTGGCGAGTTCCACGACGTCGAACGTTGGGCTCATCAGGGCGGCTTCCTACAGGTCAGTGGCGCTCGGGCGCTCTATAGGGGGCCGATGGTAACAAAAAGCTGCCGCGCCCGGGGCGTCCTCTGCGTTGCGCGCCTGATGTTCAAAGGCTAGAGTTCGGCCTCGCTCGACCCAATAATCACTACAAACGGGAGTGTCCTGTGGAAATTGCTTGCCTGGATCTTGAAGGGGTACTGGTACCGGAAATCTGGATCGCCTTCGCCGAAAAAACCGGGATCGACTCCCTCAAGGCCACCACCCGGGACATTCCCGATTACGACGTATTGATGAAGCAACGCCTGCGCATCCTCGATGAGCACGGCTTGAAGCTGTCGGACATTCAGGAAGTGATCGCCACGCTGAAACCGCTGGACGGCGCGGTGGAGTTCGTCAATTGGTTGCGCGAACGTTTCCAGGTGGTGATTCTCTCGGACACTTTTTATGAGTTCTCGCAGCCGCTGATGCGCCAGCTGGGCTTCCCGACTCTGCTTTGCCATCGCTTGATCACTGACGAAACCGGGCGGGTGACCAGCTATCAGTTGCGTCAGAAAGATCCCAAGCGTCAGTCGGTGCTGGCGTTCAAGAGCCTGTATTACCGGGTGATTGCGGCGGGCGATTCGTACAACGACACGACGATGTTGGGCGAAGCGGATGCGGGGATTCTGTTTCACGCGCCGGACAACGTGATTCGCGAGTTCCCGCAGTTCCCGGCGGTGCATACGTTTGAAGAGCTGAAGCAGGAATTTCTCAAGGCTTCAAACCGCGACCTGAACTTGTAAACCAATCCCTGCAGGAGCTGCCGAAGGCTGCGATCTCTGCTTTTAAAGATCAAAAGATCGCAGCCTTCAGCAGCTCCTACAGGGGTTGTGTCATTCAGAGGTTTTGCAGGGTATCGAGCAGGATCCGCACTTTGGTCATCGACTCCTGATACTCCGCCTGCCAGTCCGAGTCGGCGACAATCCCGCCGCCGCCCCAGCAGCACACCTGTCCATCCTTGACCAACAGACTGCGAATGGCGATGGAGCTGTCCATCTCACCGCGCACGTCCAGGTACAGCAACGATCCGCAATACAAACCGCGCCGGGTCGGCTCCAGCTCGTCGATGATCTGCATCGCCCGAATCTTTGGTGCGCCGGTGATCGACCCGCCGGGGAAGCTGCCGGCGATCAGATCCAGCGCATCACGCTCTGCCGCCAGTTCACCGGTCACACTGCTGACCAGGTGATGCACATTCGGATAGCTCTCCAGACTGAACAGCTCCGGCACGCGCACCGAGCCGATGCGGCAGGTGCGCCCGAGGTCGTTGCGCAGCAGGTCGACGATCATCAGGTTTTCCGCGCGATCCTTGGGGCTGGCCAACAGTTCGGCGGCGTTGGCGGCGTCTTCGGCTGGGGTCAGGCCGCGGGGGCGGGTGCCTTTGATCGGACGGGTTTCGACCTGGCGCTGACTGACTCTGACGAAGCGCTCTGGTGACAGGCTAAGCACCGCGCCACCGTCGGGCAGGCTCTGGAAACCGGAGAACGGCGTCGGGCAGGCCTGGCGTAATGCGCAATAAGCCAGCCAAGGATCGCCCTGGCATTCCGCGCGGAAGCGTTGCGCGAAATTGACTTGATAGCAGTCGCCAGCCTGGATGTAATTCTGAATACGCTCGAATGCCTGGCGGTAATCGTCAGCCGAGAGATCGGCCGTCATTGGCTGGTTGAGTTTGAACGGCGTCAACGCCTCAGCGGTGGGCTGAGTTAGCAGCGCGATCAGTCGCTGCCGTTCACTGTCAGCAAGCGATGGATGAAAGACCAATTGGCTGGTTTGCGCTTGGTGATCGCTGATCAGTGCCCATTCATACAAGCCGAAACGCGCATCGGGTAACTGCAGGTCATCCAGCGCCTCGCTTGGCAGGTTTTCCAGATGCCGGCCGAAGTCGTAGCTCAAATAACCGATCAGTCCGCCGGCGAACGGCAATTCATACCCGGCAGGCAGTTGTGCTTCACCCAAACGGCTGAGGTTGTCGCGCAAGCGCTGCAGAAAGTGCGCACCGCTTTCGTCCGGCAATACCGCCAATTGTTCCAGCGGCCAGGCGCTGAGCAAGTCATAACGCCCGCGTTCGGCGCTCGGCCGGCCGCTGTCGAGCAGCACGGCGCCGGGGGCGTTGCGGATGGCCGCGAAATAGTCGGCGGGATTGGCGCGGTAGGGCAACGGATGTACGGAACAGGTCAACATGGGCGGGGCAGATCGGCCGTTGAGGCGGGGTGGGGATTGTAGTCCTCTGCGCTGCCAGATCAAAGTCAAAAGCCTCCCCCTCACCCCAGCCCTCTCCCCCAAGGGGGCGAGGGGGAAAGGGAGCCGATCTTCTTGCTTTTCAAGATCCGAGTTCCGCTCGTTACTCCGCAAAAGGGAGCCGATCTTCACGCTTTTCAAAGCCTGAGTTCGACTCAAGACGCTCAGGTCGGCGTGTCTCGCCTAGACACCCCGGTCTGATCTGGCTTAATGATTCTGGACACCCCTAAAGGGCGGTAATCTACGCCCATAGACGAGGTGTGATTTGACCAGACGATATTTTTCGACAGATTTCAAACGGGATGCGGCTTGCCTGGTTTTGGATAAAGACTACTCGGTGAGTGAAGCCTGCGAAGCAATGGGCGTGGGCCCTACAGCTCTGCGTCGCTGGGTTGAGCAACTGCGTGCGGAGCGCAGCGGCAAGACGCCTGAGAAGTCCAAGGCCATGACCGTTGACCAACAACGCATCCAGGAACTGGAAGCAACAATTCGACGGATTGAGCGCGAGAAGGAAATTTTAAAAAAGGCTACAGCTCTCTTGATGTCGGATTCCCTCGATCGGTAAGGCTGGTCGAGGAGTTAAGCGAGCAATATTCAAGATCCGAGTTGTGCGTTGTATTTGGAATCAACCGCAGCAGTTATTACGAGCGTCTGAAACAGCGGGCGAAAGTAGATGACGGGCGCAATCGCCTAAAGATCAAAGCTGCTGAATTACATGAGCAAAGTCGCGGCTCAATGGGCGCGCGCAGCCTGTCAAAGGCCCTATGTAACGAAAAAGAGTCGGTGGGTCGTTACATGGCTCGTAGCCTGATGCGCGAGCTCGGGTTGAAGAGTCAGCAACGGCGCAGGCATCGATACAAACCCAGCGGTGCGGAGGCGCAATACGCCCCCAATCATTTGGAGCGTAAATTCAATGTCGAGGTCCCCAATCGAGTGTGGTGTGGCGACGTGACTTACATTTGGGCCGGTACTTACTGGGTTTATCTGGCTGCTGTACTTGATCTGCATGCCCGGCGTATCGTCGGCTGGGCGATGTCCAGAAGCCCGGATTCAGCTCTGACCTGTCGAGCGTTAAAGATGGCTTTCGAGTCGCGAGGACGCCCTGAAAACCTAATGTTCCATTCGGATCAGGGCTGTCATTACAGCAGTAAAGTATTTCGTGAAATGCTGGCGGACATGCGCATAAAACAAAGCATGAGTCGACGAGGAAACTGCTGGGATAACGCCCCGATGGAGCGTTTCTTTGGCAGTTTGAAATCTGAATGGATACCCAAGGCTGGCTACCGAAACGAAGATGAGGCTAGTACCGATGTGTTGCGCTACCTGACCCATTATTACAATCGGATCAGGCTGCACAGTCACAACGGATATCGGACTCCGGTAGCAATGGAAGCCTTGGCAGCATGAGAAATGACCTAAACCCTATAACCGTGTCCAGTATCGTTTGACCAGAACAGTCAGTCCCCTCTCCCTCTGGGAGAGGGTTAGGGTGAGGGGCTTTTGACTTTTAGCTTTGTCAGCCCTCGACGGCAGGAATATGCCCAAACATCTCCTGAGTAAACGCCACCCGCTCCTCAGCCGATTCCGTCACGCCACGCGCCTTCAGCTCTTCCAGTCGCGCCTCCACCGCATGGGTGCGCAAAGTCAGTCCGCAATCGTTGGCAATCTGGATATTCAGCCCGGGCCGCGCATTCAGTTCGAGAATCAGCGGGCCTTTTTCCTGATCGAGCACCATGTCCACGCCGATGTAACCCAGCCCGCACAGCTCATAGCAGCCGGCGGCGAGTTTCATGAAACCATCCCAGTAGGGCAGTTGCACGCCGTCCACCGCGTTGGTGGTGTCGGGGTGTTTGGTGATGATGTTGTTCAGCCAGGTGCCGCGCAGCGTAAGGCCGGTCGCCAGATCCACACCAACGCCGATGGCGCCCTGGTGCAGGTTGGCCTTGCCGCCGGACTGGCGGGTCGGCAGACGCAACATCGCCATCACCGGGTAACCCATCAGCACGATGATGCGGATGTCCGGCACGCCTTCGTAGCTGATGCTTTTGAAGATCTGGTCCGGGGTCACGCGGTATTCGATCAGCGCGCGGTCGCGGTGGCCGCCCAGCGAGTACAGGCCGGTGAGGATGCTCGAGATGTGGTGCTCCAGCTCTTCGTGGGCGAGGATCTTGCCCGACACCGTGCGATAACGGCCTTCGAAGCGGTCGGCGATGACGATGATGCCGTCGCCGCCTGCACCCTGGGCCGGTTTGATCACGAAGTCGCTGCGCCCGCCAATGATCTCGTCGAGCTTGTCGATTTCCTTCTCGGTGGAGATCACCCCGTACAGCTCCGGCACGTGAATGCCGGCGGCGATGGCGCGTTCCTTGGTGAGGATCTTGTCATCGACGATCGGGTACAGGCTGCGCTTGTTGTACTTGAGCACGTAGTCCGCATTTCTGCGATTGATGCCCATGATGCCGCGCGCCTCGAGGGCCTTCCAGGTCTTCCAGAAACCGAACATCAGGCGTCAGCCTTCTTCAGGAAGGCCTTGAAACGCACCAGTTCGGTCAGGCGGTAGCCGCGATAGCGACCCATCGCCAGCATGAAGCCGACCAGAATCAGCAGGATCGCCGGGAACGTGAAGACGAAGTACACCAGCTCCGGCACGGTCATGATCAGGTGCGCCAGGGAGGCGGCGAACAGCGTACCGATTGCGACTTTCAGTGCATGGTTGGCGCCGCGTTCTTCCCAGGTGATCGACAGGCGTTCGATGGTCATGGTCAGAATCACCATCGGGAACAGCGCCACCGACAAGCCGCGTTCAAGCCCCAGCTTGTGGCTGAACAGACTGATCGCCGCGATCAACACCACCACAAAGGTCAGCACCACCGACAGGCGCGGCAGCATTTGCAACTTCAGATGTTCGAGATACGAGCGCAGCGACAGGCCCAGCGCGGTGATCACCGTGAACAGCAGAATACCGAAGCCCAGCTGCGTTTCGCGGAAGGCGAGGGCGATCAGCACCGGGGTGAACGTGCCCAGGGTCTGCAGGCCGATCAGGTTGCGCAGGATCAGGATCACCAGCACGCCGATCGGGATCATCACCATGATCATGAAGGTTTGCTGGGTCTGCAGGGGCAAGCCGTACAGCGAGTAATCGAGGAAGCTGGCGTCAGTGTTCTCGTCGGTCAGCTTGGCCAGACGGATCGCATTCATCTCGCTGTTGTTGAGGCTGAAGGTCACGTTGGCTTTCTTGCCGCCGTCGACGGTGATCAGGTTTTCGTCACCGGTCCACCACAGCAGGCGATCGGTCGGCAGGCCTTGCTCGCCGGTTTCCGGGTTGAAGTACAGCCAGTCGTTGCCGTTGAAGCTGCGCAGCCACAGTTCGGGTGTTTGTGGCTGATCGGCAACGAGGCGGATGGTGTGGACTTTCTCTACCGGGACGTGGGCAATGGACAACAGCAATTCAACAATTTTGGCTTTGTGCGAGGTCGACGGATCGCCGGCCAGCAGCAACTTCACATTATCGTCGTTGACGTTGTTGACGCGTTTGATCGCCTCGCCAATAAAGGTTTCGACGTCGGCCGAGTGTTGGCGGATCGGCGCGAGCAGGGCTTCGGCGGCGATTTTTTCCGGGCCTTCGATGACCATGCTGTCGCGGAAGGTCGGGCCTTTGACCTTGGATTTTTCTGCGGTATAGCGCTTGGTCAACACCAGGCGGTAATACAGGGTCTGGTTGCCCTTGGCACGCCGGGCCGACCAGGTCACCTTGCGGTTGCCGTCGACGCGGTTTACCGCGACTCCGTAGTTATTGGAAATGAAGCTTTCGTTGAGGCTGACGTAATCGCGGCTCAACGGCGGCACGAACATCTGGATTTTCACCGGATCCTTGGTGCTGGCAACGAACTCGACCTTGGCGTCGATGTTCCACAGGTCGTCGGTGGCGTCTTCGGTCACCGGGATGCCGAGCACGAAAATCTGATAGGCCGTAACCGAAACGCCCAGCAGCACCAGCACGGCGATCAGGATTTTCAGGTGGAAGGTTAGAGAACGCATGGAAATTACTCGGCGGTATGAGCGGCGATGGTGCAGGCAGGTTTGCCGGCAGCGTATTTAAGACTGGGGTCGACCAGCGCGTCGAAGCGTTTCAACGCCTCGGAGCCGATCAAGAGCGGGTATTGGAACGCACTTCGGTCGGTGAGGTTCACTTCGATGCTGCGTAATGCCGAGCCCATGCAGATATCCAGCTCGATCACCGGACGGGCGGTGTACTGCTTGCCTTCTTCCGGGTCGTAGTCGCCGGCGCGGCGCTTGATCTTGCTGACCCGCGCGAGCGGCCGTTCGATGGGGTGCGAATGCGCGGCATCGATCGCCAGGTAGAAACGTACCCAGGATTCACCGTTGCGTTTGAAGCGTTTGATGTCACGGGCGCTCAGCGAGGCGGTTTTCGCCCCGGTGTCGAGCTTGGCCGCGACTTCGAGATTGATGCCGTCAAGCGAAGCGTATTCGTTGAGGCCGTACACGGTTTTTTCCCCCGCGGCGGCGAGGCCGGGCAGGCAAAACAGAGCAAAAAAGGTGGGGAAAGGCTTGAGTCTCATAAATCCTGGTGCGCAGCGTTCCGTTATCGGTTCAGGTGCCCGCACAACCGTGCGCAAGCCCCCGCGTGTGCCTGGCAGCTTTTTATGGCAAGCCGTAGAAAGACCCGCAAATGCGGGCGGCATTCTAGCACGGTGGTTTTATGGCGCCAGCGCTTGGGGCAGTGTGGAGCAAGATCAAAGGATCGCAGCCGTCGGCAGCTCCTACAAAGGGGTGGCCTGCATTCTGTAGGAGCTGCCGAAGGCTGCGATCTTTTTAGGTTATTAGACGATTGTCGACAATACTGATTTATCCTTTGACTGATCACGCGGGATTGGCTAGTTTTTGCCGCATTGGATTTAAAGGTGTCGACAATCATGCTGGATCAACTCGATCCCCCGGTCATCAGCGGCGACGATTCCGAGACGCTCTCGGAAAACGTTTTCCGGCGCATCCAGGCCGCTATCGTCAAAGGCGAAATCGCCCCGGGCAGCAAGATTTCCGAGCCGGAGCTGGCGCGCACCTATGGCATCAGCCGGGGGCCGTTGCGTGAAGCGATCCACCGTCTGGAAGGCCAGCGCCTGCTGGTGCGTGTGCCGCACGTGGGGGCGCGGGTGGTCTCGCTCAGCCATGCCGAATTGATCGAACTCTACGAGATCCGCGAATCCCTCGAAGGCATGGCCTGCCGCCTCGCTGCCGAGCGCATGAGCGTCGCGGAAATCGACGAGTTGCGCCGGGTTCTGGAAACCCACGAGCGCGATGCGGCGTTCCAGGCCGGCGTCGGTTATTACCAGCAGGAAGGCGATTTCGACTTTCATTACCGGATCATCCAGGGCAGCGGCAATCGCACGCTGACGCAGATGCTCTGCGGCGAGCTCTATCAACTGGTGCGCATGTACCGCATCCAGTTTTCCACCACGCCGAACCGCCCGCACCAGGCCTTCGCCGAACACCACCGCATTCTCGATGCCATCGCCGACCGTGACGGCGAGCTCGCGGAACTGTTGATGCGCCGCCACATCGGCGCCTCGAAACGCAACATCGCCCGTCACTACGAAGACGGCGCCCACAACCAGACAGCCACTGAACGAGGTGACTCATGAGTTCCAACCTGAACACGCCGGGCCAGCGCTTCCGCGATGCGGTCGCCAGCGAGCATCCTTTGCAAGTGGTCGGCGCGATCAACGCCAACCACGCGCTGCTGGCCAAACGCGCCGGTTTCAAGGCGATCTACCTGTCCGGTGGCGGTGTGGCCGCGGGATCTCTTGGCGTGCCGGACCTGGGCATTACCGGGCTGGATGACGTGCTGACCGACGTGCGGCGGATCACCGATGTCTGCGACCTGCCGCTGCTGGTGGACGTGGATACCGGCTTCGGTTCATCGGCGTTCAACGTGGCTCGAACGGTCAAGTCGATGATCAAGTTCGGCGCGGCGGCGATTCACATTGAGGATCAGGTCGGCGCCAAGCGTTGCGGCCATCGCCCCAATAAGGAAATCGTCAGCCAGCAGGAAATGGTCGATCGCATCAAGGCGGCAGTCGATGCGCGCACCGACGACAGCTTCGTGATCATGGCGCGTACCGATGCGCTGGCGGTGGAAGGGCTGGAGTCGGCGCTCGATCGCGCGGCCGCATGCATCGAGGCCGGCGCTGACATGATTTTCCCGGAAGCCATCACCGAACTGGACATGTACAAGCTGTTCGCCAACCGCGTGAAAGCGCCGATCCTCGCCAACATCACCGAGTTCGGTGCGACCCCGCTGTACACCACCGAGCAACTGGCCGGCGCCGACGTTTCCCTGGTGCTGTACCCGCTGTCGGCGTTCCGCGCGATGAACAAGGCAGCGGAAAATGTCTACACGGCGATCCGCCGCGATGGCACGCAACAGAATGTCATCGACACCATGCAGACTCGCATGGAGCTCTACGATCGTATCGATTACCACACGTTCGAGCAGAAGCTCGATGCGTTGTTTGCTGCGAAAAAATGATTGAAAGATCAAAAGATCGCAGCCTCGTTTCACTCGACAGCTCCTACAGGAACGCGGTCGATGTAGGAGCTGCCGAAGGCTGCGATCTTTTGCGAACAACACCGTAATTGCAGATTCCCTAACAAATTCAAAAAATTGGAGATAGCAATGGCCGAAGCAAAAGTACTCAGTGGCGCCGGACTCCGGGGCCAGGTTGCCGGGCAAACCGCTTTGTCCACCGTGGGCCAGGCCGGTGCCGGGCTGACCTACCGCGGCTACGACGTGCGTGAACTGGCCGCCGACGCGCAATTTGAAGAAGTCGCCTATCTGCTGCTGTACGGCGAGCTGCCGACAAAAGCGCAACTGGGCGACTACCAAAGCAAGCTGAGCAAGCTGCGCGATCTGCCGCAAGCGCTTAAAGAAGTGCTTGAACGCATCCCCGCCGACGCGCATCCGATGGATGTGATGCGCACCGGTTGCTCGTTCCTCGGCAACATCGAGCCAGAGAAAGACTTCTCCGAGCAGCGCGACAAGACCGACCGTCTGCTCGCCGCGTTCCCGGCGATCATGTGCTACTGGTATCGCTTCAGCCACGACGGCAAACGCATCGATTGCGTCAGCGACGAGCCGACCATTGGCGGCCACTTCCTGCATTTGCTGCACGACAGGAAACCGAGCGAACTGCACGTCAAAGTCATGAACGTGTCGCTGATCCTCTACGCCGAGCACGAATTCAACGCCTCGACGTTCACCGCGCGCGTTTGCGCCTCGACGTTGTCGGATCTGTACTCGTGCGTCACGGCGGCGATCGGTTCGCTGCGCGGCCCGTTGCACGGCGGCGCCAACGAAGCGGCGATGGAAATGATCGAGCGCTTCTCGTCGCCGGAAGAGGCGATCAAGGGCACCCTCGGCATGCTCGAGCGCAAGGACAAGATCATGGGCTTCGGCCACGCGATCTATAAGGACAGCGATCCGCGCAACGAGGTGATCAAGGGCTGGTCGAAAAAACTCGCCGACGAGGTCGGTGACAAGGTGCTGTTTGCGGTTTCCGAAGCCATCGACAAGACCATGTGGGAACAGAAGAAGCTGTTCCCGAATGCCGATTTCTACCATGCCTCGGCGTATCACTTCATGGGCATCCCGACCAAGCTGTTCACACCGATCTTCGTCTGCTCGCGCCTGACCGGCTGGGCTGCGCACGTGTTCGAACAGCGTGCCAACAACCGCATCATCCGTCCAAGCGCCGAGTACACCGGCGTCGAACAGCGCAAGTTCGTGCCAATCGAACGTCGCTGAGTGGTGAGCTGACCCGATCCTTGAAACCACCGCAAATCCCTGTAGGAGTGAGCCTGCTCGCGATGACGGACTGACATTCAATATTGATGTCGACTGATCTACCGCTATCGCGAGCAGGCTCACTCCTAAAGGGGGACGGTGTGGATCTCAAGGTTGATGTCAGACCCCACCCTTTGAAACTACCGTGACCCGAGTCCTGACCCGATGAACACAGAATTCCGCAAAAACCTTCCCGGCACGCCGCTGGATTACTTCGACACCCGTGCGGCGGTCGAGGCGATTGCGCCCGGCAGCTATGACACCCTGCCGTACACCTCCCGCGTGCTGGCGGAAAACCTCGTGCGGCGCTGCGACCCGAGCACGCTGACCGCTTCGCTCAAGCAACTGATCGAACGCAAGCGCGATCTCGATTTTCCGTGGTTTCCGGCGCGGGTGGTCTGCCATGACATCCTCGGCCAGACCGCGCTGGTCGACCTCGCCGGTCTGCGTGACGCCATCGCGTTGCAGGGTGGTGATCCGGCGCAGGTCAACCCGGTGGTGCCGACGCAATTGATCGTCGACCACTCGCTGGCCGTCGAGGCGGGCGGTTTCGATGCCCAGGCCTTCGAGAAGAACCGCGCCATCGAAGACCGTCGCAACGAAGACCGTTTCCACTTCATCAACTGGACCAAAAAGGCCTTCAAGAACGTTGATGTGATCCCGCCGGGCAACGGCATCATGCACCAGATCAACCTGGAGAAAATGTCGCCGGTGATTCAGGTGCGCGAAGGCGTGGCGTTCCCCGACACGTGCGTCGGTACTGACAGCCACACCCCGCACGTCGATGCGCTGGGTGTGATCGCCATCGGTGTCGGCGGCCTCGAAGCCGAGAGCGTGATGCTCGGCCGCGCGTCGTGGATGCGCCTGCCAGAAAGCGTCGGCGTCGAACTGACCGGCAAGCTGCAACCGGGCATCACCGCCACCGACATGGTCCTGGCCCTGACCGAGTACCTGCGCAAGCAGAAAGTCGTCGGCGCCTGGCTGGAATTCTTCGGCGAAGGCGCGGCGGCGCTGACCCTCGGCGACCGCGCGACCATCTCCAACATGGCCCCGGAATACGGCGCCACGGCGGCGATGTTCTACATCGACCAGCAGACCATCGATTACCTGAAACTGACCGGTCGTGAAGATCAGCAAGTGCAGCTGGTCGAGCAATACGCCAAATTGACCGGGCTGTGGGCCGACAGTCTGAAAGGCGCGCAATACGAGCGTGGCCTGACCTTCGATTTATCCTCGGTGGTGCGCAACATGGCCGGCCCGAGCAATCCGCACGCCCGTGTTGCGGTCTCGGATCTGGCTGCCAAAGGCATCTCCGGCCAGTGGGATGATGTGCCTGGGCAAATGCCCGACGGCGCGGTGATCATCGCCGCCATCACCAGTTGCACCAACACCAGCAACCCGCGCAACGTCATCGCCGCTGGGCTCTTGGCGCGCAACGCCAACAAGCTCGGGCTGACGCGCAAGCCGTGGGTCAAATCCTCGCTGGCGCCGGGTTCGAAAACCGTGGCGCTGTACCTCGATGAAGCGGGGCTGACCACTGAACTTGAACAGCTCGGTTTCGGCGTCGTGGCGTTTGCCTGTACCACTTGCAACGGCATGTCCGGCGCTCTGGATCCGGTGATCCAGCAAGAGATCATCGACCGCGATCTGTATGCGACCGCCGTGCTGTCCGGCAACCGCAATTTCGACGGGCGCATTCACCCGTACGCCAAACAGGCGTTTCTCGCCTCGCCGCCGCTGGTGGTTGCTTACGCGATTGCCGGGACCATCCGTTTCGATATCGAGAAGGATGTGCTGGGCGTGGTCGATGGTCGGCAAATTCGCCTCAAGGACATCTGGCCGAGCGACGAAGAAATCGATGCGGTGGTGAAGTCGGCGGTCAAGCCTGAGCAGTTCCGTCAGGTCTATATCCCGATGTTCGCCGTGCATGAAGACACCGGGCCGAAAGTCGCGCCGCTGTACGACTGGCGCGAAATGAGCACCTACATCCGCCGTCCGCCGTACTGGGAAGGCGCACTGGCCGGCGCCCGCCCATTGAAAGGCATGCGCCCGCTGGCGGTGCTGCCGGACAACATCACCACCGATCACCTGTCGCCATCCAACGCGATCATGCTCGACAGCGCTGCCGGCGAATACCTGGCGAAAATGGGCTTGCCGGAAGAGGACTTCAACTCCTACGCCACCCACCGTGGCGACCACTTGACCGCCCAGCGTGCGACGTTCGCCAACCCGAAACTGTTCAATGAAATGGTCGTGGAAAACGGCAAGGTCAAGCAGGGTTCGCTGGCCCGCGTCGAGCCGGAAGGCAAAGTGATGCGCATGTGGGAAGCCATCGAAACCTACATGGAACGCAAGCAGCCACTGATCATCATCGCCGGCGCCGATTACGGTCAGGGTTCGTCCCGCGACTGGGCGGCGAAGGGCGTACGTCTGGCCGGTGTCGAGGCGATTGCCGCCGAAGGGTTCGAGCGTATTCACCGCACCAACCTGGTGGGCATGGGCGTGTTGCCGCTGGAATTCAAACCCGGCACCAACCGCCACACCCTGGCCATCGATGGCAGCGAAACCTACGACGTGATCGGTGCGCGCAAACCGCGTGCGGACCTGACGCTGGTGATTCATCGCAAGAACGGCGAGCGCGTGGAAGTGCCGGTGACCTGCCGTCTCGATACCGCTGAAGAAGTGTCGATCTACGAGGCGGGCGGCGTGTTGCAGCGCTTCGCTCAGGACTTCCTCGAAGGGTCGGCGGTAGCCGTTTAAACAGGTTCAGCGGCCAATGGGTGATCAGTCCCTTGGCCGCTTCAAAGGAGCAATCATGGCTCACGCACCACAGATCAAAATCCCTGCCACCTATATGCGCGGCGGCACCAGCAAAGGCGTGTTTTTCAGCCTCACTGATCTGCCCGAAGCCGCGCAGGTGCCCGGCCCGGCCCGCGATGCGTTGCTGCTGCGGGTGATCGGCAGCCCCGACCCGTACGACAAGCAGATCGACGGCATGGGCGGCGCGACGTCCAGTACCAGCAAAACCGTAATCCTGTCGAAGAGCACCCGCGCCGATCACGACGTCGATTACCTGTTTGGCCAAGTGTCCATCGACAAGCCGTTCGTGGACTGGAGCGGCAACTGCGGCAACCTCTCGGCCGCAGTCGGCTCGTTCGCCATCAGCAATGGTCTGGTCGACGCCAGCCGCATTCCGCACAACGGCGTGGCGGTGGTGCGCGTGTGGCAGGCCAACATCGGCAAGACCATCATCGCCCACGTGCCGATCACCAACGGCGAAGTGCAGGAAACCGGTGATTTCGAACTTGACGGCGTGACCTTTCCGGCGGCCGAAGTGCAGGTCGAATTCATGGATCCGGCGGCAGGGGAAGAGGGCGGCGGTGGCTCGATGTTCCCCACCGGCAATCTCGTCGATGAGCTGGAAGTGCCGGGTGTCGGCACGTTCAAGGCGACCATGATCAATGCCGGGATCCCGACAATTTTCGTCAACGCCGAAGACATCGGCTACACCGGCACCGAGCTGCAAGGCGCGATCAACGGCGATCCGAAAGCGCTGCTGATGTTCGAGACGATTCGTGCCTACGGTGCGTTGCGCATGGGCCTGATTTCCAATCTGGAAGAGGCAGCGAAACGGCAGCACACGCCGAAAGTCGCTTTTGTCGCCAAGCCTGCGGATTACGTGGCGTCGAGCGGTAAAGCGATTGCCGCGGGTGATGTGGATCTGCTGGTACGCGCGTTGTCGATGGGCAAACTGCACCACGCGATGATGGGCACGGCCGCGGTGGCGATCGGCACAGCGGCGGCGATTTCCGGCACGTTGGTCAATCTTGCTGCGGGTGGGATTGAACGCACTGCCGTGCGTTTCGGCCATCCGTCGGGAACGCTGCGTGTGGGCGCTGAGGCGACGCTGGAAAACGGCGAGTGGGTGGTGAAGAAGGCCATCATGAGCCGCAGTGCACGGGTGCTCATGGAAGGTTACGTCCGCGTGCCTGCTGACTCGTTCTGACTCGACATTTTACCCTCACCCCAGCCCTCTCCCAGAGGGAGAGGGGGCCGACCGAGGTGTCTTGCGTGGTACATCGACCTGAAAGACCGAGGCGATTATGGATTCAGCAGGAATCGGCGATCTGGGGCGAGGAAGAAGTATCTGCTGTGATTCGTCGACCACGCAGGTTGGCGATTATGGATTCAGCGATGGACTTTCAGGTCGGTGAACCTCCACAGCATCCCCCAATCGGTCCCCTCTCCCTCGGGAGAGGGCTAGGGTGAGGGGCTACCCTCTGACACAACACAAAGAAACCAGACATCACCAACCATAAACCAGCCAAGCCCTTGAGGAAGACCCAACCACTCATTTCCCCGAACAGGAGAACCACCATGAGCGCCAACGTCGACCTGAACAACCGCCCCGACTACGACCGTGTCCTGCAGGACATCGCCGATTACGTCCTCACCTTCAAGCCCGAATCCGCCGAAGCGCTGAACACCGCGCGCAACTGCCTGATGGACACGCTGGGCTGCGGTCTGCTGGCCCTGCGTTTTCCCGAATGCACCAAGCATCTTGGACCCATTGTCGAAGGCACGATTGTGCCGTTCGGTGCGCGAGTGCCCGGCACCAGTTATCGTCTCGATCCGGTCAAAGCTGCGTGGGACATCGGCTGCATCGTCCGCTGGCTCGATTACAACGACACCTGGCTCGCCGCCGAATGGGGCCATCCGTCGGACAACCTCGGTGCCATCCTCGCCGTGGCCGATCACCTGTCGCAGCAACGCATCGCCAACGGCGAAGCACCACTGACCCTTCGCGATGTGCTGGAAGCGATGATCATGGCCCACGAGATTCAAGGCGTGATCGCCCTGGATAACTCTTTCAACCGCGTAGGACTCGATCACGTCATTCTGGTGAAAGTCGCTTCAACCGCCGTCAGCGCCAGACTGATGGGAGCCAATCGCGAGCAGCTGTTGGCGGCGCTGTCCCATGCCTTCGCCGACGGTCAGGCGCTGCGCACCTATCGGCATGCGCCCAACGCCGGCTCGCGGAAATCCTGGGCGGCGGGGGATGCGGCGAGTCGCGGTGTAAGGCTGGCCGACATCGCCATGCGCGGCGAGATGGGCATTCCCGGGGTGCTGAGCGCGAAGCAATGGGGCTTTTATGACGTATCGTTCAGCCACACAAACAACGATCTGGCGCTCAAGTCCGAAGAGAAGCGCGCTTTCAGTTTTTCCCGGCCGTTCGGCAGTTACGTGATGGAAAACGTGCTGTTCAAGATCAGCTTCCCCGCCGAATTCCATGCGCAGACCGCCTGCGAGGCGGCGGTGACCTTGCATCCGCAGGTGCGCAATCGCCTGCACGAGATCGACCGCATCGTCATCACCACTCACGAATCGGCGATCCGCATCATTTCCAAGGTCGGCCCGCTGGCCAACGCTGCCGACCGCGATCATTGTCTGCAATACATGACCGCCGTGCCGCTGGCATTTGGCAACCTGGTGGCCGAGCACTACGAAGACGACTTCCACAAGGCGCACCCGATCATTGATGTGTTGCGCGAGAAAATGGTCATCGTCGAAGAACCACGGTTCACCCGCGAATACCTCGAAGCCGACAAACGCTCGATTGCCAATGCCGTGCAGGTGTTTTTCAAGGACGGCAGCAGCACCGAAAACGTGGTGGTGGAATACCCGATCGGCCATCGCCGCCGTCGCGCCGAAGGCATTCCGTTGCTGGAGGACAAGTTCAAGACCAACCTCGCCACCCGTTTCGCTGGCCAGCGCTGCGCTGAGATTTTTGCGCTGTGCGAGGATCAGGCGCGGCTTGAAGCCACGCCGGTGAATCGATTCATCGACCTGTTTGTGCTCTGACAGACCGCGTTATCGTTCTTCGCGAGCAGGCTCGCTCCCACAGTCGTTACGATGCAGGTCCATTGTGGGAGCGAGCCTGCTCGCGAAGGCGCCAGATCAGGCGACGCCGGACTACTTGAACCGCCGCTCAACCCCTTTCTCCACGAGAATCTTCGCCGAAATCTCTTCCACGGAAAAATGCGTGGAATTGATGTGCGGGATGTTCTCGCGACGGAACAGGTTTTCCACTTCGCGCACTTCGAATTCGCACTGGGCGTAGCTCGAATAGCGGCTGTTGGGCTTGCGCTCGTTGCGGATCGCGGTGAGGCGATCAGGGTCGATGGTCAGCCCGAACAGCTTGTGCTGGTGGGCGCGCAGGGCGGTTGGCAGGGTCAGGCGCTCCATGTCGTCTTCGGTGAGCGGATAGTTGGCCGCGCGGATGCCGAACTGCATGGCCATGTACAGACACGTCGGGGTTTTGCCGCATCGCGACACGCCCACTAGTATCAGATCGGCTTTGTCGTAATAGTGGGTGCGCGCGCCGTCATCGTTGTCGAGGGCGAAGTTCACCGCCTCGATGCGCTCCATGTAATTGGAGTTGTGCCCGATGGAGTGGGACTTGCCCACGGTGTAGGAAGAGTGCTCGGTGAGCTCCTGTTCGAGCGGCGCGAGGAAGGTCGAGAAAATGTCGATCATGAAACCATTGGACGTTGCGAGAATCTCACGAATGTCCTGATTGACGATGGTGTCGAAGATGATCGGCCGAAAGCCGTCGGTTTCAGCGGCTTTGTTGATTTGTTGTACCATGGCCCGCGCTTTTTCCACGCTGTCGATGTAGGGCCGCGTGAACTTGCTGAAGGTAATGTTTTCGAACTGCGCCAAGAGGCTTTGACCCAGGGTTTCGGCGGTAATGCCGGTGCCATCGGAGATGAAGAAAGCAGATCGTTTCATTTGCACCTTGGGCCTTAGACTAATGAGCATTCTTGGATATGATAGGCGCGATTTGCCGGCCGCCATTGGCCCGCATTCTCACTTATTTTCCAGGTCCAGGCCATACAACCGGCCGAGGCTCCCCCGGGCCGCCGGTTTCTGAGCTTTTCCAACACAGTTAGTGGAGAGATCACCTTGGTAGAGTACGTAGTTTCCCTCGATAAGCTCGGCAAACACGATGTTGAGCATGTGGGGGGCAAGAACGCATCCCTGGGCGAGATGATCAGTAACCTGGCAGGCGCCGGTGTTTCGGTCCCCGGCGGCTTCGCCACGACGGCTCAGGCCTATCGTGACTTCCTCGAACTGAGCGGCCTGAACGAGCAGATCCACAAGGCCCTCGACGCGCTCGACGTCGACGACGTCAATGCCCTGGCCAAGACCGGCGCACAGATCCGCCAGTGGATCATGGACGCCGAGTTCCCGGAAAAACTCAACACCGAGATCCGCACCGCGTTCGCCGCGCTGTCGGCCGGCAACCCTGACGTGGCCGTGGCCGTGCGTTCTTCCGCCACCGCCGAAGACCTGCCGGACGCTTCCTTCGCCGGTCAGCAGGAAACCTTCCTGAACATCCGTGGTGTGGAAAACGTTATCCGCGCCGCCAAAGAGGTGTTCGCCTCGCTGTTCAACGACCGTGCGATTTCCTACCGCGTGCACCAGGGCTTCGACCATAAACTGGTCGCGCTGTCAGCTGGCGTGCAGCGCATGGTACGTTCGGAAACCGGCACCGCCGGCGTAATGTTCACCCTCGATACCGAATCGGGTTTCCGTGACGTGGTGTTTATCACCGGCGCCTACGGCCTGGGCGAAACCGTCGTACAAGGCGCGGTCAACCCGGATGAATTCTATGTGCACAAAGGCACGCTGGAGGCCGGTCGTCCGGCCATCCTGCGTCGCAACCTGGGCAGCAAAGCCATCAAGATGATCTACGGCGACGAGGCCAAGGCCGGCCGTTCGGTCAAGACCGTCGACGTCGACAAGGCCGAACGCGCGCGTTTCTGCCTGACCGACGCCGAAGTCAGCGAGCTGGCCAAACAGGCGATGATCATCGAGAAGCACTACGGCTGCCCGATGGACATCGAGTGGGCCAAGGACGGTGACGACGGCAAGCTGTACATCGTCCAGGCGCGTCCGGAAACCGTGAAAAGCCGCACCCAGGCCAACGTCATGGAACGTTACCTGCTCAAGGAAACCGGCACTGTGCTGGTGGAAGGTCGGGCGATCGGCCAGCGCATCGGCGCCGGCAAAGTGCGGATCATCAAAGACGTTTCCGAAATGGACAAGGTCCAGCCGGGCGACGTGCTGGTCTCCGACATGACCGACCCGGACTGGGAACCGGTGATGAAGCGCGCCAGCGCCATCGTGACCAACCGTGGCGGGCGTACCTGCCACGCGGCGATCATCGCTCGCGAGCTGGGCATTCCGGCGGTGGTCGGTTGCGGCAACGCTACCCAATTGCTGAAGGATGGCCAGGGCGTGACCGTGTCCTGCGCCGAAGGCGATACCGGTTACATCTTCGAAGGCGAACTCGGTTTCGACATCAAGAAGAACTCCGTCGATGCCATGCCGGAGCTGCCGTTCAAGATCATGATGAACGTCGGCAACCCGGATCGCGCTTTCGACTTCGCGCAGCTGCCGAACGCCGGCGTCGGTCTGGCGCGTCTGGAATTCATCATCAACCGCATGATCGGCGTGCACCCGAAAGCGCTGTTGAACTACGACGGCCTGCCGCAGGACATCAAGGACAGCGTCGACAAGCGCATCGCCGGTTACAGCGACCCGGTCGACTTCTACGTCGACAAACTGGTGGAAGGCATCAGCACTCTGGCTGCTGCGTTCACGCCGAAAAAAGTCATCGTGCGCTTGTCGGACTTCAAGTCCAATGAGTACGCCAACCTGATCGGCGGCAAGCTCTACGAGCCGGAAGAAGAAAACCCGATGCTCGGCTTCCGTGGCGCTTCGCGTTACATCAGCGAATCGTTCCGCGACTGCTTCGAACTCGAATGCCGCGCGCTGAAGCGGGTGCGCAACGAGATGGGCCTGACCAACGTGGAAATCATGGTGCCGTTCGTCCGGACTCTCGGCGAAGCCAGCCAGGTGGTCGATCTGCTCGCCGAAAACGGCTTGAAGCGCGGCGAGAATGGTCTGCGCGTGATCATGATGTGCGAACTGCCATCCAACGCGATTCTGGCCGAGGAATTCCTCGAATTCTTCGACGGTTTCTCGATCGGCTCCAACGACCTGACCCAACTGACGCTGGGTCTGGACCGCGACTCGGGGATCATCGCTCACTTGTTCGACGAGCGTAATCCGGCGGTGAAGAAGCTGTTGGCCAACGCCATTCAGGCGTGCAACAAGGCCGGCAAGTACATCGGCATCTGCGGTCAGGGTCCTTCCGACCATCCGGATCTGGCCAAGTGGCTGATGGAACAGGGCATCGAAAGCGTGTCGCTGAACCCGGACACCGTGCTGGAAACCTGGTTCTTCCTCGCCGAAGGTCAGGCGCAGGCTTGATCAACATGTGAACGGGCCGCGTCCCTGTAGGAGTGAGCCTGCTCGCGATAGCGTCATGACAGTCAGCAGTGATTCGAATGACACACCGCCATCGCGAGCAGGCTCACTCCTACAAGGGGCCGGGCCTTGAGATTGAAGTAGGGCGGGCTCCATTGGATGCCGCCCTTTTTTGTGCAAGAGCATTATGCAAAGCAGCAGCAACCTGTTTCCTGTCGCGCTGATCAGCGCCGAGCGGCGCGGCGATCTGAGCGAAGACGTCTATCGATTGAAACCCGGCAATAGTCCGGACTGGTCCGTGGAGATCGCTGTCACCCGCCTGGGCATGGCCGATGACTCGGCGCCACGCGGCGTGCCGGTGATTCTCTTGCATGGCAGCTTTTCCAATCGGCGCTTCTGGTTTTCCCCCAAAGGCCTCGGGCTCGGCGCGTATCTGACGCGGCTGGGCTTCGACGTGTGGATCCCGGAAATGCGCGGTCACGGCCTGTCTCAGCGTAACGAAGACTACCGACGCAACCGCGTGGCCGATTATGCCCGCTACGACCTGCCGGCAATTGCCGCGTTTGTTCGCGAGCAGAGCGGTCAGATCCCGCACTGGATCGGCCATTCTCTGGGTGGCATCACTCTGGCGGCCGCACTCGGTGGGGAATACCTGGGCGAACCGGCAGTGGCCTCGGCGGCGTTTTTCGGCACGCAGGTCAGCCGTACCTATTGGCCACTGAAGATTCCACCGGTGGAGTGGGGCGGGCGCTTTATTCTCAAGCGCTTCGCGCAATTGTCCGGTTCACGTCTCAAACGTGGCCCGGAAGATGAGCCGATCGGTCTGGCCATCGAAAGCATGCGCTGGTACGGCTTGTTCGGCCGCTTTGGCGACAAGGACAAGGATTGGTGGGCCGGGCTCGCCGAGGTTCAGGTGCCGGTGCTGGCCGTGACGGCAGCGGGGGATCATCAGGATCCGGCCTGGGCCTGCCGCAAGCTGTTCGAGCAGATCGGCTCCGAGCACAAGCAGTTCATCAACCTGGGCCGTGAGCAAGGCTTCTCGGATAATTTCGGCCACGTCGAAATGCTGGTAAGCAAAGCAGCGCAGGCTGAGGTGTGGCCGCTGGTGGCGCGCTGGCTGAGCGATCAGCAGACACCGTTGCCGGGGCAGGCAGCGAATCTGGCCGCTGCCGTCTGAGGGGCGTTCCGTTCGGCCTGGCTTGCGGCTAAGATATGACGCATTGTGCGGTTCCGGTCATATTTCGTGACTGTTTAGCGATTACGTTTCAGGGTTTGTTCAGGTTGCGTCAGCGACCATGGCATGGACTAAGGTAAACAGCGACCGCCGGAACTCGTCTCATCAGCATGCGGCATCCTTGATCGTCTTCCTTTTTACAGGAGTTTTTCGATGGAACATTACCTTACGCCTGATCTGTGCGACGCCTACCCGGAGCTGGTGCAGGTGCTGGAACCGATGTTCAGCAATTTCGGCGGCCGTGATTCCTTCGGCGGCGAAATCGTGACCATCAAGTGCTTCGAAGACAACTCGCTGGTCAAGGCGCAGGCAGAACTGAGCGGTAAAGGCAAAGTGCTGGTGGTCGATGGCGGCGGTTCGCTGCGCCGCGCCCTGTTGGGCGACATGATTGCTGCCAAGGCCGCGCAGAACGGTTGGGAAGGGCTGGTCATCTACGGTTGCATCCGTGATGTCGACGTCATTGCGCAGACCGATCTCGGCGTGCAGGCGCTGGCCAGCCACCCGATGAAAACCGACAAGCGCGGCATTGGCGACCTCAACGTCCCGGTGACATTCGCCGGCGTGACGTTTCACCCGGGCCAGTACATTTATGCGGACAACAACGGCGTGATCGTTTCGCCGAGCCCGCTGAAAATGCCTGAATAAGATTTTCGACAAGGGATGCGGATGTTCGAGGAAGAAAACGCGCAGTGGGGGCTGGTGCATGCCCTGGTGCTGGATGGCAAGGGCGGTGCGCGTTCGATAGCCCGGACTGAACTCGACGATTTGCAACTGCAGGCCCATGAAAGCCTGTGGCTGCACTGGGATCGCAGCCATCCGCAGACCCGGACCTGGCTGCGCAAATCCAGCGGGCTCAATGAATTCACCTGTGATCTGCTGCTGGAAGAGAACACCCGGCCGCGGCTTTTGCCATTGCCGGACTCCGAGCTGCTGCTGTTTCTGCGCGGGGTCAATCTCAACCCGGGCGCCGAGCCGGAAGACATGGTCTCGGTGCGGATTTTTGCCTCCGCTCAGCGCGTGATTTCCCTGCGCTTGCGTCCGTTGCGCGCTACAGATGAGTTGCTGGCGCTGCTGGGGGAGGGCAAAGGGCCGAAAACCTCTTCTGAATTGATGCTGTATCTGGCGCAGTTCCTCACCAATAAAGTGCAGGATCTGGTCACGTGCCTGTCGGAAGTGGTCGATGAAGAGGAAGAAAAACTCGACGCCGACGAACGGTACACTCCCGAGCATGGCGCCATTTTGCACATCCGTCGCAGAGCGGCCGGGCTGAAGCGTTTTCTCGCGCCGCAGCGGGATATTTTCGGACAGCTGACGCGGATAAAACTGCCGTGGTTCGTCGAAGACGATGCCGACTACTGGAACGAATTGAACAACAGTCTGACCCGCTATCTCGAGGAGCTCGAACTGACCCGAGAGCGCGTGGGGCTTGTGCTGGAGGCCGAAGACCGGCGTTTGAGCGTGCACATGAATCGCACCATGTACCGCTTCGGCATCATTACCTGCATCTTTTTGCCGATGAGTTTCATCACCGGTCTGCTGGGTATCAATGTCGGCGGTATTCCGTTCGCCGAAAGCCCTTATGGTTTCCTGATTGCCTGCCTGACGGTGCTCGCCCTGGCGTTCGGCCAGTGGTGGTTGTTCCGCCGTTTGCGCTGGGTGTGAACATGGCGCATGTGACCCGAGCAAATCTGCCCGCGTCTTTCACAGACATCACGAGAGGTGCGTATGCACGATCCGTTTGAACAGTCTCTACGCGACATGCTCAACGCTTCGCCGTCCAGCCGCGACGACGATGCGTGCCTGGGCCGCGTACTCAAAACCGCCAACCGCCAGGTCGGCGCCGGTGATCTGTTCAGCCTGCTGGGCCGCTGGCTGCCCGCGCTGATGATCGCCCTGAACAATGGCTCGGCGCATGTCTCGCCGGTTTCCCGTCTTCGTAAAACCACTGCCCGCACTGCTGATAAGGCTGATTGAATATGGAACTTGATCTCTGGACTCAGAGCCTCGTCACTGCAATGACTGCGTTGTGGACCAAAGTCGCTAATTTCATTCCGAACCTGTTCGGCGCACTGGTCGTGCTGCTGCTGGGTTTCGTCGTGGCCAAACTGCTCGACACCTTGCTCTCGAAATTGCTCGCCAAACTGGGCCTCGATCGCCTGATGGGCGGCACCGGGTTGACCAAATTGATGTCGCGCGCCGGGCTGCAGGTGCCAATCTCGACATTGATCGGTAAAATCGTCTACTGGTTCGTTCTGCTGATTTTTCTGGTTTCCGCGGCAGAATCCCTTGGCCTTGAGCGAGTTTCAGCTACGCTGGACATGCTGGCGTTGTATCTGCCGAAGGTTTTCGGCGCCGCGCTGGTGCTGCTGGTCGGTGTCCTGCTGGCGCAATTGGCCAACGGACTGGTGCGCGGGGCGGCAGAAGGCGTAGGCCTGGACTACGCTTCCGGGCTGGGACGCATTGCGCAGGGGCTGGTGATCATCATCAGTATCTCGGTTGCGATCAGTCAGCTTGAGGTCAAGACTGACCTGCTGAACCATGTCATTGTCATCGTATTGATTACCGTTGGTCTGGCAGTTGCGCTGGCCATGGGATTGGGAAGCCGGGAAATCGCCGGTCAGATTCTTGCGGGAATCTATGTGCGTGAGCTGTACGAGGTTGGGCAACAAGTGCGTGTTGGCGAGGTCGAAGGCCAGATCGAAGAGATCGGCACGGTTAAAACCACATTGCTGACCGATGAGGGTGAGCTAGTCTCTCTCTCCAATCGGATCCTGCTGGAACAGCATGTGAGTAGCCGCTAAACCGGCAAACCCTGCTAATGTATGCCGCCGCAAAATGCCAGCCGAGGCTGGTTGTGGCGGACATTGACCTGACTGTCGGCACGACTTGTTTTGAATAAAGCCCAACCGCTATCCACGCGCTACGACCCCCGCGAGCTCTCTGATGAGGAGTTGGTCGCGCGCTCGCATACCGAGCTGTTTCACGTAACGCGCGCCTACGAAGAGTTGATGCGGCGTTACCAGCGAACATTATTTAACGTCTGCGCGAGATATCTTGGGAACGATCGCGACGCAGACGATGTCTGTCAGGAAGTGATGCTGAAGGTGCTGTACGGCCTGAAGAACTTCGAGGGGAAATCGAAGTTCAAAACCTGGCTTTACAGCATCACTTACAACGAATGCATCACGCAGTATCGGAAGGAACGGCGTAAGCGTCGCTTGATGGACGCTCTCAGTCTGGACCCTCTTGAAGAAGCGTCTGAAGAAAAGGCGCCGAAGCCGGAGGAGAAGGGTGGGCTTGATCGCTGGCTGGTGTATGTGAATCCGATTGACCGCGAAATTCTGGTGCTACGATTTGTCGCAGAGCTGGAGTTTCAGGAGATCGCAGACATCATGCACATGGGTTTGAGTGCGACAAAAATGCGTTACAAACGCGCTCTAGATAAATTGCGTGAGAAATTTGCAGGCATTGCTGAAACTTAGTTCAGCGCAAATATCTCTTACGTGTAGGCAAGTTCTGATAGACTTGCCGCCGAGTTGTCCCCCGGTTTGCGGGACTGCTTCACAATCACCAGATGGGGATTTAACGGATGAAACTGAAAAACACCTTGGGCTTGGCCATTGGTTCTCTGATTGCCGCCACTTCGTTCGGCGCTCTGGCACAAGGCCAAGGCGCAGTTGAAATCGAAGGCTTCGCTAAGAAAGAACAATTCGACAGCGCTCGTAACTTCAAGAACAACGGCAACCTGTTCGGCGGTTCGATCGGTTACTTCCTGACCGACGACGTTGAACTGCGTCTGGGCTACGACGAAGTGCACAACGTACGTGCCGACGATGGCAAGAACGTCAAAGGCGCTAACACCGCTCTGGACGCTCTGTACCACTTCAACAACCCAGGCGACATGATTCGTCCATACGTTTCGGCCGGTTTCTCTGACCAGAGCATCGACCAGAACGGTTCGAACGGTCGTAACCGTTCCACCTTCGCCAACGTTGGCGGCGGTGCCAAGCTGTACTTCACCGAGAACTTCTACGCCCGTGCCGGCGTTGAAGCTCAGTACAACATCGACCAGGGCGACACCGAGTGGGCTCCTAGCGTCGGTATCGGTGTGAACTTCGGTGGCGGCTCCAAACCAGCTGCTGCTCCAGTTCCAGCACCTGCTGAAGTCTGCTCCGACAGCGACAACGATGGCGTTTGCGACAACGTTGACAAGTGCCCGGACACCCCAGCCAACGTAACCGTTGACGCTGATGGCTGCCCAGCAGTTGCTGAAGTTGTTCGTGTTGAGCTGGACGTGAAATTCGACTTCGACAAGTCGGTAGTCAAGCCTAACAGCTACGGCGACATCAAAAACCTGGCTGACTTCATGAAGCAGTACCCATCCACCACCACTACTGTTGAAGGTCACACTGACTCCGTCGGTCCTGACGCTTACAACCAGAAACTGTCCGAGCGTCGTGCAAACGCCGTTAAGCAGGTTCTGACCAACCAGTACGGTGTTGAATCGTCCCGCGTTCAGTCTGTTGGCTACGGCGAATCCCGCCCAGTTGCTGACAACAAAACTGACGCTGGCCGCGCTGTAAACCGTCGCGTAGAAGCGCAGGTTGAAGCTCAAGCTAAGTAATTAGCTGCCGCTCATGGAAAAGCCCGGCTCAGGCCGGGCTTTTCTTTGTCCGCGATTTGGCTTGGACGATTGCGCCGTACGCCGTGTAGGAGCTGCCGCAGGCTGCGATCTTTTGCTCTTCAACAACTGCCGCAACAGCCGCCACCGCACCAATCACCAGAATCGCCGGGCTCTTCAACTCGAACGCTGAAGCATCCTCAGCCATCGCGCTCAGATCACTGCGACACTCCCGCTGATGCGCCAACGAGGCATTTTCGATCATCGCCACCGGCGTATCCGCCGCCATCCCTCCCGCCAACAGCTGGTCGCGAATCTCGCCCAGTTTGGCCACCCCCATATAGATCACCAGCGTCGTCGCGCCTTGCGCCAACGCCTGCCAGTTCAACTGGCTGTCATCCTGGGTGTGCGCGGTCACCAACGTCACCCCGCGCGCCACGCCCCGCAACGTCAGCGGAATATCGCACTGTGTCGCCCCGGCCAGCCCGGCGGTGATGCCGTTGACCAGTTCCACTTCAACACCGCGCTCGCGCAACCACTGCGCTTCTTCACCACCCCGCCCGAAAATGCACGGGTCGCCGCCCTTGAGCCGCACCACGCATTTACCCTGATGGGCATAACGCAGCATCAACCGATGGATAAATGCCTGCGGTGTCGAGCGGCAGCCGCCGCGTTTGCCGACGGCAATGACCCGTGCATCGGGGCAGTGCTCCAGTACCGCGTCATTGACCAGATCATCGATCATCACCACATCGGCTTCGCGCAGCGCGCGCACTGCCTTGAGCGTCAGCAATTCCGGATCGCCAGGGCCAGCGCCCACCAGCCAGACTTTCGCATTCATGGTGTTGTCCTCATTGAATGACCGCGACCGGCCGCGCTTCGGCAGCCAGCAGACGCTTGATTTCCGGCACGCAGGAACCGCATTGCGTACCGCATCGGAGAGTTTTTTTCAGGCCTTGCAGATCCAGGCCCTGGCGGATGCCGGCGCAGACTGCGTTGAGGCTGACGTTTTCGCAATTGCACAGCGTCTTGTCAGTCGCGATGGCGCCGACAGCGCCCGGCGGTGCGCTCATTGGCGCGAGGAGCCAGCGCCGCAGTTGCTGGTCGGCGCGGCCCTCCAGCCAAAGGCTCTGCAGCCAGTGCTGCGCAAGGGTTTCGCCGGCCAGGCGAATGGCGGTGATACGGCCATTTTCGATGCGCACCCGCTTGCCTATAGCGCGACGCGGATCGTCGTAAGCCAGAACCGGGCCATCCAGCAGCGACAGGCACCGGTCGATCTCGCCCAGCAACAGTGGATCGGGCGCCTCGGCGTGTGCCGCGCGTATCAGCAACGCCGGCCGCTCCCGACCGACAAGGCTGAGGCTGACGTAGGAAAACGCCTCGCACAGCGGTCGTAGCGTCTCGAAATGCCGTTGAACATCACCCTCGATCAGAGCGAACAGTTGCCATGGCAGGTTGACTGCCTCCAGACGCACGCCGCTGTGCTTGAGCTCGGGTTGCTTGGACAGCGGATCGAATGCCGGCTGGGTCAGGTTGTTAACGCCGCCCTTGAGATAACGGTCACCCCAATGCATCGGCAAAAATGCCTGGCCCGGACGCACGCTGTCATCGCTGCCGACCGCGACAACCACGGCACCACGACGGCTTTTCAGATTGATCAGATCGCCGGGCTGCAAACGATGCCGGCGCATCTCGTCCGGGTGCAGGCTCAGCACGGCTTCGCTGACGTGACCGAACAACTGCGCCGCGGTGCCAGTGCGGCTCATGCCGTGCCACTGGTCGCGCAGGCGCCCGGTGATCAGGGTCAGCGGGAAGCGCGCATCGCGTTGTTCCCTGGCGGCGCGATACGGCTCGGCAATGAACTGCGCGCGGCCATTGGCAGTGGGAAAAATGCCGTCGCCGTACAAGCGTGGCGTGCCTTGGCGGGCGCCGGCGGGGAAGGGCCATTGCTGCGGGCCGATCTCGTCGATCAACGCATGACTGATGCCGGAAAGGTCCAGGTCGCGGCCCTGGGTCAGCCATTTGAATTCATCGAACAACTGCGAAGGCTGGTCGAAGGCGAACAGGCTCGGCTGCTGAGGACGCAGACGTTTCTCCAGACGCCGTGCGAAATCCACGGTAATTGCCCAGTCCGGCCGCGCTTCGCCCGGTGCGACAACCGCTTTGCGTACGTGGGAAATGCGCCGCTCGGAGTTGGTCACCGAGCCTTCCTTCTCGCCCCAACTGGCGGCGGGCAATAAAAGGTCGGCGAACGCGGCGGTCTCGGTGGTGCGAAAGGCTTCCTGCAATACCACAAAGGGACAGGCCTCAAGCGCTGCGCGAACTGCGCTCTGATCCGGCATCGATTGCGCCGGGTTGGTACAGGCAATCCACAGCGCCTTGATCTTGCCGCTGCGCAGGTTTTCGAACAGTTCGATGGCGCTCAGCCCCGGCGCCTCAGGCAAGCTTTCCACGCCCCAATATGCCGCCACCTCGGCGCGATGTTCGGGGTTGGCGGCGTCGCGATGGCCCGGTAGCAGGTTGGACAGACTGCCGGTTTCCCGCCCACCCATGGCGTTTGGCTGACCGGTGAGGGAGAAAGGTCCTGCACCGGGACGGCCGATTTGCCCGGTGGCCAGGTGCAGGTTGATCAGCGCGCTGTTTTTCGCGCTGCCGGCGCTGGACTGGTTCAGGCCCATGCACCACAGCGACAGGAAGCTCGGCGCGGTGCCGACCCATTCCGCGCATTGCTGCAACTGCTCGATGCTGATGCCGCACAGCTGCGAAACCATCTGCGGGGTGTAGTCGCGCACCAGCGTTTTAAGTTCGCCGAGGCCTTCGGTGTGCGCCTTGATGAAATCGCGATCGACCCAGTCTTCCCACAGCAGCAGATGCAAAATCCCATGAAACAAAGCGACATCGGTGCCCGGAAGAATCGCCAGATGCAGGTCAGCCAAATCGCATGTGTCGGTGCGACGCGGGTCAATGACGATGACTTTCATCTGCGGACGACGGGATTTGGCTTCTTCCAGTCGACGGAAAAGTACCGGATGGGCGTAGGCCATGTTACTGCCGACGATCATCACGCAGTCGCTCAGTTCCAGATCTTCGTAACTGCATGGCGGTGCGTCAGCGCCGAGGCTGCGTTTGTAGCCGACCACCGCCGAGGACATGCACAGCCGCGAATTGCTGTCGATATTGTTGGTGCCGACCAGCGCCCGCGCGAGTTTGTTGAAGGCGTAGTAGTCCTCGGTGAGCAACTGCCCGGAAATGTAGAACGCTACGCTGTCCGGGCCGTGTGCGGTGATGGTTTCGGCAAACACGTTGGCGGCGTGTTCCAGTGCGCTGTCCCAGTCAGTACGGCTGCGCGCCAGGCCTTTGCCCAGACGCAGTTCCGGGTACAAGGCGCGGGCGGCGAGGTCGCCGGTCAGGTGCAGCGTCGAGCCTTTGCTGCACAGTTTGCCGAAGTTGGCCGGGTGCGCCGGATCGCCGCTGACGCCGAGGATGCGCTCGCCGTCATGCTCGATCAGCACGCCGCAGCCGACCCCGCAGTAACAGCAGGTCGAGGCGGTCGTCTGGCGGTTCATCAGATGGCGTCCCGCAGGGCCAGTTGCACCCGACCGTTCTCGACTCGCGCCGGATGGTGGTGGGCACAGCCGATATCCGGTGCCTGGGCTTCGCCGGTTTCGAGGTCGATCTGCCAGTTGTGCAGCGGGCACGCCACACGTTTGCCGTAGATCAGGCCTTGCGACAGCGGCCCGCCCTTGTGCGGGCAACGGTCATCAAGGGCGAAAACCTCATCGTCGCTTGTACGAAAAATCGCGATGTCACCTTTCGGCCCGGCAATGATCCGCGATCCGAGGGCGTTGATCTCTTCTAGCGCGCAGATATCGAGCCAGTTCATGCCGGCACCTCCAGGTTTTTCACAGGGATCACGTCGAATTCTTTCTTCAGTTGCGGCTGCGCCAGGCGTTCTTTCCATGGGTCCTGTTCGAACGACAGGGAGAATTGCAGGCGCTCGTTCAAGGCCTTGCGCCGCTCGGCGTCTTCGAGCACGTTGTTCTTGATGTGCTCCATGCCGACCCGTTGCAGGTAGTGCACGGTGCGCTCGAGGTAGAAGGCTTCTTCGCGGTAGAGCTGCAGGAACGCGCCGTTGTATTCGCGGACTTCTTCGGCGGTTTTCAGTTTGACGAAGAACTCGGCGACTTCGGTCTTGATCCCGCCGTTGCCACCGATGTACATCTCCCAGCCGGAGTCGACGCCGATAATTCCTACGTCCTTGATGCCCGCTTCCGAGCAGTTGCGAGGGCAACCGGACACAGCCAGCTTCACTTTGTGCGGCGACCACATGTTGAACAGGTCGTGCTCGAGCTCGATGCCCAGTTGCGTCGAGTTCTGTGTACCGAAGCGGCAGAATTCGCTGCCGACGCAGGTTTTCACCGTGCGGATGGATTTGCCGTAGGCGTGGCCGGACGGCATGTCGAGGTCTTTCCAGACGCCGGGCAGGTCCTGCTTCTTGATCCCCAGCAAGTCAATGCGCTGACCGCCGGTGACCTTGACCATCGGCACGTTGTACTTATCGGCCACATCAGCGATGCGCCGCAGTTCCGACGGGTTGGTCACGCCGCCCCACATCCGTGGCACCACCGAATAGGTGCCGTCCTTCTGGATGTTGGCGTGGGCGCGTTCGTTGATCAGGCGCGATTGCGGATCGTCCTTGGCTTCGCCGGGCCAGGTGGAAATCAGGTAATAGTTGAGCGCCGGGCGGCAGGTCGCGCAGCCGTTCGGCGTGCGCCAGTTGAGGTAGCTCATGGTCTCGGCGATGGTCACCAGATGTTCCTGGCGGATCGCCTGGCGAATCTGCCCGTGGTTGAGATCGCTGCAACCGCAGATGGCTTTTTCGCTTTTCGGTTTGACGTCCGCCGCGCCACCCACGGTATTGATCAGGATCTGCTCGACCAGCCCGGCGCAGGAACCGCAGGAGCTGGCGGCCTTGGTGTGTTTTTTCACTTCATCGACGCTGAACAGACCGTGTTCCTGAATGGCCTTGACGATGGTGCCCTTGCACACACCATTGCAGCCGCAGACTTCGGCGCTGTCCGCCATGACCATGGCTTTGTCCTGGCCCTGATGTCCTACGTCGCCTAAAGCGTTTTCGCCGAACATCAAGTGATCGCGGATCTCACCGATGGCGTGATTCTCACGAATCTGCCGGAAATACCAACCGCCATCTGCCGTATCGCCGTACAGACAAGCGCCGACCAGCACGTCATCCTTGATCACCAGTTTTTTGTACACGCCGCCGATCGGGTCCGAGAGGGTGATGGTCTCGGTGCCTTCGCCGCCCATGAAGTCGCCGGCGGAAAACAGGTCGATACCGGTGACTTTCAATTTGGTCGAAGTCACCGAACCTTGATAGCGAGCGAAGCCGAGTTGAGCGAGGTGGTTGGCGCAGACCTTGGCCTGTTCGAACAACGGCGCAACCAGGCCGTAGGCGATGCCGCGATGGCTGGCGCATTCGCCGATCGCGTAGATGCGCGGGTCGTAGGTTTGCAGGGTGTCGTTGACCAGAATCCCGCGATTGCACGGGATGCCGGCCTTTTCCGCCAGTTCCGTGTTGGGGCGGATGCCAGCGGCCATCACCACCAGATCCGCAGGGATGATGTCGCCGTTCTTGAACTGCACCGAGCCGACCCGGCCATTGCCGGCGTCGTGCAGGGCCTGGGTCTGTTCGCACAGGCGGAAATGCAGGCCACGGGATTCCAGCGCTGATTGCAGCAACTGGCCGCTGGTCTTGTCCAGTTGCCGCTCCAGCAGCCATTCCCCGAGGTGCACCACGGTGACGTGCATGCCGCGCAGCATCAGGCCGTTGGCCGCTTCGAGGCCGAGCAGACCGCCGCCGATGACCACGGCGTGTTTGTGGGTCCTGGCGGTGTCGATCATGGCCTGGGTGTCGGCAATGTCGCGGTAGCCGATCACGCCCTGCAAAGTGTTGCCGGGGATTGGCAGAATGAACGGGGTCGAGCCGGTGGCGATCAGCAGGCGATCGTATTCGGCCTCGGTGCCGTCCTCGGCGATTACCCGGCGTTTGACCCGGTCGATCTCCACGACTTTGCGGTTGAGCAGCAACTTGATGTTGTTTTCCAGGTACCAGTCGAGGTCGTTGAGGACGATCTCTTCGAATGTCTGCTCACCGGCCAGCACCGGCGACAGCAGGATGCGGTTGTAGTTGGTGTGCGGTTCGGCGCCGAAGACGGTGATGTCGTAGAGTTCGTCGCTCAGCTTGAGCAGTTCTTCCAGGGTACGCACCCCGGCCATGCCGTTGCCGATCATCACCAGTTTGAGTTTTTTCATCAGGTTCTCCGGGAGCTGCGGCTGGCCTCTGGGGGCCGTCGGGCCTTGCTCGACAAATTTCGCGCAAACAAAAAAAGGCGTCCCGCTAGTTGCCTAGCGAGGACGCCTTTGTCCTGGTCCCGTTCTCTCGGGAAGCGCAGCCTTCGTCGTTGAAGGTTGGGCTTTATGTGTGGTGATTGGGGTAATGCAGTGGTTGTGCCAACTTGGGGATGCGCGGATTTATTGGGCTTTTCCTACAGCTCACGTACGTTTTCTGCACCGAATCGAGGCGTGTTGCTCGTTCGTGGCGCTTTATCTACGGAGGGTTTGCGCTGCCAGGTCTGGCGCCATCGCGAGCAGGCTCACTCCTACAGGGGAACGCATTCCAAATTGTAGGAGTGAGCCTGCTCGCGATCGCCGCAACACGGTCTCAGCCATGAAACAACAAAACCAGCAGCACGATATTCCCCAGCAACGCCACCAAGGCCATGCTCCGCCAGACCTTCAATGGCTCCCGCTCCAGTAAAGGCCGGGGTCGCACGCTCAGGCTGCGGCGCTCACCCTGTTCCAGCACCAGCAACCACTCTTCAGCGGTTTCAAAGCGTTGCTGCGGATCGGCTGCGACGCCGCGTTCCAGGCTCTGCGCCAGCCATTCCGGCAAGTCCGGTCGATAGCGACTGGCACTGACCGGCACGCCAAACCGGGGCCGCTGGAAAGCTTCGATCTCGCCGTAGGGAAAATGCCCGGTGAGCAGGTAATAAAGGGTGACGCCAACTGAATACAAATCCTGCTGTGAATTCGGTGGTTCGCCGCGAAACGCTTCCGGAGCAATGAAGCTTGGCGTTCCCGGCAATGTCGCCGGCGCGTCTTCCGACAAGCCCGGGCAATAAGCCAGCCCGAAATCCAGCAAGCGCAGCTCGCCATCATCACCCAGCAGGAGATTTTCCGGTTTGATATCGCGGTGCAGAATTTGCCGCCGATGCAACAGCCCCACCGCGCGCAGCAGGCGCTCGGCGATGTCCTGCCATTGCGCCAATGGCAGCGGGCCGCCGTGTTGAAACGCTACGGCCAACGTCGTCCCGGCATATTCGCGCATCACGTAGTACAAATGCTGACGCTGGGTGCAGGCATGGATTTGCGGAAAATGCCGGCCTGCCACGCGCTTGAGGAACCATTCCTCGGACAGCAGCGCTTGCCCGGCCTGTGGATCGTCGGCCAGGCGCGTCGGCAAGGTCTTCAACAGCCACGGCTGGCCATGACCATCGAGCACGCGATACAGCAGCGATTGCTGGCTCTGGCCGACGATGCTCTGCACCTGCCAGCCTTCGAAAGCTTGTCCGGGTTTCAGCGCTGGCGGCAGCGGCCATTGCTGCAGTTGCACCAGCGCATCGCCGATGTTCGATTCGCCCAGCGCATCGACGCGCACCAGCAGGGCACTGGCGTTGTCCTGACTGCCGGCCAGATGCGCGGCGTTGACCAGAGTGTGCGCCGCGCTGTGCAGATCCGGCTGATCACGCAGAACCGCCGCGATTGCGGTATCGCCCAAGGTCGACCAGACGCCGTCGCTGAGCAGCACGAAGCTTTCGCCCTCACGCAGTTCGCCGTCGAGGAAGTCCAGCACCAGATGCTGATCGAGCCCGAGCGCACGTTTGAGCACATGCTGCATGCCCGGTTGCTCCCAGACGTGATCCTCGCTGATGCGCTGCAACCGCTCGGCATGCCAGCGATAGACCCGGCAATCGCCGACATGCGCGAGGGTGAAGCGCCGACCGCGCATCACCAGCGCGCTGACCGTGGTCAGCAGCGGTTGCCCGCCGCCATTGGCCTGCAGCCAGCGGTTTTGCGCGAGCAGCAATCGATCCAGCGCCTGGGCCACGCTCCAGGTTTCCGGCGTGGCGTAGTAGTCCAGTGCCAGCGCCTGCAAGGTCGAACGCGCGGCGAGGCCGCCGTCGGCGCATTGACTGACGCCGTCGGCGATGGCGAACAGAAAGCCCTTGCTCAGCGCCAAGGCCGGCGCCGGTGTCACCGAACGCAGGGCGTCCTGATTCTCCGCGCGCGGGCCGGTGGCGCTGGCTTCGGCGAAACTCAGTTGCAGGGCCATTGAAGCCTCAGACTCGCGCCGCCGTTACTGCCGCCGAACCCCAAGTGGTTCTCCAGCGACGTTTGACGCCGTGCAGGCCAAACCACGCCAACACACCGAGGCTGGCGAACAACCACAGCGCCAGTTGATAGCTGCCGGTGCTTTGCTTGATCGCGCCCATGCCCGCCGCCAGGGCGAAGCCGCCGATACCGCCGGCCATGCCGATCAGCCCGGTCATCACGCCGATCTCCAGACGAAAACGCTGCGGCACCAGTTGGAAAACCGCACCGTTGCCCGCGCCTAATCCGAGCATGGTGCAGACGAAAAGCGCCAGCGCCGCGTAGGAACTTGGCAGGTTGAAGCCGACGGCGGCGATGCAGATGGCGGCAACGGTGTACATCGCCAGCAAGGTGCGGATGCCACCGAATCGATCGGCCAGCGCACCACCCAACGGCCGCATCAGGCTGCCGCCGAACACGCAGGCCGCGGTGTAGTAGCCGGCGGTCACCGGGCTCAGACCGTATTGATCGTTGAAGTAACCGGGCAGGGCGCTGGCCAGGCCGATGAAGCCGCCGAAGGTGACGCTGTAGAAAAACATGAACCACCAGCTGTCGCGATCACCGAGGGCCTTGAAGTAGTCGGCCATGGCTTTCGCTTTCGGCCGTTGCGGTGCGTTTTTCGCCAGCCAGGCAAACAGCACCAGAGTCAGGACCAGCGGGATCAGGGCAAATCCGAAAACGTTGCTCCAGCCGAACGCTGCAGCAATTACCGGCGCGAGCAGTGCGGCGAACACAGTGCCGGAGTTGCCCGCGCCGGCGATGCCCATGGCTTTGCCCTGATGTTCTGGCGGGTACCATTGCGACGCCAGAGGCAGGGCCACGGCAAACGACGCACCGGCCATGCCGAGGAACAGACCGAGGATCAGCGCCTGTTCATAACTGTGGATACCCAGTTTCCATGCGCCGAACAGTGCGCAGATGACGATGACCTGGCCGATCAGCCCTGCGGTCTTCGGCGACAGGCGATCGGCGAGCATGCCCATGGCAAAGCGCAACACCGCCCCCGCCAGAATCGGCGTGGCGACGACGAGGCCGCGTTGCTGGGTGGTCAGGTGCAGGTCGGCGGCAATTTGCACGGCCAGCGGGCCGAGCAGGTACCAGACCATGAAGCTCAGGTCGAAATACAGGAAGGCCGCGAACAGGGTCGGGGTATGGCCGGATTTCCAGAAGCTTGAATTCATCGCGCACCTCGGCTGAAAAGAGTCTCGAAAGGAGTCATGCACAGCAGGTGGAGCGCCTCACGGCCGCACCACCGGCCCCGTTCTCTGGGGCCAAAACGCAAAAACGCCGCTACCTGATTCGCCGGGGGCGAACGGGGTGAGCGACGTCTTTGTCGTAGGTGGGGCAACCGCCGTTGGTTACCTGTGCGGATTACATAGCGAGATTTGTGCCAAAAGCTGAAAAGCGAAAGCCCCTCACCCTAGCCCTCTCCCAGAGGGAGAGGGGACTGACCATGTTGTTCCAACGAATACAGCGACCTGAACGACCGAGTCGATTATGGATTCACAAAAGAAATTGCAGGTCGGCGTATTTCCCGAGCATCCCCCAATCGGTTCCCTCTCCCTCCGGGAGAGGGCTAGGGTGAGGGGCTCTTCAGCGGTGAGAACGCCTCAGCCCAGCAACTCACTCATCGCAATAATCTGCTCCGCCACTTGAATCAGTTTCTGCTGGCGGCTCATGGCCTGGCGGCGCATCAGGGTGTAGGCCTCTTCTTCGTTGCAGTCCTTCATTTTCATCAGCAGACCCTTGGCAAGTTCGATGCGCTTGCGTTCGGCCAGTTGCTGGTCACGGGCCTGCAATTGCGCGCGCAAGGCCTGGTCACTCTCGAAGCGTGCCATCGCCACATCGAGAATCGGCTGCAGACGTTGGGCGTGGATGCCTTCGACGATGTAGGCGCTGACCCCGGACTTGATCGCCTGACGCATCACGCCCGGGTCATGTTCATCGGTAAACATCACGATCGGCCGTGGCTGGTCGCGGCTGACCAGCACCACTTGCTCCATGACATCACGGCTCGGTGACTCGGTATCGATCAGGATCACGTCCGGGCGCACCGTTTCGACGCGCGCCGGCAGATCGATGGTCAGCCCTGACTCGTCGATCACCTCGAAGCCGGCCTCGGTCAGCGCCGCTTTCAGGCGGCCGACTTTTTTCGCGGTGTCGTTGATCAGCAGAATGCGCAACATGTTGGCGTCTCCTGTCAGCGCTGGGCGAGAAGGGGGGCGGCGTCGTTCAGGGCATGCAGTTTGAAACTGCGTGCATAGCCCGCCGGATCGCTGCCGTCCCAGACCTTGCCGTCGAGCAACTGGCTGCTGCGCAGGTCTGCATGGGCAGCTGCCACACCGACAGCGCTGGCGGCCTCGCGGTACAGATCCAGACGCTGAACCTTCCGGGCGACGGCCAGATAATCCGGATCCTCGCGCAGCAGACCCCAGCGGCGGAACTGGGTCATGAACCACATGCCGTCGGAGAGATAGGGCAGATTGACCTCGCCTGCGCCATGAAAGCGCAGCGCGTGCGGGTCCTGCCAGCGATTGCCGAGGCCGTCGGCGTAGTCACCCATGAAGCGCGGCTCGATGCACGCGGCCGGGGTGTCGAGGTATTCGGCGGCACTGAGCAATTGCGCGGTGCTGCGGCGATTCTCCGGGCTTTGTTCGATAAAGCGGCTGGCCTCAAGAATGGCCATGACCAGCGCCCGCGCGGTGTTCGGATATTGCTCGACGAATTCACGGGTGCAGCCGAGGACTTTTTCCGGGTGGTCGGGCCAGATGCTCTGGCTGGTGGCTAAAGTGAAACCCAGATCCTGCTGCACCGCGCTGGCTGCCCACGGTTCGCCGACGCAAAAACCGTCGATGCGCCCGGCTTGCAGGTGCGCGACCATTTGCGGTGGCGGCACCACCACGCTGTCGACATCCTGCAACGGGTGAATGCCCTGGCTCGCCAGCCAGTAATAAAGCCACATCGCGTGGGTGCCGGTGGGGAAGGTCTGGGCGAAGGTCAGTTTTGCGCGGCTTTGGTGCACATGCCGATCCAGCGCTTCAGGACTGTTCACGCCAGCCTGCTGTAGACCATGCGAGAGGTTGAGGCTCTGGCCATTCTGGTTCAGGCCCATCAGCACTGCCATGTCGGTCGGGGCGATCCCACCGATGCCCAGGTGCACCGCATAAATCAGCCCGTACAGGCTGTGGGCGGCATCCAGTTCGCCGCTGACCAGTTGGTCGCGCAGGTTGGCCCACGACGCCTGCCGCTTGAGGTTCAGCGTCAGCCCGTAGGGCTGGGCGAAGCCCTGGGTGGCGGCGACCACCACCGAGGCGCAGTCGCTCAGTGCCATGAAGCCGAGATTGATCGCGCTCTTTTCCGGCGCATCGCTGCCATTGACCCAGGCCAGAGGCCCCATGGACGTTTCGTTCATACGCTACCTCAAAAAAAACGTCGTCCCGGATTCTGCGCAGGCAAAACCCGAGGACGACGCCATTGTCCTGGTCTGCGCGCCGTCATTGGTCGGCAGACTGATGAACAGGGCGGTGCAAGGCATATGCCAGTCACCTGATTCGTGCAGGCGCCTCGCGCCGGGGGACGATGCCCGGCTATAATCGCCGCCTCTTTTCGCCGCCCGAGTCATTGCCGCCCATGTACACCCTGGCCCGTCAGCTGTTGTTCAAACTTTCCCCGGAAACCTCCCACGATCTGTCGCTGGATCTGATCGGCGCGGGCGGACGTTTGGGTCTCAACGGCTTGCTGAGCAAGGCACCGGCGAAGATGCCGGTGACCGTCATGGGGCTCGAGTTCCCGAACCCGGTGGGGTTGGCGGCAGGTCTGGACAAGAATGGCGCGGCCATCGATGGCTTTGCGCAACTGGGTTTCGGTTTCGTCGAAATCGGCACCGTGACCCCGCGTCCGCAGCCGGGTAATCCGAAACCGCGGATCTTCCGCCTGCCGGAAGCCCAGGCGATCATCAACCGCATGGGTTTCAACAACCTCGGTGTGGACAACCTGCTGGCGCGGGTCGCTGCGGCGAAATACCAGGGCGTGCTGGGGATCAACATCGGCAAGAACTTCGACACCCCGGTCGAGCGTGCGGTCGACGACTACCTGATCTGCCTGGACAAGGTCTACGCCCACGCCAGCTACGTCACCGTCAACGTCAGCTCGCCGAACACTCCGGGCCTGCGCAGCCTGCAGTTCGGTGACTCGCTCAAGCAATTACTTGCGGATCTGGCCACGCGCCGTGCCGAACTGGCGTTGCGTCACGGCAAGCATGTGCCGCTGGCGATCAAGATTGCGCCTGACATGACCGACGAAGAAACCGCGCAGGTGGCCCAGGCGCTGCTCGAAACCGGGATGGACGCGGTGATTGCCACCAACACCACCCTGAGCCGTGTCGGCGTCGAAGGCATGGAACATGGCGACGAGGCGGGCGGTCTGTCGGGGGCGCCGGTGCGTGAGAAGAGCACCCACACCGTGAAAGTGCTGGCGGGCGAGTTGGCCGGGCGTTTGCCGATCATTGCCGCGGGCGGGATTACCGAAGGCAAGCACGCGGCGGAGAAAATCACTGCCGGCGCGAGCCTGGTGCAGATCTATTCGGGCTTCATCTATAAAGGTCCGGCGCTGATTCGTGAATCGGTGGATGCGATCGCCGCATTGCGCAGATAACACCGGTCCCCGTAGGAGCTGCCGAAGGCTGCGATCTTTTGATCTTGATCTTGATCTTGATCTTGATTTGAAAAGACAAGATCAAAAGATCGCAGCCTTCGGCAGCTCCTACAGGTTCTGTGTGCGGCACAAAATCTTCAGGCAATAAAAAGGGCTCCTCGAAGGAGCCCCTGGGCCGTAGCCCGCCGTCCGGGAGGGACGTGCGTGGTTAATTCAGTGCAGATTCAGATTGTCGTGTCGGAATAAATGCCCTGTGTCAGCCGACGGCGTGAAGTTCGTTGAGTCTGTGGATTCCCGCAGTGCCGGTCATACCGTCCCAGTTGTCGCCGCGTCCTTCTCGCCAGCCGTTGATCCAGGCTTGGCGTACCGACGGTAGAGTAAATGGGCAAAGCTCACGGGATTTGCCACCAACGCCATATTGATATCCGCGCAAAAATGCTCTTTCCAACGGATCACGCTTAAGTCTTCTCATAGGGTGTTTCCCTCACTTGTTGACTGTAGTGTCGCGTTGACCTCAATTGAGGTCTGGCAGAAAAAACCTGCCATCGTTCGGCTCGCTGCCGGCGTGGCGAGCCAAGGTGTTGACGCCGTTGCGACGTCAACCTGTGCTCAGTTCTAACCAATGAGTCACATCGAGGGAATGATCGTTTTGTCATAAGCACGTAACGGAAAGGATGCTATGGCGATAAGTAACCGCGTATTTATTCAACGATCATTGCGCAAACCCCGGTATGATCGGCGCCCCGCTGACCCAGCGGGTTAATCTTCAAGTGAGAATGACCCACGTTTGCGCTTGGGTACTATTCGACGAAGGGTCGCTTTCAGTCTTTTTGTTTCACCAACTTTTTTATCTGTCCCGGCATCTAAGCTCTTTTAACCCGAGCAGCGGGGATGGAACGGCACACCTTCGTGCCACGCGGGCGCTCTTTCAGAAAAGCGCCTGATTGAAAACCGGGTCGGCAATGCGTTGCCGGCCCACTAGCCAAAGGCTCTGGAATTACCATGTCCGATCGTTTCGAACTCTTCCTCACTTGCCCCAAAGGCCTCGAAGGCCTGCTCATCGAGGAAGCCGTCGGGCTTGGCCTTGAAGAAGCGCGCGAGCACACCTCCGCCGTGCGTGGCATGGCAACCATGGAAACCGCCTACCGCCTGTGCCTCTGGTCGCGCTTGGCCAACCGTGTGTTGCTGGTGCTCAAGCGTTTCCCGATGAAGGACGCCGAAGACCTCTACCACGGCGTGCTCGACATCGACTGGCAGGATCACATGCTCAGCGACGGCACCCTGGCCGTCGAATTCAGCGGCCACGGCTCGGGCATCGACAACACCCACTTCGGCGCGCTGAAAGTCAAAGACGCCATCGTCGACAAACTGCGCACCCCGCAGGGCGACCGTCCGTCGATCGACAAACTCAACCCGGACTTGCGCATCCACCTGCGCCTGGATCGCGGCGAAGCGATTCTCTCCCTCGACCTCTCCGGCCACAGCCTGCACCAGCGCGGCTACCGCTTGCAGCAGGGCGCGGCGCCGCTGAAGGAAAACCTCGCCGCCGCTATTCTGATTCGTTCCGGCTGGCCGCGTATTGCCGCCGAGGGTGGCGCGCTGGCTGACCCGATGTGCGGTGTCGGTACGTTTCTCGTTGAAGCCGGGATGATCGCCGCCGACATGGCGCCGAACCTGCGCCGCGAGCAGTGGGGCTTTACCGCGTGGCTCGGCCACGTGCCGGCGCTGTGGAAAAAACTTCACGAAGAAGCCGTCGAGCGCGCCGCTGCCGGTCTGGCCAAGCCACCGTTGTGGATTCGGGGTTATGAAGCCGATCCGCGACTGATTCAGCCGGGCCGCAACAACGTCGAGCGCGCAGGCTTGAGCGAGTGGATCAAGATCTATCAGGGAGAAGTGGCGACGTTCGAGCCGCGCCCGGACCAGAACCAGAAAGGTCTGGTGATCTGCAACCCGCCATACGGCGAGCGTCTCGGTGACGAAGCCAGCCTGCTGTATCTCTACCAGAACCTCGGCGAGCGTCTGCGTCAGGCCTGCCTTAACTGGGAAGCGGCGGTGTTCACCGGCGCGCCGGATCTGGGCAAGCGCATGGGCATTCGCAGCCACAAACAGTATTCGTTCTGGAACGGCGCGCTGCCGTGCAAGCTGTTGCTGATCAAGGTCCTGCCGGATCAGTTCGTCACTGGCGAGCGGCGCACCCCGGAACAGCGTCAGGCCGAGCGCGAGCAAGCGGCCTACGACCAGACCCCGGACGAGCCGCAGGAACGCAAGTTCAACAAGAACGGCAACCCGATCAAGCCGACGCCAGCCCCGGCGCCGGTGATCGAGCAACCGCGCCTGAGCGAAGGCGGGCAGATGTTTGCCAACCGTCTGCAAAAGAATCTCAAGGCGATGGGCAAGTGGGTCAAGCGCGAAGGCATCGATTGCTACCGCGTTTACGATGCCGATATGCCGGAGTACGCGATGGCCATCGACCTGTACCACGACTGGGTGCACGTTCAGGAATACGCCGCGCCGAAATCCATCGACCCGGAAAAAGCCTCGGCGCGTATGTTCGATGCGCTGGCGGCCATTCCGCAGGCGTTGAACGTCGACAAGAATCGCGTAGTGGTCAAGCGCCGCGAGCGGCAGAGCGGCACCAAGCAGTACGAGCGTCAGGCCGCCCAGGGCAAGTTCGTCGAGGTCAATGAAGGCGGCGTGAAGTTGCTGGTCAATCTCACCGACTACCTCGACACCGGCCTGTTCCTCGATCACCGTCCGATGCGCATGCGCATTCAGAAAGAGGCCGCCGGCAAGCGCTTTCTCAATCTGTTCTGCTACACCGCGACCGCCAGCGTGCACGCGGCCAAGGGCGGTGCGCGCAGCACCACCAGCGTCGATCTGTCGAAAACCTATCTGGACTGGGCGCGTCGCAACCTGTCGCTGAACGGTTTTTCGGACAAGAACCGCCTGGAGCAGGGCGATGTAATGGCCTGGCTGGAAAGCAGCCGCGACGAATACGACCTGATCTTCATCGACCCGCCAACGTTCTCCAACTCCAAGCGCATGGAGGGCATCTTCGACGTCCAGCGCGATCAGGTGCAGCTGATCGACCTGGCGATGGCGCGTCTGGCGCCGGGTGGCGTGCTGTATTTCTCCAACAACTTCCGCAAGTTCCAGCTGGAAGAGAACCTCGCCGAGCGCTATGCGGTGGAGGAAATCAGCGCGCAGACCATTGATCCGGATTTCGCCCGCAATACCAAGATCCATCGCGCCTGGAAAATCACGGCTCGTTGACGTTTTGTCCCATTGGATCCACAGAGCCTTGATTTTTAAAGGCTCCGTGGATCCTGCGGTGCTGGCTAAATTAGTGGCTAATAGCTATAACTCACACACCGCCAATGGGGTTTTTCCCGGGAATCTGGCGTAGTGAGTTGTGCTTATGCCGTTGCACCCCGTGCGCCCGAAAATTCTCGGTTTTATCAGCGAAGACGTCTCAGCCTGGCTGGTCGCTTTGCTGGTATTGCTTGCCGGCGGGATTCTCACCGGGTTGCTTGCCTGGGGCACCCACAATCAGTTCCAGCAACAATCGCGTCAGCGCTTTCAACTGCTGGCCAACGAACGCTACAGCCGCATCGCCGAACGCTTTCAGGACCAGGAGCAACGTCTCGACGGCCTGCGCCGGTTCTTCACCAACTCCGAATCGGTGTCCCGCGCCGAATTCGACGGTTACTCCCGACCTTTATTACTGCGCACCCAAGCCTATACCTACGCACCGAAAATCAGCGGCGCTGAGCGGGAGGCGTTCGAACAGCGTGTGCGTGACGAAGGCCTGAGCAATTTCACCATCCGCGAGCTGGACGCCAAGGGTGATCTGCAGCTGGCAGCACCACGCGACGCATACGTGCCGGTGCTGTACACACAGACTCAGAGTCGACTGGCGCCGCCGCTGGGCTACGACTTGCTCGCCCAACCCTTGCGCCGTGAAACCCTTGAACGCGCCGACCGTCTCGGCAACCTGGTCGTGTCGCAACCGATGCACCTGGTCGGGATCGAGCCGGCCTATGCGCGTGGGGTGTTGTTGCTGGCGCCGGTCAATCGATCAGGCGAGTCACAGCCATTCGGCTATGTGATGGCGGTGATCAGCATGCGCCAGTTGCTTGCCGACGGTCTGCCCGATGCCCTGCACGATTACCTGTCGGTGCGCATTCTGGATCTGTCGACCCCTGATCAACATGAGGAACTGTTCGAATCGACCAACGAGGCGGTGCCCGGCGATCTGGCGGCGACGCGTTTGCTGCGCATGGCCGATCACGACTATCAGGTCGATATCCTGCCAAGCTACGCGTTCATGCAGGCCAACCATTCTTCGGTGGGCAGTGTGATCATTCTGGGCGGCTTGCTCAGCGCGCTGCTCAGTGCCTTGCTATACGTGCTGGTCAGCCAGCGTCAGCGCGCGGTGCGTCTGGTCGAGGTGCGCACCCAGGAATTGCATGAGCGCGAGCAGGAACTGCGCGGCACCCATGGGCAGTTGCGCGGCGTGCTGAATGCCGCCACCCAGGTCGCGATCATCGCCACCGATCTGCGCGGAGTGATCAACACCTTCAACCCCGGCGCTGAACAGATGCTCGGCTACAGCAGCGCCGAAGTGGTCGGGCGCATGACCCTGGAGAACCTGCATTTGCCCCGAGAGCTGGCGGCGCGTTCGGCGGAGCTGAGCGCGCGCTACGGCAAAAGCATTCCGACCTGCCACGCGATGCTGGTCGAGGGCGGCGAAGTCGGCGGTCATGAAGCACGCGAATGGACGCTGGTGCGCAGCGATGGCAGTCATCTGCCGGTCAACATGCTCGCCACCCCGGTGCTCGACGAGCAGGGCTTGTGGGTCGGCCATCTGGCAATCTGTATCGACATCACCGAGCGCAAGCGCGTGCACGAAGTGCTGGCAGCACGCGACACGTTGCTGAAGAAGCTCAGCGCCCATGTTCCCGGTGGCATCTACCAATTCAAGATGGAATTCGATGGGCGCTTCAGTGTGATCTACGCCAGCGATGGCATCCGCGAGATCTATGAACTGGAGCCGGATGTCCTGCTGCTCGACTCCGAGGCGATCTTTAGCCGCATCCACCCGCAGGACGCGATTCGCGTGCGCTCATCGATCCGCGAATCGGCGGAGAATCTCAGCCCGTGGCGCGAGGAATACCGCGTGCAACTGCCTGAGCGCGGCCTGCGCTGGGTGCGCGGCGAGGCGACACCGGAGGAGCTACCGGGTGGCGGGGTGCTGTGGCACGGCTACATCTCGGACATTTCCGACCTCAAGCGCGTGGAAGAAGAACTGCGTGCGTTGTCGATCACCGATTCGCTGACCGGCATTCACAACCGCCGCTATTTCCAGGAGCGCCTGACCACGGAAATGGCCCGGGTCGAGCGAGGCGGCGGCGAGTTGTCGGTGATCATGCTCGACATCGACCACTTCAAACGCATCAACGATCATTACGGCCACGCCGTCGGCGATCGGGTGCTGCAAGCGGTGTGCGAGCGCATTGGCCATCGCCTGCGCCGCACCGATGTGTTCTGCCGCTTGGGCGGCGAAGAGTTCATGGTGCTGTGCCCGGACATCGACGGCGAGCACGCGTACATGCTGGCAATGGAATTGTGGGAAGGCCTGCGCAGTACGCCGGTGGACGTGGTTGGCGTGGTCACCGCCAGTTTCGGCATCGCCAGCTGGCGCCCGGGGGAGGGCGCGGATGCGTTGCTGCTGCGTGCGGACTCAGGGGTTTATGCGGCCAAGCAGAATGGCCGGGATCGGGTTGAGCGGGAAATGACCTGAGCCGTCACATCGATCCCTTGTAGGAGTGAGCCTGCTCGCGATAGCGTCCGTCCAGACACATGTCAGCGTCTGATACACCGCTATCGCGAGCAGGCTCAATCCTACAGGGGTTTCAGCGTCGGTCAGAGGACCGAAGCGGTCTGCGGCAGTTTCGGCTGTTTGTACAGATCCAGCAGCACCTGATCGAGCACCGACGAGGCGCCAAACGGGGCCTTGTCGTTGAGGATCGCAACCACTGCCCAAGTGTTGCCGTTGACGTCACGGCTGAAACCGGCGATTGCGCGCACGGTGTTCAGAGTACCGGTCTTGACGTGGGCTTCGCCGCGCATCGCCGTGGTTTTCAGACGTTTGCGCATGGTGCCGTCGGTACCGGCAATCGGCAGCGAGCTGATGTATTCGGCGGCGTACGGGCTGTGCCAGGCGGCCTGCAGCATATTGGCCATCTCCCGCGCGCTGACTCGCTCGGCCCGCGACAGACCAGAGCCGTTCTCCATCACCAGATGCGGCGCGGTGATGCCTTTCTTCGCCAGCCATTGACGGACCACGCGCTGCGCCGCCCGGGCGTCATCACCGTCGGCGTCGTTGCGGAAACGCTGGCCAAGGCTGAGGAACAGCTGCTGAGCCATGGTGTTGTTACTGTATTTGTTGATGTCGCGGATGATCTCGGCCAGATCCGGCGAGTAAGCGCGGGCGAGCAACTTGGCGCTGCTCGGCGTCGGCGCCAGACGATCCTTGCCCTGGATGCTGCCACCCAGCTCCTTCCAGATCGCGCGCACGGCGCCGGCGGTGTAGGTGGCGTGGTCGAGCAGCGACAGGTAGGTCTGCGAACTGCAGCCTTCGCCCAACTGGCCGCCGACTGTCACGGTCACGCTGCCATCGGCCTGCGGCACCGGGTTGTAGCGCACGCCGCCGGTGCATTGCTTGGAGGGCAGCGCCTTGACGGTGTTTTCGATACGAATGCTGGCAATCGGCGGTTCCACCGAAATCAACACGCGGCCACCGTCATTGCGTGCAACGAAGCGCAGGGCTTTCAGGTTGACCAGCAACGAGTCGGGCTTGACCAGGAACGGCTTGTTGTCGTCGTTGCCGTCATCGTTGAATTCCGGCAATTGCGGCTGCACGAAGAAGTTGCGGTCGAGGATCAGGTCGCCGGTGATCTGTGTGACGCCGTTGGCGCGCAGGTCGCGCATCAGCAGCCAGAGTTTCTCCATGTTCAGCTTCGGGTCACCGCCACCCTTGAGGTAGAGATTGCCGTTGAGAATGCCGCCGCTGAGGTCGCCATCGGTGTAGAACTCGGTTTTCCACTGGTGGTTGGGGCCGAGCATTTCCAGCGCCGCATAGGTGGTGACCAGTTTCATCGTCGAGGCCGGGTTGACCGACACATCGGCGTTGAACACGGTCGGCGTGCCCGGACCGTCGAGCGGCACCATCACCAGCGACAGCGCGGTAGGCTGCAGCTTGCTGGCCTTGAGGGCTTTTTCGACGTTCGGGGTGAGGGAAGTGTTGATGGTGGCAGCGGAAACGGGCAGGGCCAAAGGCAGAAAAAGGCCAGCGAGAAACAGTGGACGCAACGATTTGATCATATGCAATAAAACCCTGCTGAAGAGGGGGAAAAAGACGAGGACATGGATGAAAAGGCCCTCAGTGGTCATGAAAGTGTCGGCATTATGCCCCAAGCTGTAACAGCTTGTGCCGTGTCAGGGCCGGCCAAGGGGTTATTTTTTTACAGGCGGTCGGCCGCAGCGGCCAGAGAGTCGGGCAATCGCCGGCTTAAACTGGTAAAGTGCCGGCCGTTATTACTTAAGAGGATTGTTCCAATGGCGACTAACCGTTCCCAGCGTCTGCGCAAAAAACTGTGCGTTGATGAATTTCAAGAGCTGGGTTTCGAACTCAACCTGGACTTCAAAGAAGACTTGTCCGAAGAAGCCATTGACGCTTTCCTCGAAGCATTCATCAAAGAAGCCATGGAAGCCAACGGTCTGGGTTATGTTGGCGGCGACGACTTCGGTCTGGTATGCCTGCAGAAGCGTGGCTCGGTCAACGAAGAGCAGCGCGCTGCCGTTGAAGCCTGGCTGAAAAACCGCTCCGAGCTGACCAAGTACGAAGTCAGCCCGCTGCTGGACGTGTGGTATCCGGAAAAGCCGATCAACGCGGCGAAGTGATACTGAAAAAACGGCGACCTTCGGGTCGCCGTTTTTTTTCGTCTGGGGTTTGGGTGTTCGACTTGGATTTGGTGGTGGATTTGCCCCTCACCCCAGCCCTCTCCCGAGGGAGAGGGAGCCGATTTGTGGGCTTTTCAAGATGTGAGTTCGACTCGGTACCTCATGTGGCGCACCTCTTCCAAACACCAAGGTCAGTTCCCTCTCCCTCCGGGAGAGGGCAGCCTTAAGCTTTGCGCCAGTTCAGGATAAGCAAGGTCACCACCCCCGCCACAATCCCCCAAAACGCCGAGCCAATGGAAAACAGCGTCAGCCCCGACGAGGTGACCATAAAGGTGATCAGTGCAGCTTCCCGTTCCTTCGCCTCGCTCATGGCGATGCTCAAACCATTGATGATCGAGCCGAACAGCGCCAGTGCGGCAATCGACAGCACCAGTTCTTTCGGCAATGCGGCAAACAGGGCCGCCAATGTGGCGCCGAACACCCCGGCGATCCCGTAGAACACCCCGCACCACACCGCGGCGGTGTAGCGCTTGTTGCGGTCTTCGTGGGCATGCGGGCCAGTGCAGATCGCCGCGCTGATCGCCGCGAGGTTGATGCCGTGGGAGCCGAACGGCGCCAGTAACAACGAGGCGATGCCGGTGGTGGTGATCAATGGCGAGGCCGGGACGTTATAGCCATCGGCACGCAGCACCGCGATGCCGGGCATGTTCTGCGAGGTCATCGCCACCACGAACAGCGGAATGCCGATGCTGATGGTCGCCGCCAGAGAGAGATGCGGCGTGGTCCACACCGGCGTCGCCACTTCCAGATGAAAGCCGCTGAAATCCAGCAGCCCCATGAAGCCCGACAGCGCGGTGCCGATCAGCAGCGCAGCGAGCACGGCATAACGCGGCGACAGGCGTTTGACCAGCAGATAGGTGAAGAACATCCCCAGCACCAGCCCGGTGCGGTGTTGCGCGGCGACAAAGATTTCGCTGCCGATCTTGAACAGAATCCCGGCGAGCAATGCCGCCGCCAGGGAAGCCGGGATCTTTTTCACCAGCCGTTCGAAGCTGCCGGTCAGGCCGCAAATCGTCACCAGTACCGCGCAGGTAATGTAGGCGCCGATCGCCTCGCCGTAGCTGACACCGCCCAGGCTGGTAATCAGCAACGCCGCGCCGGGGGTCGACCAGGCGATGGTGATCGGTGTGCGATAGCGCAGCGACAGGCCGATCGAGCACACCGCCATGCCGATCGAGATCGCCCAGATCCAGGAGGAAATCTGCCCGCTGCTCAGCCCGGCCGCTTGCCCGGCCTGGAACATCAGCACCAGCGAACTGGTGTAGCCGGTCATCATTGCGATGAAACCGGCGACGATGGCGGAAGGCGAAGTATCGGCCAGCGGGCGCAGGCGGGCGTGGGTGGCGTCGGTCATGACGGCGGTGTTCCTTATAACAATGGAGATGTCCCCTTCGACGCAATCCCCCTGTAGGAGTGAGCCTGCTCGCGATGGCGGTGTGTCAGTCGAATTATCGCTGAATGACACACCGCCATCGCGAGCAGGCTCACTCCTACAGGGGATAGTGCGTAGAAGGCGGATTCTGCGATCAAGCCTAAACTCAAACGTAACCTGCCGTTGCAATACAGCCGAAGTCGCAAACAGCCGTACAGTCGTGTTGCCACCATTCATTGTGTACAATCGCGCTGTTTTTTACGCGATACTTGCCAGCGACCTACTGTGCCGTATTACAGTCACGGTCTATTCGCCGCAGTTTTCCCGACTCGAGTGCCCATGAACGAACAGTTGCAACCCCTCAAGAAACAACCGCGAGCAGGCAAAGCCGGCCGCAGCGGGACCCAGGACGATATTGTCTACGCGCATATCTTCGAGGCCATCCTCGAACAGCGTCTGGCGCCCGGCACGAAATTGAGCGAAGAAGCGCTGGGGGAAATCTTCGGGGTCAGCCGCACCATCATTCGCCGCGCGCTGTCGCGTCTGGCCCATGAAGGCGTGGTGCTGTTGCGGCCGAACCGTGGCGCGGTGGTCGCCAGCCCGAGCGTTGAAGAGGCGCGTCAGGTTTTCCTCGCCCGGCGTCTGGTCGAACGCGCCATTACCGAATTGGCCGTGCAACACGCCACCGCCGAGCAGATCGCCGAACTGCGGCAGATGGTCAATGACGAACGCGACAGTTTCTCCCGTGGCGATCGCGGCGCCGGTATTCGTCTGTCCGGCGAATTCCACCTGAAACTGGCGGAAGCGGCGATGAACGCACCGTTGATCAGTTTCCAGCGCAGCCTGGTTTCGCAGACTTCGCTGATCATTGCCCAGTATGAAAGCGGCAACCGTTCGCACTGCTCGTACGACGAACACACTCAACTGATCGACGCGATCGAGAAGCGCGACGGCGAGTTGGCGGTGAACCTGATGATGCATCACATGGATCACATCGACAGCAAGCTCAATCTCGACGAGGAAGGTGCGTCGGATGACCTGCATGCGGTGTTCTCGCATTTGTTGCAGACCAAGAAGCCGGGGCGCTCGAGCGCCAAGCTCTGATCTGAAACCGAGTCGCGGCTTTCGCGAGCAGGCTCGCTCCCACAGGGGAATGCATTTCAAAGGTAGGAGCGAGCCCGCTCGCGAAGACAATCTGACCGCCAACAAAAATCCCCCGGGGCGTCCACCACTGGGGGATTTTTTATGCTTTGAAAAAACTCAGCGCTGATGCACCAACGCCCCCGCCGCATACGTCTGCGCAACCGTGCGGTCATCCCCCAGCGTCATCAACACGAACAACGTCTCGGCAATGTTCTTGGACTGCTTCAAGCGATAGCTGAGCAGCGGCGTGGCGTTGTAATCCAGCACCAGGAAGTCGGCATCCGAGCCCGGCCGCAGATTGCCAATCCTGTCTTCCAGACGCAGCGCCCGCGCGCCACCCAGGGTCGCCAGATACAGCGACTTGAACGGACTCAACCGTGCGCCCTGCAGTTGCATCACCTTGTAGGCTTCGTTGAGGGTTTGCAACAGCGAGAAACTGGTGCCGCCGCCGACGTCGGTGCCTAAGCCGACATTGAGCTTGTGCTTTTCGGCCATCGGCAGGTTGAACAGGCCGCTGCCGAGGAACAGGTTCGAGGTCGGGCAGAACGAGATCGCCGAGCCGGTTTCCGCCAGTCGCGCGCATTCGTCGTCACACAGGTGCACGCCATGAGCGAACACCGAGCGCTCGCCGAGCAGTTGGTAGTGATCGTAGACGTCGAGGTAGCCCTTGCGCTCCGGGAACAGCTCCTTGACCCATTCGATTTCCTTGAGGTTTTCGCTGATGTGGGTCTGCATGTACAGATCCGGATACTCCGTCAGCAGTTGCCCGGCGAGGGCCAGTTGTTCCGGGGTGCTGGTGGGGGCGAAGCGCGGCGTCACTGCGTAATGCAAACGACCCTTGCCATGCCAGCGCTCGATCAGCGCCTTGCTCTCGACGTAGCTGGATTCGGCGGTGTCGACCAGATAGTCCGGGGCATTGCGGTCCATCATGACCTTGCCGGCGATCATGCGCAGGTCAAGCTTCTCGGCGGCCTCGAAAAACGAATTCACCGATTGCGGATGCACGCTGCCGAACACCAGCGCCGTGGTGGTTCCGTTGCGCAGCAGTTCCTTGATGAAGATGTCGGCGACTTCGTCGGCGTGGGCCTTGTCGCCAAACTGGCTTTCGCAGGGAAAGGTGTAGGTATTCAGCCAATCGAGCAATTGCTCGCCGTAGGCGCCGACCATGCCGGTTTGCGGCAGATGGATGTGCGTATCGATGAAGCCCGGTGTAATCAGCGCATCCTGATAATGGTTGATCTCGATATCCGCCGGCAGGGTTGGCAGCAGTTCGCTGGCGTGGCCGACGGCGCTGATCTTGCCGTCATCGACCACCAGCAGGCCATCCTCGAAATATTCATAGGAGGCTTCGATGCCGACCTCGGCAGGGTCGGCAATGCTGTGCAGGATGGCGGCGCGGTAGGCTTTGCGAGTCAGAGGCATGAGGGTTCTCTAATCAGTTTGAGGCTTTGAGTTTGGCCGCCTGACTGCGGCGCGAGGCGGGCAGCAGTCGGGCAATCGGTTCGGCGCGGGCACTGTGCTGGCCGAAACTGGCGTTGTAGGTGGCGATGATTTCGCCGGCGATGGAGATGGCGATTTCCACAGGCAGTTTGCCTTTGACTTCGCCGATGCCCATCGGGCAACGCATGCGCTGCACGACGCTCGGGTCGAAACCACGATCACGCAGGCGGTGTTCGAATTTGGCGCGCTTGGTTTTCGAACCGATCAGGCCGAACCAGGTGAAATCGTTGCGCTTGAGAATCGCCGCGGTCAGCTCCAGATCGAGCTGATGGTTGTGGGTCATGACGATGCAATAGCTGCCGGCAGGCAGGTCATCGATTTCATCCACCGGCTCTTCGCTGACGATTTTACGCACGCCGTGGGGGATGTGTTCGGGGAACTCGGCCTTGCGCGAGTCAATCCAGCGCACCCGGCAGGGCAGGCTGGCGAGCAGCGGCACGAGGGCGCGGCCGACGTGGCCGGCGCCGAACACGGCAATCTGCGCCTGCACCTGGCCCATCGGTTCGAACAGCAACACGGTGGCGCCGCCGCAGCACTGGCCGAGGCTGGCGCCAAGGCTGAAGCGCTCCAGATGCGTGTCCTGCTTGCCGCTGGCGAGCATCTCGCGGGCGATCTGCAGGGCTTTGAATTCCAGATGCCCGCCACCGATGGTGTCGAACAGGCGGTCGGCGCTGACGACCATTTTCGAGCCGGCGTTGCGTGGCGTCGAGCCGAGTTCTTCGATGATCGTCACCAGCACACAGGGCTCGCCCTGGTTCTGCAGGTCGGCGAGGGCGTCGATCCAGTTGTACATGTTCACCTCGACATCTTCGTTGTCTATGCCGGCCTCTTCGCGAGCAGGCTCGCTCCCACAATGGCAATGCATATCCCTGTGGGAGCGCGCCTGCTCGCGAATGGCCGCGCCTCGGTCCTAGAGCGGAGCCAGCTCGGTCTCGGCTTCTACAGCCTTTACCGCCTTCAACTGACGCATCTGCTCACACCCCCACAACACCCGCTCCGGCGTGGCCGGTGCGTCGATTTTCGGCTGATGCTGATAATCACCGAGGCTCGCCACCGCATCCTTGATCGCGCACCACGCGGCGATGCCGAGCATGAACGGCGGTTCACCGACAGCCTTGGAATGGAACACCGTGTCTTCCGGGTTCTTGCGGTTTTCCACCAGTTTCACCCGCAGATCGAGCGGCATGTCCGCCACGGCCGGGATCTTGTAGCTGGCCGGGCCGTTGGTCATCAGCTTGCCCTTGTTGTTCCAGACCAGCTCTTCCATGGTCAGCCAGCCCATGCCTTGAATGAAGCCACCCTCGACCTGACCGATATCGATCGACGGGTTCAGCGAGGCGCCGACGTCATGCAGGATGTCGGTGCGCAGCATCTTGTATTCGCCGGTCAGGGTGTCGACGATCACTTCGCAGCAGGCTGCGCCGAAAGCGAAGTAGTAGAAGGGACGGCCACGGGCCTGACTGCGGTCGTAATAGATTTTCGGGGTCTTGTAGAACCCGGTGCTCGACAGCGAGACCTGATTGAAATACGCCTGCTGGATCAGCGCTTCGAACGTCAGGATCTGCTCGCGCACACGCACGTGGCCGTTGCGGAATTCGACGTCTTCTTCGCTGACCTTGTAGTGCCGCGCGGCGAACTCGATCAAGCGTTGCTTGATGGTCTGCGCTGCGTTCTGCGCAGCTTTGCCGTTCAGGTCGGCGCCGCTGGAGGCAGCGGTCGGCGAAGTGTTCGGCACCTTGTCGGTGTTGGTCGCGGTGATCTGCACACGGTCGATTTCCACCTGGAACACTTCCGCCACGACCTGGGCGACTTTGGTGTTCAGGCCCTGGCCCATTTCCGTGCCGCCATGATTCAGGTGGATGCTGCCGTCGGTGTAAATGTGGATCAGCGCACCGGCCTGATTGAGGAAACTCGCCGTGAAGGAAATCCCGAATTTCACCGGGGTCAGCGCCAGGCCTTTCTTCAGGATCGGGCTGTTGGCGTTGTAGCGACGGATCGCCTCACGCCGCTCGGCGTACTGGCTGCTTTCTTCCAGTTCGGCGGTCATCTCTTCGAGCATGTTGTGCTCGACGGTCTGGTAGTAGTGGGTGACGTTGCGCTCGGTCTTGCCGTAGTAGTTGGCCTTGCGCACCGCCAGCGGGTCCAGCTTCAAGTGCCGGGCAATCGCGTCCATCACTTCCTCGATGGCGACCATGCCCTGCGGGCCACCGAAGCCGCGATAAGCAGTGTTCGACGCGGTGTTGGTCTTGCAACGGTGACCGTTGATGGTGGCATCGCCGAGGTAGTACGAGTTGTCCGAGTGGAACATCGCCCGGTCAACGATCGACGCGGACAGATCCGGCGAGCAGCCGCAGTTGCCGGCCAGCTCCATATTGATCCCGTGCAGACGCCCGCTGCTGTCGAAACCAACGTCGTACTCGACGTAGAACGGGTGACGTTTGCCGGTCATCAGCATGTCTTCGACACGCGGCAGGCGCATCTTGGTCGGCTGGCCGGTGAGGTGCGCCACCACTGCGCACAGGCAGGCCGGGCTCGCGGCCTGGGTTTCCTTGCCGCCGAAACCACCGCCCATGCGGCGCATGTCGACGACAATTTTGTTCATCGACACGTCGAGCACTTCGGCGACCAGTTTCTGTACTTCGGTCGGGTTCTGCGTCGAGCAATAGACGATCATGCCGCCGTCTTCGGTGGGCATGACTGAGGAGATTTGCGTCTCCAGGTAGAAATGTTCCTGGCCGCCGATGTGCAACGTGCCTTGAATGCGATGCTCTGCGGTGGCCAGCGCCGAGGCCGAATCGCCGCGCTGGTGGGTGTGGCTGTCGAGCACGAAGTGACGTTTGCGCAGGGCTTCGACGACATCCAGCACCGGTTCGAGATCTTCGTATTCGATGATCGCCGCCATCGCTGCTTTGCGGGCGGTTTCCAAGTCTTTCGCCGCGACCGCCAGCACCGGCTGGCCGACGAACTGCACATCATCGATCGCCAGCAACGGATCGCCCGGCATCAGCGGGCCGATGTCTTTCAGCCCCGGCACGTCTTCGTGGGTAATGACAATGCGCACGCCTTCGAAGGCGTAGCACGGCTGCGTGTCGATGCTGAGGATTTTCGCGTGGGCGCGGTCCGACAGGCGTGCATACAGGTGCAACTGGTTGGGGAATTCCAGGCGATCATCGATGTACTGCGCTTCACCGGACACATGCTTGGCGGCGCTGTCGTGCTTGACGCTGCGGCCGACACCGGTGGTCAGGTTCTGGGCGAACAGTTCGGCCAGCTCAGCCTGGGTCTTCTCTACGGCGTGATGGTTAGACATAAGCGGTCACCCGAGTCTCGATGTGCGGTGTTTGCAGTTCGATGAAGTATTTGCGCAGCAGATTCTGCGCGCTGAGCAGGCGATATTCCTTGCTGGCGCGGAAGTCCGAGAGCGGTGTGAAATCTTCGGCCAGCGCGGCGCAGGCACGCTCGATCACCGCGTTGGTGAAGGGCGCGCCTTGCAGCACGGCTTCGCAATGCGCGGCCCGTTTGGGGATCGCCGCCATGCCGCCGAAGGCCACGCGGGCGTCGGCGATCACCCCGTTTTCCACGCGCAGGTTGAACGCGGCGCAGACGGCGGAGATATCGTCGTCCAGACGCTTCGACACTTTATAGGCGCGGAACAACTGCTCGGCGCTGGCGCGCGGGACGATGATTTTTTCGATGAATTCGCTTTCCTGGCGCGCGGTGACGCGGTAGTCGATGAAGTAATCTTCCAGGTTCAGGGTGCGGCGGGTTTCGCCTTTGCACAGCACGATCTGCGCGCCGAGGGCAATCAGCAGCGGTGGCGAGTCACCAATCGGCGAGGCGTTGCCGATGTTGCCGCCGAGGGTGCCCTGGTTACGGATCTGCAACGAGGCGAAGCGGTGCAGCAGTTCGCCGAAGTCCGGGTACTCGGCGTTCAACGCTTCGTAGCAGTCGGAGAGGGCAGTGGCGGCGCCGATTTCGATGCGGTCGGCGAAGGTCTCGATGCGCTTCATTTCGGCGACGTTGCCGACGTAGATCATCACCGGCAGGGTGCGGTGGAACTGGGTGACTTCCAGCGCCAGATCGGTGCCGCCAGCGAGCAGCCGGGCTTGTGGGTAAGCATCATAGAGATCGGCCAGATCAGCGACGGTCAGCGGCACCAGGCAACGCTTGTCGCCGCTGTTGAGTTCTCCGATATCGGTCGGCGCGATGGACTTGAGGCGGGCGATGGTTTCGGCTTCACGGGCGTCGAACTGATCCGCTGGTTTGGCGCAGCAGGATTGTTCGGCGGCGGCGAGGATTGGCCGGTAGCCGGTGCAGCGGCAGAGGTTGCCGGCCAGCGCTTCGTGGGCCTTGGCCTGATCCGGGGCATCGTTGTTCTTTTGCAGGGCGAAAAGCGACATGACGAAACCGGGGGTGCAGAAGCCGCACTGTGAACCGTGGCACTCGACCATGGCTTTCTGCACGCTGTGCAGTTCGCCTTTGTGCTTGAGGTCTTCGACGCTGATCAGTTGCTTGCCGTGCAAGGACGAGACGAAAGTCAGGCACGAATTGAGGCTGCGATAGCGGATGTGTTCACGCCCCGTGTCATCGGTCTGCAACTCGCCAACCACCACGGTGCAGGCGCCGCAGTCGCCGCTGGCGCAACCTTCTTTGGTGCCGGGCTTGCCCACGTGTTCGCGCAGGTAGTTGAGCACAGTCAGATTCGGGTCCAGGGCGTGCTCGCTACGGAGTTCCTGGTTAAGTAAAAACTGGATCACGGAAGGCCTCGCAGACTCATTATTGTTGTTAACCGACGTGGACCGAATTTAGCAGGTCTGACTTTTCGGTCAATGGTTTTCTGACTTAAAGGTCAGGAAAATCCGTTTCGTCGATCAACAGCGTGTCTATTCAGTATTGACCTTCATCGGTCACCGCGCTTTTTTGCGGGATTCGTGCCAAAAACCGCTGAGTGGGCACTCCGCCATGACCGTGCATTTGCGCTACACTGCGCCGCTTGTGCAGATCGATAGAGTTTGAAGGACAACCATGACGTTCAAGGCGCCGGACAGCCTCGCCGAGCAAATCGCTCACCACCTCGCCGAACGCATCATTCGTGGCGAAATGAAGCCGGGAGAGCGCATCCAGGAACAGAAGGTCACACTGGCGCTCAACGTCAGCCGCGGTTCGGTCCGCGAAGCCTTGCTGATCCTTGAGCGCCGTCACCTGATCGCGATCCTGCCACGTCGTGGCGCCCACGTTACCGAGCTGACGCCGCACAAGGTGCAGAGCCTGTGCACGCTGATGAGCGAGCTGTACATCCTGCTCGGCAATTCCGTGGCCAACGGCTGGCAAGTGCAGTCGGACATGGCGCCGTTCGTGCAGATCCAGCAGCGCCTTACCGCCAATTACGAGCGCGGCGATATCCGCAGCTTCGTCGACGACAGCTTCGCGGTGATGCGCGCCGCCTATCCGTTTGCCAACAATCCGTATCTGCAGGAAACCGTCGAGAACCTCCAGCCGGCGATGAGCCGCGCCTACTTTCTCGCCCTCGAACAGCGCAAAGCGGAGATGAGCGAGTTCCTTGAGCTGTTCGAACGCTTGCTCGCTGCCGTGCTCGCCCGTGATTTGCCGCAGATCCGCATCGTGCTCACGGCGTACGCCCAGCGCAGCTGCGATCTGGTGGTGTCTGCGCTGACGGTTGCCTGAGCGTGCGGCTAAAGTGCATCAAACTGGCGGGGTTCAAGTCCTTCGTCGACCCGACCACGGTGAACTTCCCCAGTAACATGGCGGCGGTCGTCGGGCCGAACGGTTGCGGCAAGTCGAACATCATCGACGCCGTGCGCTGGGTGATGGGCGAAAGTTCGGCGAAGAACCTGCGTGGCGAGTCGATGACCGACGTCATCTTCAACGGCTCGACCAGCCGTAAACCGGTGAGTCAGGCGAGCATCGAGCTGGTGTTCGATAACTCCGACGGCACGCTGCTCGGCGAATACGCCGCCTACGCGGAAATTTCCATCCGCCGCAAAGTCACCCGCGACAGCCAGACCACTTATTACCTCAACGGCACCAAATGCCGTCGGCGCGACATCACCGATATCTTCCTCGGCACCGGCCTCGGCCCGCGCAGCTACTCGATCATCGAACAGGGGATGATCTCCAAGCTGATCGAGTCCAAGCCTGAAGACCTGCGTAACTTCATCGAAGAAGCCGCCGGCATCTCGAAATATAAAGAGCGCCGCCGCGAAACCGAAAACCGCATCCGCCGCACCCACGAGAACCTCGCACGCCTGACCGACCTGCGCGAAGAGCTGGAGCGCCAGCTCGAACGTCTGCACCGTCAGGCCGAGGCGGCGAAGAAGTACCAGGAACTCAAGGCCGAAGAGCGTCAGCTCAAGGCGCAACTGTCGGCCCTGCGCTGGCAGGATCTCAACGAGCAGGTCGGCCAGCGCGAGTCGATCATTGGCAACCAGGAAGTCAGCTTCGAAGCGTTGGTCGCCGAGCAGCGTAACGCCGACGCGGCCATTGAACGCCTGCGCGACGGTCACCACGATTTGTCCGAGCGCTTCAATCTGGTGCAGGGACGTTTCTATTCGGTCGGCGGTGACATCGCCCGGGTCGAGCAGAGCATTCAGCACGGCCAGCAGCGTCTGCGCCAGTTGCAGGACGATCTGAAAGAAGCCGAACGCGCGCGTCTGGAAACCGAATCGCACCTGGGCCACGACCGCACCTTGCTGCTGACTCTCGGTGAAGAGCTGGACATGCTCACCCCCGAGCAGGAAGTCACCAGCGCCGCCGCCGAAGAAGCCGCCGCTGCGCTTGAAGAAGCCGAAACCACCATGCACGGCTGGCAGGAGCAGTGGGACGCCTTCAACCTGACGGCTGCCGAACCGCGCCGTCAGGCCGAAGTGCAACAGTCGCGGATCCAGCAGCTGGAAAGCAGCATGGAGCGCTTGGCCGACCGGCAGAAACGCCTCGGCGAAGAACGTGCGTTGCTATCAGCCGATCCGGAAGATGCGGCGATCATGGCGCTCAACGAGCAGCTCGCCGAGTCCGAAGCGACCCTGGAAGATTTGCAGACCAGCGAAGAAGCGCAGGTCGAAAAGCTCGAACAACTGCGTCAGGAATTGCAGCAGGCGTTGACCGCCCAGCAGCAGGCGCAGGGCGATCTGCAGCGGCTCAACGGGCGTTTGGCATCGCTGGAAGCCTTGCAGCAGGCCGCGCTCGACCCGGGCACCGGCACCGCCGAATGGTTGAAGGAACACAACCTCGCCGAGCGTCCGCGTCTGGCCGAAGGCCTGAAGGTCGAGGCGGGTTGGGAGCTGGCGGTGGAAACCGTGCTTGGCGCCGATCTGCAAGCGGTGCTGGTCGACGACTTCAGCGGTTTTGATTTGTCCGGTTTCACCCAAGGCGATTTGCGTCTGCTCAGCCCGGCCAGCGATGGCGTGCGAGTGGCGGGCAGCCTGTTGGATAAAGTCGAGGCGCAGATCGATCTGTCGCCGTGGCTTGGTCAGGTCAAACCGGTCGACAGCCTTGAGCAAGCGCTGGCGTTGCGCGGTCAGTTGAGTGCCGGGCAAAGCCTGATCAGTCGCGATGGCTATTGGGTCGGTCGGCACTTCTTGCGTGTACGTCGCGCCAGCGAAGCGGAAAGCGGCATGCTCGCCCGTGGCCAGGAAATCGAAGACCTGCAACTGGAGCGCGAAGAACGCGAAGCCACGGTCGAGGCCATGGAAACCCGTCTGCAAACCTTGCGTGCGCAACAGCGCCAGCAGGAAAACGGCCGCGAACATTTGCGTCGTTTGCTGCAAGACGAAGCGCGCCAGCAAGGCGAATTGAAAGCGCAGCTGTCCGCCGGCAAAGCCAAGGCCGAACAGCTGACATTGCGTCGCACCCGTCTTGATGAAGAACTGGTCGAACTCGCCGAACAGCGCGAGCTTGAGCACGAACAGGTCGGCGAAGCGCGCATGAATTTGCAGGAAGCGCTGGACGCCATGGCGCTGGACACCGAACAGCGCGAGTTACTGCTGGCCCAGCGCGACAGCCTGCGCGAGCGCCTTGATCGCGTGCGTCAGGAAGCGCGGCAGCACAAGGATCACGCCCATCAACTGGCCGTGCGTCTCGGCTCGTTGCGCGCCCAGCATGACTCCACGCGTCAGGCGCTGGAGCGTCTGGAAATGCAGGCCGAGCGCCTGACTGAGAAGCGCGAACAGTTGAGTCTGAATCTGGAGGAGGGCGAGGCGCCGCTGGAAGAGCTGCGCCTCAAACTCGAAGAGTTGCTCGACAAGCGCATGACCGTCGACGAAGAACTCAAGACTGCGCAGATCGCCCTGGAAGACGCCGATCGCGAATTGCGCGATGCGGAAAAACGCCGGACCCAGGCCGAACAGCAATCGCAGCTGATTCGCGGCCAGCTCGAACAGCAGCGCATGGAGTGGCAAGCCCTGACCGTGCGCCGCAAGGCCTTGCAGGACCAATTGCTTGAAGATGGCTACGATCTCAACGGCGTGCTCGCGACATTGACGGCGCAAGCCAGTGAACGCGAAGCCGAAGAAGAACTCGAACGCATCAACGCGCGGATTCAGCGCCTGGGCGCGATCAACCTCGCGGCCATCGATGAATACACGCAACAATCGGAGCGTAAACGTTATCTGGATGCGCAGGACGCCGATCTGGTCGAGGCGTTGGAGACCCTGGAAAACGTCATTCGCAAGATCGACAAGGAAACCCGCAATCGTTTCAAAGATACCTTTGATCAGATCAACGGTGGATTACAGGCACTTTTTCCAAAAGTTTTCGGTGGTGGACGGGCGTATTTGGAACTGACGGGCGAAGATCTACTCGATACAGGGGTGACGATCATGGCGCAGCCGCCCGGGAAGAAGAACAGCACCATCCATTTGCTCTCCGGTGGCGAAAAAGCCCTGACGGCACTGGCCCTGGTTTTTGCCATCTTCAAGTTGAATCCGGCGCCGTTCTGCATGCTCGACGAGGTTGACGCGCCACTGGATGACGCTAACGTTGGACGCTACGCACGGCTGGTCAAAGAGATGTCGCAGACCGTGCAGTTCATCTACATCACCCACAACAAGATCGCCATGGAAATGGCCGAGCAGTTGATGGGCGTGACCATGCATGAACCGGGTTGTTCGCGGCTGGTGGCGGTGGATGTCGAGGAGGCGATGGCGATGGTGGACGCCTAGCGGCGGTGCTGCAAGTGACAAGCTCCAGGCTGCAGGTGGACGGCTTGTGGCTTGGAGCTTAAAGCTTGTAGCTGCGAAGCCTTTGATCGTGCTAGTTTAATGTCAATTTTTCGTATACGTGGGCAAAACGCCTGTCAGAACATAGAGTTGGCGCCACGTTTTAAAGCGGTTTACGCAGTGTAAACCCCTTATTTTTCAGCATTTTTTATAGAGGCACGGGATTACATGGAAATCGGTCTGCGCGAGTGGCTGATCGTCATCGGCATCATTGTGATAGCCGGTATTCTTTTCGATGGCTGGCGCCGTATGCGCGGCGGCAAGGGAAAGCTGAAATTCCGTCTCGACCGGAGCCTGTCCAATCTGCCGGACGAGGACACCAGCGCCGAGCTGTTGGGCCCGGCCCGCGTGCTGGACACGCACAAGGAGCCGCAACTGGACGAGCACGATCTGCCGTCGGTGAGCATGCCCAACCGTGAAGCCCGCGAGCCGCGTGAATCCGGTTCGAAACGTGGCAAGCGCGGCAGCAATGGCCCGGCGCAGGGCGACCTGAACCTCGACCTCGATCTGGACGGCGGTCCGAGCTTCAGCAGTCGTGATGACGATTTCGCCGAAGACAGCAAGCCTGCACCGGCTGTGGCGGAAAAAGATCAGCCGCAAGCCGAAGAGGTCCTGGTGATCAGCGTGATCTGCCGCGACCCGGCTGGCTTCAAGGGCCCGGCGCTGCTGCAGAACATTCTCGAAAGCGGTCTGCGTTTTGGCGAGATGGATATTTTCCACCGCCACGAAAGCATGGCTGGCAACGGTGAAGTGCTGTTCTCCATGGCCAACGCGGTCAAGCCGGGCATTTTCGATCTGGACGACATCGACCATTTCAGCACTCCGGCGGTGAGCTTCTTCCTCGGTCTGCCAGGCCCGCGTCATCCGAAACAGGCTTTCGACGTTATGGTCGCGGCAGCACGCAAGCTGTCCCAGGAGCTGAACGGCGAACTGAAAGATGACCAGCGCAGCGTGCTGACCGCGCAGACGATCGAGCACTACCGTCAGCGCATCGTCGAGTTCGAACGCCGCGCATTGACCCAGAAGCGCTAAGGCCAGAGCGCAGTTGTGGCGAGGGAGCTTGCTCCCGCTGGGTTGCGAAGCGACCCCAAATTTACGGCGGCTTCGCCACCGAGCGGGAGCAAGCTCCCTCGCCACAAGGTCTACCACCTTGAGCGACTATGATTAGACACTGGAGCAGCCTCGGCTGCTCTTTTGCTTTGTGAGAGAACACCCATGACCGCCGCCAAAACCCGCATTCTAGAGCTGCGCGCTGAGCTGGATCAGCACAACTATCGCTACCATGTTCTCGACGAACCGAGCATTCCGGACGCCGAGTACGACCGCTTGTTCCACGAGCTCAAGGCACTGGAAGCAGCCAACCCGGAACTGATCACCAGCGACTCGCCGACCCAGCGCGTCGGCAGCATGGCGCTGACTGCGTTCACTCAGGTGCGTCACGAAATTCCGATGCTCAGCCTCGGCAACGCCTTCGAAGAATCCGACATGCGCGAGTTCGATCGCCGGGTCAACGAAGGCCTCGACGTGCCGGCTGGCGATCTGTTTGGTGGCGGCGCGGCGGTGGAATACAGCTGCGAGCCGAAGCTCGATGGCCTGGCGGTCAGCCTGCTGTATCAGGACGGTCTGCTGGTGCGGGGTGCCACCCGAGGCGATGGCACCACTGGCGAAGACATCAGTGTCAACGTGCGCACGGTGCGCAACATTCCTCTGAAGCTGCATGGCGACGGCTGGCCGGCGACGCTGGAAGTGCGCGGTGAAGTGTTCATGTCCAAGGCCGGTTTCGAGCGACTCAACGCCTCGCAACTGGAGATCGGCGGCAAGACCTTCGCCAACCCGCGCAACGCTGCTGCGGGCAGTCTGCGCCAGCTCGATTCGAAGATCACCGCCAACCGGCCGCTGGAATTCTGCTGCTACGGCATCGGTCAGGTGTCCCACGACATTTCCGACACCCACATCGGCAACCTCAAGCAGTTGCAGAAGTGGGGCATGCCGATCAGTCACGAACTGAAGCTGGCCAAGGGCATCGACGAGTGCCTGGAGTACTACCACGACATCGGCGCACGGCGTAATGCACTCGCTTATGAAATCGACGGCGTGGTGTTCAAGGTCAACAGCATTGCCGACCAGCGTGAACTGGGCTTCCGCGCCCGCGAACCGCGCTGGGCGATCGCGCATAAATTCCCGGCGATGGAAGAACTCACCGAGCTGCTCGACGTTGAATTCCAGGTCGGCCGCACCGGTGCGGTGACTCCGGTGGCGCGTCTGAAACCGGTGAAAGTCGCCGGCGTCACCGTGGCCAACGCCACATTGCACAACATGGACGAAGTGGCACGTCTGGGCCTGATGATCGGCGACACGGTGATCATTCGCCGCGCCGGCGATGTGATTCCGCAAGTGGTGCAGGTGGTCACCGAGCGTCGTCCTGATAACGCGCGCCCGGTCGCCATCCCTGAAAGCTGCCCGGTGTGCGGCTCGCATGTCGAACGCACGCAACTGGTCAAGCGCAGCAAGGGCAAGGAAACCTTCAGCGAAGGCGCGGTGTATCGCTGCGTCGGCCGATTGGCCTGTGGCGCGCAACTCAAGCAGGCGATCATTCACTTCGTTTCGCGCCGGGCCATGGACATCGAAGGTCTGGGCGACAAAAGCGTCGAGCAACTGGTCGACGAAGGTCTGGTCAGTTCGCCAGCCGATCTGTATGCGCTGAAGTTCGATGACATCGTCGATCTGGAAGGCTTTGCCGAAGTCTCGAGCAACAAGCTGCTGAAAGCCATCGAAGACAGCAAGCAACCGAGCCTGGCACGTTTCATCTACGCCCTCGGCATTCCCGATGTCGGCGAAGAAACAGCCAAGGTGCTGGCACGTTCTCTGGGTTCGCTGGAGCGCGTGCAACAGGCCTTGCCGCACGTGCTGACCTACCTGCCGGATGTCGGTCTGGAAGTGGCGCACGAGATTCACAGCTTCTTCGAGGATGCGCACAACCAGCAGGTCATCAGCGAATTGCTCGGCCATGGTTTGCAGATTCAGGACCAAGGGGAGTTGGGCGCGGAGTTCGCCGCCAGTACCACGCTGGGCGGCTTGCTCGACAAGCTGCACATTCCTTTCGTCGGCCCCGGTGGTGCACAGAAACTGGCGGACCGCTTTGGTTCGCTGGAAGCGGTGATGAACGCTGACTGGCTGGACATGCGTCAGGCGCTGCCGGAGAAGCAGGCCAACTCGGTGCGCGAGTTCTTCGCCTCGCCCGAGAATCGCCAACTCGCCGAGCAGTCTGAGCAACAACTGCGCAATTTCGGCATGCATTGGCAGAGCGAGAAGAAAGTCGTTGAAGGTTTGCCATTGTCCGGCGAAACCTGGGTGCTGACCGGCAAGGTCGAACTGATGAGCCGGGATGTGGCCAAGGATCATCTGGAAAGCCTTGGTGCCAAGGTTGCCGGTTCCGTGTCGGCGAAAACCCATTGCGTGGTCGCAGGCCCCGGTGCCGGCTCGAAACTGACCAAGGCCAATGAACTCGGGGTCAAGGTCATGGACGAAGAAGCGTTTATCGCCTTCCTCAAAACCCACGGCGTCACTGTGTAAGGGATGCGCCGCTCTTGTGGCGAGGGAGCTTGCTCCCGCTGGGCTGCGGAGCAGCCCCAAACCCTTGCAGGCAAACCGCGGATGATGGATTTGCGACCGAGCGGGAGCAAGCTCCCTCGCCCCAACGGCGGTGTCATCGGGTAGCGCGCGGTATTCGGGAACGATGTTGTCTTGAGGATGATCTAGTCTTGGCCAGTCCCAGGGAGAGATCGCCATGCACCGCTTTTTCGAGCAGCTCAGTTCCCGCATCATCGCGCCGTTCGTGGCCGGATCCTCACGCAACAGCAAAGTCTGGCCGTGCCGTTGTGGCCAGTCGCTGTTCTTTCGCAACAGTCAGTGCCTGGCCTGTAACGCCTTGCTCGGTTATCAACCTGAACAAAGTCGCCTGACCTCGCTGCAGCCTGGGCCGGAAGAGGGCACCTGGACACTCGACGTCGATCCCGACGCCGGCCTGTTCCGCCGCTGCGCCAACCTCGACATGCCCGCCGCCTGCAACTGGCTGCTGCCGGCCAACGATCACGACACCTTGTGCATCGCTTGCAGCCTCAACCGCACCATCCCCGACCTGTCCGTCCCGGAAAACCCCGAGCGCTGGCGCAAGGTCGAGATCGCCAAGCGTCGACTGGTCGCGCAATTGATCACCCTCGGCCTGCCGGTGATCGCGAAAACCGTGGATGAAGAAACCGGGCTGGCGTTCGACTTCATCGGAGTCGACCTGCAAGGCAACGCACCAATGACCGGTCATGCCAACGGTCTGATCACTCTCGACATCCAGGAAGCCGACGATGCCCATCGCGAGCAGGTCAGGGCGCAGATGCACGAGCCCTATCGCACGCTGCTCGGGCATTTTCGCCATGAGGTCGGGCACTATTACTGGGATCGCCTGATCGCCAACGGCCCCTGGCTCGGCGCATTCCGCAACCTGTTCGGCGACGAGCGCGCCAGTTACGCCGAGGCGCTGGACCGGCATTATCAGCAAGGCGCACCGCTGGACTGGCCGCAGCATTACGTCAGTGCCTACGCGACCATGCACCCGTGGGAAGACTGGGCGGAAACCTGGGCGCATTACCTGCACATGATGGACGCCGTAGACACTGCGCTGGGTTTCGGCATGAGCGCGCGGGAAATGGACTTCGATTACCAGCCGTTTCCGACCAGCACCCTGTACGACCCGGAGCACCCCGGCGGGAGCGCGTTCCTGTCATTCGTCAACGCATGGATCGAACTGGCCGGCATGCTCAACGAACTGTCGCGCAGCATGGGCCAGCCGGATTTCTATCCGTTCGTACTGCCGGCCGCGGCGATCGCCAAGCTGCACTTCATTCATCTGGTGATCCAGCAGGCGGGCGGTCGTGCAGACGAAGTTCTGGCCCTGTAGGAGCCGCCGAAGGCTGCGATCTTTATGTCCTTGAACCCGTTCATATTTTTAATCTGCAACCAACGGTTGTAACTTCATCTCAGACAGGTACAATGGCGCGGCTCGCCGACAGGCAAGCGTCGTTATGGTGACCCCATCGGTCCCCCCGCAACGATTACCCGTGAACCTGGTCAGATCCGGAAGGAAGCAGCCACAGCGGGAACATTGTGTGCCGGGGTGTGGCTGGTGGGGGCACCACCTTAACGAACCATCGAAGGCTTCAGACAGAACTGCATGGGTTTCGCCCACTGCGGTTTTTTTATGCCTGTGATTTGGCTTTTGGCGTTGATCCGCTATCAGAAACGCTCAGATCAGCAGCGCAGCGTCCCGTTGGCCGTGCGGCTGTCGAAGCTGAACAGTGGCATACTCCCTCGCCTGGCATCGAGAGGTAAGGCAAGTGGGTGAAATTGACGATCTGACTCGGGAAAAACTGCGCGAATGGCAGTTGCGTCGTCTGGAAGTCAAGGAACAGATGCGGGAACAGCCCGAGCGAACCCTGGAGCTGTCGCGCTTGCTCGACCTGATGGATGAAGAGCACGCCGCGATTCTGGCGGCTTCGACCGTGTTCAACGCGGTCGAAGAAACGGCGCAGCCGGTCGCGGTGCAGGACCAGCCCGCCGCTGAACCGAGGGCCGGCCAGTACGACCTGCAATTGCACGCCAGCGCTCAAAGCCCTGAACACTTGCGCAAACTGCTGGAAATGGCGCTCTACGAAGTGCAGGCACAGATCGATGCGGGCTCGATGACTGACTGCGCAGCTCGACGCGGCATGTCCGGCACGCTGGGCGACTACTCCTTCGAGCTGCGGATCCACCCCGAGGCCGGCAGTGAGGGATGCTTGCCTCCCACCCATGAACTGCGCGACGAGAATGACCAGGACTGATCTGGTGTTGTGTCAAAGCCCAGGCGGCGAGGTTGTATGCACCCGGAACATTTTGATTTGGCCACCCCGGTACTTCTACCGATTACCCATGATGCATGTACGGCGTTGTTGCAGCCCGAGGGTGAAGCGGCACTGGCCGACCTGACTGACCCGGAACTGGCGGCGGTGCTGGTTATCCAGAACCTCGCCCAGGCCACGGAACCGGATTTGAGCGCCAGCGCGGCAGAGAAAATTCTCGCCAGACTCATTGACTGGTCCGTCACCTCCCGGCGCTCTGGATCGACGGGACTGATTTCAGAGGCGCGGCGATTGTTCGATTCGCGCAAACTGTATTTCGGCCTCAATGCGCTCAAAGGCCTGAACCTGCGGTTTCTCATGGCCGACGAAGTCACTGCGCAGGAATACCTGTTGCCCGACGGGCAATGGGATGTCGACTACAAGATTCGCCATCAGAAACAGAACAACCCGTTCAGTCAGCAAATGGTCACGCCTCGTGAGCGTGAGCACTGGTTAAGCGCCGCGCAGGACAAGCTGCTGCGGACCTTTCGCGCCAATCTCGACGAAGACCTGCACGTGCAGGGCTATGCGGGCATCGGCAAGAGTTACATGCTCAGTGCGCTGATCGAATGCCTGCGCTCGAAACGCACCCTGGTGCTGGCGCGCACCCCGGCGAAACTGAAGACGTTGCGCAAACACATCACGCAAGTGCACAACACCGAGATCGGTCAGACGTTTTTCGACTTTGCCCAGGCCCAGTTGCTTGGCCCACGGATGCACAGGGCCGGGACGCCAGCACGGATCCCGAGCAAGCAGGCGCTGGCGCAGGAACTGAATATTTTTGGTTTCCGCCACCATGATGGCCCGGGCACGCTCGAGGTCTGTCTGCGCGTGCTGGAGCTGTATTGCGCGTCAAGAGACCACACGCTGTCCGCCAGGCATCTGCCCCATTTCCAGCAGCCCTTGACCGCCGCAGACTCGCAGGCGCTGCTGGAGTATTCCAGTCGCCTGTGGGTGTATCTGGAGGCCAACCCGGCCTGGGCCAGCCAGAGCGGTTTTCAGACGTTGTTGATGATCAAGCGCGCCAGTCTGGCCGGTTGCCGCGTCCCGCCGCGCTACACCCATGTGATCATCGACGAAAGCCAGGATGTGCCGGCGTCGCTGCTGCAGATCATCGAACGCGGGCAGCAGGTGCTGATCACCCTCGGCGATGAATATCAGCAGGCCAAGGGCGAGCCGCTCAAGCGCAAGCGTGAGGTCCGCCAGAGTGATATCTGCTATTCGGTGCGCTCGGGACGCAACGTCGAGCGCCTGGTCAACCCGCTGATTTCGCGCCACACGCAGAAGAGCAAAGTGCCGTTTGAAGGTGCTCGCCATGCGGACGTCGATATCGAGTACTACCCGCAGGCCTTCGTGCCGCCGGAGGGTTGCGTGGTGCTGACTGCGTCACCGTGGGACACGATGATGTGGGCCATTCACCTGCACGATTGCAATTGCGCCTTCAGTTTCCCTGACAGGGAAGCTCAAGAGGACATCAAGCATTTCATGACCACCGCCATCGAGCTGTTCCGCCGCGATTTCTACAGCGCCGGGTCCAGCGAGAAAGGGCCGCACCCGTTTTTCAGCGACATCGCCGACTGGCAGCAGGTGCGTGAGACCCATCGTTTCGACGAGGCGTTTTTGTGGATCGAAGCGCAACTGCAAGAAGGCTTCATGATTGCCGACCTGACTCGACTGAGCCAGAAGATCATCGACCCAGGCAAGGCCTGCCTGTTGATGATGGCCGAACGGGCCGGTGGCATGGAGTTCAAGCGGGTGCTGTTGACGCGGGCCTTGCTCAGCAATGAGAAATTCAAGGACGCCTATGAGTTCGATCAGCGCATCTGTGCCGTCTACATCGCCATCTCCCGCGCCCGACAACAGCTGTACCTGCCTTACGACGTGGTCGAGTGGATCGACTTTCACGATTACCAGAAATTCCGCGAATCGCACGGCTATTGATATCCCCCTGTAGGAGTGAGCCTGCTCGCGATAGCGTCCGGCCAGCCAATCATCATTTGACTGATACACCGCTATCGCGAGCAGGCTCACTCCTACAGGGTTATGGGGTGTGTTGGGAGGTGCCGGTGTAGAGCCGGATGATCTCATCTATCTCGCCGGACATTTTCATCCGCAGCAACGTGCGCAGAATCCGCTGCACCGGTACCTTCGGGTCGTTCCTCACATAGCAGCCGATATGCTGTTCCTGCAGCACCGCGACCCCTCGCAACTGCTGCTCCGGCAGCAGGCGCTGATTGATCCAGTCCAGCGTCCACTGATTGCTCACCGCGTAGCGATAACGGCCGGCGAGGAGCTTTTCCAGCACCTGTTCCTGATTGCGCGCGTCTTCGCGTTGCAACCGGTCGGTGTCGAACAGTGATTGCAGCGTCGGGTAGCTGTAACCGAGGACGGTGCCGATGGCCTGTCGCGGCAGATCGGCGGGATTGATCTGCGCCGATTTATCTTCGCGGCTCACCAGCAGGTCGCGCTGAAACCACAGCGGCACGCTCCAGATGTAATCGCCGGACTGATTCGGCAGCCACGACTGTGCGGCATAGCAGCGCACGTCGATGTCGCCGTGTTCCATGGCGCTCTGGACCCGTGCGCGCGGCAGGACGATGAACTGCGCCGGCGCGCCGACCTGGGTCGCCAGGCTGAGGAGGATGTCGTGCAGGATGCCCTGGGTCGGCCTGCCGCTTTCCAGTTGCACCATCGGCATCGCCCAGCTGTCCGGCACGGCGAAGCGCAACGGCGCTTGCGCTGCCATCGCGTTGAGGCTGATTCCCAGCAATGCCCCCAGGGCCCACCGCATAAACGCTCCGGTCATTCGCCGTCCCGAGCCGATAAAAGCCTCTGCTGATGCAGCTTAGCCATATTAGACGAGGACACCGGATGCAATTTTGCCCTTGCTCCGCTAGCATTAGCCGCTTCTGCTTCCTTCGCTGCGACGGTTTTCGATGAGTTATCAGGTTCTTGCACGTAAATGGCGTCCGCGCTCGTTCCGCGAAATGGTCGGCCAGACCCATGTGCTCAAGGCTCTGATCAATGCCTTGGACAGCCAGCGGCTGCACCACGCCTACCTGTTCACCGGGACGCGCGGGGTCGGCAAGACCACCATCGCGCGGATCATTGCCAAGTGCCTGAACTGCGAGACCGGTATCACCTCCAGCCCCTGCGGCGAATGTTCGGTGTGCCGCGAGATCGACGAAGGCCGTTTCGTCGACCTGATCGAGATCGACGCCGCCAGCCGCACCAAGGTCGAAGACACCCGCGAACTGCTCGACAACGTGCAGTACGCGCCAAGCCGTGGGCGCTTCAAGGTCTACCTGATCGACGAAGTGCACATGCTTTCCAGCCATTCCTTCAATGCGCTGCTGAAAACCCTTGAAGAGCCGCCGCCCTACGTCAAGTTCATCCTGGCGACCACCGATCCGCAGAAACTTCCGGCAACGATTCTTTCGCGCTGCCTGCAGTTCTCCCTGAAGAACATGACGCCCGAGCGTGTGGTCGAGCATTTGACCCACGTGCTCACGGCGGAAAACGTACCGTTTGAAGACGATGCACTGTGGCTGCTTGGCCGCGCTGCTGACGGCTCGATGCGCGACGCCATGAGCCTGACCGATCAGGCCATTGCCTTCGGCGAAGGCAAGGTGCTGGCTACTGACGTACGGGCGATGCTCGGCACCCTGGATCACGGTCAGGTCTACGACGTTCTGCATTCATTGATCGAGGGTGACGCCAAGGCGCTGCTCGAAGCCGTGCGGCATCTGGCCGAGCAAGGTCCGGACTGGAACGGCGTGCTCTCGGAAATTCTCAACGTGCTGCACCGTGTGGCCATCGCTCAGGCGCTGCCGGAAGGCGTCGACAACGGCCACGGCGACCGTGATCGGGTGTTGGCTTTGGCCCAGGCGTTGCCGGCCGAGGACGTGCAGTTCTATTACCAGATGGGCCTGATTGGCCGCCGCGACTTGCCGCTGGCGCCGGACCCGCGTGGCGGCTTCGAGATGGTCCTGCTGCGAATGCTGGCGTTCCGACCGGCGGATACGGCGGACGCGCCGAGGCAACCGCTAAAGCCAGTGGGGATCAGCCAGGCCACAGTTGGTTCCGCAAACTCCGTGGCTGCCGCGCCGAAGCCTGCGCCGGTGGTCGCTGCGGCTGTTGCGCCAGCGCCAGCGCCCGTGGCTGAGCCAGCGCCGGTAACCGCGCCGACTGCCGAGCCGGAACCTGTTGCGCCGGTTGTCGAAGCGCAACCGGAGCCTGAGCCGGTCGCCGTCGAAGCCGTGGTCGATCTGCCGTGGAACGACCCGGTTGAAGCCGAGCCCGAGCCCGAGCCGGCGCCGGCACAGCAACCTGCCGTCGAGCCGGTGCTGGAAACCGCTGGCGAGCAGCCGGAATTGCCGCCAATGCCGTTGCCAACCCCGGACAGCGTGGTGCCGGACGCGCCGGAGTGGGCCGCCGCGCCGATTCCCGAGCCGTCCGTCGCTGACGTCGATGCCGCCACGCCAGGCATGGACATGGACGACGAACCGCCGCTGGACGAGGACTACATCGAGCCGGACATGGATTCGGCCTACAGCTATCTCGACGAACTGGCCAGCGAACACGCCGCCGATCCCGAACCTGAGCCCGAGCCGGAACCTGCCGCCGCGCCGGCAACCGGTCTGGCCCTTCAGTGGCTGGAGCTGTTCCCGAAACTGCCGATTTCCGGCATGACCGGCAGCATCGCCGCCAACTGCACCTTGATTGCGGTCGACGGCGATCATTGGCTGATGCACCTTGATCCGGCCCACAGCGCACTGTTCAACACTACGCAACAGCGTCGTCTCAACGACGCGTTGAACCAGTTCCACGGGCGCACGCTGACGCTGACCATCGAGCTGATCAAACCCGAACAGGAAACCCCGGCCCAGGCCGCCTCCCGTCGCCGCGCCAATCGGCAGCGCGAGGCGGAGGAATCGATCCATGGTGATCCGTTCATCCAGCAGATGGTTCAGCAGTTCGGTGCGGTGGTGCGAAGCGATACTATTGAACCTGTCGACGCCTTGGTCACCCAAGGCTAATAACTGAAGGCGCTCGGCCGCGATGGCCGGGCGCTGTTTTATCCAAGTACGTTTGAGGTGATTCCCATGATGAAAGGTGGCATGGCCGGCCTGATGAAGCAGGCGCAGCAGATGCAGGAAAAAATGGCCAAGATGCAGGAAGAACTGGCCAACGCCGAAGTCACCGGCAAGGCCGGCGGCGACATGGTCACCGTGGTGATGACCGGTCGTCACGACGTCAAGAGCGTGAGCATCGACCCGAGCCTGGTCGAAGGCCTGAGCGAAGACGACAAAGAGATGCTGGAAGCCGTGGTCGCCGCCGCCGTCAACGACGCCGTGCGCAAGATCGAAGCCAACAGCCAGGAAAAAATGGGCAGCATGACCGCCGGCATGAACCTGCCAGCGGGTATGAAACTGCCGTTCTGATTCGCCACTGCGCGGCAGATGAGCTACACAAAATGCCAGGCATCGCGCCTGGCATTTTTGTTTCTGCATGATGGGCATGTGCCGGCAGGACTGGCGCTTTCGCGAGCAGGCTCGCTCCCACACTTGGAAATGCAATCCCTGTGGGAGCGAGCCTGCTCGCGAAGGGCGCGCCTGGGTCAAAACTGAAGAAACATCGAACACACCACCGCCACCAAGGTCTGCTCCCTATACACCGAATTCCCCATTCACAGGAGACGCTGACATGTCCGACCCTCTCACCCTCAACCAACGCTTCGTCCTTGCCTCGCGCCCGACCGGTGCGCCGACTCCGGAAAACTTCCGTCTCGAGCGCGAGGCTTTGCCGGATCTGCAGGACGGTCAGGTCTTGCTGAAAACCCTGTACCTGTCGCTCGATCCGTACATGCGCGGACGCATGAGCGATGCACCGTCCTACGCCGCACCCGTGCAGATCGGCGAAGTCATGACCGGTGGCGCGGTCAGCCGGGTCGAGCAATCCAATCATCCAAAATTCCACACCGGCGATCTGGTAGTGGGTGCGACTGGCTGGCAGAGCCACAGCATCAGCGACGGCCGCAACATCATGCCGATTCCTGCCGGTCTGCCGAGTCCGTCGATGGCTCTCGGGGTGCTGGGCATGCCGGGCATGACCGCGTACATGGGCCTGATGGACATCGGTCAGCCGAAAGAAGGCGAAACCCTCGTGGTGGCCGCTGCGTCCGGCGCCGTCGGCTCGGTGGTCGGGCAAGTGGCGAAGATCAAAGGCCTGCGTGCAGTTGGCGTGGCTGGTGGTGCCGAGAAGTGCAAATACGTGGTCGAGGAGTTGGGTTTTGATGCCTGCATCGACCACAAGGCCGACGACTTCGCCGAGCAACTGGCCAAGGCCTGTCCCAACGGCATCGACATCTACTACGAGAATGTCGGCGGCCATGTATTCGACGCGGTCGTGCCATTGCTCAACCCCAAAGCGCGCATCCCGTTGTGCGGTCTGATCGCCGGCTACAACGCCGCCGAGGCACCCACCGGCCCGGATCGCCTGCCCATGCTGCAACGCACGCTATTGACCAAGCGTGTGCGCATTCAGGGCTTTATCGTCTTCGATGACTACGGTGATCGTCAGCCGGAATTCATCAGCCACATGGTGCCGTGGGTACGCGACGGCAAGGTGAAATTCCGCGAGGACGTGGTCGAAGGTCTGGAGCAGGCGCCCGAGGCGTTCATCGGTCTACTGGAAGGGCGCAACTTCGGCAAACTGGTGGTCCGGGTCGCCCAGGACTGAGGATTTGACGCTGGCCAGAGGCGCGGGTATAAACCGCGTCTCGTTGTTTAGTCGGACTGTTTACCCATGAGCTTCAGCCCTTTGATTCGCCAACTGATCGACGCCCTGCGCACCTTGCCGGGCGTGGGTCAGAAAACCGCTCAGCGCATGGCGTTGCAGTTGCTCGAACGTGATCGCAGCGGTGGCACTCGTCTGGCGCAGGCCTTGAGCCAGGCCATGGAAGGCGTTGGCCACTGCCGTCAGTGCCGCACGCTGACCGAAGACGATCTGTGCCCGCAATGCGCCGACCCGCGCCGGGATGACACGCTGCTCTGCGTGGTCGAAGGGCCGATGGATGTCTATGCGGTGGAGCAGACCGGATTCCGTGGCCGCTATTTTGTTCTCAAGGGGCATTTGTCGCCGCTTGATGGTCTGGGACCGGAAGCGATCGGTATTCCGCAATTGATGGCGCGTATTGAAGAGGCCGGGACGTTTACCGAAGTCATTCTCGCCACCAACCCGACGGTCGAAGGCGAGGCCACCGCCCATTACATCGCGCAGTTGTTGCAGAACAAAGGCCTGATCGCCTCGCGGATTGCCCACGGCGTACCGCTGGGCGGTGAGCTGGAGCTGGTTGATGGCGGCACGCTGGCGCATTCGTTTGCCGGGCGCAAACCGATTTCCCTCTGATTATGCGGTGTCTGTTTTGACGCCTTCGCGAGCAGGCTCGCTCCCACACTGGTTTTGTGTCGTTTACAAATCCCCTGTGGGAGCGAGCCTGCTCGCGAATGGCGCGCCGCGGTCTATCTGATTCACACAATTTCATTGAAAACCAAGCAAGCGCTCGGTTAACGTCGGCGAACCCTTCCATGGAGCTCGCCCATGCCTGCCTTTCAGGAATACTTCGACTCCAGCCACCAATTGGTCCGTGACAGCGTCAGACGTTTCGTCGAACGCGAAATCCTGCCGGACATCGATCAGTGGGAAGAAGCCGAAAGCTTTCCTCGCGAGCTTTACCTCAAGGCCGGAGCGGCGGGCATTCTCGGTATTGGTTATCCCGAAGCGCTCGGCGGTAGCCATGAAGGCGATCTGTTCGCCAAGGTCGCCGCCAGTGAGGAGTTGATGCGCTGTGGCTCTGGCGGCCTGGTAGCGGGCCTTGGCTCGCTGGATATCGGTCTGCCGCCGATCGTCAAATGGGCACGCCCGCAAGTCCGTGAGCGAGTCGTGCCGCAAGTGCTCAGTGGTGCGAAGATCAGCGCCTTGGCCGTGACCGAGCCCGGTGGCGGCTCCGACGTCGCCAACCTGCAAACACGCGCCGTGCGCGACGGCGATTGCTACCGGGTCACTGGCAGCAAAACCTTTATCACCAGCGGCGTGCGCGCGGATTTCTACACCGTCGCGGTGCGTACCGGTGCGCCGGGGTTTGGCGGCATCAGTTTGTTGCTGATCGAGAAGGGCACGCCAGGTTTCAGCGTCGGTCGGCAACTGAAGAAAATGGGTTGGTGGGCGTCGGATACCGCTGAATTGTTCTTCGACGATTGCCGCGTGCCTGTAGGCAATCTGATTGGCGCAGAGAACATGGGCTTCGCCTGCATCATGGGCAATTTTCAGAGCGAAAGGCTGGCGCTGGCGCTGATGGCCAACATGACCGCGCAATTGGCGCTGGAGGAGAGCCTGAAGTGGGCGCGCGAGCGTGAAGCGTTCGGCAAACCCATCGGCAAGTTTCAGGTGATCAAGCATCGCCTCGCCGAAATGGCCACGGCGCTGGAAGTGTCGCGGGAGTTCACTTACCGGCAAGCGGCGAAGATGGCGGCAGGGCAGAGTGTGATCAAGGAAATTTCCATGGCGAAAAACTTCGCCACCGACACCTCGGACCGGATTACGACGGAGGCGGTGCAGATTCTTGGCGGCCTCGGTTATATGCGCGAAAGCCTGGTGGAGCGGCTGTATCGGGATAACCGCATCTTGTCGATTGGCGGCGGGACGCGGGAGGTGATGAATGAAATCATCAGCAAGCAGATGGGGCTTTAGGTTTTGCGTTGAGGCTGCTGGCCTCATCGCGAGCAGGCTCACTCCTACAGGTGAACGCATTCCAAACTGTAGGAGTGAGCCTGCTCGCGATGGCGGCCTGAAGGGCGCTGCTTATTTATCAGTCAACGCAAACTGCGTCAGGCAAAAGGTAGGAATGCCCATATCCTCAAGACGCTGCGAACCTTGCAGCTCCGGCAAATCAATGATCGCCGCGGCCTCATGCACCCGTGCGCCCATGCGGCGAATCAGGTTGGCCGCCGCGATCAGCGTGCCGCCAGTGGCGATCAGGTCATCGAACATCACCACCGAATCGCCTTCGCACAGGCTGTCGGCGTGCACTTCCAGAAACGCTTCGCCGTACTCGGTGGCGTAACCTTCGGCGAGCACGTCCGCCGGCAGTTTGCCTTGCTTGCGGAACAGCACCAGCGGTTTGTTCAACTGATAGGCCAATACCGAACCGATCAGGAAACCACGGGCGTCCATTGCGCCGATGTGGGTGAAGTCGGCTTCGACGTAGCGATGGGCGAAGCTGTCCATCACCAGGCGCAGGGCCGTAGGCGACTGGAACAACGGGGTGATGTCGCGAAAGATCACGCCCGGCTTGGGAAAGTCGATCACGGGGCGGATCAGGGATTTGATGTCGAAGGAGTCGAAGACCATCGGGGTGTCCTGGCAGGGCTGCAAACGGCGCAGTATACCCGCGGCTGAAACGATTCGCTCAACCGCGGGTCGTGATCAGCCTTCGATCGAACCGCCGGCCAGCGCGCACAGCTGGATCGGATCGAGAATGTGGATCTCCTTGCCCTCGGCGGCAATCAGCTCGTTCTGCTGGAAGCGCGTGAATACCCGCGACACGGTTTCCACCGCCAGACCCAGGTAATTGCCGATTTCATTGCGCGACATGCTCAGGCGGAACTGGTTGGCCGAGAAGCCGCGAGCGCGGAAGCGTGCCGACAGGTTGACCAGGAAGGTGGCGATGCGCTCGTCAGCGGTCTTCTTCGACAGCAGCAGCATCATTTGCTGGTCGTCGCGGATCTCGCGGCTCATCACCCGCATCAACTGGCGGCGCAGTTGCGGCAATTGCAGGGCCAGTTCGTCGAGGCGTTCGAAGGGGATTTCGCAGACCGAAGTGGTTTCCAGCGCCTGGGCTGACACCGGGTGTTTCTCGGTGTCCATGCCCGACAGTCCAACCAGTTCGCTCGGCAGATGGAAACCAGTCAGTTGCTCTTCGCCGGCATCGCTCAGGCTGAAGGTTTTCAGGGCGCCGGAGCGAACTGCATAAACCGAATCGAAGGTGTCGCCCTGGCGAAACAGAAACTCGCCTTTCTTCAACGGGCGGCCGCGTTTAACGATTTCGTCGAGCGCATCCATGTCTTCCAGATTCAGAGAAAGTGGCAGGCAGAGCGGGGCCAGGCTGCAATCCTTGCAGTGGGCCTGGTTGTGAGCGCGCAGTTTGACTGGCTCGGACATTTCTTCAATCCTTGTGGGAAAACACACATAAGACGTAAGGGTAACCCACCCAAGGACATTCAGGCCAGCACGCGGCGATGTTGTCCCACAGACATAAAGCCGCAGCACCGGCGGCCGATAAACAGCTATCAGCATTCATCCACGGAAGGTTCCGATGACCGCCATTGGCACGCTAGGCCCCGGTAGCAGCGGCGTTGCTGCCGCGCCGGAGTTAAACAATACCGACGCTGCGAGCGACCGCGACGACGACCTGTCGATAACGGCAAGCCCGACCTTGGTCGAGGGCGTCAAAGTGTCGCTGTCCGGCGCGGCCATCGCCAAATCCGCCGCTGTCGGCGGCGAAAACAGCGACATCGACAACAGCGGCCTACCGGAGAACATCCAGCAATTGCTGAAGATGATCCGCAAAATCCAGAAAGAAATTATCGAAAAGAAAGCGCGGATGGCGGCGGTCATGTCCGACAAAACCCTCTCCAATGAAGAAAAGATCAACAAGCTCGCCGCATTGCGTGGAGCCATCGCCGCCCTCAACAGCGGCCTGATCACCGCCAACCTGGCTTTGTCGAAAGTGATGAACCAGTCGGCGCTGAGCCCTGATCAGAACCTCAAGGTCGGCTCGTTGCTGACCAAGCCTTAGATCACCCGCGAGAAACGCTGGCGGTTCTGCTGCTCAAGGTACGCATCGAAGACCATGCACACCGAGCGCACCAGCAATCGGCCCGCCGGCAACACCTCGATCCCGTCGCGATCAATCCTGATCAGGCCATCCTCGGCCATCCCCTGCAATTGCGGCCACAGCGCGCCGAAATAGCCCTGGAAGTCGACATTGAACTGCTGCTCGATTTCAGCGAATTCGAGTTTGAAATTACAGATCAGCTGCTGAATCACCGCGCGGCGCAAGCGATCGTCGGCGTTGCACACCAGGCCGCGACTGGTCGCCAGTTGCGCGCTGGCGAGGCTGTTCTGATAAGCAGCGAGGTCGCTGCTGTTCTGGCAGTACAAATCGCCAATCTGGCTGATCGCCGACACGCCCAGACCAATCAGATCGCAATGGCCGTGGGTGGTGTAACCCTGGAAATTGCGTTGCAGGGTCTGTTCCTCCTGGGCAATTGCCAGATCGTCATCGGGCAGGGCGAAGTGGTCCATGCCGATGTAGCGGTAACCGGCAGCGATCAGTTGTTCGATGGTGCGCTGCAGCATCTCCAGCTTGTGCGCGGGGCTGGGCAATTCGCTGCTGTTGATTCGCCGTTGCGGCATGAAGCGCTCCGGCAAGTGCGCGTAGTTGAACACCGAGAGGCGATCCGGTTGCAGGCTGATCACTTCGTCGACGGTGCGGGCGAAATTGTCCGGGGTCTGCTTCGGCAGGCCGTAGATCAGATCGATGTTGATCGAGCGAAATTGCAGGGTCCGCGCCGCGTCGATCACCGCGCGGGTTTCCTCCAGACTTTGCAGGCGATTGACCGCGCGCTGCACCGCCGGATCAAGATCCTGCAGACCGATGCTGACCCGGTTGAAACCCAATTCGCGCAGCAGGCCCATGGTCGACCAGTCGGCCTCGCGCGGGTCGATTTCGATGCCGTAATCACCGGAGTCGTCATCGAGCAGATTGAAATGCTTGCGCAGGTGCGCCATCAGCTGGCGCAGTTCGTCGTGGCTGAGAAAGGTCGGCGTGCCGCCACCGAAATGCAGTTGCTCGACTTTTTGCGCCGGGTCGAGGTGGCAGGCGATCAACTGGATTTCCTGCTCGAGCCGTTGCAGATATGGCTGCGCGCGACCGCGATCCTTGGTGATGACCTTGTTGCAGGCGCAGTAGTAGCAAATGTTCGCGCAGAACGGCACATGCACGTACAGCGACAACGGCCGCTGGGCCTTGCGGCTGTCGCGCAGGGCGTGGAACAGGTCGAACGTGCCGACCTGCCCGTGAAATTGCACGGCAGTCGGGTACGAGGTGTAGCGTGGCCCCGCCAGATCGTAGCGGCGGATCAGATCAGAGTCCCAACGAATGGCGTCGAGCATGCGGGCATTCCCCCGGATAGGCTGGCAGTGTGGCGAGTCTATCGGGGTGCGGCGATGGGGCTGTTGATTTGCATCAACAGCACAAGGTCAAAAGATCGCAGCCTTCGGCAGCTCCTACCTTGGAATGCGACCTCCTGTAGGAGCTGCCGAAGGCTGCGATCTTTTGCTTTTAATGGCCCATGAGCCAATGCTGATGCGGGCCGGGCAATGTCCACAAACCAAACAGAATCACCAGCAAACCGCCGGCCATACGCACGCTGCGTTTGCGCAGGATCGCGGTGACCCGTTCAGCCGCCAGCCCGGTGGCGAGCAGCACCGGCCAGGTGCCGAGGCCAAACGCAAGCATCAACAGCGCACTGTCCAGCGCATTGCCCTGACTCGCGCTCCACAACAGCGTGCTGTAAACCAGTCCGCACGGCAGCCAGCCCCACAGTGCACCGAGCAGCAAGGCGCGCGGCAGGCTTGAAACCGGCAGCAAGCGGTTCGCCACCGGTTGAATGAAGCGCCACAAGCCACGCCCGAGCGCTTCGATACGGGTCAGCCCGCTCCACCAACCGGCCAGGTACAAACCCATGGCGATCAGCAGCAGCCCGGCCAGCACGCGCATAAACAGCGCCGCCGGGCTGTTGGCGACGGCCCAGCCGGCCAGGCCGATGAGCAATCCCGCCGTGGCGTAACTGAGAACCCGCCCGAGGTTGTAAGCCAGCAACAGGCGAAAGCGCCGGCTGCGCTGTTCCTTGGGGATCGCCAGGGTCAGCGCGCCCATCAGACCGCCGCACATGCCCAGGCAATGGCCGCCACCGAGCAGGCCGAGGATCAGTGCCGAAACCAGCAGGGGCGCCAGTTCAAGCATGGGGTGGCGCCTTGTCGTCCGGTTTGCCGGCGTTGGCTTCATCCACCGCGGCGGTGTGGTTGGGGTCCTGATCGTCAAAGAGGATGCTGTGCGCGGGGCCGTCGAGGTCATCGTACTGACCGCTGTCCACCGCCCAGAAGAAGATGTACACGGCGATGGCGACGATCAGCAAGGCAGCGGGAATCATCACGTAGAGAGCTGGCATCGGTAACTCCAGGCCCGCGCGGCTCAGGCCGGCAGCGGGCGGGTGTGGGTCGGGCTGCTGGCGGCCGGCGCGCTCGGCAGGCGAGTCAGACGCAGGGCGTTGAGCACCACGGTCAGCGAACTGATCGACATGCCGACCGCCGCCCACACCGGAGTGATCCAGCCGAGGGCGGCGAACGGCAACATGAGGCCATTGTACAGCGCCGCCCACAGCAGGTTTTCGATGATTACCCGGCGCGTACGTCGCGCCAGCGTGAAAGCTTGCACCAGGGCGCCGAGACGGTTGGACAGCAACACCGCATCGGCGCTGGTTTTCGCCAGATCGGTGGCCGAGCCCATCGCCACGCTGATGTCGGCCGCTGCCAGCACCGGCACGTCGTTGACGCCGTCGCCGAGCATCAGCACCTTGCGACCTTCCTTGTGCAGTTGCTGCAGCACTTGCAGTTTGTCATCGGGGCGCAAACCGCCGCGGGCCTCGTCGATACCCAGTTCGGCGGCGACACTGGCGACCATCGGCGAACTGTCGCCGGACAACAGCAAGGTGCGCCAGCCCCGCGCTTTGCAGGCCGCGAGCAGGGCGGGGGCGTCGTCACGCAGGCGATCATCGAGGACCAGCCACGCCAGCGGGCCGTGGGTGTCGGCGAGCAGCAGCCATTGCCCGGCCTCGTCGGGCATCGACGGCAGTGCCGCGCCGCTCAGGGCACAGGCGAACTGCGCCTGACCGATACGCAAGCGTCGTTCACCGACCATTCCTTCAAGGCCCAGTCCCGGGCTGCTGTGCACCTCTTCAGCGGCCAATGGTGCGCGGCCGAAAGCGCGGGCAATCGGGTGTTCCGAACGGTTTTCCAGCGCGGCGGCGAGGCTCAGGCATTGCTCGCTGTCGAGCGCGCCGAGCGGGCGAATCGAACGCAGTACCAAGCGCCCTTCGGTGAGCGTGCCGGTCTTGTCGAAGATTACCGTGTCGATCTGGTTCAGCCCTTCCAGCACGTGGCCGCGGGTCAGCAGCAGCCCGAGTTTGTGCAGCGTGCCGGTGGCGGCGGTGAGTGCAGTCGGTGTAGCCAGCGACAGCGCACACGGACAGGTCGCCACCAGCATGGCGAGAACAATCCAGAACGCCCGCGATGAATCCAGCTGCCACCACAGCAGGCCGATCGCTGCCGCGGCAATCAGCGACAGCAGCAAAAACCACTGCGCGGCGCGGTCGGCGATTTCTGCCAGACGCGGCTTTTCCGCCTGAGCGCGATCGAGCAGGCGCACGATCGCGGAGAGCCGCGTGTCCTGCCCCAGCGCCTGCACTTCCACGGTCAATGCGCCTTCAACGTTGAGGGTACCGGCGGTGACCGCATCACCCAGCGCACGCGGTTGCGGCAGGTATTCGCCGGTCAGCAGCGATTCGTCGATGCTCGACTGGCCGTCGATGATCTTGCCGTCAGCCGGCAGGATCGAGCCCGGCTGCACCAGAATCCGTTCGCCGAGACGCAGCTCGCTGAGCAGGATGCGTTCGCTCTGACCGTTGCTATCCAGGCGCAGGCACGAGGCCGGCAACAGGTTCACCAGTTGCGCAGTGGCAGCGGCGGTGCGCTCGCGGGCGCGGCGTTCCAGATAACGCCCGGCGAGCAGAAACAGCGCGAACATGCCGACCGCATCGAAGTACAGCTCGCCGACCCCGGTGATCGACGTCCAGATCCCGGCGATGTAGGCGCTGCCGATCGCCAGCGACACCGAGACGTCCATGGTCAGGTGGCGGGTACGCAAATCGCGCATCGCCCCTTTGAAGAACGGCGCGCAGCTGTAGAACACGATCGGCGTGGTCAGAAACAGCGCGACCCAGCGCAGGATCGTGTGCAGCTCGGGGCTGAGGTCAATATTGAATTCCGGCCACGTGGCCATGGTCGCCATCATCGCCTGAAACCACAGCAGCCCGGCGACGCCGAGTTGGCGTAGGGCCAGGCGATTCTCGCTGGCCAGTTGTTCACTGGCGCGATCGGCGTGATAGGGATGGGCGGCGTAACCGATGTGGCGCAGTTCGGCGAGGATCTGGCTCAGCGGCAGTTGAGCGTCGGCCCAGCGCACGTGCAAGCGATGGTTGGACAGGTTCAGCCGCGCTTCGGCGACGCCGGGCAGGGTGCGCAGGTGTTTCTCGATCAGCCAGCCGCAGGCGGCGCAACTGATGCCTTCCATCAACAAGGTGGTTTCGGCCAGATCGCCTTCGTGGCGGACGAAGGGTTGTTGCACGTCGGCGCGGTCGTACAGTGCAAGTTCATCGGTCAGTTGCACCGGCAGCGCTTCGGGATTGGCCGAGGCCTCGCTGCGATGCTGGTAATAACTTTCCAGCCCCCCGGCGACGATGGCTTGGGCCACCGCCTGACAGCCCGGGCAGCAGAACTCGCGGGCCTGCCCGAGGACGACGGCGGTGAAGCGGCTGCCGGACGGGACGGGCAGGGCGCAGTGGTAGCAGGCAAGTGGGGTGGTCATGGCATCGTTGAGGGTGTGAGCCCTTGCATTGGGTGTATCCGCTTGTCCTCACCCCAGCCCTCTCCCGGAGGGAGAGGGAGCCGATCGGTGTGAGCCGGAAAAGCGGCTTCAGTCGCCGACATTGTCACTGTCATACGCCACGCTTCCAATCAGCCGAGATCAGTCCCCTCTCCCTCAGGGAGAGGGCTAGGGTGAGGGGCTCTAGACCTTGATTCACTTCTTCAGGTCTTCCGCGCCCTGCAACGGCTCATCACCCAGCAGCAGTTCCTTGTCATGGCTGACCAGTTCTTCTTCAAACATGCGCCACACGTGTTCATCCTGACTGCCAAGCAACTCGACAAACCGCCGCCCTTCGACCTTGTCGCTCAACTGGCCAATGTAGCGCCCGGTATCGCTGTCACTGCGGGTCAGCACGATCTTGCGATCCTTCTCCGGCTGGGTCGGCGAGATCAGGTTCAGTTCCAGGGTTTGCGGCTGGCTGTCACCGCTCAAACGCAGGTCAACTTCGCCGGTCACCTCATCCAGATGCACCGCCGCGCGCAGTTTCAGGGTTTGCGCCAGCAGTTCACGGTCCAGCGAACGGTTGATGCCTTTGCCCGCTTCGTAATAGTTGTCGTTGACCAGATTATCCGGGTTGTTCACCGCGATGGTCACCATGGACAGGGTCAAGGCCACCGAGCAGGCGAGAATCGCGATGATGATCCACGGCCAGAGGTGCTTGTACCAGGGACTTGCGGCGTTTGCAGCGGGCATGTTCAAAATTCTCTCAACGGATTTGTGGGCCGATGAATCGGCTCTTGGCTTCAACGTGGACGCTGTCGTCATCGGCGTCCTTGAGGATGAATTTCACCTCGTTGGTGCTCGATGGCAGTTGTTCCGGTGCGCTCGACAATTCGACCGGCATGCTGACGATATCCCCGGCAGCCACCTTGATCTCGCGCTTGCCTTGCAGGCGCAGGTCCGGCAGACCCTCGGCTTGCAGAAGGTAAGTGTGGTCGCGCTGATCCTTGTTCATGATCTTCAGGCTGTAGACGTTCTCGATCCGGCCTTCGGCGTTTTCGCGGTACAGCACGCGGTCCTTGCTGACGTCGAAACCGACCAGCGAGCGCATGAAGAACGCGGCGACCAACAGGCTGATCATCGCCAGCAGCACCACGGCGTAGCCGATCAGGCGCGGGCGCAGTTTATGGGTTTTCTGCCCGGAGAGGTTGTGTTCGGTGGTGTAGCTGATCAGCCCGCGCGGGTAATCCATCTTGTCCATGATGCTGTCGCAGGCGTCGATGCACGCGGCGCAGCCGATGCACTCGATCTGCAGGCCATCGCGGATGTCGATGCCGGTGGGGCAGACCTGCACGCACATCGTGCAGTCGATGCAATCGCCCAGCCCCAGGGCCTTGTAGTCGATGCCTTTCTTGCGCGGCCCACGGCTCTCGCCACGGCGCGGGTCGTACGACACGATCAGCGTGTCCTTGTCGAACATCACGCTCTGGAAACGCGCATACGGGCACATGTAGATGCACACCTGCTCACGCAACCAACCGGCATTGCCGTACGTGGCGAGGGTGAAAAAACCGACCCAGAAATACGACCAGCCATCGGCCTGGCCGGTGAAGAATTCGATGACCAGTTCGCGGATCGGCGAAAAGTAGCCCACAAAGGTCATGCCGGTGACAAAACCGATCAGCAGCCACAGCGAGTGCTTGGCCAGTTTGCGCAGGAATTTGTTGGCGCTCATCGGCGCCTTGTCGAGTTTGATGCGCTGGTTGCGGTCGCCTTCGGTGACCTTTTCGCACCACATGAAAATCCACGTCCACACGCTCTGCGGGCAGGTGTAACCGCACCAGACGCGTCCGGCGTAGACCGTGATGAAGAACAGGCCGAACGCGGCAATGATCAACAGGCCCGAGAGCAGAATGAAATCCTGTGGCCAGAAGGTGGCGCCGAAGATGAAGAACTTGCGCTCCGGCAGGTTCCACCACACCGCCTGGTGCCCGCCCCAGTTCAGCCACACCGTACCGAAGTACAGCAGAAACAGCGCTGCACCGCCGAGCATCCGCAAATTGCGGAACAGGCCGGTGAAGGCACGGGTGTAGATTTTTTCTCTTGAGGCATAAAGATCGACGCTGTTGTTCGCGTTCTTGTTCGGCGGCGTGACGTCGTGTACCGGAATCTGATTGCTCATCATTGCATCCCACGGCAGTGGAAAAATGCCCCGGTCGATACGTGCCAACCAAGGTCAAAAAGGGCTGTTGCAGTAGCGCGATGATACGCCTGCCGCTCTGGCTCAAGGGTGCGGCCTTTGGTCGCGTTGGGTAAAAAATCCGAATGGTGTAGCGATTGCAGAAAAGCCTGACGCAGATCAATTGACTTGTTGAGTATGGACGGTTTTGCCGAAGCGGCTAGTTCATCTTTTTTCAATCGCTTGTTCACACCACCGCCGTTGATTCCGCAAGTTTGATTACAAGTAATCGGTGGGATTCTTTGACGGTGCCTGGCCCGGCACTAAGCGACAGGTTTCAGTTGATATGTATGTTGTAAGTTGTTTGGTCTGAAATATATTCACTTGATTGTTGTTTGCGAGAGCTTTGAAGTTTTCGTCGTGTTCGAATAAGTTGGCTCCTCGCGAATCATGTTTCGCGTTTTAATAATCAATCTAAATGGAATTTAACGTATGGTTTTTAATAATCTTGTGCGCATTTTTATAAGTGCTTGCTTGCTGGCTTCGGCTATTACCGCTCACGCGGCTACTGGCCTGCCCAAACACATGGTCTTTGCTTCGGATACCCAATATCCGTGGACAGACAAGACCGATAGCCGCGAACCGGAATCGGATTCGGAATTCAAGGAGCGCTCGAAATGGCTGGTTGAAAGCCAACTTGCGAGCATTGCCGAATTCAGAAACCAGCACGGCTCTCAAGCGCAGGTACCTCTGATGATCAATGGCGATATCACCGCTTTTGGTCATGGCTGGCAGCGATCTTATATGAAGGCGGCATTGAACAAGTATTTCGGTGGTGACTACTTGTACGGGCTGGGCAATCACGACTATGAAAATAATGTCGATGACTGTTTCAGTAACAGCTGTGCAGCAGGCAGCATCGTCGAGTTCAAAGAACATCATGAAGGTAAAGTCGATAACTTCGACCTGGAGATTACTAGCGGCTTTCTGAGCAAAACGTATTCCGGCAGTCTCGCCTATTCGAAAAATGTTGGCGAAGTGCATTTGGTCCAGCTCAATAACGAGCCGACCTACACCACACGGATTGCCCATGCGCTGAACCCGACGACATTCGAAATCAACGACGCACTGGACTGGCTTGAGACAGATCTCAGGGTAGCGCGAGCTCAGGGCTATGCAATCATCATCAATATGCATAAGCCGCTGAGGCACAAGGGCAGCCCCGAGCAACTGAAGCGTTTCCGTGACATGGTCAACAAATACCAGGTGACGGCGATCTTTGCCGGCCATTTGCACACAGATGGCGGTGACGCCTACTGGCAGGGCAGTGTGCCGATGTACCTGAGCGGCAGTACGTCCCAGCAGACCTATCTGACTGCGAGCTTTACCGAGGATCGCAAGCAGTTGCAGATCTATCTGGTAGAGAACAACCAATGGCGTGAGCGGACTCTGATCGACACCACGCCAGTGCATTCGGTTTTTGCCCAACGCCCATGAAAAAGCCCCGCCGGTGATAGGGCGAATTCGATTTCAGCCGCATTCGGCATCGCCAGTAGCTCAACGATGCTCGTCTGGCAGCCGGTCAGTTTCTGGTACTCCTCAATGCTGAGCAATACGTGGGCAGGCCTGCCTCGCTCAGTAATGATTACTGGACCTTGATGTGTGGCTTTTTTGGCTGCACTGGTGTCCTGATTAAACTCGCGGCTGGAAATGTTCATCGAGCAAACGTTTCGAATCATGAATGCCACCATGAAAAAAGGCCCCGCCAATCTGATTGGCGGGGCCTTTTATGCTTCAAGCGCTGGACTTATTCAGCCTTTGCTTCCGGTGCTTTTTCACCGTGGGACAAGCTGTATACATACGCCGCCAGCAGGTGAACCTTGTCATTGCCCTGCAGTTGTTCCTGCGCCGGCATCTGGCCCTGACGGCCGTAACGGATGGTCTGTTGCAGTTGCGCGAAGCTCGAGCCGTAGATGAATGCGCCCGGGTGAGTCAGGTCTGGCGCGCCCATGGCCGGGGTGCCTTTGCCGGCAGGGCCGTGGCAGGCCACGCAGTTGGCGGCGAAGAGTTTGCCGCCATTGGCCGGGTCGGCCTTGGTGCCTTCCGGCAGTTTGCGCCCGTCGAGGTTGGTCACCACGAAGGCCGCTACGTCGGCCACGCCTTGCTCGCCGATCACTTCCGCCCAGGCCGGCATCACCGCGTGGCGGCCGCCCATGATGGTGGTCTTGATGGTTTCCGGCTCGCCGCCCCAGCGCCAGTCGGCGTCGGTCAGGTTGGGGAAACCGTAGGCGCCCTTGGCGTCGGAACCGTGGCACACCGAGCAGTTGGAGGCGAACAGACGGCCACCCATCTTCAGTGCTTGCGGATCCTTGGCAACTTCTTCGATCGGCATCGCCGCGAACTTGGCGAAGATCGGACCGAAGCGAGCGTCGGAACGGGCCATTTCCTTTTCCCATTCGTGGACGCCGGTCCAGCCGGTCTGGCCATTGGCGAACGCGGTCTGCTTCTCGGTATCGAGATAGTTGTAGCCCGGCAGCAGACCTTTCCAGTTGCCCAGGCCGGGGTACAGCACCAGGTAACCCAGGGCGAACACGATGGTGCCGACGAACAGCATGAACCACCATTTCGGCAGCGGGTTGTCGTACTCCTCGATCCCGTCGAAGGAGTGGCCGACCGTCTCGTCCGTCTGTTCGCTGCGCTGGCCCTTGCGGGTCGACAGCAGCAGCCAGGTCAGTGCGAAGATCGTACCGAGACTGAGGACTGTGACGTACAGACTCCAGAATGTAGTCATTCTTTGTTACTCCTAGAAGCTTGCTCGACGTGCTTGATGGCTTCGGGATCATCTGCAAAAGGCAACATGGTCGCGTCGTCAAACTCCGACTTGCGCTTGGGGCTGAACACCCACAAGGCCAGACCGATGAAGGCCACCATCACGACAACGGTGCCCAGGCCTCGAATCATCCCGATATCCATCAGATTCACCGTTTGCTTTTGATGATGGTGCCCAGGCCTTGCAGGTAGGCCACCAGCGCGTCCATTTCGGTCTTGCCCTTCACGGCCTCCTGAGCACCGGCGATGTCTTCGTCGGTATAAGGCACGCCGAGGGTGCGCAACACTTCCATTTTCTTCGCGGTTTCCTTGCCGTCTAGCTTGTTTTCCACGAGGAACGGGTAAGCCGGCATTTTCGACTCGGGGACCACGTTGCGCGGGTTGTACAAGTGCGCACGTTGCCAGTCATCGGAGTAACGACCGCCCACACGGGCCAGGTCCGGACCGGTACGTTTGGAACCCCACAGGAACGGGTGGTCCCAGACGCTTTCACCGGCAACCGAATAGTGGCCATAGCGTTCGGTTTCAGCGCGGAACGGGCGGATCATCTGCGAGTGGCAGCCGACACAACCGTTGGCGATGTACACGTCGCGGCCTTCCAGCTCCAGCGCCGAGCGTGGCTTCATGCCCTCGACCGGCTTGTTGGTGACGTCCTGGAAGAACAGCGGAACAATTTGGGTCAGGCCACCGACGCTGACGGCGATGACCATGAAGAAGGCCAGCAGGCCAATATTCTTCTCGACAGCTTCATGCTTCATCAGTGAGCTCCAACGACGGCAATCTTGGCGGCGGCTTCGGCTTCAACCGGATCCGACGCACGAACGGTGCGGTACACGTTGTAAGCCATCAGCAGCATGCCGCTGGCAAAGAAAGCACCGCCCAGCGCGCGGACGATGAAGCCCGGGTGGCTGGCCTGCAGCGCTTCGACGAACGAGTAGGTGAGGGTGCCGTCATCGTTGATTGCACGCCACATCAGGCCCTGGGTGATGCCGTTGACCCACATCGAGGCGATGTAGAGCACGGTGCCGATGGTCGCGAGCCAGAAGTGCGCGTTGATCAGCCCGATGCTGTGCATCTGCGCCCGGCCGAACAGTTTGGGGATCATGTGATAGATCGCGCCGATGGAAATCATCGCCACCCAGCCGAGTGCGCCGGCGTGTACGTGGCCGATGGTCCAGTCGGTGTAGTGCGAAAGCGAGTTGACGGTCTTGATCGCCATCATCGGCCCTTCGAAGGTCGACATGCCGTAGAACGCCAGCGATACCACCAGGAAGCGCAGGATCGGGTCGGTGCGCAATTTATGCCAGGCGCCCGACAGGGTCATCATGCCGTTGATCATGCCGCCCCAGCTCGGCGCCAGGAGAATGATCGACATCGCCATGCCCAGCGATTGTGCCCAGTCCGGCAGGGCGGTGTAGTGCAGGTGGTGCGGGCCGGCCCAGATGTACAGGGTGATCAGGGCCCAGAAGTGCACGATCGACAGGCGATAGGAATAGATCGGACGTTCGGCCTGTTTCGGCACGAAGTAGTACATCATCCCGAGGAAACCGGTGGTCAGGAAGAAACCCACCGCGTTGTGGCCGTACCACCACTGGATCATCGCGTCAGTGGCGCCGGAGTAGGCCGAATACGATTTGAACAGGCTGACCGGCAACGACATGTGGTTGACGATGTGCAGCATCGCGGTGACGACGATGAACGCGCCGTAGAACCAGTTGCCGACATAGATGTGCTTGGTCTTGCGTTTGGTGATGGTGCCGAAGAACACCAGACCGTAGGTGACCCAGACAATGGCCAGCAAAATGGCGATCGGCCATTCCAGTTCAGCGTATTCCTTGGTGGTGGTGTAACCCAGCGGCAAGGTGATGATGGCGCCGACGATGACCGCTTGCCAGCCCCAGAAGGTGAAGGCTGCGAGGCTGTCGGAAATCAGTCGCGTCTGGCAGGTTCGCTGCACGACATAGTAGGAGGTGGCAAACAGTGCACAACCGCCGAAGGCGAAAATCACCAGGTTTGTGTGCAACGGGCGCAGGCGTCCAAAGCTCGTCCACGGCAGACCGAAGTTCAATTCCGGCCAGACCAGTTGCGAGGCAATGAAGACACCGAGCCCCATGCCAAGGATCCCCCAGACCACCGTCATGATGGCGAACTGGCGGACTACCTTATAGTTATAAGCAGTCGGACTGATTGCTGTGCTCATTCTAAGGTTCCACGGTTTGGGTGTTTTATTAGGATTGGAATCGGCCGCAAGTATGCAGAGAGCAGGGGGTCATTGCAACGCGCCATGACCTGGGTCAATGCTTTCCAGCGCTGATTCTGCGGCCTTTCCATGCGCCGTGTAGGGTCAAAACGGCCCCTGTCAAAATGTCGCTGTGAGTGAAAAAAACGCGGAGTTCGGATGGCCATCGACGGCGTCTTTTTCGACGTCATGATCGGGGGACGAAAGGCATTCGGCGCAACAGCCGTTATCTACCAGCCCTTGCGGCGAATCCGTCAGCCGGTTCAGCGGCCGCATCGCCCGGGAGTGATCTGAAACTGTCACGCACCAATCCGCTTTCGAACAAGCGTAGACCTGAATCAGGCGAACCGAAAGGTGAGGTGGGAAGGGGTGCGACAATGCGTCGCAATGGGGCGGGAAACTGCCGCAACGAAAAAGTCGCGGCAGCTGTGTGCGCAGGATTTATTTCTTTATGTCTTCACTTGCCATTCGTTCTGTATTCAATCCGTGGCTAAGGCTGTACACATAGGCGGCAAGCAATTGCACTTTATCGTTGCCCAACAACTCGTTCTGCGCCGGCATGTGTCCTTGGCGACCATGGCGAATGGTTTGCTCCAGTTGGGTCAGACTGGTGCCATAGATGAAGCCGGCCGGATGGGTAAGATTCGGTGCGCCCATCGCGGGGGTGCCTTGGCCAGTTGCGCCGTGGCACGCCACGCAAGTGGTGCTGAACGCTTGCTGCCCGGCTTGCAGATCCGCCTTGCTGTCGGCGGGTAGCGGCAGGCCGGCCAACTCGTGGCGCACGTAGGCTGCGACGTTTTTCACCCCGGCTTCACCGAGTACTTCGCCCCAGGCCGGCATCGCCGCCATCCGTCCGCCCAGGATGGTGGTCTTGATCGTCTCGGCCTCGCCGCCCCAGCGCCAGTCGCTGTCGGCGAGGTTAGGGAAGCCGAATGCGCCCTTGGCGTCGGAGCCGTGGCACACCGAGCAGTTGGAGGCGAACAAGCGACCGCCCATTTTCAGCGCCTGCGGATCTTTGGCCACTTCTTCCACGGGCATGGCAGCGAATTTGGCGAAGATCGGCCCGAACCGGGCGTCCGCCTTGTTCATCTCCTTTTCCCACTCGTGCACGCCGGTCCAGCCATCCTCGTAACCGGGCAGGATGCCTTTCCAGTTGCCCAGGCCCGGATACAGAATCAGATAGCCCACCGAGAACACCAGCGTGCCGGCGAACAGCATGAACCACCACTGCGGCAGCGGATTGTCGTATTCCTCGATGCCGTCAAAGCTGTGGCCCATTGTCTGGTCGACGCTGCCCTTGGTCTCGCCCCGGCGGGTGCCGATCAGCAGCCACGTCAGGCCGATCAGGCTGCCAATGGTCAGTACGCAGATCCACGTACTCCAGAAGGTGGTCATGGCCGGGTACTCCTTGTTTCAGGTGCTTGGGTAGTGTCAGGTTGCGGTTCATCGGCGAACGGCAGCAGACGTGCTTCGGCAAACTCCGGGGTGCGCTTGCGGTTGAACACCCAAAGCGTCAAACCAACGAAGGCGACGAACACCACGACCGTGCCGAGGCCGCGGATCAGGCCTGCACTCATCTCAAAGATCATCGTGCTCACCTCTTGCTCTTGATCGCAGTGCCGAGCACTTGCAGATAGGAAACGAGGGCGTCCATTTCGGTCTTGCCCTTGAGGCTGGCGACCGCGCCGCTGATGTCGTCGTCGGTGTACGGCACGCCGAGGGTGCGCATGGTTTTCAGCTTGGTTTCGGTGTGGCTGCTGTCGACGGCCTGGGTGACCAGCCATGGATAAGCCGGCATCTTCGATTCCGGCACGACGTTGCGCGGGTTGTACAAGTGCGCGCGGTGCCAGTCATCCGAGTAGCGCGCGCCAACCCGGGCGAGGTCCGGCCCGGTACGTTTCGAACCCCACAGGAACGGGTGATCCCAGACGCTTTCGCCGGCCACCGAATAGTGCCCGTAGCGTTCGGTTTCGGCGCGGAACGGGCGGATCATCTGCGAGTGGCAACCGACGCAGCCTTCGCGGATATAGATGTCGCGGCCTTCCAGTTGCAGCGCGGTGTAGGGCTTCATGCCCTCCACCGGTTTGTTGGTGACGTCCTGGAAGAACAGCGGGACGATCTGGGTCAGGCCGCCGATGCTCACGGCGAACACCATCAGCAGCATCAGCAGGCCGACGTTCTTTTCAATGGTTTCGTGTTTCATGGCGGACTCCTCAGGCCATCTGCGCGGCAGCGACGACTTCAGCAGGCTGCGAGGCCCGCACGGTGCGCCAGGTGTTGTAAGCCATCAGCAACATGCCGCTGAGGAAAATCGCCCCACCGATCAGGCGCACGACAAAGCCCGGATGGCTGGCCACCAGGGTTTCGACGAAGGAATACGTCAGCGTGCCGTCCTCGTTGACCGCGCGCCACATTAGGCCCTGGGCGATGCCGTTGACCCACATCGAGGCGATGTAGAGCACGGTGCCGATGGTCGCGAGCCAGAAATGCGCGTTGATCAGGCCGACGCTGTGCATCTGCGTCTTGCCGAAGATTTTCGGGATCATGTGGTACAGCGCGCCGATGGAGATCATCGCCACCCAGCCGAGCGCGCCGGCGTGAACGTGGCCGATGGTCCAGTCGGTGTAGTGGGAGAGGGCGTTGACGGTCTTGATCGCCATCATCGGCCCTTCGAAGGTCGACATGCCGTAGAACGCCAGCGACACCACGAGGAAGCGCAGGATCGGATCGCTGCGCAACTTATGCCAGGCGCCCGAGAGGGTCATCATGCCGTTGATCATGCCGCCCCAGCTCGGTGCCAGCAGAATCAGTGACATCACCATGCCCAGCGACTGTGCCCAGTCCGGCAGCGCGGTGTAGTGCAAGTGGTGCGGGCCGGCCCAGATGTACAGGGTGATCAAGGCCCAGAAGTGCACGATCGACAGGCGATACGAGTACACCGGACGCTCGGCCTGTTTCGGCACGAAGTAATACATCATGCCGAGGAAGCCGGCGGTGAGGAAAAAGCCCACAGCGTTGTGGCCGTACCACCATTGCACCATCGCGTCGGTGGCACCGGCGTAAACCGAATAGGACTTGGTGAAACTCACCGGCAACTCAAGATTGTTGACGATGTGCAGAATCGCCACGGTAATGATGAACGCGCCGAAGAACCAATTGCCGACATAGATGTGTTTGGTCTTGCGCTGCATGATCGTGCCGAAGAACACAATGGCGTAGGCGACCCAGACGATGGTGATGAGGATGTCGATCGGCCATTCCAGCTCGGCGTATTCCTTGGAACTGGTGTAACCCAGCGGCAGGCTGATCGCCGCCAGCAGGATCACCAGTTGCCAGCCCCAGAAGCAGAACGCGGCGATTTGCGGCGCGAACAATTGCGTTTGGCAGGTGCGTTGCACCGAGTAGAAAGAGCTGGCGAACAGCGCGCAGCCACCGAAGGCGAAGATCACAGCGTTGGTGTGCAGCGGGCGCAGACGGCCGAAACTGGTCCAGGGCAGATTGAAGTTGAGTTCCGGCCAGACCAATTGCGCCGCGAGAAAAACCCCGAGGCCCATGCCGACGATGCCCCACACCACCGTCATAATGGCGAATTGGCGGACCACCTTGTAGTTGTAGGCGGTACTGATAGAAGTGTTCATGGTTCCCCATCCACGGTTCAGCCGAAGTGAGCGCGCGTAAACGGCGCGAATCCTTCGCCTGGAGTTATAGGCAGACTAAAAGCGAGGCAAGCATGGACAAACAGCACAAGGCCAGTATTGACGGGGATCAATGGGCGCAGTGTGTGCGTGATCATGGGTGGCTGTGGGATGCCGCTGTTGGTGAGGCTTTTGCGACTCTGATCCTTGCGCATGGAGCGGGGGCGCCGATGGATAGTGACTGGATGAATGACATGGCTGGGCGCCTTGCCGGGCTTGGGGTGAATGTGTTGCGGTTTGAGTTTCCTTATATGGCGCAGCGGCGGGTGGATGGGGTAAAGCGGCCGCCGAATCCTGCTGGGAAATTGCAGGAGTGTTGGCGTGAGGTGTTTGCGGTGGTGCGGCGTCATGTCGCTGGGCGGTTGGCGATTGGCGGCAAGTCGATGGGCGGGCGGATGGCGAGTCTGGTGGCGGATGAGTTGGGGGCTGATGGGTTGGTGTGTCTGGGCTATCCGTTTTATGCGGCTGGGAAGCGGGAGAAACCGCGGGTGGAGCATTTGGCTTTGTTGCGCACGCGGACGTTGATTGTGCAGGGGGAGCGGGATGCTCTGGGTAATCGTGAAGCTGTCGAGGCTTACACCTTGTCACCGAGTATTGAGGTGATGTGGCTGGCGGCGGGGGATCATGATTTGAAGCCGCTCAAGGCTTCTGGCTTTACGCATTCCGATCATTTGGCGGGTGCTGCGCAGAAGGTGGCTGAATTTCTCCGTGACTGATTTTGAGCCGGGCCGGGATTTTGCGTTGCATGAAGATCTGCTCCCTTTCCCCCTCGCCCCCTTGGGGGAGAGGGTCGGGGTAGCTGTTGATCATGCTTTTGGGGGCATATCCGTTGCTGCGGTAACGGCTCCTTAGGGTTCCGCCCTGACGGCGGGTCACTTTTTCCAAACGCCGAAAAAGTAACCAAAAAGGCTTGCTCCTACGTTCGGCCCGCTCGCTTAGGCTCGGGGTTCCTTCGCTGCGGGATCGATCCGGGCGCAGCGGCTCCGGTTTGCTTCGCTGCACCTCCTTCCGCTGTGTCTGGCTGCGCCAGACGGTCGCTGCGCTCCCACCCCCGGATCAATCCCTCCACTCAGCCTTCCGACGTCGCCGGTGGATCCAGATCAAGAGCAGGCGAGCTGACACTCGGCCTATTGAGTGGTGAAAAGCGTGGATGTTCGGCTTTTGATTTGTGTTGTTGCTGCCCCTCACCCCAGCCCTCTCCCGAGGGAGAGGGGGCCGATATGTGTGGTTTTCAAAGCCTGAGTTCAACGCGGTATTGCACGTCGGCGTAGCTCTCCCAAACACCTCGGTTCAGTCCCCTCTCCCTCCGGGAGAGGGTTAGGGTGAGGGGCGATTTCGCTGACACGATAAAGAGCCGGAAGCGTGCTCGGTCCGGCATTTCCTGTGTGTAAACATGATTTTGTTCGCGCGTTTAAACTACACGATCCGTTACGCCATCCCGGCTACAACTCCTTGCGCCGTTGCCTACGCGTACGCCAGAATCCGCCGGCTTACACGGCTATGAGGTTGGCTATATCGTTTCTCGGTCACTGAAAAAAAGCAGTGATCGGGTTTGGTAGCCCGTCTGTAATGGCCGTATGTCTACGCCTTCAGACCGTCCTTTTTTGGGGCTTGGTTTATATGGTGGTCATGCGTGGGGCTCGTTCGCGGGCGCCGGGTTCCTATTGCAGCCGGTCTACCAACCCGCGTATGGCCGCCACCCTCGTTTGTTAGCGAAGGTGATGGCTCCTTCAGTCTGCGATAGGAGTTTCATCATGTTCAAAGTAACCCCCAACCCGCCAATCCCCCACGACCCCGCACTCGATCCGCAAAAAGTCCAGGAAGCCACCGACCGCGCCCTCGACTACTACCTCAAACCCGAAGACCTGGCTGCTCCACCAAGTTCACCAAAATATCGCCCGATCTACGTTGTAGACCCCACGCTGGGTGACGAAACCCTGCTGGTCGAGGCTTGCGAGTCGCTTTCCTACGCCCATGCCATGGCCGGTAACATCGCCAACTCAATCGGCGGCCCGGAACGCAAACCACTGCTGGCGCTGCAACAGGTGATCATGCTGAATGAACTGTTGGTCAATCGGCTGCTGGACAAGCTGAAGTTGCCTCAATAATTACGCTGGTTGTCATGGCTTTTTCGCGAGCAGGCTCGCTCCCACATTGGATTAGCGGTAGCCACCTTCTTTGTGCTCGAAAATGATCCCGGTGGGAGCGAGCCTGCTCGCGAAAGCGATCTGCCAAGCGACATCAAATTAAGACAGGTAATAAATAGCCCGGAAGCTTGCGCTTCCGGGCTTCCAAGATCAAAAGATCGCAGCCTTCGGCAGCTCCTGCAGTAACCGTGCAGGAGCTGCGGAAGGCTGCGATCTTTTTGATTCATCTGGTGATGGGTAGCCTGCCAGTGATCACAAATTTATCGAACACGTTCTGCCCATCACGTGCGGCCTGCCGAACATCAAGGAATGTCAGCTCATTTCGAATTTTTTGTTTAGCGGGTTTTCGGGCGGGGGTTGTATTCATGCTGGCCGGTCTGCGTGATTGAGTAGCGAACGGCAAACGATAGAACCTGGCCTCAACCCGCACCAGTCGGCGTATTCTGGCGCAGTTGTAGGCAGTTTCTGCAGTGCTTAAGTGAGATCGTTGTCGGCAAAGAAGGCCTCATCGCGAGCAGGCTCACTCCTACAGGGGCTCGGTGTCGGGAGCATAATTTGTGATTGGCGCAGATCCAGTGTAGGAGCGAGCCTGCTCGCGAAAGCTCCCTTCCAGACGACATCAAACCACCTGCCTGTCAGAGGCAATCCCAGCAATTAAACATCTTCAAATTCCCACGTTTAAACTACACGATCCGTTACGCCATCCCGGCTACAACTCCTTGCGCCGTTGCCTACGCGTACGCCAGAATCCGCCGGCTTACGCGGCTATGAGGTTGGCTATATCGTTTCTTGGTCACTGGAAAACAGTGATGGGGTTTGGTAGCCCGCGTCGAAACCGTTGTATAGCGTCACCGTATGCAGTCCCGATTCGGGGCTCGGCTTTTATGGTGGGCATGCGTGGGGCTCCTTTGTGAGCGCCGGGTTTCCTGTTTCGACCGGTCTACCAACCTGCGTATGACCACCACCTTTCGTTTGGTAGCGAGGGTGTTGGCTCCCAATATTCGAAACCGGAGTACGCCCATGTTCAAAGTAACCCCCAACCCGCCAACCCCCCACGGCCCCGATCTCGACTCGCAAAAAGTCAAAGAGGCCACCGACCGCGCTCTCGACTACTACCTCAAACCTGAAGATCTAGGCGCTCCACCAAGCTCGCCAAAATATCGCCCCGTCTATGTTGTAGACCCCACGCTGGATGACGAAACCCTGCTGGTCGAGGCTTGCGAGTCGCTTTCCTACGCCCATGCCATGGCCGGTAACATCGCCAACTCAATCGGCGGCCCGGAACGCAAACCACTGCTGGCGCTGCAACAGGTGATCATGCTGAACGAACTGTTGGTCAATCGGCTGCTGGACAAGCTGAAGTTGCCTTAGTAGTTATTGGGCCAGCCCTCACCCTAACCCTCTCCCAGAGGTAGAGGGGACTGACCGAGGTGTATGTGCGAGGTACGCCGACTTGAGATACCGAGTCGAACTCAAATTCTGAAATGCACAGAGATCGGCTCCCTTTCCCCCTCGCCCCCCTTGGGGTGAGGGGGGAGATATTCAATGACACAACAAAAAACCCGGAAGCTCTCGCTCTCCGGGTTTTTTGTTATCGCCAGTTCAATCAGCGGTTAAACCGCTCTACCAACGAGTACTGCGTGTTGGCCGTCTTGGTCAGCTCTTCACTCAGCAACGCCGAGTTATGCGCCTGTTCCGACGTCTGATCCGCCAGTTCCGAGATATTGCTGATGTTGCGGCTGATTTCTTCAGCCACGGCACTTTGCTCTTCGGTCGCGGCAGCAATCTGTGTGGTCATGTCGGTGATGTTGGCCACCGCTTCACTGATCCCGACCAGGGCCTGATCCGCTTCCAGTACCCGCGCCACGCCTTCTTCGGCCTGACGATGTCCGGCTTCCATGGTTTGCACAGCGCTGGACGCGGTCTGTTGCAACTTGGCAATCAGCGCGTGAATCTGCCCGGTGGATTCGCTGGTGCGTTGCGCCAGTTGACGAACTTCGTCAGCCACCACGGCAAAACCACGGCCCATCTCGCCGGCACGTGCAGCCTCGATGGCGGCGTTAAGGGCAAGCAGGTTGGTCTGGTCGGCGATGCCTTTGATCACGTCGACCACGCCGCCGATTTCGTCGCTGTCCTTGGCCAGTTGCGTCACGGTCAGGCCGGTTTCCCCAACAACCACGGACAAACGCTGAATGGCTTCGCGGGTTTCCCCGGCGATGTCACGGCCGCGCCCGGTCAGGCGGTTGGCTTCCTGGGTGGCGTCAGCGGTGCGTTGTACGTGGCTGGCGACTTCCTGGGTGGTGGCGGCCATTTGGTTGACGGCGGTGGCGACCTGTTCGGTTTCCACGCGCTGGCGTTCCAGGCCGGTCGAGCTGTTGTGCGCCAGGGCGTCGGACTGCTTGGCCTGATCGGTCAGGTGTTCGGCGGTGTCCTGCAGACGGGTCAGGCAGGTTTTCAGGCGCGCTTCCTGGCTGAGGATCGACATCTCCAGACGCGCCTGGGCGCCACGGCTGTCGGTGTACATCTGCGCGATCAGCGGGTCGGAGGTGGTCTGCTCGGCGAGGCGCAGCAGGCGCTTGAGCCCGCGTTGCTGCCATTGCAGGCCCATCAGGCCCAGCGGCACCGACAGACCGGCGGCAAGGGCGAAGCCCCACTGCGAGTTCAGCGTCGCGCCGATCATGAAGCTCAACTGGCTGACCAGAATGAACGGCAACCAGTCCTGCAGGATCGGCAGCCATTTGTCCGTCGAAGGAATCGCCGACTTGCCCTGATTGATGCGTTGATAGAGCGCTTCGGCGCGGCGGATCTGTTCGGCGGTGGGTTTGACGCGCACCGACTCGTAACCGATTACCTGGCTGCCATCAAACACCGGCGTGACGTAGGCGTTAACCCAATAGTGGTCACCGGATTTGCAGCGATTCTTGACAATGCCCATCCATGGCAAGCCTTGTTTCAATGTGCCCCACATGTGCGAGAACACCGCCGACGGCACGTCAGGGTGACGGACCAGATTGTGCGGCGCCCGGATCAGTTCCTCCCGCGAAAACCCGCTGATTTCAACGAACGCGTCGTTGCAGTAGGTGATCACGCCCTTGGCATCGGTGGTGGAAATCAACCGTTGCTGAGCTGGAAAGGTCCGCTCGCGTTGTGTAATGGGCTGGTTGTTACGCATGGTTTTTCAATCCGCAAGGCTTTGAAAGGTTGTCGGCGCTGACAGGTTTTTATTGAAGTTTTTTTTCAGAATTACGTACGGCGTCGCAAAACGGCGCTTGCGTCAACTGGCCAGCATCGGATAGGTGAACAGGCCGAAGTGCAACAGGTTCAGGCCGAAATGCGTGGCGATCGCCGCGCCCAGTCCGCCGAAACGGTAGGCCAGACCATAGCCGACCCCGGCCAGTCCCGCCAGCAACACCCAGGTCCAGCCGGCGCCGGCATGCACCAGACCGAAGAGCAGCGAGGCCGACAGCAGCGCGAGGTTGTCGCCATACGGCAAGTGCTTGAGACGACGGCTGAGTCCGCCCTGTATATAGCCGCGAAACAGCGCTTCCTCGACCAGCGTCACCAGCAGCAGATTGTTCAGCACCCAGAGCCAGGCCTGATCCGGCCACTTTGGCGCCCAGGCAATCACGCCGAGCAGCAGCGCACCGCCGAGGGCGAGAATCGCGCACAGCGTCAGGGCGAGGGCGGTGGCGTAGACCGTCAGTCGCAACGACCGCCGCGCAACGATCCACGGGCACACCAGCAGCAGCCAGAAACCCACCAGCGGTTTGTCGAGGTTGAGGTACATCGCGAACGGCACGGCGTTTTCAGTGAAACGTTGTGGATTGATCGCGCGGCCGTTGGCGAAACCCGGCAGCCAGTGCAGCGCCAATGCCAGGGCCAGGACGACAAACAGGCCGTGGCCGAGCCAGCGCGCGACCGGCACCTGTTGCTGGCGCACGGCGAACGCGGCGAACAGCAAAAGCCCCACGGAGATCAATGCCAGCCAACCGGGTTGGCCGTAGCTCAGGGCCAGTCCGTAACCGAGGCCGAGCAGCGCAAGATAGAGCCAGGGCAGCGCCTTCATCGAAAGTCCTTGTGCGAAATTCTGGAAGGGGCTTTCTACACGGGCGAGGGGGTGGGGACAAGTGAAGGGCAGCGAGAAAACCGCCGCTGATAATTTCACACCGACCTGTAGGAGCTGCCGAAGGCTGCGATCTTGAGGCTGTGGGACGCGGAGCGTCCCCGGCTGCATTCCCACGCAGAGCATGGGAACGATCAGACATCACGGCAAACCCCGGATCCCCTGTAGGAGTGAGCCTGCTCGCGATAGCGGTGTGTCATTCCGCGCAGATGTTGGCTGATCGACCGCTATCGCGAGCAGGCTCACTCCTACAAGGGTTTTGCATTCGGCTGCAGATCAGCGCAGATTCAGGTTGGCCGCCGCGCGCTCGGTAATCTCGGTACGCAGCTTGAACGAAGGCGCCGCGCGCAACCGTGCTTCGTCGACAACTGCACTCGGTGCCACGTCCGGGCTGCCGGCATTGAACGGCGGCGCCGGGGCGTATTCCAGCTGCAACTGCACCAGCTGCGCGGTATCCGCATCAACCAATTCAGCGGCCAATACCAAGGCAAAATCGATCCCGGCGGTGATCCCGCCACCGGTAAACAGATTGCCGTCGCGCACCACCCGATCCTTCACCGCAATCGCCCCCAGCTTCGGCAGCAACTCGTGATACGCCCAATGGGTGGTCGCGCGTTTGCCTTGCAGCAGACCCGCCGCGCCAAGTACCAGCGAGCCGGTGCACACCGAGGTCACATAACCTGCCTGGGCGGCCTGGCGCTTGATGAAATCCAGCGTCTGCTGGTCTTCCATCAACGGCCCGACGCCGCCACCGCCGGGCACGCAGATCACATCGAGATCCGGGCAGTCGTCGAAGGTCGTGGTCGGTTTCAGCAGCAGGCCGGTGCTGGACGTCACCGGCATCAGGTCCTTCCAGACCAGATGCACCTGCACGTCGGGCAGCGAGGCGAGCACGTCGTAAGGGCCGGTCAGGTCGAGTTGCTGAACCTGCGGGAATAACAGAAAACCGATCTGCAGCGTCATCGTTCTTGCTCCGTTGAAAGAAGTGGACGACTTCACTGTAGGCGCGTAGGTTCTGGCGCATACGCCAATCACCCCACGAATCACGCCAAATGTCCAAAGCCATTCACGTCCTCGCGTTTGCCAACATGCAGATTCTTGATGTCACCGGGCCGTTGCAGGTGTTTGCCTCGGCCAATGATCTCGCCCGCCAGCGCGGGTTGCCGACGCCCTACGCGCCGAGCGTGATCGCCAGCGGTGGCGGGGCGGTGCTGTCGTCGGCGGGGTTGGCGGTGCTCGCCGAACCGTTGCCGCAAACGCCCAGCGACACATTGATCATCGCCGGTGGCTGGGGCATTTATGCGGCATCGGAAGATCGGCAACTGGTCGACTGGGTGCGCGAACATGCGCACGGCTGCCGGCGCGTTGCTTCGGTGTGCACCGGGGCCTTTCTGCTCGCGGCCAGCGGCTGGCTCGACGGCCGCCGCGTGGTCACGCACTGGACCCGCTGCGAACAATTGGCCGAGCAACATCCGAATCTGCGTGTGGAAGCCAACCCGATTTTCATCAACGACGGCCCGGTGTGGACTTCCGCCGGGGTCACGGCGGGTATCGATCTGGCGCTGGCGATGGTCGAAGAAGACCTCGGTCGCGACATTGCCCTCGACGTGGCCCGGCATTTAGTGGTGTTCCTCAAACGCCCGGGCGGGCAGTCGCAATTCAGTGTGACGCTGTCGCTGCAACAACAGGGCAACCGCTTCGATGAACTGCACGCCTGGATCGCCGAGAACCTGACCTGTGATCTCGGCATCCCGACCCTCGCCGAACAGGCCGGCATGAGCGAACGCAGCTTCATCCGCCACTACCGCGCCGACACCGGCCAGACCCCGGCGCGGGCGATCGAATTGATCCGCGTCGAAACCGCCCGGCGACTGCTCAGCGATACCGGCCTGCCGGTCAAACGCATCGCGGCCAATTGCGGGTTTGGCAGCGAAGAGACACTGCGGCGCAGTTTTCTGCGGGCTATTGGCGTGACGCCGCAGGCTTATCGGGAGCGGTTTTCGGTCAGCGTTGCAGCAGATCCAGTATTGCCGTGATTGCTGAGTGGAGCGGATGGAGCTTTAGAGTGCGACCTGTGCGTTTTTTGAATAGCGGTATTTGAACCGATCGCCATAAATAGACTTGACGATCAATTCATAATCGATGCGTTCGCTAGCGTACGCCTGCAGAAGCAACTTATTCAATGCACAGACCTCTGGGGCTTTTGGATTGGCTTCGATGAGGCGCTCTTCGCTATTGACTGTAAAGGCATCGTTTGGGCGTGGGCCACCAACAAGAAAACACAGCGGGTTGAGTCCCAGCGCAGTCACGGCAGAAAAGAACTGTCCATACTGATGATCAGGGACCGGTTGTCCGTCTACGTAAACCTTGACGCTTTCTACAAAAGCGTTGCCCATGCCGTTATTGAACGCGTAAATACCCCACTGATCTTTATTTCCGTTGTTGGAGAAATACGAAGTTATACGAGGCTCTACCGAGACATGGTTATGTTTGATTTGCGCTTGCGCTTGCCAAAACGTTGCACCCAGCGCCAGCAAAGCAACCGCAAGTGCGAGTTTATCTACAGATGTTGAAGTCATATAAAAGCCTGAAAAGGTGGATTGCTAACCTCAGATATTCGTGACCGTTCAAACCTCAACTTCCGCCACCTGATTGAAATACTTGGTCCGATCCGGCGTAAACGTCACCTTCATCTTCGTCCGTGAGCATGTCAGCGCACGCTCCTGCGCCAGATCAATATCCAGATCCTCACCGCGCACACCCTGCCACTGCGCCAGGTATTTCAGGGAGCCATATTTCTCGTTTTTCTTCAGGCTGCGACTGACGCCACCCTTCCAGCCAAGTACCGGCAATTCACCGGCCAGACAGCGCTGGGCGAGTTCGGGAAAGCGTTCGGCGCGCTGGCGGCCGATTTCCCAGCATTTGATCAGGCCTTTGTCGGCGGCTTCCCAGAGCTGGGTGCGGCTCAGTCCGGTGCGAAGAGGGGAGTCGATGCTGCGCTGGACATGGTGAGGCATTCCGGTTCCTTGAATTCGGGGGTGGTTGGACAGCTCCGCTGTGCCCGTTGCGTTGGATGGTAGGTGTGGATGTAACGGCTGGCAACAAGGTATTTCGGCGTGTAAGCGTACGTTGCCGGGTAGGTCTGCGTAGCCTCTGTTTAACCAACACGGCAGCGGCCCACGCTTGAAACTGTGGCGAGGGAGCTTGCACCCGCTCGGCTGCGCAGCAGGCGCAAAGCCAGTGGCTGCGGGGGCTTTCAGTCAGTGGGCAGTCAAGTGACGGGTGCGCTTCGCGACCCGGCGGGAGCAAGCTCCCTCGCCACAGAGGCTGGGAGCAGCTGCCTGTTTGCGTGGCGTCAATTCCAAAAATCGGCGTTGATCAGGGCTGTTTCCTACAGCCCCTGGTGTCAATTACGGCTGCCAGGAACTCTTCTCGCCACTCAACTTGCGATCAAGAAAACTCGCTGCACTGATCAGCGCCAGATGCGTCAGCGCTTGCGGCGTGTTACCCAGATGGCGGCCATGGCTGTCGAACTCTTCGGCGTACAGCCCCAGCGGGTTGGCGTAACGCAGCAACTGCTCGAACTCCAGATGGGCTTTTTCCACCTGCCCGGCGCGCGCGAGGCATTCGACGTACCAGAACGAGCACGCAGCGAATGCGCCTTCGGTGCCGTTGAGGCCATCGATGTTGGCGTCTTCGTTGCGATAGCGATAGACCATGCCGTCGCGCACCAGGGTTTTTTCGATCGCTTCCAGAGTCGAGAGCCAGCGCGGGTCCTTGGCGCTGACGAAACGCACCAGCGGCATCAGCAGCATCGAGCCGTCCAGCGCGGTGCCGCCCTTGTACTGAACGAAATGCCCGCGTTCTTCATCCCAGAAGTTGTCCCAGATGTCGGTGTAGATCGCTTGCCGGGTCTGATCCCAACGGGCGAACGGCGCCGGCAGCGAACGCTTGGAAGCCAGACGGATTGCGCGGTCCAGGGCCACCCAGCACATCAGCCGCGAGTGCAGGAAATGATGGGTCTCACCGCGCATCTCCCAGATGCCGACATCCTCGGTCTGCCAGTTCTCACAGACCTGATCGACCACTTCGCCGACGTGCCGCCAGCCTTCATGGGAAATCGCGTCACCGTATTTGTTGACCAGATACACGGCGTCCATCAGTTCGCCGAAGATGTCCAGCTGGACCTGCTCGTAGGCACCGTTGCCGATGCGCACCGGTCGCGCGCCGCCGTGGCCGGCCAGGTGCGTGAGTTCGGTTTCCGGCAACTCCTGCTGGCCGTCGATGGCATAGAGGATGTTGAGCTTCATCGGTTTGCCGCAGCAATCGCTGACCCGTCCGCGCAACCATTGCATGTAGTGGTTGGCCTCGTCGACGAAGCCCAGGCGCATGAACGCATAAACCGTGAACGACGCATCGCGAATCCACGTGTAGCGATAATCCCAGTTGCGCTCGCCCCCGGGGGTTTCCGGCAGGCCAAAGGTGGCGGCGGCGAGGATCGCACCTTGGCGGCGCGAGGTCAGCAGTTTCAGGGCAAGGGCGGAGCGATTGACCATTTCCCGCCACCGGCCGCGATAGTTGGATTGGCCGATCCAGCCGCGCCAGTATTTCAATGTGCGCTCCATGCACAGCTCGGCAGCGCCCTCGGTGAAACGCGGATCATCAATGCCGCCGAGCATGAACGCGGCGGTTTCATTGTGCTTGAGGGTGAATTGCGCGACGGCTGCCTGTGCGCCGACCTGCAGGGTTTGATCTGAAGCCAGGCGTAGCGACGGCTGACCAGTGGCGTGGAACGTCACGTCTTTTTCGTCCATCTCCGCCCGGGTTTCGGCGCGGCCGTAGTCGTGACGTACCGCGCAACGCAGGTTGAACGTCGCCGAGCCGCTGACCACTCGCACCCGGCGCATCAGCAGCGGCAGGGAATCGACATCGTCACCGATGGGCAGCAGATCGGTAATCTCCACCACGGCGTGTTCGCTCAGCCAACGGGTCTGCAAGACGTTGGTGTCGGGCAGATAAATCTGTTCCCGGCGTGCGTCCGGCAAGTCCGGCGCGAGCTGGAAAATGCCTGCCTCTGGGGTGTCGAGCAGCGAGCAGAAAATCGTCGGGCTGTCGAACTCCGGCCAGCAGAAAAAATCCACGCTGCCCTTGTCATTGACCAGCGCGGCGCTGCGCATGTCGCCGATGATGCCGTGAGCACCGATGGCGCTCTGTTGTTCCATTTCAGGCTCAGCCATTGCCACGAAACTCCGGATAGAGGCTCATCCCGCCATCGATGAACAGGGTGGTGCCGACGATGTAATCGGACAGGTCGGAAGCGAGGAAGACCACTGCATTGGCAACGTCCTCGACGTCACCAATGCGTCCGTAGGGAATCAGTTCGAGAAGCTTTTTGCCGGCTTCGCCTGCGGTGGCGTCAGCGTTGATCGCAGTGCTGATCGCACCGGGCGCGATGCTGTTGATGCGGATGCGCTGGTGGCTGACTTCCTGGGCGAGGCTCTGCATCAATTGATCGACGCCGCCCTTGGACGCCGCATAATTGACATGCCCGGCCCATGGAATGCGCTGGTGCACCGAGCTCATGTGAATGATCTTGCCCGCCGCGCGCGACACGCCTTCGCGCACGCCCTGACGCTGGAAAATCCGCAACGCTGCACGCGCGCAAAGGAACTGCCCGGTGAGGTTGACGCCGATCACCGTATTCCAGTCGTCGAGCGTCATGTCCACGGCGGCAGCGTCTTTTTGCAGGCCGGAATTGGCCACCAGAATGTCCAGCGAACCGAACGCGTCGACGGTCTCTTTGAACAGCCGTTCGACCTCGTCCTCTTTCGAGACGTCGGCACCGATGGCCAGTGCTTTACCGCCCTTGGCGTTGATTTGCGCGGCCAGTTCTTCAGCGGGGCCGGCGCTGCTGTTGTAGTTGATCACGACCGCAGCGCCGGCCGCGGCGAGTGCTTTCGCGGCGCCATGGCCGATGCCGGAGCTGGCGCCGGTGACCAGTGCCACCTGATGAGCGAGGGAGATCTGCATGACGATTCACGCCTTGGTTCCAGAGACTTAAGTAGCTGACTGATGGCCGGCGGCGAGAGTTCATCTGCAACCATGAAAAGTTCGCCAGCGTCAGACCTGATAGCGGCCACTGCTGCGATGCCATTCGACGTTGCCGGCCAACCAGCTCTTGATTCCGCGCAGGTAGCGTTTGAGTCGCGGCGAGGCGTGCGGCAACAATGCTCGTTCTGCCGACTCATACAGATGCATGATTTCATCGTGAACGGCAGCACTTTGTGCCATCGCCTGCGCGGGCGAGCAGCCCTGTTCGCGGATCAGCAACAAGGGCAGGTTGAAATCGCCGATACCCGCCTGCTGTTCCTTCAGCGCGGAAAACAGGTCATTGACAATCATCGTGGCGCTGGCGGCCAGCGTCGTGACGCGCCTCACCGCGGATGAACTGTAGACGTTGGCGGGCAATTCATACCCGCCAATGATGTCGATCAGCGCCAGGCACGGCAGGAAACTGTTGACCTGCCGTTGAGCCAGATATTCCCAGAGCGCGGGCGTGATTCCTTCGATACGCCAAGCCGCTTCGGCGGTCATGGTGACGAACATGGCAATGATTTCATGGCGCACGCGGGCAACCTGCGCCGCTGTCGCGAATGCCTCGACCCGCGCCAGCCAGGCACGCAGGGCGACCAACACCTGATCACTGTTCAATGCCTGCTCAAGCTCCGGGCGAAATCGTTCGCTCAAGTGAACCGGCTCCAGGGCTGCCAGCGCCAGAGAGAGGCGCGGCCCGACCATTCTCGGCTCAGACCCGGTTCGCTCGTCGTCGCAATAGTAATCGTCCACGGCAAACAGCGCGGCGAAACATTGCGCCGCCAGCAACAGCCGATCGGGCTCATCGGTGTCGGTATGACACAGCATGGCGAAGCGCCCGAAAGCCATGGCGCGGACCTTGTCGTGCCGCCCCGGAAAAATCCCCACCTGCTCGATCCACGGCATCAGCCGATCATCCACCGCAGCCGCCAGCGCGGCGTCGTTGCGAAAGGGTGCCAGTCCATACAGGGCGGGCACGGCCCACGGCGCCTTTTCCGCTTCGGGTAAGACGAGCATTGACGATTCGTCCATGGCGAGGCTCCTGAGTGTGGTTGCAGGGTTCCAAGGTGATACGTGAAGATCAACGGCCTCATCAGAGCGCAAACCACAAGGGAGCGCACCTGTCAGGTCTGACAGGTCAACGCGCATTTTCGACAAATGGTCATCGTCGTCAGCGCTGGAAAGATCAGCTGGCTTTCACACTCCACCAACAATTGCGCGCTTCCACGGCATTCAAGCCTATGGCAACTTGGCCGCCCCTGATGAGGCTGCGATCGATGGCAAACCCCTACCGCGAATTGTTCACCGCCCCAGGCGCCCGTGCTTTTGTAATGGCCGGGATGCTGGCGCGCATGCCGATTTCGATGACCGGCATCGGCCTGATCACCATGCTCGCGCAGTTGAACGGCGGCTATGCGCTGGCGGGCGCGGTGGCGGCGACGTTCGCCCTGGCCACGGCGTTTTGCGCGCCGCAGGTGTCACGGCTGGTTGACCGTTATGGGCAGGGGCGGGTGCTGCCAATCGCAGCGCTGACAGGTGGCGGCGGGTTGTTGATGTTGCTGCTGTGCACGCGTCTGCAGGCGCCGAACTGGACGTTGTTCGTGTTCGCCGCGCTGGCCGGTTGCATGCCGAGCATGTCGGCGATGGTGCGGGCGCGCTGGACCGAAATCTACCGGGGCCAGCCGCAGTTGCAGACGGCCTATGCGCTGGAGTCGGTGCTCGACGAAGTGTGTTTTATCGTCGGGCCGCCGCTATCGGTGGGCCTGTCCGTTGCAGTGTTTCCCGAGGCCGGGCCGTTGGCGGCGTTGTTGGCGCTGGCTATCGGCGTGACGACGTTTGTCGCCCAGCGCAGCACCGAGCCGCCAGTGCACGCGCAGGAGTCGCAGCATCAGGGCTCGATCATTCGCTCGACCGATGTGCAATGGCTGCTGGCCTTGATGCTGGCGATGGGCGTGATCGTCGGAGTCATCGATGTGGTCAGCGTCGCCTTCGCCCAGCATCAGGGCCAGCCGGCAGCGGCGAGTATTGTCTTGTCGGTATACGCGATCGGCTCATGCCTGGCCGGCATCGCCTTTGGTGCGATGCGCTCGAAATTGCCGCTGCCGCGCCTGTTTCTCTACGGCGGCGTGGCGACGGCGGTGACCACGCTGCCGCTGCTTTTGGCGAGCAATATTCTCGGTTTGTCGGTGGCGGTGTTCATCGCCGGCCTGTTCTTTTCGCCGACGCTGATCGTGGCGATGGCGCTGATCGAACGCATCGTGCCGCCGGCCAAACTCACCGAAGGCCTGACCTGGCTGGTGACCGGACTGAGCATCGGCGTAGCAATCGGCGCCGCCGGCTCCGGCGCGCTGGTGGATGCGTTTGGCGCGCGCAGCGGGTTTTGGCTGGCGATCGCGGCGGGGGCGGTGGTGCTGGTTTCCGCGTTCCAGAGCTACCGCCACCTCCTACGCTCCTATAGGAAATCGGGTTACCAGCCTCGTCCTGAGTTGATCCAGAAGTTGACGGATAGCGACGTCGACACCGATTCAACCTGATGAAACCACCCCTCGGGCAAAAAAAGCAGATCCCCAGCCTCCAGCGTCACGCGCAAAAATGTCACCTCCCGCGCCGCCGGGAAACGCTCATAGTCCGGCGCGTCCGGGTTGAAATCGCAGCCATCCAGACCACCCTTGGGCGCGGTCGACCAGGTGCCCAGCGCCTCGCGATGATGCGGTGCGGCGAGGGTGAATTTTTTCTGCCCCCAGACCTGGGCGAACAGGTTGTCGGTGTCATCGCGATGCAGCGGCGTCAGCGTGCCCTTGGGGCCGATCCAGATGCGCGGCGGGATGAACAGCGAGGTGTCGAAGTAGGGCGGGTACTGGATCTGTTGCAGCAATTGCGCGGGCAGAATGTTGTTGCCCATGTACGCCGGCGGCTCGCCGTCCGCGACCTTGACCGCCGGGCTGTCCAGCGAGGCGATGAACTCGGCCATCGAGGTCGAGCGGAAATCACGCTCGGTGGAGAAGGTCTTCTTCACGTAATCGCCATGGCGGGTGATGCCCTGCAATTCGGCGAAATGCACCAGCGACTCTTCGCGGCTCAGGCTGAACAACGGCCAGTCGTGCAGGGCGTTGCTGATCACCAACGGAATGCCATTGGGCAGATAACGGGTTTCGAATTCATGTCGGCTCAATTCGGCGCGCGTGCGACGTTCGACGCTGGTCTGCCGAGGCAGTGCGGCAGTGAGCTTTTCACTGAAGCGCGGCGGGGTCGGGTAGCGCTTGTTCATGTCGACCTTTTCCACCGTGCCGCCTCCCTGGCGGGCGTGGTCGATGATCTGCGGCAGCATTGTCGCCAGGCCCATGTTGCCGCCGATCTTAAGCCGACCGCTGGCGAACAGTTCCTCGACATTGACCACCCCGGCCATGATCCCCAAAAAGTCCTTTTCTGCCACTTCGATGGTCACGTCCGGGCTTGGGTGGCGCCCGAGCTCCGTGCGCTGGCTGGTCTTGATGTCGTACCAGTACGCCTGTTGTGCACTGAAGATGAACTGGAAAACGCCCTCGATGCCGACCGCGCCGGCGTTGGCGAACAACTTGCCCAGAATGCTCTGCAGGTCCACGGTGATTCCCTCGCGATTGTTGTTTTTTTCCTGAACAGGCAACGAGCGGCCGGCGGGGGAATTTAGCGATCGGTGACTAATTTGTCCGGCCATTGATCCGTCTTTCTTGCAGACACATTTTTCAAGGAAAGCGCGGTGACCAAGCTGACATTGCTGTGCCTGCCCTATTCGGGTGCCAGCGCCATGGTTTACAGCCGCTGGCGGCGTCAACTGCCGACGTGGCTGCAATTGCAACCGGTGGAACTGCCGGGGCGTGGCGCGCGGTTCGACGAACCTCTGCAAACCGATATGCGCGCGTTGGCGCGGCAACTGGCGCGCGAACACAAACCGGGTCTGCAAGGCCCGTATGCGTTGTTCGGGCATAGCCTCGGCGCGTTGCTCGCTTGCGAACTGGCCCATGCCTTTCGCGAGCTCGGCGCGCCGGAGCCGCTGGCGCTGTTCGCCTCCGGCACCGCTGCGCCGACCATGCGTAGCGACTACGACCGCGGCTTTGCCGAGCCGCGCAGCGATGAGGAGCTCATCGAACAGCTGCGCACCTTTCAAGGTACCAGCGAAGAAATTCTCGCCAATCAGGAATTGATGAGCCTGACCCTGCCGGTGCTGCGCGCCGATTTCATGATGTGCGGGCGCTTCACGCCTGCCGAGCGGCCCTTGCTCAATTGCCCGGTGCACGTGCTCGGCGGCAAGGAAGACCGCGCCACCACTGAACAACTGATCGGCTGGAGCAAAGAGACCCTGGGCAGTTTCTCGGTGGACATGATGACCGGCGGGCATTTCTTCATTCATGAACATGAAGCGCGGGTCATTCGCACGATCAAGAGCCATCTGGAAGTGCATCACCGGCGCCTTGCGCAGGCCGCGCAACCGGCGTTCTGAAAAGCGACTCATCCATCACGCATAGTCAGGAGGCCAGTCATGGCTGTTGCTTTGGGATTTTCCGTTCGGCCATTGCTGCCGCAGCGCGGACGCTTGCCGCTGTTGATCGAGGCGAGCGATGCCGACACTTATCTGTTGGCGGTATTCGATGAATTGAAGGAGCTGGTCGACGAGCATCTGCTGCGCGACGGTGGTGTGTTGTTTCGCGGTTTCCGCCTCGATGGCGCCGAGCAGTTCCGCCAGTTCGCCGCGAGCTTCGGTCATCCGCTGCTGAACTACGAGTTCGGCTCGACCCCGCGTACCAACGTCACCCAAGGCGTGTACACGTCCACGGAATACCCGGCGCACCAGAGTATTCCGTTGCACAACGAACAGGCGTATTCCCGCGACTGGCCGATGAAAATCTGGTTCTACAGCATGATCGCGGCGAAGTCCGGCGGTGAGACGCCGATTGCCGACAGCCGTGAAGTCTACCGGCGCATTCCGGTGGCGATCCGTGAGCGCTTCGTCAGCAAAGGCCTGATGTACGTGCGCAACTTCGGCAACGGCCTCGACGTCGCCTGGGAAGACGTGTTCAACACCGAAGACCGCGAGGTCGTCGAGGCCTACTGCAAGGCCCACGGCATTGTCTGTGAATGGAAGGACGATGGTGAACTGCGCACGCGGCAGACCTGTCAGGCGGTGGCGGTGCATCCGGTAACGGGCGATCACGTCTGGTTCAATCAGGCGCACCTGTTTCACATCTCCAACCTGCAAGCGGAAGTGCGCGAAAGCCTGCTCGACATCGTCGACGAAGAAGACCTGCCTCGTAACGTCTACTACGGCGACGGTTCGCCGATCGAAGACGAAGTGCTGGCGCAGATTCGCGCGGTGCTTGATGACTGTGCGATCAGTTTTCCGTGGCAGGAGGGCGATGTGCTGATGCTCGATAACATGTTGTCAGCGCATGCTCGCTCACCGTTCGAAGGGCCGCGCAAAGTGATTGTGGCAATGGCCGAGGGGCATTCGCAGGACGCGCGCTGAGCAGATCGCAACGCTTCAATTTGAATGCCGAAGTCGGGCCTGTACCGGGCTTCGGCATTTGTCTGTCTGGCGTTCGTACCGTCGGGCTGCGATTGCCGCTGGTGCGCTAAATCGTTGCGCGGGCCATTCGTTCTTGTTGATACGACCGGGTCTCCAGGTCACGCCGCCGATCAGCAAGGACTCCACGCATGAATGCCGCAGACGCACAGAAACTAGCCCGCCGCTTTATCGAATTGCCCCAGGACAAACGTCGTTTGTTCCTCGCCGGCATGGCCCGCGAAGGCATCGATTTTGCGCAGCTTCCCATGACTGCCTGCGACGGCATCGCTGAGCGCGACGGCCTGTCTTACGCGCAGCAGCGCATGTGGTTTCTCTGGCAACTGGAGCCGACCAGCGCAGCCTACAACCTGCCGATGGCGGTGCGTCTGGATGGCGATCTGCAAGTCGAGGCACTTGAGCAGGCCTTCAGCCGCCTGGCGGCACGCCACGAATGTTTGCGCACCACCTTCGGCCAGGACGGCGAGCGTGCCTTCCAGCGTGTGGCCGAGCCGCAGCCACTGAAGTTGGCCGTTACTGACCTGGGCGGTTTGCCCGAAGCACAGCGCTGGCCGCTCGCGGAGCAGCACATGATGGCCGAGGCGACCCAGGCCTTCGACCTGCAGAACGGCCCGCTGCTGAGTCTGCGTCTGTTGCGCCTGGCCGAGCGGGAACATGTGCTGCTGCTGACCCTGCATCACATCATCGCCGACGGCTGGTCGATGAACATTCTGATCGATGAGTTCATGCGCACCTACGATGCGCTGGTGGCCGGGCGCGAACCGACGCTGGCGCCGCTGACCGTGCACTATCGCGACTACGCGCTGTGGCAGCGCAGCTGGCTGGAGGCTGGCGAGCGTGAGCGGCAACTGGACTACTGGCGCACGCAACTGGGCGACGAGCATCCGGTGCTGGAATTGCCCACCGACCGCGCCTATCCGGCGCAATCCAGCCATCAGGGCGCACGCCTGGAAACGGTGATCGATGCAGCCCTGCGTGAAGAGCTGAAAAGCCTTTCCCAGCGCCAGGGCGTGACGTTGTTCGTGGTGCTTTTGGCGGCGTTCAAAACCCTGCTGCATCGCTACAGCGGCCAGACCGATATTCGTGTCGGCGGACTGATCGCCAACCGCACCCGCAGTGAAACCGAAGGCCTGATCGGCTTCTTCGTCAACACGCAAATCCTGCGCAGCGCGCTCACTGCGCAGACGCCGTTCACTGAGCTGCTGCAGAGCCTGCGCCAGGCGGCACTGGGTGCGCAGGCCCATCAGGATCTGCCGTTCGACGCCCTGATCGAAGCCCTGCAACCGGCACGCAGCCAGAGCCACAATCCGCTGTTTCAGGTGATGTTCAACCATCAACCGCTGGTCACCGATTTGCATCAGGCGCAACTCGCTTCAGGCTTGCGCGTGGGCTATCTGAGCGAAGAACAACTGGCCGGCAGCGCTCGGCAACACGCGGCCACCAGTGACCTGATGCTCGACACCCGTGAGGAGGGCGAGCAACTGTTTGCCGCCTTCACTTACGCCACGGATATTTTTGACGCCGCGACCATCGCCGCGCTGGCCGGGCATTGGCGCAACATTCTCCAGTCGGTGTGCCGCGACCCGCAACAGTTGATCGGTGACGTGGCGATGCTCGCCGATAGCGAACGGCAAGCGCTGATTCAGTCCACTGCGCCTGCGCCTCGTTTCACCAGCGTGCAAACCCTGTTCGAAGCGCAGGTCGCGCGCACTGGGCAAGCGCCGGCGGTGCGGTTGGCCTCTGCGCCTGCGCCGGCATTCAGCTACGCCGAACTCAACACTCGCAGCAATCGTCTGGCCCATCAGGTGCGCGCATGGGGTGTCGGTCCGGACGTGCTGGTCGGCGTCGCGCTGGGGCGCTCGCTGGAACTGGCGGTGGCGCTGCTGGCGGTGCTCAAGGCCGGTGGTGCCTACGTGCCGCTGGACCCGCAGACCCCGGCCGAACGCTTGCGCCATGTGCTCGATGACAGCGGTCTGAAACTGTTGCTCAGCGACCGGCAAAGCCTCGCCAGCCTGCCGCCGCTCGATGGTGTCGAGTGCCTGTGTCTGGAGCAGTTGCCCGACAGTGAGCAGGCCGACAATCTGCCGGTCACGGTCGAAGCCGACAACCTCGCCTACGTGATCTACACCTCTGGCTCCACCGGGCGGCCGAAAGGCGTGGCTGTCAGTCACGGTGCGCTGAGCGAGTTCATCGCCCGCGCCATCGATTACAGCGATCTGCACGAAGGCGACCGGGTTCTGCAATTCGCCACCAGCAGTTTCGACGGTTTCGTCGAGCAGTTTTTCCCGCCGTTGTGCCATGGCGCCAGCGTGGTCATGCGCGACGCGCCGTTGTGGGACAGCGCGACGCTGCATCAGGTCATCATCGATCAGGGCGTCACTCTTGCCGACTTGCCGGCGGCCTACTGGTATTGGCTGGTGCAGGAATACGCGGCGAAACCGCCGGCAAGTTTCGCCGCGCTGCGTCAGGTTCACGTTGGCGGCGAAGCCATGGCGGTGGACGGCTTGCGCCTGTGGCAGCAGGCCGGGCTCGGCCATGTGCGCCTGCTCAACACCTACGGGCCGACCGAGGCCACGGTGGTCTCGACGATTCATGACTGCACCGGGCTGACCGCGCAGGATGTGTCGTGGCGCGGCATGCCGATCGGCAAGGGGCTGGCGGCGCGGCGCCTGTACGTGCTCGACGATGACCTGAACCTGCTGCCGCAAGGCGCGGTGGGCGAGTTGTACATCGGTGGGCCGGGACTGGCACGGGGTTATCACCGTCAGCCGAGCCTCAGCGCCGAGCGTTTCATTGCCGACCCGTTCGCCGACGGTCAGCGCCTGTACCGCACCGGCGATCGTGCGCGGCTGCGCGGCGATGGCGCGCTGGAGTACGTCGGTCGGGTCGATCATCAGGTGAAGATTCGCGGTTTCCGCATCGAACTGGGCGAGATCGAATCGCGCCTGCAGCAATGTCCCGGGGTTCGCGAAGCGGTGGTGCTGGCGGTGCCGTTCGCGGGCGGTACGCAACTGGTCGCCTACGTGGTGACGGAACCGGCAGCGCTCGCCAGTGCGGCGACGCAAGCGCTGTTCCGTCAGCAGACCCGCGCCGCGCTGCAAGCCAGCCTGCCGGATTACATGGTGCCGGGGCATCTGCTGTTGCTGGCGAACCTGCCGCTGACGCCGAGTGGCAAGCTCGACCGCAAGGCCTTGCCAGCGCCGGATCCGGCGCAGTTGCAGGGCGATTACCGTGCCCCGCAATCGGCGGCCGAGCAGTGCCTGGCGCAGGTCTGGGCCGAGGTGCTGCAGGTGCCGCGTGTGGGTCTGGACGATCACTTTTTTGAACTGGGCGGCCATTCGTTGTTGGCCGCGCAGGTGATCGCGCGAATCAAGGAGCAGATGGGTGTGGTGCTGCCGCTGCGCAGTCTGTTCGAAAAACCGCTGCTGGCGGATCTCGCCGAGGTGCTCGGGCAACTGGCCGAGGCGAGCGGCGACGACGACTGGTCCGACATGGATCAGTTCATGAATGCTTTGCAAGGAGAAGAAGTATGAACGGCACGATGGCGGAACGTATTGCGCAAAGATTCGTCGGCCTGCCGCTGGAACAGCGTCGGCTGTTTCTCGCCAGGCTGCGTGAGGAGGGCAAGGATTTCAGCCTGCTGCCGCTGCCGGTCAGCCGCCATGACTGCGCGTCGATTCCCCTGTCGTTCGCCCAGCAGCGCCTGTTGTTTCTCTGGCAACTGGAACCGCACAGTGCCGCGTACAACATGGCCGCCGGCTTGCGTCTGAAGGGGCTGCTGGACGAGTCGGCGCTGAACCGTTCGTTCGATCATCTGCTGGCGCGCCATGAAGTGTTGCGCACGGTGTTCCACACTGACGGCGATCAGCCCCAACAGGTGATTCTCGAGCAGCAGAGTATTGCCCTGGAACGCTTCGACCTGACGGGCATCGCGGCGCAAGAGCGCGAGCAAGTACTCGCGCAACACGTGCAGGACGTCACCGCGCAACCGTTCGATCTGCGCCATGGCCCGCTGTTGCGCGCCAGTCTGTTTGCCTTGGCCGACGAAGAGTTCGTGCTGGTGGTGAGCATGCATCACATCGTCTCCGACGGCTGGTCGATGGACGTCATGGTCAAGGAATTCGTCCAGTGCTATCAGGCCTTCAGCCTGCAGCGCGAGCCGCAGTTGCCGGCGTTGCCATTGCAGTACGCCGACTATGCGATCTGGCAGCGACGCTGGCTGGAAGCAGGCGAGGGCGAGCGCCAGCTCGACTACTGGCGTCAGCAACTGGGTGACGAGCATCCGCTGCTGGAAGTGGCGCCGGACTTTGCCCGACCGCTGACCCAGAGTTTTGCGGGGCAGACCCTGAGCTTCGATTTCGGTGCCGACCTGTCGCGCCAGCTCAATGCTTTTGCCCGCAGCCAGGGCATCAGCCTGTTCATGCTGGTGCTGGCCGGGTTCTCGCTGTTCCTCTCGCGTCTGGCCGGCGAGCGCGACATACGTGTTGGCGTGCCGAATGCCAACCGTGGCCGCGCCGAAGTCGAAGGGTTGATCGGTTTCTTCGTCAACACCCAAGTGCTGCGTTGCCAGGTCGATGAGCGCGGCAGTTTCGCGGATCTGCTGGCGCAGGTGCGGGAAGCGGCGTTCGGCGCGCAGGCGCATCAGGAATTGCCGTTCGAGCAACTGGTCGACGAATTGGTCGCCGAGCGCACCCTCGGTCACAACCCGTTGTTCCAGGCCAAGTTCAACCAGAACGTCGGCATGCAGAAACAACGCTCGATGGCCTTACCCGGTCTGACCGTCAGCGAATACCCGCTGGCCAAGGACGGCACGCATTTCGATCTGGCCCTGGACATCACCGACGACGGCGCGCTGATCCACGGTCAGATGACCTACGCCAGCGATCTCTATCGGGCGGAAACGGTCGCCGCTTTCGTGCCGATGTTGCTCGACCTGTTCAGCCAATTGCTCAATGCGCCGCAGGCGCCGCTGCACACGGTCGCCACGCAACGGCCTGCGGCGCTTGCCATTCAACGCGAACCGGCGTTGACGGTGTTGCAGCACTGGACCCGTGAAGTGGCCCGCCAGCCGCAGGCGCTGGCCGCCCGTGATCTTCAGCAGACCATGACTTTCCAGGCACTGGATGAGCAAGCCAACCGTCTCGCCCATTATTTGCGTGCGCAGGGCATCAATGTTGGCGAACCGGTGGCGGTGCTGCTGGAGCGTTCGCTGGACTGGCTGACTTGCGTGTTGGCGATTCTCAAGGCTGGCGCGGTGTACATGCCGCTGGACGTCAAGGCACCGAGCGCACGCCTGCACCAGATGCTCGGGGCTGCGCAGGCACGGGCGTTGATCGCTGCCGAAAGCGGTGCGCGGGTCAGCGAACTGGCGGTCGAGGGCTGTCAGGGTCTTGAATTTGCCCCGGAGCAATGGCAGTCGCTGCCGGCGTCCGCGCCTGAGCTGACGCTACATGCACAATCGCCGGCCTATGTGATTCACACCTCCGGTTCCACCGGGCAACCCAAGGGCGTGCTGGTCAGCCACGCTGCGCTGGGCGGTTATGTGCGCGGCGTCCTCGAGCGTCTGGCGCCTGCGCCCGAGGCGAGCATGGCGCTGGTTTCGACCATCGCCGCCGACCTTGGCTTCACCGTGCTGTTCGGCGCGTTGTGCTCGGGCCGCCTGCTGCATGTGCTGCCGGAAGAGCTCGGTTTCGACCCGGACCGCTTTGCCGATTACATGGCCCGCCATCGCGTCGGCGTGCTGAAAATCGTTCCCGGCCATCTCGCCGCGCTGTTGCAGGCGGCCAAGCCAGCCGACGTGCTGCCGGAACACGCATTGATCGTCGGCGGCGAAGCCTGTTCGCCGGCGCTGGTCGAGCGCGTGCAGCAACTGAAACCGGGCTGTCGCCTGATCAATCACTATGGCCCGAGCGAAACCACCGTAGGCGTGCTGACCCATGAGGTCGAAGCACTTGCCGCGCAAACGCGCAGCGTTCCGGTCGGCACGGCGTTGGCCGGTGCCCATGTCTATGTGCTCGACGATGTGCTCAACCCGGTGGCCGATCAGGTTGCCGGTGAGCTGTACATCGGCGGCGACAGCGTTGCCCTGGGTTACCTGAATCAGCCGGGGCTGACCGCCGAACGTTTCCTGCCCGACCCGTTCGGCGCAGCCGGCGCGCGGGTGTACCGCAGCGGCGACCGGGTCCGGCGCAACCGCGAGCAGGCGCTGGAATTCATCGGTCGTGCCGACGATCAAGTGAAAGTGCGCGGCTACCGCGTCGAGCCCGCGGAAGTCGCGCGGCTGTTGCTCAGCCTCGACGGCGTCAGCGAAGCCGCCGTGCTCGCGCTGCCACTGGATGACGATCCGGCGCGCCTGCAACTGCTTGCCTGGTGCGTGCCGCTAGCGGGAGCGAAAGTGCAGGCGCAGGATCTGCGCGAGCAATTGCAGGCGCGGCTGCCGGACTACATGGTGCCGGCGCAGTTGCTGTTGCTCGATAAGCTGCCGCTGACGGCCAACGGCAAACTCGACAAACGCGCCTTGCCCGTGCCCGGCGTGGTCAGCCAGCAGTTCGTCGCGCCGGTCGGTGAGATCGAAGAGAAACTGGCTGCCATCTGGGCCGAGGTGCTCAAGCTCGAGCGGGTCGGCAGCAGCGATAACTTCTTCGAACTGGGTGGCGACTCGATTCTCAGTCTGCAGATCATCGCCCGGGCCAAGCGCCAGGGGATCAAGCTCAGCCCCAAGCAGTTGTTCGAAAAACAGACCATCGGCCAACTCGCCGCTGTGGCCAAACTGATCGAGGCCAAACCGGCTGCCGCTGCCGCTGCCGCAACTGTGGCACGCGGGCCATTGCCGTTGCTGCCGATTCAAGAGCGTTTCTTCGAGACGCCGATTGTCCAGCGCCAGCACTGGAATCAGTCGGTGATGTTGCAACCGACCCTGGCGCTGGACGCCGTGCATCTGCGCAAGGCGCTGGCGACGTTGCTCGAACAGCACGAAGCACTGGCCTTGAGCTTTGTGCAGTCGGGCGATCGCTGGCAGGCACTGCCGCAGCCGCAGGGTGATGCCGAACTGCTCTGGGTCCACGAGCTGGACAACCTCGACGCCTTGCCAGCGCTGGTCGACGCGGCGCAGCGCAGCCTGGATCTGCAACGCGGGCATTTGCTGCGCGCGGTGCTGGTCAATCTGCCGAATGCCGAGCAACGTCTGCTGCTGGTGATCCATCACCTGGTGGTCGATGGCGTGTCGTGGCGCATTCTGCTGGAGGACTTGCAGCAGGCCTACCACGCCCTGGCGGCGGGAACGGCGCTCGCGTTGCCGGGCAAAAGCAGTTCGCTGCACGACTGGGCCGGGCAGTTGCATCGTTATGCACAGAGCGAAACGTTGGCGGCTGAAAGCGCTTATTGGCGTCAGACCCTTGAGGCCGACGACGCGGCCCTGCCACGGGATTTTGCCGAGGACAGCCAGACCCGCGCCGAGGCCGCCCGCGCCAGTACGCGCCTGAGCCAGACACTGACCGACAAGCTGCTGAAAGTCGCCCCGGCGGCGTATCGCACGCAGATCAATGATCTGTTGCTGACTGCATTGGCGCGGGTGCTGTGTGACTGGAGCGAGCAGCCTTCGGTGTTGATCCAGCTCGAAGGTCATGGTCGTGAAGACCTGTTCGACGACATCGACCTGAGCCGTACGGTCGGCTGGTTCAGCAGCCTGTTCCCGGTGCGCCTGACCCCGCAGGAAAATCCCGTTGCGTCGCTGTGTGCGATCAAGGAGCAACTGCGTGCGGTGCCGGGCAAAGGCATCGGTTATGGCGTGCTGCGTTACCTCACGCGTTCTGCCGAGTTGCAGGCGCTGGCGCAACCCCGGGTGACCTTCAATTATCTCGGCCAGTTCGACGGCGCGTTCAGCGCTGAGCAAGGCGCGTTGTTCGTGCCAAGCGCTGACAGCACCGGTGCCAATCAGGATGAGCAGGCGCCGCTGGGCAATTGGCTGAGTGTCGACGGTCAGGTCTTCGGCGGTGAGCTGGAACTGACCTGGACTTTCGGCACCGGCATGTACCGCGCCGAGACCATCGAGGCGTTGGCCGAGGCCTATCGCGTCGAGCTGGAGCGCCTGATCGAACATTGCTGCGAGAGCGGCGCCGGTGGCGTGACACCCTCGGACTTCAACCTCGCCAACCTCACGCAAGAGCAGCTGTCGGCGCTGCCGATCGCGCCGCGTGACATCGTTGATCTGTACCCGCTGTCGCCGATGCAGCAAGGCATTCTGTTCCACAGCCGCAACGAGCCGGATAGCCCGGCCTATACCAATCAACTGCGGGTCGATGTGGAACAACTCGATGCCGAGCGCTTCCGCCAGGCCTGGCAGCAGACCCTCGACGCCCACGATATCCTGCGTACCGCGTTCGTCTGGCCGCAGGATGCCGCAGCGCCGGTGCAGGTGGTGCGCAGCTGTGTGCGGATGCCGTGGCAGGTGCAGGACTGGCGCGGTCGCGATGGCCTCGATTCAGCGCTTGATCATCTGGCCACTGAAGACCTGCACAACGGTGTCGATCTGCTCGACGCGCCGCTGTTGCGCGTGACGCTGGTGCGCACCGATGAGAACACTCATCACCTGATCTACACCTGTCATCACATCCTCATGGACGGCTGGAGCACTTCGCAGTTGTTCGGCGAAGTGCTGCAACGCTACGCCGGCATCACGCCGAGCGCAGGGCAGGGGCGCTATCGCGATTACATCGAATGGCTTGGCCAGCGCGATCAGCAGGCCAGTCGGCAATTCTGGAGCGCGGCGCTGGCGGAACTCGCAGAGCCGACGCGACTGGCCAGCGCCATGCCGGTCCGGCAGCGCGACGCAAGCGGTTATGCCGATCATGAGCATGTGTTCAGCGAACAGCTGACGGCCGAACTGAACCGCTTCGCCCGCGAACAGAAAGTCACCCTCAACACGCTGGTGCAAGCGGCGTGGCTGCTGCTGTTGCAGCGCTACACCGGGCAGGATCACGTGGCGTTTGGTGCAACCGTGGCTGGGCGGCCGACGGATTTACCGGGCGTCGAGCAGCAGATCGGCCTGTTCATCAATACCTTGCCGGTGGTGGCGGCGCCATCGCCGGAGATCGGCGTCAGCCAATGGCTGCAACTGGTGCAGGACCTCAATCTGGCGTTGCGCGAGCACGAACACACGCCGCTGTACGACATTCAGCGCTGGGCCGGCACGGGTGCCGGGGCATTGTTCGACAGTATTCTGGTGTTCGAAAACTATCCGATGGCGGAAGCGCTGGCGCAGGGCCCTGAGACGGGCCTGAAGTTCTCGGCAATCCGCCGGCAGGAGCAGACCAACTATCCGCTGACGCTGGTCGCGGTCACCGGCCGCGAGCTGAGTCTGGGCGTGAGTTACGATCAGGCCAGTTTCGACGCTCCAGCGATCAGTGCGTTGAGTGCGCAGTTGCAAGGCCTGCTCGAGCAGTTCCTCGCCGACGCCACCCAGCCGCTGGGTGCGCTGCAACTGCTCGCCGAGCCACAACGGCAACAAGCGATCGCGTGGGGCAAGGCGCCGGTGACCGCGCCGGATCAACGCACGGTGCTGGCGCACATCGCCGCGCAGGTGCAGCGGCAGCCACAAGCGAGCGCGGTGCGGTTCGCTGAGCAGTCCATCGATTACCAAAGCCTCGATACCCGGGCCAATCGTCTGGCGCACAAGCTGCAAGGCATGGGCGTCGGGCCGGAGGTGCGCGTCGGCGTGTGCATGCGCCGCACGCCGGACATGCTGGTCGCACTGTTGGCGATCCTCAAGGCCGGTGGCGCCTACGTGCCGCTGGACCCGGATTATCCGCAGGAACGGTTGCTGCACATGCTGGACGACAGTCGCGCCGCCGTGCTGCTCACCGAACCGGCGGCGTTGGCGATGCTGCCCGACACCTTGAGTGCGCAGGTGCTGCTGGTGGACGCGAGCGTCGCCAGCGAATGCCCGGTCACTGCGCCGCTGGTTAACCTCGCTGCAGACAATCTGGCGTACGTCATCTACACCTCCGGCTCCACCGGCAAACCGAAAGGCGTAGCGATCAGCCACGGCAATCTGTCGGCACTGATTCAATGGTCGGCGGGGGTCTATCGCGAAGAGCAATTGCGCGGCGTGCTGGCCTCTACCTCAATCTGCTTCGATCTGTCGGTGTGGGAAATCTTCGTCACGCTGGCCTGCGGTGGCTGTCTGGTGCTGGCCGACAACGCCCTGGCGCTGGCCGATCTGCCGGCGCGCGAGCAGGTCACCCTGATCAACAGCGTGCCGTCGGCGATTGCCGCGTTGCAACGGGCCGGGCAGATTCTGGCTTCGGTCGGCACCATCAATCTCGCCGGCGAACCGCTCAAGCAGAGTCTGGTCGACAGCCTCTATGCCAGCACCCGGGTGCAGCAGGTCTACGACCTTTACGGGCCGTCGGAAGACACCACCTATTCGACCTTCACCCTGCGCACGCCGCAGGGCCGGGCGAACATTGGCCGGCCGCTGGATAACACCGTGGCGTATCTGCTCGACAGTCAGTTGCAGGCGCTGCCCGCGGGTGTGCCGGCTGAGCTGTACCTGGCGGGTGCCGGGGTGACGCGCGGCTATCTGCACCGCGCCGCGCTGACCGCCGAACGCTTTGTGCCGAATCCTTACGCGAGCAATGGCGAGCGTCTGTACCGCACCGGCGATCTGGTGCGCGAGGGCGACGACGGCAACATCGAGTACATCGGTCGCGCCGACCATCAGGTGAAAATTCGCGGTTTCCGCATCGAACTCAGCGAGATCGAAGCGCGCCTGCTGGAGCTCGACGACATCGGCGAAGCGGTGGTGCTGGCGCAGGACGGTGCCGCTGGCAAACACCTGCATGCCTATCTCGTCGCCGCGCCGGACAGCGAGCGGTCGACCCTGACCGAGCGGGTGCGCAGTGCGCTGGTCAGCCGCTTGCCGGCGCACATGGTCCCGGGGCATTTGCACCTGATCGACGCGATCCCGCTGACGCCCAACGGCAAGCTCGATCGCAAGGCGCTGATGGCGTTGGCCGAGAGCCCGATGCAGGAGCAATACCAGGCGCCGCAAAGCGACCTGCAGTGGGAGATCGCAACGATCTGGCAGGAGGTGCTGGAGGTCGAGCGTGTAGGGCTGGCGGACAACTTCTTCCAGCTTGGCGGGCATTCGCTGCTGGCGACGCTGGTGGTGACCCGGGTGCAGGAGCGCCTCGGCGACAAGGTGCCGCTCAAGGCGCTGTTCGAAACCGACACGCTCAAGGAGTTCTGCGCGCGGATCGAAGCGCTGCGTGTCGAAATGTCGCCCGTTCAGGATGAATTGGCTAAATCACTGGAGGCCCTCAAACGTCTATCCCTCGATGATCTGGAAAAACTGATTTCTTGAGAGGGAAAAACGCGTGCAAGAGTTAATCGAGTCGGTAGGACAACTTTCGGCTAAGCAAAGAAAGGCTCTGGCGGTTCTGCTCAAGCAGAAAGGCGTCAACCTCTTTGACATTGCCCCGGTTTTCAAGCGCACGGCTGAAGAGCCGTTGCTGCTGTCCTACGCTCAGCAGCGCCAGTGGTTCCTCTGGCAGTGGGCACCGCACAGCGCGGCCTACAACATTCCGACGGCCCTGCGCTTGCAGGGGCCGCTGGATGTGCCGGCACTGGAACGCAGCATCGCGGCGCTGATCGAACGCCACGAAACCTTGCGCACGGTATTCACTCAAGACAGTGCACAACCCTTGCAAGTGGTCCTGCCCGCAGGACCTTTTGCGTTGGAGATTCATCACCTGAGCGCTGATCTGGCGAACGACCCGGACAGCTCGATCCAGGCCTTCGTCCAGACCCAGAGCCAGAAGACTTTCGACCTGCAGCACGGCCCGTTGCTGCGTGCCGCGCTGCTCCAGGTCAGCCCCGCTGAGCATGTGCTGGTGCTGACCCTGCACCACATCGTTTCCGATGGCTGGTCGCTGCAAGTGATGATCGAGGAACTGGTGCAGCTCTACGCCGGTTTCAACCTCGGTCACGACGCCGGTCTGCCCGCGCTGCCGATCCAGTACGCTGATTACGCCTTGTGGCAGCGCCAGTGGATGGAAGCCGGGGAGCAGGAGCGCCAACTGGCCTACTGGCAGGAAAAACTCGGCGGTGAACAGCCGGTGCTGGAGCTGCCGCTGGATCGCCCGCGCGCGGTCGAGCAGAGCTTCGCCGGCGCCAGCCATAACCTGATTCTTGACCCGGTGCTGAGCAATGCCCTCAAGGCCTTCGCCCGGCAGGAAAACGTCACGCTGTTCGTGTTGCTGCTGGCTTCGTTTCACGCCTTGTTGCATCGCTACAGCGGGCAAAGCGATATCCGTGTCGGCGTGCCGGTGGCCAACCGTGGCCGGGTGGAAATCGAGCGCCTGATCGGCTTCTTCGTCAACACCCAGGTGCTCAAGGCGGATGTCGACGCAGAGCTGCCATTTGTTGAGCTGCTGCGTCAGGTCAAACAGACCGCGCAGGAGGCGCAGGCGCATCAGGACTTGCCCTTCGAGCAACTGGTCGAAGCGCTGGAGCCGGGCCGCAGCCTCAGTCACAATCCGCTGTTCCAGGTCATGTTCAACCACCAGGCCGAGCGCCGTGCGAGCGTTGCGACGCGCCTGAACGGTCTGAACATCGCGCCGCTGGAATGGCAGAGCCAGACCGCGCAATTCGACCTGACCCTCAACACCACCGAACAGGCCCACGGCATCGAAGCGGTACTCAAGTACGCCACCGACCTGTTCGACGCGGCGACTATCGAGCGCCTTGCGCAACACTGGACTGCGCTGTTGCAGGCGATCGTCGCCGAGCCGACCCAGCGCATCGGCCAATTGCCGATACTCGACGCCGGCCAGCAGCAACAGCTATTGGCGCAATGGAATCCGCCGCGGGTCGAACAACCGCTGACCCAGTGCATCCAGCAAGCCATCGAAGCCCAGGCCGCGCGGCATGCCGACGCGGTGGCCGTGACCTGTGCCGGGCAATGCCTGACCTACGCTGAACTCAATCGCCGCGCCAACCAATGGGCGCATACGCTGATCGAGCGGGGTGTCGGCCCGGACGTGCGCGTCGGCGTTGCGGTGGAGCGTTCGCTGGACATGATCGTCGCCATTCTCGCGGTGCTGAAGGCCGGCGGTGCCTATGTGCCGCTGGACCCGAGCTACCCGGATGATCGCTTGAGCTACATGATCGACGACAGCGGCATTCAATTGCTGTTGACCCAGGGTCATTTGCTCGGGCAGTTGCCGATTCCGCCGGGGCTGGTCTGCCTCGATCTGGATCAGGCGCCGGAACACAGCATTGAAAGCAACCCGCCATGCCTGATCACGCCGGACAATCTGGCCTACGTCATTTACACATCCGGTTCCACCGGCAAACCCAAAGGCGCGTTGCTGCCGCACGGCAACGTCATGCGCCTGTTCAGCGCCACCGAGCAGTGGTTCGAATTCGGCCCGCAGGACAGCTGGACGCTGTTCCATTCCTACGCGTTCGACTTTTCGGTGTGGGAGATTTTCGGCGCGCTGTTGTACGGCGGCAAACTGGTGGTCGTGCCCCACGATGTCAGTCGTTCGCCGGAGGATTTCTACACGCTGCTGTGCGATGAAAATGTCACGGTGTTGAACCAGACACCGTCGGCATTCAAGCCGTTGATGCAGGTCGCCTGTGACTCTGCGCGCAGTAATGCCCTGCGTTACGTGGTGTTCGGTGGCGAGGCGCTGGAAGTGCAGAACCTGCGCCCGTGGTTCGAACGTTTTGGCGACCGCGCGCCGACGCTGGTCAACATGTACGGCATCACCGAAACGACCGTGCACGTGACTTACCGGCCGTTGTCGCTGGCGGATCTGCACAGCAACCACAGCAGCCCGATTGGCGCGCCGATTGTCGACCTGTCGTGGTACTTGCTCGATGGCTCGCTCAACCTGGTGCCACAAGGCTGCATCGGCGAGTTGTACATCGCCGGTGCCGGTCTGGCCCGTGGTTATCTGAATCAGTCCGGCATGAGCGCCACCCGCTTCGTGCCCGACCCGTTCAATCGCAAGGCAGGCGAGCGCCTGTACCGTACCGGCGACCTTGCACGGCTGCGCGGCGACGGGGTGATCGAGTACATCGGCCGTATCGACCACCAAGTGAAGATCCGTGGCTTCCGCATCGAACTGGGCGAAATCGAAGCGCAACTGCTCAAGCATCCGCAGGTGCGCGAAGCGGTGGTGCTGGCGGTGGACGGCCTCAGCGGCCAGCAACTGGCAACCTGGGTCGTGCCCGTCGAGGCAGTGAACGCGGACGAGCAGGGCGCCCTGCGCGATTCGATCAAGGCGCACCTGCGCGAAACCCTGCCGGATTACATGGTCCCGGTCAGTTGGGCGTTCCTTGAGCTGCTGCCACTGACCGCCAACGGCAAACTCGATCGCAAGCAGCTGCCGCAGCCGGACGTCGCCCAGGTGCAGGAGGCGTACGCCGCACCGCGCAGTGAACTGGAACAGCGTCTGGCCGAGATCTGGCAAGACGTGCTCAAGGTCGAACGGGTAGGGCTGCACGACAACTTCTTCGAGCTGGGCGGCGATTCGATCATCTCGATTCAGTTAGTCAGTCGCGCGCGGCAGGCCGGCATTCGCTTCACGCCCAAGGACATTTTCCAGCACCAGACCGTGCAGCGTCTGGCCACCGTCGCGCAACAGAGCGACGCCGTGCAAACGGAGCAGGGCGAGGTGCTCGGCGATGCGCCGCTGACGCCGATCCAGCATTACTTCTTCCACTGCGACATCCCGGCGCGCCATCACTGGAACCAGTCGATCCTGCTGACCCCGGCGAAAACCCTGCAAGCCGCTGCGCTGCAACAGGCCTTGGCACAAGTGCAAAAACAGCACGACGCCTTGCGTCTGCGTTATCGCCAAACCGAACAGGGCTGGCAGCAAAGCCATGGCGCGGCGGATCAGCCACAAGCGTTGTTGCGCACTTTCACGCTGGACGACAGCGCGGCCTTGCCAGCGCTGTGCCTGGACCTGCAGCGCAGCCTCGACCTGCAAAACGGCCCGCTGATCCGCGCGGCGCTGGTCGACTTGCCGGACGCCAGTCAGCGTCTGCTGTTGGTCATCCATCACCTGGTGGTCGACGGCGTGTCGTGGCGAATCCTGCTGGAAGACCTGCAAAGCGCCTATCAGCAGATCAGCAGCGGACAGAGCGTGCACCTGCCGGCGAAGACCAGCGCGTTCAAAGACTGGGGCTTGCGCCTGCAAGAGCATGCGCGCAGCGCGGCGCTGGACAATGAACTGGCCTACTGGCGCGAGCAGTTGCGCGACGTGCCGCTCGGTTTGCCGCTGGACAATCCGCAGGGCCAGTTGAACAACCGCTTCGAGCGCAGCGTCGACACCCGGCTGGACGCCGAACGGACTCGCCAGTTGCTGCAACAGGCCCCGGCGGTCTACCGCACCCAGGTCAACGACCTGCTACTGACCGCACTGGCGCGAGTGTTGTGTGAGTGGACCGCCAGCGACAGTGCGCTGGTGCAGCTCGAAGGACACGGCCGCGAAGACCTCTTCGATGACATCGACCTGAGCCGCACCGTGGGCTGGTTCACCAGCATGTTCCCGGTGCGCCTGACGCCAAACGCCAGTCTGCAAACCTCGATCAAAGGCATCAAGGAGCAACTGCGCGCGATCCCCAACAAGGGCATCGGCTACGGTTTGCTGCGTTATCTCGGCACGCCCGACGCACAAGCGGCGTTGCATGAACTGGCGCAACCGCAGGTGACGTTCAACTACCTCGGCCAGTTCGATAACAACTTCGACGAAGACGCTTTGTGGCGGCCGGCCACCGAAGACAAGGGCGCCGGTCAGGACGAAAACGCGCCGATGGCCAATTGGCTGACCATCGATGGCCGGGTTTATCAGGGCCAGTTGAGCCTGACCTGGACCTACAGCAGCGACGTCTTCGAAGAGGCGACCATTGCCGCTCTGGCCCGCGCTTACGAAGTGGCGCTGAGCGAGTTGATCGACCACTGTCTCAGCCACTCGGGCGGCCTCACGCCGTCCGACGTGCCGCTGGCCGGTTTGTCCCAGGCGCATCTGGACAGCCTGCCGATCGCCGCCCAGCGCATCGAGGACATCTATCCGCTGGCGCCGATGCAGCAAGGCATTCTGTTCCACAGCCTGTACGACGCGGACGCCAGCGCCTACGTCTATCAGATGCTGCTGGACATCGACGGCCTCGACGTCGTGCGGTTCCAGCAAGCCTGGCAGCGCGTGGTCGATCGCCATGAAGTGCTGCGCGCCGGTTTCATCTGGGGCCGCGATGGCCTCGACGCGCCGTTGCAGGTGATCAACCGCCAACTGACCCTGGAAATGCCGGAAATCGATGTGCGCGATGTCGCCGATCTGCCGGCGGTGCTTGAAGCACGGGCGCAGGCTGACCGTGAACGCGGCTTCGATCTGCAGAATCCACCGCTGTTGCGCCTGTGCCTGCTGCGCACCGCCGACGATCGCCATCGGCTGATTTTCACTTGCCACCACATCCTCATGGATGGCTGGAGCAACTCGCGGATGTTCGGTGAAGTGCTGCAGGATTACGCCGGCCAGCCAGTGCCGAGCGCACAGGGCCGCTATCGGGATTTTCTGGTATGGCTGCAGGGCCAGGACAAGGCGGCTGCGCAGGATTTCTGGCGCGGGCAACTGGCCGAACTCGACGAGCCGACCCGCCTGGCGTCGGCCTGCCACGGACGCACCGTGCCGGGGCCGGGCAAGCAGATGCATCGTCTGCATTTCGACGAAGCATTCACCCAGCGTCTGAACAACTTCTCCCGCCAGCAACAGGTAACGCTCAACAGTCTGGTGCAGGCGGCATGGCTGCTGGTGTTGCAACGCTACACCGGTCAGGCCACCGTGGCGTTTGGCGCCACCGTGTCCGGGCGTCCGGTGGAGCTGCGGGGCATCGAGGAACAATTGGGGCTGTTCATCAACACCTTGCCGGTGATCGCCAGCCCGCAGGCCACCCTCAGTGTGGGTGACTGGGTGCGCAGCGTGCAGGACAAGAACCTGCTGCTACGCGATTACGAACAGACGCCGCTGCAGGACATTCAGCGTCTGGCCGCGTTGAGCGGCGAGGCGTTGTTCGACACCTTGCTGGTGTTCGAGAACTACCCGGTCTCCGAAGCGCTGGAGGCCAATCCGGGCGGGCTGCGTTTCTCCGGCCTGGAACATCGCGAGCAGACCAACTACGGTCTGACCCTGATCGCCGGCGCCAGCGAAGTGCTCAACCTCGATTTCAACTACCTCACCGAGCACTTTGCCGAACGCAGCGTGCTCGGTCTGGCCGGGCATTTGCGCGAAGTGCTCGAGCAATTTATCCAGGCCCCGCAGCGGGCACTCGGCGAGATCGGTCTGCTGCCGCTGGCCGAGCGTCAGACGCTGGCGCAGTGGAACGACAATCACGCGGCTTATCCGGCCGAGCGCCTGATCTCGCAGAGCTTTGAAGCGCGGGTGGCGGCACATCCGCAGGCACTGGCGTTGAGTCATGCCGGCGTGGCCTTGAGCTACGGCGAACTGAATCGGCGTGCAAACCAGTTGGCCCGACATCTGTTGACGCTCGGCGTGACGGCCGAGGTGCGCGTCGGCGTGGCACTGCCGCGTTCGGCGGAACTGGTGATCGCCCTGATGGCAGTGCTCAAGGCCGGGGGCACCTATGTGCCGCTGGACCCTGACTACCCGGCCGACCGCGTGGCCTACATGCTCGACGACAGCCAGGCGAAAGTCCTGTTGACCCAGCAAGCGTTGCTGGCGCAATTGCCGTCCACCGAAGCGCAGGTGGTGCTGGTCGAGGCCGGCGGCGAGGCGTTTGCCGCGCAGGCACCGGACAACCTGCCGGCGCGCGCTGACTCGGCCAATCTTGCCTATGTGATCTACACCTCCGGTTCCACCGGCAAACCGAAAGGCGTGGCCATCGCCCATCGCAACGTGCAGGCACTGATTCACTGGTCCGCCGAGGTCTACAGCGAAGACGACCTGCAAGGCGTGCTGGCCTCGACGTCAGTGTGCTTCGACCTGTCAGTGTGGGAGATTTTCGTCACCCTGGCACGTGGCGGATCCGTCGTCATGGCACGCAATGCCCTGGAACTGCCGGACTTGCCCGAGCGTGATCAGGTGCGCCTGATCAACACCGTGCCGTCGGCGATTGCCGCGCTGCAACGCATTGGCCAGATCCCGCCGGGCGTACGCATCATCAATCTGGCGGGCGAGCCGCTGAAGCAGGCGCTGGTCGACACGCTGTACCGCGAGACCTCGGTCGCCCACGTCTACGATCTGTACGGGCCTTCCGAAGACACCACGTATTCGACCTGGACGCGCCGCGAACTCGGCGGTCAGGCCAACATCGGCCGGCCATTGCGCAACACCACTGCGTACCTGCTCGACGAGCAATTGCAGGCAGCCCCAATCGGCATCGCCGCGGAGCTGTATCTGGCCGGCGACGGCATCACCCGTGGCTATCTGTTGCGCCCGGGCCTGACCGCCGAGCGCTTCGTGCCCAATCCGTTGGCGCGCAACGGCGAGCGCATGTACCGCACTGGCGACCTGACGCGCTGGCTGGATGACGGCCGAATCGAATACGTCGGCCGCATCGACCATCAGGTCAAGGTGCGCGGCTTCCGTATCGAACTGGGGGAAATCGAAGCGCGTCTGCTGGCCCAGGCCAGCGTGCACGAAGGCGTGGTGCTGGCGGTGGACGGCGTTGGCGGCCAGCAACTGGTGGCTTATGTGGTGCCGGCCGAAGCCGATCAAAGCCTCGCGCAACTGGACGCGCTGAGCGCCGAACTGCAAGCCGCGCTAAAGGCGCATCTGCCGGACTACATGGTGCCGGCGCAGTGGCTGTTCCTCGAGCAATTGCCGCTGACACCCAACGGCAAACTCGATCGCAAGGCCTTGCCGGCACCGGACGCCAGCCAGTCGCAACGCGATTACGTGGCACCGTCGACGCCGCTGGAACAGCAACTGACTGAGGTCTGGCAGGACATTCTGAAGATCGAGCGGGTCGGCGTGACCGACAATTTCTTCGCCCTCGGCGGTGATTCGATCATCTCGATTCAACTGGTCAGCCGCGCGCGGCAGCAGGGCATTTGCTTCACCCCCAAAGACCTGTTCCAGCAGCAGACGGTGCAGAAACTCGCCGCGGTGGTTTCGCTTGAAGACGCGCAATCCGCCAGCGCTGCCGACTACCCGTTGGCGCAACTGGATCAGGCCCAGCTCGATGCCTTGCCGGTGCCGGCGGAGCTGATCGAAGACGTCTACCCGCTGTCGCCGATGCAGGAAGGCATGCTGTTCCATACGCTGTCGGATAACGGCAGCAGCCTTTACGTGCAACAGGTCAGCCTGCCGATCAAGGGTCTCGACGTGGAGCGCTTCCGCCGGGCCTGGGAATTCGTCATCGTCCGGCAGGCGATCCTGCGCACCAGTTTCCATTGGCAGGACGGGCTGGCCAAGCCGTTGCAGGTCGTGCATCGCCATGCGCCGCTGCAGATGCAGGTGCTCGATTGGCGTGACAAGGATTGCAGCGAGGCGGCGATTGCCGAATTCGCAAGCGCCGACCGCGCATTGGGTTTTGATTTGTCCGAAGCGCGTTTGCAGCGCGTGACCTTGCTGCATCTGGGCGACGAGCAGTACCAGATGATCTGGACCAGCCACCATATTCTGATGGACGGGTGGAGCAGTTCGCGGCTGTTCGGCGAGGTTTTGCAGTATTACTCCACGGGCCAGGTGACTGGCGAAAATGGCCGCTATCGCGACTTCATTGCCTGGTTGCAGGCACAGGATCAGGACGCCCAGGAGCTGTTCTGGAAAGCACGTCTGGCGGTGGTCAACGAACCGACCGCGCTGAGTCAGGCGATGCACCCGCGCCACAGCGCCGACGTTACCGGCCACGATGCGCTCTATTCGAATTGGGACAAGGCGCAAACCGCGCGTCTGCTGGAGTTCTGCCGTGATCTGCGCATCACCCCCAACACGCTGATCCAGGGTGCGTGGCTGCTGCTGTTGCAGCGCTACACCGGCCAGCAAACGGTGACCTTCGGTGCCACCGTGTCGGGGCGTCCGGAAAGTCTGCCGAATGTCGGCAACATGCTCGGCCTGTTCATCAACACCTTGCCGATCATTCAGACCCCACAGGCCGATCAGCGTCTGGCCGACTGGCTGGGCGAAGTGCAGGCCTACAACCTCGACATTCGCGACTATTCGCAGGCACCGCTGGCGGATGTGCAGCGCTGGTCGAACCTCGGTGGTCAGGCGCTGTTCGACAGCATTGTCGTGTTCGAGAACTTCCCGATCGACGAGCGCTTGCAGGAAGAAACCGACACCGAGCTGACCTTCGGCAAATCCATCGGCCATGGCGTGACCAACGTGCCGATGGACCTTGCGGTGATGCTCGGCGACGAGTTGTCGATCGAATACCTGTACCTGCGCAGCCACTTCAGCGCCGAGGCGGTGCAAGGCATTCGCCTGACCCTGGAAAACACCCTCGCGGCGATGATGGCGGCGCCGTATGAGCGATTGGGTAATCTGCAGCGTCTGTCCGCCGAACAATGGCACGCGGCGCAGGCCTGGAGTGCCGAGCCTTCTCACCGCCACGCGCCGCAGTTGCTGCCGGAGCTGATCAGTCGTCATGCGCAACAGCAACCTGACGCGATCGCCGTGCAATGCGCCGGCGAAAGCCTGAGCTACGCCGAACTCGAGCGTCAGGCCAACCGACTGGCGCAGTGCCTGATCGCCCACGGTGCCGGGCCTGAAGTGGTGATCGGCGTGGCGTTGCCGCGTTCGCTGGAAATGCTGGTGAGCTTCCTTGCCGTGCTCAAGAGCGGCGCCGCGTACGTGCCGCTGGATATCGACTATCCGCCGGAGCGCCTGGCCTACATGATCGAAGATTCGCGCATGGCTTTGCTGCTGACGCAAACCAGCCTGCGCGCGACGATGCCGACGCCGCAGGGCGTGCTGCGTCTGGAAATCGATCAGCTCGATCGTAGTCTCTACAGCGACGCTGCTCCGGTTTGCGATGTTCATGAGCAGAGCCTGGCCTATCTGGTCTACACCTCCGGTTCCACCGGGCGGCCGAAAGGCGTGGCCGTCACACAAGGCCCGCTGAGCATGCACTGCCAGGCCATCGCCGAGTTGTACGAAATGGACGCCAGCAGTTGCGAGCTGCACTTCATGTCGTTCGCTTTCGACGGCGCCCATGAACGCTGGCTGAGTACGTTGTACAGCGGCGGTCGTCTGGTGATCCGCGACGGTTGCCTGTGGACCCCGGAGCAGACCTATCAGGCCCTGCACGATTACGGCGTGACCATCGCCTGCTTCCCGCCGGCCTACCTCAAACAACTGGCCGAGTACGCGGCAGCCAGCGGCATCGCGCCGCCAGCGGTACGCATCTACTGCTTCGGTGGCGATGCGGTGCCAGAGCAGACCTTCGAACAGGTCAAAGCCGCTTTGCGTCCGCAGTACTTCACCAACGGCTACGGCCCGACCGAAACCGTGGTCACGCCGATGCTCTGGAAAGTCGCCATCAGCCAGCATTGCGAAGCGGCGTACGCGCCGATCGGTCGCGCCGTCGGTGCGCGTTCGCTGTACGTGCTCGACGACGATCTGAATCCGCTGCCGCCAGGTTTTGCCGGTGAGTTGTACATCGGCGGTTACGGTATTGCTCGCGGTTATTACGGGCGCCCCGATCTGAGCGCCGAGCGCTTCGTGCCCAACCCGTTTGCCCCGGGCGAACGCCTGTACCGCAGCGGCGATCTGGTGCGCCGTCGCCCGGACGGTGTGGTCGATTACGTCGGGCGCATCGACCATCAGGTCAAGGTGCGCGGCTTCCGTATCGAGCTGGGTGAAGTCGAGGCCAGCCTGCGTCAATCACCAACGGTCAGTGATGCTTTGGTCATCGCTCGGGACAATGCGTCCGGCAAGCAACTGATCGGTTACGTGGTCACCGCCAGCGGTGAAGACATCGGCGATGAACTCAAGGCCGGGCTGCGCGCCTCGCTGCCGGAATACATGGTGCCGGCGCAGATCGTCTGCCTCAGCGCATTCCCGGTCACGCCCAACGGCAAACTCGATCGCAAGGCACTGCCTGAACCGCAATTCAAAAGCGACGAATACCTTGCCCCCCGCACTGAGCAGGAAAGCCTGCTGGCGCAAATCTGGGCGCAGGTGCTGCAGGTCGAGCAGGTCGGTATCAGCGATAACTTCTTTGAACTGGGCGGCGACTCGATCCTCAGCCTGCAAGTGATCTCGCGGGTGAGAAACCATCCGACCCTGCAGATGGAGCTGAAGCTGCGCGATCTGATGCGCTATCAGACCATCGCCGGCATCGTCGAGCAGCAAGTGGCGAAGGAGGGCGCTGGGCAAGCACTGCCGGACCTGACCCAGGTGGCCGCAGAAGGCGCGTTCAATCTCCTGCCGATCCAGGAATGGTTCTTCGCCGAAGGCATGGCCGAGGCGCATCACTACAACCAGTCGTTGCTGCTCAGCGCACGTCAGCCACTGGATCTCGATGCCCTGGAACAGGCACTGGGCTTGATCGAACAACATCACGATTCGCTGCGTTTGCGCTTTTCCAAGGACGGCGGGCGCTGGTTGCAGCGCTACAGCACCAGCGCATCCGACGAGGCTGTGCTGTGGCGCCGTGAAGCGCAGAACAGCGACGAGGTCGAAGCCTTGGCCAACCTTGCGCAGCGCAGCCTCAAACTTGATGACGGACCGGTCTGGCGGGTCATGCATGTGGCCTTGCCGGACGGTCAGGCGCGGTTGCTGGTGGTGATTCATCACCTGGTGGTCGACACCGTGTCGTGGCGGATTCTGCTCGACGATCTGAAAGTCGCTTATGAGGCTTGCGTGCAGGGGCTGCCAGCGCAGTTGCCGATTCGCACCAGCAGTTATCGTTCGTTCGCCGAAGCGTTGCAGGCGCAGGCGCCTGTGATTGCCGAGCAGGAATTGGCCTATTGGCTCGAGCAACTGGATCAACCGGGCGTCGATCTGCCGTGCGACAACCCGCGCGGCAAGAACCTTGTGCGGCAACAGGCGCAGGCACGGCTGAAGCTGTCCCGCGAGCACACCGAACAACTGCTCAAACAGGCCCCGGCGGTGTACGGCACGCAGATCAACGACCTGCTGCTGTCAGCGCTCAGCCGCGCCCTGTGCCGCTGGAGCCAGCAACCGTCGGCGCTGATTCTGCTTGAAGGGCACGGTCGCGAAGACCTCTTCGAATCGATCGACCTGAGCCGCAGCCTCGGCTGGTTCACCAGCATGTTCCCGGTGCGTTTGCGCCCGGACAGTGAGGACATCGGCCGGTCGATCATCGATGTGCAGGCGCAACTGGCAGGTGTACCGCAGAAGGGCATCGGCTACGGCGTGCTGCGTCATCTGGCCGGCCCGGACATCTGCGCGCAACTCGCCGGTTTGCCGCAGGCGCGGGTGACGTTCAACTACCTCGGGCAGTTCGACCAGAGCTTCGATGAACAGGCGTTGCTGGTGCCGGCACTGGAAGAAACCGGCGACAACTACAGCCTCAAGGCGAACCTGGGCAACTGGCTGGAAATCGTCGGCCAGGTCTATGACGGGCAACTGGCCTTGCGCTGCATCTACAGCAACCAGCGTTACCGCGCCGGCACCATGGATGCGCTGATGAGCGATTACCAGCGTGAGCTTGAAGCGTTGATCGAGCACTGCATGGCACGGGCGGGTTGATCGCTCTTTTTGTGCGGGCGCTGCCGAGGCGCGCCCGGTTTTTTTGCGGATAAAGGATCTTATCGATGTCGTTGCACCCTGATCTGGAAGCGTTTCTCGACTTGGCTCAAGACAGCCAGGACGCCGGCCTGCCGGCCATGCACCAACTGACCCCGAGCGAGGCCCGCGGCACATTCGAACAGACCACCGCGCAGTTGCGCTGGCCGGCGCCCCAAGACCTTGAAGTCACCGAGATTACAACACTGACCCGGGACGGCGCGGCACTGGCCTTGCGTTTGTATCGGCCCAACGGTGTTACTTCACCGCTGCCGGTGCTGGTGTATTTCCACGGTGGCGGGTTTGTGGTCGGCAGTCTGGATTCCCACGACGGTGTCTGCCGTGAGTTTTGCCAGCGCACGCCGTGTGCGGTGCTCTCGGTCGGTTATCGGCTGGCACCGGAGCATCGCTTTCCGACGGCGCTGGAGGATGGCGAGGACGCGTTGGCGTGGCTGGCCGAACAGGCTGTGAGCCTGGGCCTGGATTGTTCGCGGGTAGCCTTTGGCGGTGATAGCGCGGGCGCCACGCTGGCGACGGTGCTGGCGATTCAGGCGGTGCGGCAGCCGCACACGGTGGCCATCGCACCCAAGGCGCAGTTGTTGTGTTATCCGGTGACCGACGCTTCGCGAGTGCATGATTCGCGGCTGTTGTTTGGCGAGGGGTATTTGCTGGAGAACGACACGCTGGACTGGTTTTATCAGCACTACGCGCGTGGGCCGGAGGATTATCTGGATTGGCGTTTTTCGCCGTTGCTGGCGGAGGATTTGCGTGGGGTGGCGCCGGCCATTGTGGTATTGGCCGGGTTTGATCCGTTGCTGGATGAGGGGCAGGCTTATGTTGATAAGCTGCGTGGGCAGGGGGTTGAGGTCGAGGTCGAGGTTTGTGGTGGGTTGACTCATGATTTGTTGCGGTTGGGGTCGGTGGTGCCTGGGGTTTTGGAGGTTTATGCGCGGGTTGGTGGGGCGCTTGCGCGGGTTCTGGTTTAGTGTGCATATCCGTTGCTGCGGGGGTTGCTGATTACGGTTCCGCCCTTACGGCGGGTCACTTTTTCCAAACGCCGAAAAAGTAACCAAAAAGGCTTGCTCCTGCGTTCGGCCCTCGCAGGCTCGGGTCCCTTCGCTGCGGGATCGATCCGGGCGCAGCGGCTCCGGTTTGCTCCGCTGCACCTACACTCGCTGTGTTTGGCTGCGCCAAACGGTCGCTGCGCTCCCACCCCCGGATCAATCCCTCCACTCAGCCTTCCGACGTCGCCCGGGGATCAAGATCAAAAGCAGGCGAGCTGACACTCGGCCTATTGAGTGGTGAAAAGCGTGCGCTTGGCTTGAGTCTTGTATTGGATTCGCCCCTCACCCCAGCCCTCTCCCGAGGGAGAGGGAGCCGATCTGCGGGCTTTTCAGAATCTGCATTCGACTCGGTATCGCAAGTCGGCGTACCTTGCCCAAACACCTCGGTCAGTCCCCTCTCCCTTTGGGAGAGGGTTAGGGTGAGGGGCTTTTGATCTGATTCAGGATCTGAGTTCGCCTCGGTATTTCAGGTCGGCATAGCCCAGCCAAACAACCCGTTTTAGTCCCCTCTCCCTCTGGGAGAGGGTTAGGGTGAGGGGCTTTTGATCTGATTCAGGATCTGAGTTCGCTTCGGTATTTCAGGTCGGCATAGCCCAGCCAAACAACCCGTTTTAGTCCCCTCTCCCTCTGGGAGAGGGCTAGGGTGAGGGGCTTTTGATCTGGCTTTTGCTTCTGCTTCTGCTTTTGCTCTGGCTTTTGATCTTTTGCCCCTTCGGCAGGCTTCGTTACGGGATCGATCCGGGCGTGGGAGCGCAGCGACCGTACGACGCAGTCGTACACAGCGAGTGTAGGTGCAGCGAAGCCAACCGGAGCCGCTGCGCCCGGATCGGTCCCGTAACGAAGGTACCCCGAGCCCCAGCGAGCGGGCCGTACGCCGGGGCAAAGCCTTTTTGGTTACTTTTTCGGCGTTTGGAAAAAGTGACCCGCCGTAAGGGCGGAACCCTAAGTAGCCTTCACCGCAGCAACGGATATGCCCCCAATCCCAAAAAACAAAAAGCCCCGCCAAAGCGGGGCTTCCACACAACTAAGACCAATCAGAAATCAGCCTTCACCGACATCACAAAATTCCGCGGTTCGCCGTAGAAGTTACCGAACCCCTCGGTCCCGATGGTCGCGTAATAACGCTTGTCAAACAGGTTGTTGCCGTTCAACGCCACCGACCAGGTGTCATCAATCCGATAACCAATGCGACCGTTCCAGACCGCATAACCCGCGCCATCGACATTGTCCCCGCCCAGAGGCGAAACCCGGTAGGTGCCCGTCTGCGCATTGACACCCGCACCAATCGTCACCCGATCCAGCGGCCCGCTCAGGGCGTAATCACCCCATACGCGCAACAGGTGACGCGGCACGTAAGAGTTGTAGACCGCGCCATCCTGAGTGGCATCGGCATCTTCCAGCACCTTGGTCTGGGTGTAGGTATAACCGGCCAGCAATTGCAGGCGCTCGATCACTTCACCGCTGACTTCAGCTTCAAAGCCCTGGGCGCGGACCTTGCCCGAGTTGATCTGGCACGAACTGTCTTCGCAACGCAGGTCATCCTGGGCCGCATCTTTCTGAATAGTGCGGAACAGGTTGAACGTGGTGTTCAGACGACCGTCGAACCACTCACCCTTGATCCCCAGTTCGTAGCTCTGGCCAATCAGCGGCTTGAGCGTGCTGCCATCGATGGTCTTGTACGAGCCTTGCGGGGTGAAGATGTCGGTGTAGCTGGCGTAGGCGGTCAGGTTGTCGTTGAGGTCGTAGAGCAGGCCGGCGAACGGCGTGACCTGGCCGGTTTCGGTGGACTTGGTGTTGACGTCGGTGCCTTCGCCGCGGAAGTACTGCACCGAGTCAGTGTCGGATTTGTACCAGCTAACCCGGCTGCCGAGCACCAGTGTCATCGGGTCGGCGAGTTTCAGGCGGGCGATCGAGTAAGCGCCATATTGCTTGATGTGCATGTCCACCGGGCCGCCACGGGAGGCGTTGGCCAGGTAGTAGCTTTCATCCGGCTGCGGGATGTTGTGGTTCGGGTTGAACACGTTCTGACGCTGTGGCAATGCCGCCACCGCGTAGAAGTCGTCCTTGTGCGAACGGCTGGCGTTGGCGCCGACGATCAGTTCGTGCTGCTGGCCGAAAGCGTCGAATTTGCCGTCGACGTAGGCATCGAAACCGTAATCGCGCTGGTCGTAGTCATAGGTACTGCCGAGCATCAGCGTATTGGTGGCGGTGGCGCCCAATGGCACGGTGCCGCTCGGGAAGGAATATTCCATGTCCTGGGTGTTGCGCGAGTAGACACCGGCGACTTTCAGCGACCAGTCGTCGTTGAACTGGTGTTTGACGTCGGCGAAGTAGGTGGCGCGTTTGCTGCGCTGGTTGTTCCACGAGGTGTTCAGGCAAGTGGAGCGTTTCAGGTGCAGGTCGGAGCCGTCGGCGTAGCGCGGCAGGCCACCCCAGCACGGGGTGGCGTCGACGTCTTCATAGGCCATGCCCAGACCGAGGGTGGTGTCGGGGCTGAGATCGAAGTCCAGCGCGCCGTAGTAGATCTGGTCGCGGCGTTCAGCCACATCATAGAAATACTGCCGGGTCTGCTGGGTGACGACGGCGCGACCACGCACGGTGCCGGCGTCGTTCAGCGGGCCGCCGGTGTCGACCTGGCCGCGGTAGTTGTCCCAGGTGCCCGCCGACAGCGACAGCTGCGTGTGCGGGGTGTCCTGGCCGCGCTTGCGCACGAAGTTGACGCCGCCGGCAGTGCCGCCCGCGCCCTTCATCATGCCGGCCGCGCCGCGAAGGATTTCCACGCGGTCATAGATGGCCATGTCGCTGTTGAAGCTGTCCGCCTGCACGTAGCTGCTGCCGATGTCCAGCGGCACGCCGTCGTACTGGTACTGGCCGGTCATGCGGAAACCGCGCGAGTAGAAATACTTGCCGCCCATGGGCGAGTCGTAAACGGTGATGCCCGGGGTCTTCTCCATCACCTGTTCGATGGTGTTGAGGTTCTGGTCGTCGAGCATCTTGCGGGTCATCACCGTGACCGACTGCGGAGTTTCCTTGAGCGAATGCACGCCCTTGCCGATGGTCACGCCGCCGGTGGTGTAGGAGTTGCTGCCCTCGGTGGTGGCGCCAAGGCGGTTGGCGTTGACGTTGGTCGGGGCCAGTTCCATCGCACTGCCGCTGGTGGCCGGGCCGAGCACGGTGACGGTGTTGCCGTCACGCTGATAACGGATGCCGGTGCCGCTCAGCATCGCCTTGAGCGACTCGTCGTCCTGATAGCGGCCGTTGAGGGCGCTGGAACGCAGGCCTTGCAGGCTCTCCGGGCTGTAGACGATTTGCAGGCTGGTTTGCTGACCGAGGGTCTGCAGGGCCTGGGCCAGCGGTTGGGCAGGGATGTTCAGGGTCCATTCCTGGGCCTGGACATAGGGCGCCGCCGCGAGGGTCAGTGCCAGACCCAGGCCGCTACCGGCCAGGCGAGTGCGGGTCGCGCCGTGCATCAGCAGGGCTCGAGTCAGAGGGCGAAGCATGAAACGGGATGCGGACATGAGGTTAAGACCTTGGCAGGTATAGTTGTTAATGGTTCTTATTCATCTCATTAAGACGAGGAAGCCGCGGCAAACCGGAAAAGTTTTTTCTCCGGCTCGTTCGCGGCTGCCTCGATCAGGCGGGTTGCAGTTCGCTTTTGACCTTGCCGGCCTCCATGCGCACGAGCTGATCGGCGACGTCGAAGTAACGGTCGTCGTGGGAAATCACAATGATGGTTTTGCCCAGACGTTTGAGGTCGGGCAGCAGCTCGGTATAGAAGATCCGCCGGAACGTCGGATCCTGATCCGCGGCCCATTCGTCGAACACCAGCACCGGGCGCTCTTCGAGCCAGGCATTGACCAGTGCCAGGCGTTTGCGTTGGCCGGTGGACAGGTCGGTAGTGCTGAAGGCGCCATCGCGCACGCTGACTTTGTGCGCGATCTCCAGGCGCTCGAGGTAGCGGGTGGCATCCTGCGGCACTTCACGATCGCCCTGAATCAGGTCATCGAACAGGTAGTAGTCGGCGAAAATCGTCGTGAAGTTCTGGCGGTAATCATCGCGGTTGACCGCGGTGATCGGCTTGTCGTTGACGCGGATTTCGCCCTCGGTCGGCGCATACAGGCCCAGCAGCAATTTGATCAGTGTGGTTTTGCCGCAGCCGTTCTCACCGACGATGAACACGATGTCGCCCTGTTCGATGCGCAGGTTTACCGGGCCGAGGCGAAACGGTTCGCTGCCTTCCACGGCCGGGAAGGCGTAGCGCACGTTGCGCAGTTCCAGGCTCTCGACGGCGGCAGGCTTGTTGCCCTGATCCTGCAGCAGCAGGTGCGGCTCCGGCGAGGAGAACCGTTCGCTGAGTTCGGCGATGCGGCGGAAGGCAATCTGCGCGCGGCTGATGATCGGGAGAGTGCTGATCAGGTGTTCCAGCGGCCCCTTCATGTACAGCAGGACCAGAACAAAGCCGCTCATCACCGCTTTGTCGGCGCTCGGCCACAGCGATTGCAGGGCCAGAGCCATGCCGATGACCACGAAGAACAGCATCGAGCCAAACGACTTGGCGATGACAAAAGTGTTGATCGATTTGATCTGGGTGTCGCAGATCTTTTCTGCGGTTTTCTGAATGCCGGCGACGAACATGCGCTGGCGGCGCGGGCGGTGGATGCGCAGTTCCTTGGCGCCTTCGGCGATCGCGTTGTAGTGCTTCTGCAGTTCGTCTTCGGAGTCGCGGGCGGCATAGAAACCGCGCATGCCCTTGGCCCGCGCAATCGCCTGAATGGTGGTGCCGATGGCGATAGCGACCAGCATCATCAGGAACATCGGCCACGACAGCATGGCCAGATAGCCGAGGCAGCCAAGGGTTACGGTCATCGAGATCGCCAGCGGCGCGAAGGCGAAGGCGAAGTCGCTGATGGTGTCGACGTCGTGGGTCAGCACCGGAATCAGGCGATGGCTGCGGTAACGTTCGATCTGGTCGATCGGCGCCGAGAGGACTTTCTCCCCGAGCTCTTTGCGCAGTTTGGCGATGATGTGCTGGCCGACGTAGTTGGTGCCGATGTCCGAGAGGATCGTCGTCAGCAGGGCGAGGGCACAGAGTCCGGCGAAGATCATCACCACCGTGGGGGTCAGGCCGTCATCGGAGTGCAGGGCGTTGTTGATGGTCGCCAGCAGCACGGTGACGCTCAGGCCGCCGAGCATGCCGAGCACGATGGACGCCGAAACGATCAGGCGGAAGGGCTTGAGCAGGGCGAACAATTCGTTGATCGCCCCACGCGTAGGCTTGGTCATGGAGGATTCCTGCTTCGATGCGGAGGGAGTGCCGGTACTTAAGGAAAACGAATGGTCGCGGAGTTTCTTTAAACGAGCGCAGACGGGCTGCGCTCGTCGAGGGCAGTGTCAGAGGTCGCGCACTACGCGAAAGCCCAGCCAGTCGCCCTTGCTGGTCGGCCAGCTGCTGTTGCGGTTGCCGGAGCGGGAGAAGATCGGCGCCTCGCCCCAGTCGTTGCCGCGCATGACCTGGCGCTCGCAGTTTTCCTGGGTCCACGGGCGACCGTCGGCGGGCACGCCGGAGTAGTCCGGGTGGTAGCAGTCGGCGGTCCATTCGTAGACGTTGCCGTGGGCGTCGAACACACCAAACGCGTTGGCCGGGAAGGTGCCGGCCGGCGAGGTGAAGTTGTAGCCGTCGGCCGCGCCGTAGGTGTTGGCGTGTTTGGCGATCTGGTAATCCTTGCCCTCGTCGAACGAGAACGGGAAGGGCCCGGTGCTGCCGCCCCGGGCGGCATATTCGCGGATCGATTCGCTTTGCAGGCGATAGGCTTGGCCGGTCTTTTTCGACAGCCAGTCGATGTAGCCCTGAGCCTCGGCGACGTTCATGCACACCGCCGGGTCGCGGGGCGTCTGTTTGAACTCGGGCTTGCCGGCGGTGCAGCGGCGGCCGGGGCGATCATCGAAGTCGTAGGGCTTGTTGCCGGTCTCGCGGACATAGGCGTCCCATTCGCCCACCAGCACCTGCGAGCGGCTGATGGCGAACGGTTTGCTGAAGGTCACCGTGTGCAACGGGCCTTCATCGGGCTGACGGCCGACTTCATCGTCCGGCGTGCCCATGGTGTAGCTGCCGGTCGGCAGCACGACCATTTCCGGACAGTCCTTGCAGTCCTTGAACACTTTGCCCGGCGCGGGCGCGGGCGCGGTCGCCGCCAGCGCAGTGCCGGGCATCAGTGCGCCGCAAAGCGCGCTCAGCGCCAGTGCGGGCAGGGCTTTGGAGAGGAGTGACGCGTGAGGCTTTTTCATGGGTCGTCTCTTTGAAAGGAAAACGGCAGTCGAGGATCAGGCGCGCAGCTTGTTGCCGAGGATGTTCATGAAGCGATCCACCTCGGCCTCACTGTTGAGCAAGCCCGGCGCGGTACGAATCACCGGCCCGACGTCGCGGCTGACCGCGTCGCAGATCACCCGGTTCTGCATCAGCCAGGCAGCCACTGCATCGCTGTCCTGGTCCTTGATCCGGAAGAAGGTGAAACCGGCGGAAAACTGCGGATCGAGCGGGGTCACCAGTTCGATGTTGCGGTGCTCCTGCAGGCGTTGCTTGAGGTAGCTGTTGAGCTGATGAATGCGCGTCTGTACCTCGGCCTTGCCCAGTTGCAGGTGCAACTTGAAGGCTTCGTCCAGCGCCCAGCGATGCTCGAAGGCGTGATAGCCGCCCGGGGTCATGATGGTCGAGAAGGCTGTGGCCTCGGAGAAGGTCGGCACGCTGGGGCTGACGTATTTCAGTTCTTCGGTGCGGCTGCAGACGATGCCGGTGCCGCGCGGGCCGAACATCCACTTGTGGGTGCCGGCGATGAAAAAGTCGCAGTTCATCTGCGGGAAACTCAGGTCGTCGACGCCGAAACCGTGCACGCCATCGACCACATAGATAAGCCTGTCCTTGTCGTCGCGCTGACGGTTGTGCTCGTCGACCAGATGTGAGATCTCGCTGATCGGCAGCTTCACACCGCTGCCTGAATGCACCCAGGTCATGCCCAGCACGCGGGTCTCGGGGCGGATATTGCGGTTGATCGTGGCGAGCACCTGATCCAGAGAAATGCTCTGCGGGGTGTCGAACAGCTTGAGTTTGCGCACCTGGGTGCCGTCACGACGGCTGCGGAAGTCGAGGATGTTGCGCGTCGAGTAATGCTCGTGAACCGTGGTGAGAATTTCCTGATCCGCGCGCACCTGCACGCTGCCGTAGATCATCGCCAGGCCCTCGGTGGTGCTGCCGGTCAGGGCGATCTGCCCCGGTTTGGCTTGCAGGTACTGGCCGGCCCAGTGGCGCACGTTTTCTTCGCGTTTCTCGGTGACGCCCAGATCCCAATCCATCGCCAGACCCGGATTCAGATCCAGCGCCGCGCGATGGCGTTCGATGGCTTCGCGCACCGGTTTGGGGTGCGAGGTGACGAGGAAATTGGCGAAGTGAATCGCCTGGGGATCCTGATCGAACAACTGACGCAACTGCGCCCATTTATCCCGCGGCGCGGCGGGCGGCGCAGCGATTGCCGCCGGCGCAGTCAGGCTGGCGCCCAGGGGCAGGGCGGCGGCGAGCAGGCCGGCCTGTTTCAGAAAAGTGCGGCGATCAGTCATGGCCGGGCCACCTCCTGGCGCGACGCCAGTGCCGGTTTCGCGGCTTTCTGCACCTGATCCCAGACGCGCATGAAGTTGCCGCCCCAGAGCTTGGCAATGTCCGCTTCGGAGTAGCCGCGCTGCAGCAGTTCGGCGGTGACGTTGCGAATTTCACCGACGTTTTCCCAGCCTTTGATCCCGCCACCATCGTTGAAGTCCGAAGCGATGCCGACGTGGTCGATACCGATCTTGCGCACCGTGTAATCGATGGCGTCGCCGAAATCCTTGAGGGTGGCTTTCGGTTCTTCTTCGAGGATCGCGTAGAGGCCGCTGGCGTACTGGCCGAGCTTCTGTTCCGACCAGGCAGTGATGATCGGATCGCCGGGCATCAGCGCCATGGCCAGATTGGGCAGCGGCGGCAGATCGAAGCGCGCACGCAGCGCATTGAGTTTGTCCTGGGTGCCTTGGGTCAGCGGTTTCAGGTACTGCGAGAAGGCGACGACCTGCACCACGCCGCCACTGTTCTTGATCAGTTGCAGCTCTTTGTCGCTGAGGTTGCGCGGAATGTCTACGGCCGCCCGGGGCGCCGAGTGCGAGGCCACCAGCGGAGTGCGGCTGAGTCCGGCGACTTGCTCAAGGGCTTTGGTCGACATCTGCGAAACGTCGATGATCACGCCCAGATCGTTCAAACGTTGCACCGCTTGTTTGCCGATCTCAGAGAGCCCGTCGAGGGCGTCGGGCGAGTCATTGAAAAACGGCAGCGGTCGCGACGAGTCGGCCCAGCTGTTGTTGCCGATGTAACTGAAACCGAACATGCGCATGCCGCGCCCGGCCCACAGGTCGAGCTTGCTCAGGTCGTTGCCCAGCGGGTAGGCGTTGAGCATGCTGATGAAAATCGCAAACTTGCCTTCGCCGTGCAGCCGGCGGAAATCATCCGGCGTGTAGGCGATGCCGGCCTGATTGGGGAAGTCGCGAACGATCCCGGAGATGATCTTGTAGCGCACTTCCTGCTGGTTGCGCGCCTCTTCGACAAAACCCTCGGTCGGGCGGTGCGGGGCGTTCGGGCCATTCCACATTTCCGGCCAGCCGAACACCGTCAGCGCCGCACCGGACAGGCGCCCGCGATTGGCCTTGACCAGGTCGAACTGGCCCGAGCCATCCTTGTCGGCTTCGTGGTCGTGGCTGCCGAAACTCAGCGGCACGGTGATGTGGCTGTCGAACGACAGCAGGCGATCCTGCAATTCGGTCGCCTGTTTCATCACCTTCACCGGGTAGCCGGGGTTGTTCCAGTAATCCCAGGCCAGAAATCCTGCGCCGGCGCTGATCGCCAGGGCCAATGGCAGGCCGATGAATAGAGCCTTTTTCCAACGCGGTTTTGTCATTGCCATCTCATTCAGGTTCGCCGTCGAGGTACAGGCGCAGGGGCCTTTGCTATCTGGGAAGAACGAGTGGCCGGGTGGCTAATTTAGGCGGCGTTACAAATGCCCGGCGCCGCCGTCGCGATGTTTTGCCGGCAGCGTAAATTTCCCCGTCGAGCAAACGTTCTAGCTTGGATAAAGCCTGCTTCATGGCTGACACAGGTAGGGCAATGACGATCTCTCGACGCTGGTTCATGGCGGGCATGGCACTCACGGGCGCCGCGCTGCCTGCCGCTTTTTATGCACATCGTGAACTGACTCGCGAGGAGTTTCCGATCACCCCGGGCGAGGCCACGGTCGATCTGGCGGACACCGCCGGGCAACAACTGGCGGACACTCTGCGCGGGGTCTGGGACATTCGCTTTACCGGTGCGGCGGCCGGGCTCGATGGCTTGCCGGCGCAAGGCCTGGAGCTGTTTCTCGACATCGCTCACCGTGGCCGTGGGCTGCGCGGTTATCTCGACACCGGTACCAATCTGCGTGCCGAGGGCCCTGCGCGTTATCAAGTGATCGGTGATCTGGCGCCGGGCAACGGCGCCGAGATGTATTGGCGCCTGCTGCGCACCGATGCGCCGTTAGCGCCACCGGTGTATGAGTTCAAAGTCAAACTGGATGAAGTCTGGGCGGCATTCGGCAATGCCGGCAGCGCCACGTTCACCGGGCAGGTACTGCGTCTGGATCGGCCGCTGGCGTTGCCCGAGCTGGACAATCAGTTCATCGCCATCAAGCGACGCTTTCCCGAAGCCCGCGAACGCACCGGGCTCAGTCCGCAACTGTTGGCCTGGCTGGTGGCGCCCGAACATCGGTTGTTCCATCAGCTCTGGCACGCCACCCGCGACAAGTGGCACAAGCTCTCGGAGAAAAAACGCGAAGCGCTGCGCGGTATCGGCTGGCAGCCCGGGCCGCGTGACAAGGAGCGCGATGCCCGTGGCCCACGCAAGGATCGCAATGGCTCCGGCGTGGACTTTTTCTTCATGCATCGGCACATGCTCGGCATCGCCCGGTCGATGCAGGATTTGCCGTCGTGGCCAGCGTTCCCGCAGCCGCAGCCAGAGCTGGAGCGCGACCGACAGGGCTTCGCCCGCTATTTCGACAATCACGACGGCAACTCACTGCCGCCGACCTGGCTGGCCGAGGGCGATGACGATTACACCAAATGGGTCAGCGACATCAAAGCGGCGGAGACTTTCCAGAGCAATTTTCTGGTCTGGGAATCGCAGTACCGTGATCCGCGCTACTTGTCGAAGTTGACCCTTGGCCAGTTCGGTTCCGAAGTTGAACTGGGCCTGCACGACTGGCTGCACATGCGCTGGGCTTCGGTGGCGCGTGATCCGTCCAACGACATTCCGGTGCCGATGGCACGCGATCAGGCGGATTTCGCCGCGCGCTGGTATGCACCGGAAAACGACTTTCTCGGCGACCCGTTTTCCTCTCATGTGAACCCGGTGTTCTGGCGTTTCCACGGCTGGATCGATGATCGCCTGGAAGACTGGTTCCGCGCCCACGAGCGCTTTCATCCGGGTGAGGTGACCCGTCTGCAGGTCAATGGCGTGCCGTGGTTTGCACCGGGGCGCTGGGTGGAAGTCGCCGATCCCTGGCTCGGCCCCGACACCCACGGTTGCAGCACCGTGCCCGGCCTGCAAGTCGGGCGCTCGGTGGAGATGGACCCGGAAACCATGAAACTGGCGCTGCGCATCACCTTCGGCGACGAAGACAACATGACCGAACTGTTCCGCAAAGTCCCCCGGCGACCGTGGTATGCACGGCATCTGAAGGTCAAGGGCCGACAGCTCTAGATCGGTTCAACACATACTCTGAATTGATCGCAATCCCTTGTAGGAGTGAGCCTGCTCGCGATGACGTCGTGTCAGTCACCCGTTATGCCGGATGACCCACCGCCATCGCGAGCAGGCTCACTCCTACAGGGGGTATTTATCGTGGCGAAGATTTTGGCCTGACCGAATGACCCCTGGGGAGCCTGCCCGCGAAGTTTTTTCAGGCGGTGGGGGTCTTTTTGAGTGAGTACATATCCATTGCTGCGGTAACGGCTGCTTAGGGTTCCGCCCTTACGGCGGGTCACCTTTTTCAAACGCCAAAAAGGTAACCGAAAAGGCTTGCTCCTGCGTTCGGCCCCTCGCGGGCTCGGGGTTCCTTCGCTGCGGGATCGATCCGGGCGCAGCGGCTCCGGTTTGCTTCGCTGCACCTCCTTCCGCTGTGTCTGGCTGCGCCAGACGGTCGCTGCGCTCCCACGCCCGGATCAATCCCTCCGCTCAGCCTTCCGACGTCGCTGGAGGATCAAGATCAAAAGCCGCAGGCGAGCTGACACTCGACCTAGAGGTGGACGCGGAGACTGTAGGAGCTGCCGAAGGCTGCGATCTTTTGATCTTGCTCTTGCTCTTGCTCTTGCTTTTGTAGGAGTGAGCCTGCTCGCGATAGGTATCTCAAAGTGCCCAATACCCACTTTGAGAGCCTGCCCGCAAATGCGGTGTGTCATCCAATGCATCATTGCCTGACACGACCTCTTCGCGAGCAGGCTCACTCCTACAGGAGGTATTTGGCGGGGCGAGTATTTTGGCCGGACTGACAGATCCCTGTGGGAGCGAGCCTGCTCGCGAAGGCGTCAGTCCAGTCGCCGCGTCGCTCTCAGATCTCTTCCCAGCCCCCCCCCAGCGCGTTGTACAGCGCAAGCACCGCATTCAGCGTGCCCTGGATTTGCACACGGTGGACACGATATCCGTGTAGGAGCTGCCGAAGGCTGCGATCTTTTGCTCTTGCATTTAAGGATCAAGATCAAAAGATCGCAGCCTCGTTGCACTCGTCAGCTCCTACCAGCCACCCCCCAACGCTTTGTACAGCGCAATGCTCGCCTGCAGCCGCGACTGGCGCAGTTGCACGTTCAGATCCTGCGCGGCATACAGCGTGCGCTGGGTTTGCAGGACGGTGAGCAGGTCTTCGGCGCCGGCCTGGTAGCGGCTCTGGGCGATGTCAAAGGCGGTTTGTGCCTGAGTCAGTTCTTCGCTTTGCCATTGCCGCTGTTCGTCGAGGCCACGGATGCTGCTGAGGGCTTTTTCGACGTCGGCGAAACCGTTGATGATCGCCCCGCGATAGGACTCCAGCAGTTCGTCCTGGCGGGCCTTGGCCTTGTCGCGTTCGGCGCTGAGGCGGCCGTTGTTGAAGATTGGCGCGGTGAGTCCTGACGACAGGTTGTAGAACGTCGTGCGCAGCAGGTCGGCGGCCAGATCGGCGCCGCTGCCGAGGCTCGCCGTGAGGGTGATTTTCGGCAGCATCGCGGCGCGGGCAACAGTGACATCAGCCTGCGCCGCTGCCAGTCTGGCTTCAGCGCTGGCAATGTCCGGGCGGCGGCTCAGCAAGTCGCTCGGCACGCCACTGGCGATGTCCGGCCAGTGCAATTGGGCGAAGGATTGCTCGGGCAACCGCAACGCCTGCACCGGCTGGCCGAGCAGGGCGGCGAGGCTGATCAATGCTTCGCGGGCCTGTTGTTGCACCAGCGGCAGGCGGCGCTGTTGTTCGGCCACCAGACTTTTCTGCTGGGCCAGTTCCAGCGCGGTGGCGCTGCCGGCGTCGAAACGGGTCTGCACCAGATGCAGCACGTTCTGCGCATTTTTCAGATTGAGTTCGGCAATGCGCGCCTGCTCACGCAAGGCGAGGGCCTGGGTGTAGCTGTTGGCGACGCCGCTGAGCAAGGTCAGTTCGACGGTGGCGCGGTCGAACTCGCTGGCCTGCACAGCGAACACGGCACTGTCGCGCGCGGCACGATTGCCGCCCCAGAAATCGATCTCGTAACTGGCGCTGAGCTCGGCATCGTAATAATCCAGCGAACGATTTTCCGGGCTGACATCCAGTTGGCTGTAGCCCTTGCCGTGGATCAGTTTCTGCCGGTTGGCATTCAATCCGGCCTTGAGTTCCGGCAGCAGCGGCGCGCCGGCGATGGTTGCGCTGGCCTGGGCCTGTCGGACCCGCGCCATCGCGGCGGCGAGGTCGTAGCTGCCCAGCCGCGCCTGGTCCACCAGCCGCTCCAGTTCAGGGCTGCCGAACTGCGTCCACCATTGCCGATTGCTTTGCAACGCGCCGTGGCTGTCGGCGGACTGCCACGCGCGTGGTGGCTGCACGCCGCTGTCGAGGCGCGGCGCCGGGCTGCTGCAGGCCGCCAGCAACAAGCTGGCGGCGAGAAACGTCAGTCGCACTTTCATAGGTCGATCATTCACTGGTAAGGGCCGTGACCGGGTCGAGCCGGGCAGCTTTGCGGGCCGGCATGAAGCCGAAAATGACACCGGTGACCAGCGCACAGGCAAACGCGCCGATCACCGCCAGCGCTTGAAAGGCAATCGACACACCGCTGAGCAACAACACGCCGCCGACCAGCAGCGCCAGGCCGATCCCGGCAATACCGCCGACCACCGACAGCATCACCGCTTCAGTGAGGAACTGGCGCAGGATGTCGCGCTGGCGTGCGCCAGTGGCCATGCGAATACCGATCTCCCGCGTACGTTCGCGCACGGTCATGAGCATGATGTTCATCACGCCGATGCCGCCGACCAGCAGGGAAATCGCCGCAATCGCACCCAGCATCAGCGACAGCGTGCCTTGCGTGCGCGCCTCGGCCTGGATCATGGCGGCATTGTTGGTCAGCTCGAAATCCTTCTTGCCGTGGTGCCGCCGCAGCATCGCCTGTTCGATGGCCTGTTCGGCGTCCTTGACCTTGCGCGCATCCTTGGCGGCGATCACCACGTATTGCGGATTGCGACTGCCGAACAGGCGCATGCTCGCCGCCGAATAGGGCACGGCGATGCGGTTGTCACTATCCGAGTCGCCAGAGCTGGCGCCTTTTTCCGCGAGCACGCCGAGGATCTGGAACGGCACGTTTTCGATGAGGATGTATTGACCGATCGGGTTGGCGACATCCTTGAGCAGCTTGTCGCGGACCTTGGTGCCGATCACCGCGACAGCGGCGGCGCTGTCTTCATCGGCCTGGGTGAAATAGCTGCCCTGGATCACCGGCCAATTGAAAATCACCGGGAAATTGGTGTCATTGCCGCCGACGTAACTGCTGTGGTCGGCATTGCCAAACCGCACGCCGGCGGTCGAGCCGTTGACCGGCATGATCCGCTCCACCTGGGGCAGGGCGGACAGTTCGGCGACGTCGTCGAGGGTGATGATGCCCTCGGGCGTGCGCGGGTTCGGTGCCGAGCCGCTGAGGTAAATGATGTTGGAGCCGAACGCACCCATTTGCGCCATGACCTGGCGCTTGCTGCCCTCGCCAACGGCGAGCATCACTACCACTGAGGCCACACCGATAACGATGCCCAGCAGTGTCAGCGCCGTGCGAAAACGGTTGATCCACATCACTCGCCACGCGGCTTGCACGGCGTCGACCAGTTCACCTTTCCAGGCGCCGGTCTGGCTGCTGCCACTGCTCAGGCGCTGGCGCAGGTCGACCGCTTGCAGCGCGCCGGGATTGGCCGAAGAGGGCGTGGACGCATGCCCGGCGCTGTCACTGATGATCAGGCCGTCGCGAATTTCGATGATGCGCTTGGCCCGTTGCGCCACTTCGCGGTCGTGGGTGATGAGGATGACGACGTGGCCCTGATCGGCGAGCTCGTCGAGCAGGGTCATGACCTCGGCGCCGCTGTGGCTGTCGAGAGCGCCGGTCGGCTCGTCGGCGAGGATGATGTGGCCGCCGTTCATCAGCGCGCGGGCAATCGACACCCGCTGTTGCTGACCGCCGGAAAGCTGATGCGGACGGTTGCCGGTGCGACTGCCGAGGCCAAGACGTTCCAGTAGCGCAAAGGCGCGGGCATGCCGCTCGACGGCCGGGGTGCCGGCGTAGATGGCCGGCATCTCGACGTTTTCCTGCGCCGAGCCGGAGGGGATCAGGTGATAGCCCTGAAAGACAAATCCGAATGCTTCGCGGCGCAGCCAGGCCAGTTCATCGCTGTCCAGCTGAGCGACATTTTCCCCGGCGAAGCGATATTCGCCGCTGGTAGGCCGGTCAAGGCAACCGAGGATGTTCATCAGCGTCGACTTGCCCGAACCGGAGGCGCCGACAATGGCGACGAACTCGCCGGCGTGGATCGACAGATCGATCCCGCGCAGCACTTCCACCAGCGGGCTGTCATCGCCGCCGTAGGCTTTGCGGATCTGTCGCAGTTCGATCAGAGGCGTGTGCATTCAGCCCCCATGACCGCTGGCCGGCGCGCTGAGAATATGTTCGCCCTCGGCCAGACCTTCCAGGACTTGGGTGCGCAGGCGATCGCTGATGCCGGTGCGCACTTCCCGCGCCTGAATATCACCGTTGGCGGCGACGATCTGTGCCCGTTGCCACTGTGGACGCGAACCCGGTTGCAGGGCGGCGCTCGGCACGGTCAGGGTGTCCTGCGCCTGTTGCGCGACGAAGAACACCTGGGCGGTCATGTCGGTCATCAGACTGTGATCGGCATTATCGACGTCGAGCAGCACGGTATACAGAACCACGCGTTCGCTGCCGCTGCGGCCACTGGTGGGACTGCCGCCCTGATTCTGTTCGAGCGGGCGCGGCGGCACCGGCAGGATCTGCCGCACGGTGCTGCTCCAGCGCCGGTTGCCGCCGCTGAGAGTAGTGAAATAGGCGGTCATGCCCGGTTTGACATGGCCGATGTCGGCCTCCGAAACCTCGGCCCATACCGTCATCGGTGAAAGCCTGGCGATGCGCAGGATCAGCGGGGTCTGTTGCTGGGCGTTGAGGGTCTGGCCTTCGCGCGCACCAATGGCCACAACGGTTCCGCTCATCGGTGCGTAGATGCGCGTGTAGCCGAGCTCCGCCTCGTCGCTGCGCAGGCTGGCCTGGGCCTGACGGATTTGTGCCTGGAACATGTCGATGCGCGCCTGGGTCGCTCGGACCTCGGCGCGGGCGGTCTGCACATCTTCCTCGCGGGTGGCGCCACCGGCGGCCAGTTTCTGCTGACGCTGGTATTTCTGCTGCGCCAGATCGTGCTGGGCACGTTGCTCCTGCAACTGCGCCTTGAGATTTTCGATGGAGAAGCGTCCGGCATCGAGCTTGGCTTTCTGCGTCGACGGGTCGATTTCCACCAGCAACTGACCTTCCTTGACCGCGTCACCGGCCTCGACGTGAATCTTCTGAATCTGCCCGGAGGCCTGCGCGCCGACATCCACGTAGCGGCGCGGCTGCAGGGTGCCCAACGCCGTCACGCTGTTTTCGATATCGCCCCGGCTGACCTGCACGGTGGCAATGGCGTCGCGACCGGGCGGCAAAACCTGCCAGGCAGCAACGGCGATCACGGGAATCAGACAGAGGGCGGCGAACAGCGCGCGACGCGCGGGGCGGGGACGATTCATGCAGGGTTCCGGCCAGTGGTTGCGGCCCGTCGCAAGGCACGACAGACACAGGGGCTGTCCTGTAAACGAGGCATGGGCCATGGAATTTAGCCGCGGACACATCGCGTTGCCGCGCGCCGGACTACCACTATTTGTCCGGTATATGGAATCAGCTCTTTAAATCTATATGAGAATTACTATAAATTACGCACTTCAAGTTGCCACTATCTTGCTACTGCGTTATCCGCAGGCCGGATCAGTGCGCTCAAGGACAGAAACGGCATCGATGCGGTCGGGAGCCATGTTGGAAAACTACTATCGTGAGCTGGTGTGTTTCCTCAACGCCAGACTGGGCAACCGTCAGGTCGCCGAGGATGTGGTGCATGACGCCTATGTACGCGTGCTGGAGCGCTCCAGCGAAGTGCCGATCGAACAACCGCGGGCCTTCCTTTATCGCACCGCGCTGAACCTGGTTATCGACGATCACCGCCGCAACGCGCTGCGCCAGGTTGAATCGCTGGACGTGCTGGATAACGAAGAGCGCTATTTCACTCCCTCGCCTCATGGCACCCTCGATCATGGTCAGCGTCTGGAAATGCTCCAGCGTGCGCTGGCCGAATTGCCGCCGCTGTGTCGCGACAGTTTTCTGCTGCGCAAGATCGAAGGCCTGTCCCACCCGGAAATCGCCCAGACCCTCGGCATCTCCCGGGCGCTGGTGGAAAAACACATCGTCAACGCCATGAAGCATTGCCGCTTGCGCATCCAGCAATGGGATGGCCAGTGATCCGCGCCGGTTAAATTTCCTCTCATCGTCCTCGTTCCTACTCAACAGACGACCTGCTGACCTGATTCAGGCCGGTCAGGCCACCCAGGCTTTTTTCCCCGCGTTGAGGGGTTCATCCAGAGGACACTGGAAATGACACAGGCAAATGCATCGCCCATCGTTCACGACCTGATCGGCGTCGGTTTCGGCCCTTCGAACCTGGCACTGGCCATCGCCTTGCAGGAACGCGGTACGACCCAGGGCGAACTGGATGTGCTGTTCCTCGACAAGCAGGCCAATTACAGCTGGCACGGCAATACATTGTCGACGCAGAGCGAATTGCAGATTTCCTTCCTCAAGGACCTGGTGACCCTGCGCAATCCCACCAGCCCGTATTCCTTCGTCAATTACCTCAAGCACCACGGACGGCTGGTCGATTTCATCAACCTCGGCACCTTCTATCCATGCCGCATGGAGTACAACGACTACCTGCGCTGGGTCGCCGGGCAGTTCACCGAGCAGAGCCGTTACGGTGAAGAAGTGCAGTTCATCGAACCGGTCCTGCATAACCAGCAGGTGGAAGCCTTGCGCGTGATTTCCCGCGGTAGCGACGGCCAGCAGTTCGTGCGCACCACGCGTTCGGTGGTGGTGAGCGCCGGCGGCACACCGCGTATTCCGGAGGCATTCAAGGCGCTCAAGGGCGATCACCGGGTGTTCCACCATTCGCAATACCTGTCGCAAATGGCCCGCCAGCCCTGTGTGAGCAATCAACCGATGAGCATCGCGATCATCGGTGGCGGGCAGAGCGCGGCGGAAGCCTTCATTGACCTCAATGATTCGTTCCCTTCGGTGCAGGTCGACATGATCCTGCGCGGCTCGGCCTTGAAGCCTGCGGACGACAGCCCGTTCGTCAACGAAGTGTTTTCGCCGGAGTTCACCGACCTGGTGTTCCAGCAGAACAGCGTCGAGCGCGAACGGCTGGTCAACGAGTACCACAACACCAACTATTCGGTGGTCGACATCGACCTGATCGAACGCATCTACGGCATCTTCTACCGGCAGAAGGTTTCCGGGATTGCCCGCCATGCCTTCCGCACCCTGACCACCGTCGAAAGCGCCACTGCCACGGCAAACGGCATCGAGCTGGCGGTGCGCAACAACGCCACAGGCGAGCTCACGGTGCGCATTTATGACGCCGTGGTGCTCGCCACCGGTTACGAGCGGCAGATGCACCGCAAATTGCTCGCGCCGCTGGAGGAGTACCTCGGCGAATTCGAAGTCGATCGCAATTACAAACTGATCACCGACGAGCGCTGCAAGGCTGGCATTTATATGCAGGGCTTCTGCCAGGCCAGCCATGGCCTGAGCGATACGCTGCTGTCGGTGCTGCCGATTCGCGCCGACGAAATCGCCGGCTCGCTGTATGAGCATGGCAAACAGCGCGGGCATAGTCGCTCGGTGGCGGAGTTGCTGTTGGCGACTGCCAGCTGAGTTCTGCGTCGCCTGTCACACCGCTATCGCGAGCAGGCTCACTCCTACAAGGATCTGTGTACGCAGGACAAATGTAGGAGTGAGCCTGCTCGCGAAGGGGCCTTTGCCAGCACCGCAAAGCTGAATCCTGAACCCTTCCTGAACACCCGCCACATTCCCCGCCAACACCTCTTCCAGCCATTTCGCTGCGGGCGTAAGCTGCGCGCGTTTTCATCAATTGCGGAGACCCACAGTGGGTACTTGTTCGAGTGACAGTTGTCGGCCGGTCTCGATCACCGGCAGATTCTCGGCAAGATAACGCGCAGTCCTTCCCTGCCGTTGTCTCGCCGTAACAGCGAGCAGCGGCATCCCGTGCATGGCCAGTCCTGGGCCATGTCTCGACGTCCCTCTCATCGACACTGAACCAAGCGTGCTGACGACCTCAGTCGTCATCGCCGCCTATCGACGCGCCTGTCATTGCCGACCGGCGCGCCACGCCTTGCCGTGCCGGTTTTTCCCGGTGTCGGGGCGTGGCGGTACCTGCTCGACGGTTTCCCGGCTGACCACAGGGGACACAGCCATGAAACTGAAGCTCAAGGAATTTTTCGCAGGCTTTCTGCGCAGCCGCCATATCGGCCGACACTTTCGTCGTCTGGCGCTGCTGGACTCGATCAACGACACCACGGTCAGCCGTGAAGTGCCGCCGACGCTCGCCAGTAAGCTGGTTGCCGCCGCCCATGAGGACAGCGTTGCGTTGCTGTCGTCACTGGGCACCCACGGCGAGGGCCTCACCGATGTCGAGGCCGAGGCACTGCGCGCGCGACATGGCCTCAACGAGGTCGAACACGAGCAACCGCTGCCGTGGTGGACCCATCTGTGGCACTGCTACAAAAACCCGTTCAACCTGCTGCTGACCTTGCTCGCGGTGATCTCCTGGCTGACCGAAGACCTCAAGGCTGCCGTGGTGATTTTCTCCATGGTGGTGCTGTCGACGCTGCTGCGCTTCTGGCAGGAGAGCAAATCCAATCAGGCCGCCGATGCGCTCAAAGCCATGGTCAGCAACACCGCCACGGTGCTGCGCCGGGATGGCCCACGCCGGGAAGTGCCGATCAGGCAACTGGCGCCCGGCGATCTCATCGTACTGTCGGCCGGTGACATGATTCCCGCCGATTGCCGCGTGCTCAGCGCCAAGGACCTGTTCGTCAGTCAGGCTGCGATGACCGGCGAATCGATGCCGGTGGAGAAATTCATTCATCAGGGGAATCGCGACACGCGCAATCCACTGGAGCTGGACAACCTTCTGTTCATGGGCACCAACGTCGTCTCCGGCAGTGCTGTTGCGCTGATTCTCACCACCGGCAACAGCACCTATTTCGGCGCGCTGGCACAACGGGTCGGCGCGACGGACCGGGCGGTGACCTCGTTCCAGCAGGGCGTCAACAAGGTCAGCTGGCTGCTGATCCGCTTCATGTTCGTCATGGCGCCGCTGGTGCTGTTCATCAACGGTTTCACCAAGGGCGACTGGACCGAAGCGCTGCTGTTCGCGCTGTCGATTGCCGTCGGCCTGACCCCGGAAATGCTGCCGATGATCGTCACCTCGACCCTGGCCAAAGGCGCCGTGTTTCTGTCGCGCAAAAAGGTCATCGTCAAACGCCTTGATGCGATCCAGAACTTCGGCGCCATGGACGTGCTGTGTACCGACAAGACCGGCACGCTGACTCAGGACAAGATCTTTCTCGCGCGCAACGTCGACGTCTGGGGCGAAGACAGCGACGAAGTGCTGGAACTGGCCTACCTCAACAGCTACTACCAGACCGGCCTGAAAAACCTGCTGGATGTGGCGGTGCTGGAACACGTGGAAATCCACCGTGAACTGGAAGTCGGCACGGCGTTTCGCAAGGTCGACGAGATCCCGTTCGATTTCAATCGCCGGCGTATGTCGGTCGTCGTGGAGGGCCGCGATCAGCCACATCAGCTGATCTGCAAAGGCGCGGTCGAGGAAGTGCTGGCGGTGTGCAGCCGCGTGCGTCATGGCGAAGTCGATGAAGCCTTGAGCGATGAATTGCTGACCCGGATTCGTCAGGTCACCGCAGCATTCAACGCTGAAGGCTTGCGCGTGGTGGCCGTGGCCGCCCGCTCGATGTCCGAAGGTCGCGACACTTACAGCCTGGCTGATGAAAATGAACTGACCCTGATCGGTTACGTGGCGTTCCTCGATCCACCGAAGGACAGCACCGCACCGGCGCTCAAGGCCTTGGCCGAGCATGGCGTAGCGGTGAAGGTGCTGACCGGCGACAACGAACTGGTCACGGCGAAGATCTGCCGCGAGGTCGGCCTCGCCCAACAGGGGTTGCTGCTGGGCAACGACCTCGAGCGCATGAGCGATGCCGAACTGGCCGTGGCGGTCGAGAGCACCAACGTCTTCGCCAGACTGACGCCGTCGCACAAGGAGCGCATCGTCCGTGTGCTCAAGGGCAATGGCCATGTGGTCGGGTTCATGGGCGATGGCATCAACGACGCGCCGGCGCTGCGCACCGCCGATATCGGCATTTCCGTCGACAGCGCGGTGGACATCGCCAAGGAAGCGGCGGACATCATTCTGTTGGAAAAAAGCCTGATGGTGCTGGAGGAGGGCGTGCTTGAAGGGCGGCGCACCTTCGCCAACATGCTCAAGTACATCAAGATGACCGCCAGTTCCAACTTCGGCAATGTGTTCTCGGTGCTGGTCGCCAGTGCGTTCATCCCGTTCCTGCCGATGCTGCCGATGCACCTGCTGGTACAGAATCTGCTTTACGACATTTCGCAGATCGCCATTCCGTTCGACAACGTCGATGAGGAGATGCTGAAACAACCGCAACGCTGGCAACCGGGGGATGTCGGGCGCTTCATGCTGTTCTTCGGCCCGATCAGTTCGATTTTCGACATCACCACGTTCGCCTTGATGTGGTACGTGTTCGATGCCAACACCGCGGATCACCAGACGCTGTTCCAGTCCGGCTGGTTCGTGGTCGGGTTGCTGACCCAGACGCTGATCGTGCACATGATCCGCACGCCGAAGATTGCGTTCCTGCAAAGCCGTGCTGCCATGCCGTTGATGGTCATGACCGCGATCATCATGGCGGTGGGAGTTTTCCTGCCGATGGGACCGCTGGCGCACTACTTCAAATTGCAGGCGCTGCCGCCGCTGTATTTCCTGTTTCTGCCGCTGATCCTGCTGGCGTACATGGCGCTGACCCAGGCGGTGAAAGGCTTCTACATCCGTCGGTTCGGCTGGCAGTAATGCTGCCCCCTGTAGGAGTGAGCCTGCTCGCGATAGCGGTATTGCAGTGACATTGAAGTTGACTGACACACCGCCATCGCGAGCAGGCTCACTCCTACAGGAGTACCGGTGCGTCCGTCAGTGCGGGGATGCCCGGATGAATGGCCGGATTTTTAGGAAAAGTCCTACAGAGCTAGCCTCGGCGCTTGCGTAGTCTTGCCCTCCCCAAACCTCACCGGGAGAATGACCATGAGCAACAAAGCGTTGCGCATCCTGATCGCCGACCCGCAGCATTTTCATCGAATGAAAATCGAGCGCCTGTTCAATGAGCTCGGCTACTACCGCGTGGCCCCGGTGCAGAATCTCGGCGAATTGTTGACCCTGGTCGACTACGGCTGCGAGCCGTTCGATGTACTGGTGATCAATGCAGAACTGGCGGCAGGCTCCCTGGACCTGCTGGGCTTTCTGCTCGATAACCCACAGGTTCGCCACGCTCTGATCTACAACGAACAGTCAGCACCGTTGCAGGCACTGGCAGGCTTCGCTCAGGAAAACGTGCAGATCAGCCCGGCGCCACTGCCCAATTCACAGCTCGTCGGGCAGGTGATGGCAAGGGTCGAAGCCGCCGGCGAACGCCGGCAAGCATCTGACTCACACTGGTTGTTGCGCCATGCCAATGCATAAAAATCCAGACTGCACAACTGTCAGACCTGACAGGTGATTCCCTTGTCCATCCATGTAACAGTGCCGGCGCAGCCACCGACTCCGAAACGGGCTGGTGCGGTGTCTTTTACGATTGTGCAGGAGTGCCAATGAAGTCAGCGCTGATCGTTGATGATCACCCCGTAGTGCGCGCGGCTATCCGAATCGTCCTGCAGGCTCAAGGTTTCACCCAGATTCATGAAGCGTCCAACGGCAATGAAGTCGTGCCGTTGATCCGCGAGCATGATCCGCAACTGGTGGTGCTTGATCTGGGGCTGGGCTCCATGGACGGGCTGGAAGTGCTGACGCGCATCCAGATCAAGGCGCCGACGGCGCGCTGCCGGGTCCTGGTGTTCAGCATGCATGAGCCCACGCATTATCAAGAGCGCTGTTTGCGTGCCGGCGCGATGGGCTACGTGACCAAGAGCAATCAGTTGACCCTGCTGCACGAAGCCATCAAGGCACTGATGTCCGGCCACACCTATTTCTCCGCGTTGCCTAATACCAGCGGTCTGTACAACGCTGTTCAACGCACTGAAAAGGAGATGATCGATCAACTGTCCGATCGAGAGTTATGTATTTTCGTGCAATTGGCGCTGGGCAAGCCGAACAAGGCCATTGCCCAGGAAATGCACTTGAGCCACAAGACCGTCAGCACCTATAAAACCCGCATGATGGCGAAACTCTGTCTGGGGTCACTGGTGCTCCTGCGCGAATTTGCCAAGCGCAATCACTTGATCTGAGTGTCCGACATGACGCAGGGACTGCGGATTCTATGGCTGTGGCTGGGACTTGTAACATCGGTCTGCGCCGGTGCACCGCCGCAGATACTGGAGGTGCTCGCCCGCCCCGAACCGGGCAACGTCCAGGTTCGCCTCGACGAGCGGGAACGCCAGTGGCTGCGTGAGCATCCGCTGTTGCGCATGGGCATTTCGGGGCGGGACTATCCGCCGTTCGAGATCACCCGCAATCGGCACGAGCTTGAAGGGCTCACCGCCGATTACGCCGATCTCGTGGCGCAACTGCTCGGCGTCGAACTCCAGGTGCAGCGCTTCTCCGATCGTCCTGCGGTCATGGCCGCACTCAAGCGCGGCGAGATCGATCTGCTGGGCACATCGAACAGTTTTGAAGTGGCTGACCCGGCTTTTATCCTTTCGCGCCCCTACGCTGAAGATCAGCCGATGCTGGTCACCCGCCACGACGAAAAACTGCCTGCCGATCTGGCGGCCAAACGCATCGCCCTGGTCGAAGATTACCTGCCACTGGCCGCTGTTCAGGCGTTCTACCCCGACGCGCAGGTGCAACTTTATGCCTCGGCAATGGATGCACTCGGCGCGGTCGCTTTCGGTGCCGACGATGCCTATCTGGGCGACTTCATCAGTGCCAACTACCTGATCAACAACAATTACCGCAACGACCTGCAATTGGCCGGGCCGTCGGGGCTTGACGCCAACCCCTTCGCTTTTGCGTTGTTGCGCAGCGACGTGGTGCTCAAGCGCCTCGTCGACAAGGCATTGCAGGCCGTGCCCATGGAGCGCCGGCATCTGATCGAACAGCGCTGGAGTGTCGGCCTCGCCGAAATGGCCGAACAGTCCCGGGTGCAGCTCAGCGCCGCCGAGCGGCAGTGGCTGGAACAGCATCCGACGGTGCGGGTGGGCGCTGTCGAGGACTTTGCGCCCCTGGCGTTTTTCGGTGCCGACGGGCGTTTCAGCGGATTGTCGGCGCAGTTATTGAGCCTGATTGCGCAGCGCAGCGGGCTGAATTTCGAGATCGTGCGCGGCGCTTCACTGAACGATCAGTTCGAACAACTCCAGGCCGGTGAGCTCGATGTATTGCCAGTGGTGACGCCCAGCACCGAGCGTGAAGCGCAGCTGCAATTCACCCGCGCCTATCTGAACAATCCGTTCGTGCTGGTCAGCGCTGTGCATGGGCCGCATCCACTGCCGCTGGAGGCGCTGGCGGGCAAACGCCTGGCCATCTATCGCGGCCACCCATTGCGCGATTACCTGCTGCAACGCGTGCCCGGTCTGCGTCTGGTCGAGGTCAAGAGCCCCGCCGAAGGCATGGCGCTGATTGCCAGAGGACAGGTCGATGTGACGGTGAGCTCATTACTGGTGGCGCGTTTTCTGATCGCCCGGCAGTACCGCGACCGCCTGCGGATCACCGGAACCGTTGGCGACCAGCCGGCGCGCATCGCTTTGGCCACGGCGCCGCAATCGGCGTTGCTGCATTCGATTCTGAACAAGGCGTTGCTGAGCATCGCGCCGCAGCAGATGGATGAACTGGTCGAGCGCTGGAGCCACGATGTGGTGGTCGAGGACAGCTACTGGCTGCGCCACCGTCAGGAGATTCTGCTGGGTTTCGCCGGCGCAGCGGCCTTGCTCCTGCTGGCAATGCTCTGGATCGGCTGGCAGCGTCGGCAGATTCACCAGCGTCAACAGTGGTTGCTGCAGCTGCAACAGGCCAAGGATGTCGCAGACGAGGCCAATCGGGCCAAGAGCACCTTTCTGGCGACCATGAGCCATGAGATCCGCACACCAATGAACGCGTTGATCGGCATGCTCGAACTGGCCCTCAAGCGTGCGGAGGAGGGCGTTACTGACCGCTTGGCGATTCAAGTTGCCTCGAATGCCGGCCAGCAACTGTTGGCGTTGATCGGCGATATTCTCGACATCGCCCGCATCGAGTCGGGGCATTTGTCCCTCGCCCCCGAGCGGGGCAATCTGCGCGAGACCGTTTCATCGGTGTGCCGGGTGTTCGAGGGGCTGGCGCGGCAGAAGCGTCTGTTGTGGCGCATCGAACTCGATCCGCGCGCCGACACGGACGTGCTCATCGATCCGACACGTTTCAAGCAGGTGCTGTCGAATCTGCTGAGCAATGCGATCAAGTTCACCGAGGCCGGCGAGGTCAGCCTTCAACTGCAGATCGGTGCGATATTGGACGAGCAGGTGAATGTGCGAGTGCTTATCGAAGACAGCGGCATCGGTATCAGTGCCGCCGATCAAAAGCGCCTGTTCAATCCCTTCGTTCAAGCAGGCAATAGTCCACAAGCGGCGCGCAGCGGGTCCGGTCTGGGGCTGGTGATCAGTCGCAACCTTTGCGAAATGATGGGCGGCACGTTGCGTCTGGACAGCGATCCCGGGCAAGGCACACGCGTGGAAATCAACCTGCAGTTGCCACTGCTGACCGCGATGGCGACCACCGCGGCAACCCCCGACGCGGCGGCCGCCACCTGTGTATTGAACGTGCTGGTGGTGGACGATCACCCGGTCAACCGCTTGCTGATGTGCTGGCAACTGAGCGAACTCGGGCATCGCACGGTAGACGTCGGCGATGGTGAACAGGGGCTGGATCGCTGGCGAACCCAGGCCTTCGATGTGCTAATCACCGACTGCAACATGCCGCGACGCAATGGCTATGAACTGGCGCAGGCGATTCGCGACGAAGAAGCCGCCACCGGACGCAGGCGCTGCCTGATTCTCGGTTTTACCGCCAACGCGCAGATCGAAGAGCGCCTGCGGTGTCTGGATGCCGGCATGGACGGCTGCCTGTTCAAACCGATTCGCTTGCATGATCTGGCGCAAGCCCTGAGCGGCGCCCACTCTTGCGAGCCGCACAAAGATCACCCGCCCGCCGCCGAGCCTGTCGAGATTGATCTGAGTGCCCTGGAACAGATGGCCGGTGCCGACCACTCGTTGATCGAACGCTTGCGCAAGGAAGTCGGTAACAGCCTGCGCGATGATCTCCAGGCTCTGGATCAATTGCAGGCGAGCGACCGCGAAGACTTGCGCGAGTTGGCCCATCGCATCAGGGGCGGGGCGCAGATGGTCGGGGCTGCGCGGGTTGTTGCGGCGTGTGTCGAGCTGGAAACGGCTTGCCGAGACAGGGATAACGGGGTCATCGACCGCACCATCGACAGGTTGCGCGAAGCCATGCACAGCCTCGCGCGCTGCCTCTGAGCCCCATGCTGTCTCGTGTGGGAGCAAGCCTGCTCGCGAAAGGCGCCACCGGGTCACTGTTCTGCACATGGAACACTCAGGCCGATTTGCACCCTCTAGTCGAATATTCGATATGCCTTTAGGCTGAATCCAATGCAATGACACATTGGAGACCCCATGAAAAACATCATCGGCATCTACACCAGCCCGCGCGGCCATTGGGTCGGCGATGGTTTCCCGGTGCGCACGCTGTTTTCCTACGACAACCTGGGTAAGCACATCAGCCCGTTTCTGTTGCTCGATCACGCCGGACCCGCCGAATTCACCCCGACCACAGAACAGCGTGGCGTCGGCCAGCACCCGCACCGTGGTTTCGAAACCGTGACCATCGTTTATGACGGTGAAGTGCAGCACCGCGACTCCACTGGCAGTGGCGGCACCATCGGCCCGGGTGACGTACAGTGGATGACCGCAGCGTCCGGCATCCTCCATGAAGAGTTTCATTCGGAGAACTTCGCCAGAACCGGCGGCAAGCTGGAAATGGTCCAGCTGTGGGTCAACCTGCCGGCCAAGGACAAAATGGCCGCGCCGGGTTACCAGACCATTCTCGACCGGGATATTCCGAACATCGCGCTCAAGGACGACGCCGGCAGCCTGCGTCTGATCGCCGGTGAATTCGCCGGGCACACCGGCCCGTCGCGGACGTTCACGCCCATCGACGTCTGGGATCTGCGCCTCAATGCTGGCAAGTTGCTGACGCTTGATTTGCACGAAGGACGCAACACCGCGCTGGTGGTGTTGAAGGGCTCGGTGCAAGTCAACGGCGCGGAATCGGTGGCAGTGGGGCAGTTGGCGCTGTTCGAACGCGACGGTGATCGACTGACCCTGCAAGCCAGCGAAGACGCTGTGGTATTGCTGCTCAGCGGCGAGCCGATCGACGAACCGATCGTCGGCCATGGCCCGTTCGTGATGAACACCGAGCAGGAAATCCACCAGGCCTTTGCCGACTTCCAGTCCGGGCGCTTTGGCCAGATGCACGCCTGACGCTGAGCTTTACTGGCAACTGAAACGCCCTTGTGGGAGCGAGCCTGCTCGCGAATGCTCTGACTCAGTCTAAGAGGTAGTGACTGACAGGACGCCTTCGCGAGCAGGCTCGCTCCCACAGGTTTTTCAGCGTTTTCGAGACGCTGGTCATTCGCCGAAATCAATTGCTCCTACACTGAGCCAATCTGTGCGATCTTCTCGCGATTGGCCTTTGTCGGAGTTGTTTGATGCTGTCTCTGCTGACCGAACATCCGTTGTTTTGCGCATTGATCCTGATCCTGCTCGATCTGGGCTTGTGGCGGCTGATCAGCTCTCGCGGCAGCGAATGGAAACTGCTGGTGCGGGTGCTGATTTTCGCCCTGTTCAGCATTGTTCTGTTCAACGAAGGGCTCAACCCGATGGAGCCGGCGCCGTGGGCCGACAATGTGCCGTTGCATCTGGCGGCGACCGGGTTGCAGATCGGTTGGTGGCTGTTCGGTGCGCGCACCCTGACGGTATTGATCGGTGCGGTGATGATGCAACGGGTCGGCCACACCGGCCGATTGTTGCAGGACTTGCTCGGCGCGGTGATTTTCCTCATCGCGATCATTGCGGCGCTGGCTTACGTGCTCGATCTGCCGGTCAAAGGCGTGCTGGCGACGTCCGGGGCGTTGGCGATCATCGTCGGTCTGGCCTTGCAGAGCACCTTGAGCGACGTGTTCTCCGGGATTGTCCTCAACACCACCAAGCCCTATCAACTCGATGACTGGATCTCGATCGACGGCACCGAGGGCCGCGTCACCGACATCGACTGGCGCGCAACACGTTTACAGACCAGCCAGGGCAGCATGGCAGTGATTCCCAACTCGCTGGCGGCCAAAGCCAAGATCATCAACTTCAGTCGCCCAAGCAACATGTTCGGTGTTTCGGTCAGCGTGCCCGTCAGCCCCCATGCCCGGCCCAGCTCGGTGATCGAGGCGCTGGAGCGGGCGATGCAGGGCTGCCGGCAGTTGCTCGACACACCCGCGCCCAGCGTGGCGCTGAAAAGCTCTGCCAGCGGCGGCGCCGAATATGAGATCAGTGGGTTTGTCGCTTCGATGGGCGAGAAGCGCGTGGTGCGCAATCAGCTGTTCGATCTCGCTTACCGACACTTGCAGGCGTCCGGGGTCAATCTGCTGTCGAGCAACGAAACCAGCGCCGCGCCGCAACTGTCGCGGCCACGGGCGTTGCTGGAAAGCTCGCCAATCTTCTCGACCCTGCGCGAGGAAGAGAAAGACACCTTCAGCCAGAACATGACCCTGCAAACCTTCCGCGCCGGCGAAACGATTCTGGCGGGCGGGGAGGTCAGCGATCATTTGTTCATCATTGAATCCGGCGTGGTTTCCGTGACGCTCAAGCGCCACGGCGCGCCACTGGAGTCCGGGCGCATGGGGCCGGGTGAGGTGATCGGCGAGGCCGGGATCCTCTCGGACACCGCGCTGCCGGCGGATTTTTCCGCGAAGACTTTCTGCGCCCTGTATCGCATCGAGAAGTCCTACCTGAAACCCTGCCTGGACGCGCGCCACGACATCCACGATGCGATGCAGGCATTGCTCGATTTCCGCCTGCACAAGGCGCAATCGCTGACCGAGGAAGCGCCCGTAGTCGCGCCAAAAAGAGGCTTTCTGCAGTGGTTGCGTAATCGCGTCTGAGCTATCTCGGCGTCATTCGATGCAACCTGAGCGGCGCTCGCGGGGTCACAATTTTCAATCCCACCGGGCAGGAGTTGCGGACGATGAAAAACCTGCGAATCGCCACCTTCAACGTCAACGGCATGCGTGCGCGGCTGCCGAATCTGCTGGAATGGCTCGAGCGCGAGCAGCCGGACATCGCCTGTCTGCAAGAACTGAAATCGGTGGACAGCGCGTTTCCCGCCGCAGAACTGGAAGCGGCCGGTTACGGTGCGATCTGGCAGGGCCAGGCATCATGGAATGGCGTGGCGATTCTGGCGCGGGATGCGCAGCCGCTGGAAAGTCGGCGTGGTTTGCCCGGCGATCCCGATGACACCCACAGCCGCTATATCGAAGCAGCGGTGCATGGTGTGTTGGTCGGTTGCCTGTATCTGCCCAATGGCAACCCGCAGCCGGGGCCGAAATTCGATTACAAACTGGCCTGGTTCGAACGCCTGATCAGTTACGCCAAAGACTTGCAGAGCAGCGATCATCCGGTGGTGCTGGCCGGTGACTTCAATGTCGTGCCCACCGACATGGACATCTACAACACCCGCTCGTGGCTCAAGGATGCCTTGTTGCAACCGGAAAGCCGCGAGTGCTACCAGCGGCTGCTGGATCAGGGATGGACCGATTCCCTGCGCCACGTGTATCCCGAAGAACGCATCTACACCTTCTGGGATTACTTCCGCAATCATTGGCAAACCAACTCCGGCCTGCGCATCGATCACTTGCTGCTCAACCCGGCATTGGCTCCGTATCTGCATGACGCCGGCGTCGACGCCTGGGTGCGCAATGAGCCGCACGCCAGTGACCATGCACCGACCTGGATTCGTATTGGCTCGCGGAAAAAGCGCTGAGCGGGCGATTGGCGAAATCAATTGTCGCAAGCCGTGCTTGATCCCGTATACAGGGCAACATTCACGCAGTGTTCTGCGGCCCCATGCATAAGGACTGAGCAATGAGTGCGCCACGGCTGACCGATACCAATCTGTACTTGCAACGCCTGGGATTCGACACAGCGCCGCCGCCGACGCTGGACACGTTGCGTCAATTGCAGCTGCGCCATACCGCTGAGTTTGTTTTCGAAAATCTGGCAACCATCAGCGGAGTGCCGGTGTTGATCGACCTGGTCTCTATCGAAGACAAGGTGCTACGGCGAGGACGGGGCGGCTACTGTTATGAGCTCAACCATTTGTTCTATGCGCTGCTGCTTGAACTGGGTTTTGAAGCGCGCGGCATCAGCGGTCGCGTGGTGATGAATCAACCGGAAGGCAGTTGGACGCCGCGCACGCATCGCTTGAGCCTGGTCACCATCGACGACACTCGCTATATCGCCGACGTCGGCTTCGGCGGCATGGTGCCAACGGCACCGCTGCTGCTCGACAGCGAAGATGAGCAATCCACTGCGCACGAACCCTACCGCATCGACAAGCAGACCGATGGCTACTTGCTGCGCGCCAAGGTGGCGGGAGAATGGCGGGCGATGTACCTGTTTGATCTGCAACGCCAGGAAGACATCGATTACACCGTCGGCAACTGGTACGTCTCGACCCATCCAGAATCACCTTTCGCCCAGCGCCTGATGGTCGCGCGTACCGGCGATGGCTGGCGCAAGACCCTGAACAACGGCAGTTTTGCCATTCACCCGATGGGGGCAGAAAGCCAGCGGCGCGAAGTGGCGGACGTCGACGAGTTGATGGGGGTGTTGCGGCATGAGTTTGATCTTCAGTTGCCTGAATCACCCGGCGTGCGACAAGCGCTGGCTCGGGTAATCGCGCCAGTACCGGTCTAGGGCTTCACGTCAGGCTCCAGCACGCGACGGATTTCGCCGATGGCTGCCGAGAGCTTTCGCTCGAGACTCTTGAGATCGGTAGCGGTGATGCCTTTCTTGAATTGCCCCGTTAAACCTGAATCGTCAGCGCGCTCCGGCTGGCGTGCGCCATCAAGCAGAGCATGGCGAAGGGTATTGTTGATCACAGTCTGGTAGCCAAAGCCTTCGGTTTCTGCGGCGGTGCGCGCCGCTTCGATCACCGCGTCATCAAGCATGATGGTGATGCGCGTCTTGCCCTTGCTCGGCGCTACTGCGCCGCGTTTGCCTGCAGAAAAGTCATATTCGTCTTTCATCGGTCAAGCCTCCTTAACTCCCGTCGTTAATAAATCCCACTGATTTCACTATGCATACATTATATGCATAAAAAAGAGCGCGACTTTACCGTCGGTCGCCGTGAACACTTCAGCCTGGTGGGCACTGGCGCGAACGCAGCGTGGATGAGTTGCCGGGTTTGTGGGCGCGAAAGCCGCGGGCCAGAAGCTTGGGTGGCTACCTAACCATTATGTGACCAATAAGTTGTATACAACTCTATGGACATTTGTCCTGATGATTGAATACAGTGTGCGCATAACAAAAACCAGGGAACCCCCCACCATGAAAACGCCCCATGTTTCACACCAACGGCCCGAGGACGAAAACCTCGGGGTCGGCGCGAATATGGCTTACGGCCTGCAACATGTTCTGACCATGTACGGCGGTATCGTTGCGGTGCCACTGATCATTGGCCAGGCGGCCGGTCTGTCGCCGGCGGACATTGGTCTGTTGATTGCTGCTTCATTGTTTGCGGGGGGGCTGGCGACATTGCTGCAAACCCTGGGTCTGCCGTTTTTTGGCTGTCAGCTGCCGCTGGTTCAGGGCGTGTCGTTCTCCGGCGTGGCGACCATGGTCGCGATTGTCAGCAGCGGCGGGGAGGGCGGTTTCCAATCGGTGCTGGGCGCGGTGATTGCCGCCTCGTTGATCGGCTTGCTGATCACGCCCGTGTTCTCGCGTATCACCAAGTTCTTCCCGCCGCTGGTCACCGGCATCGTGATCACCACCATCGGCCTGACGCTGATGCCCGTTGCCGCACGCTGGGCAATGGGCGGCAACAGCCACGCGCCGGATTTCGGCAGCATGCAGAACATCGGCCTGGCGGCGGTGACGCTGGTGCTGGTGTTGCTGCTGAGCAAAGTCGGCAGCTCGACCATCTCGCGGTTGTCGATCCTCCTGGCCATGGTCATCGGCACGGTGCTGGCGGTGTTCCTCGGCATGGCGGATTTCTCCAGTGTCACCACCGGCCCGATGTTCGGCTTCCCGACGCCGTTCCACTTCGGCATGCCAACCTTCCATTTCGCCGCGATTCTGTCGATGTGCATTGTGGTCATGGTGACCCTGGTGGAGACCTCGGCGGACATCCTCGCCGTGGGTGAAATCATCGGCACCAAGGTCGACTCGAAACGCTTGGGCAACGGCCTGCGTGCCGACATGCTGTCGAGCATGTTTGCGCCGATCTTCGGTTCGTTCACGCAAAGTGCTTTCGCGCAGAACGTCGGGCTGGTGGCGGTGACCGGGATCAAGAGCCGTTTCGTGGTCGCCACCGGCGGCGTGTTCCTGGTGGTCCTCGGCCTGCTGCCGTTCATGGGCCGGGTGATTGCCGCTGTGCCGACGTCGGTACTCGGCGGCGCGGGAATCGTGCTGTTCGGCACCGTGGCCGCGAGCGGCATCCGCACGTTGTCGAAGGTGGATTACCGCAACAACGTAAACCTGATCATCGTTGCCACCTCGATCGGTTTCGGCATGATCCCGATCGCCGCGCCGAACTTCTACGATCATTTCCCGAGCTGGTTCGCGACGATTTTCCATTCGGGCATCAGCTCGTCGGCAATCATGGCGATCCTGCTCAACCTGGCGTTCAACCACTTTACGGCTGGCAACTCGGATCAGCAGTCGGTGTTTGCCGCAGCGGAAGAGCGCACCCTGCGTTATCGCGATCTGGCCGCGCTGCGCGAAGGCGACTACTTCAGCGACGGCAAGCTGCATGATTGCGATGGCAAGGAGATACCGGTGATCGAGCCGGATGACCACGACCATGGGCATGGCGCGCCGAAGGTGCAGGTGAAAAGCAGCGAACATGTCTGACTGCTGCTGAATATAGAAGGGCCGATCTGGTTGTACAGATCGGCCTTTTCGTTTGCAGATTAAAAGATCGCGGCCTTCGGCAGCTCCTACATCGGGATCAGCGTTTCTTTGCAGGAGCCGCCGAAGGCTGCGATCTTTTGATCTTTTCAGGCGCCCACAAAAAAGCCCCTGAACCTTGCGATTCAGGGGCTTTGCTATTTGGCTCCACAACCTGGACTCGAACCAGGGACCCAGTGATTAACAGTCACTTGCTCTACCAACTGAGCTATTGCGGAATTGGTGCGTATGTTACTGATTCAAAAAGAGAAGTCAAGCGTCGCCTGGCGTTTTTTGCGTTTCGCCTGGACAGACGGTGTTTTGTCAGCGATTGGCGGTTACCAGAATGGCCTCAGAGGTCTACCATGGCAGCCCGGAAGTGGTCACACGCGCTGCCGGCCATTCGCCGCATAGGTACGCGCCAATGATTCAAATCACTCGCAACACCGAGGTGCTCGCATGAGTACCGCACAGATCAGCCTGCCCAAAGGCATCGGCCCGCACGCCGAGAAACTTTTCGATGCCATCACCGGCGCCAGCACCGCCGAAGAATTGAATCGCGCCGGCGGCAAGGCCGAGGGTTTCGTGCTCGGCCTCGAAAGCAGCAAGGCCATCAAGAGCCAGATCGCCGAATCCCTGTATGTGATTTACGACGACGCCGCCGCTCAGCGCTCGGCCGAACTGGCTTAACTGCCGAAGGTGATCGTGCCGAGCATCAGCTTGGCATAGGCTGCCGTCGCCGCCAGTTGCACCAGCCACAGGGCCAGGCCGCCGAGGAATACCCCGGTGGCCACTTGCAGCACCAGGCTCTTTTCACGCTTGGCCGGGGCGCGCGGGATGAAATCATCCAGATCGTCACGGTCGGCGCGCAGGTTGTCGTTTTTCATGTGGGTTCTCTTCGAAAAGCTCGGGTGTACACAAAACCTGTAGGAGTGAGCCTGCTCGCGATAGCGTCGTGTCAGCCGAAGCTTCATACCTGACACACCGCAATCGCGAGCAGGCTCACTCTTACAGTCTGATTTGTGTGCAGTCTAGAGGGTGTGGACATCATTCCGGGACAAATAAAAACGGGAAGCCGTTCAAGGCTTCCCGTTTTTTGATCACGCGGCGAAATCAGATGACCTGCACGATCGCGTCCGTCACAGCCTTGATATTGCTCTGGTTCAGTGCGGCCACGCAGATGCGGCCAGTGTCCAGGGCGTAGATGCCGAACTCGTTACGCAGGCGATGCACCTGTTCGGTGGTCAGGCCGGAGTAGGAGAACATGCCGCGTTGACGACCGACGAAGCTGAAATCGCGGCCCGGGGCTTTCTCTGCCAGCAGGGCAACCATCTGCTCGCGCATGCCGCGAATGCGCAGACGCATCTCCGCGAGTTCAGCTTCCCACTGTGCACGCAGTTCCGGACTGTTCAGTACAGCCGCAACGATGCTGGCGCCGTGGGTCGGCGGGTTGGAGTAGTTGGTGCGGATCACGCGTTTGACCTGCGACAGCACGCGCGCGCTTTCTTCTTTCGATTCGCTGATGATTGACAGTGCGCCAACACGTTCGCCGTACAGCGAGAACGACTTGGAGAACGAGCTCGAGACGAAGAAGGTCAGACCGGATTCGGCGAACAGGCGCACAGCGCCGGCGTCTTCATCGATGCCGTCGCCGAAACCTTGGTAAGCCATATCGAGGAACGGTACGTGTCCCTTGGCCTTGACCACGTCCAGCACGTTTTTCCAGTCCGTTGGGGTCAGGTCGACGCCGGTCGGGTTGTGGCAGCAAGCGTGCAGGACGACGATCGAGCCGTTGGGCAGGGCGTTGAGGTCGTCGAGCATGCCGGCGCGGTTCACGTCGTGGGTGGCAGCGTCGTAATAACGGTAGTTCTGCACCGGGAAACCAGCGGTTTCGAACAGCGCGCGGTGGTTTTCCCAGCTTGGATCGCTGATCGCCACGACAGCGTTTGGCAGCAGTTGCTTGAGGAAGTCGGCACCGATTTTCAGTGCGCCAGTCCCGCCGACCGCCTGGGTCGTGATGACGCGACCGGAGCTGATCAGCGGCGAGTCGTTGCCGAACAGCAGTTTTTGCACGGCCTGGTCGTAGGCAGCGATGCCATCGATCGGCAGGTAACCGCGCGAAGCGTGTTGAGCGACGCGAATCGTCTCGGCTTCGATCACCGCGCGCAGCAGTGGAATTCGCCCCTCTTCGTTGCAGTACACGCCCACGCCCAGGTTGACCTTGGTGGTCCGGGTATCGGCGTTGAATGCTTCGTTGAGGCCCAGGATTGGATCGCGGGGTGCCATTTCGACAGCGGAGAACAGGCTCATTATTACGGCGGCTCTGAATGGAGAGTGGAGGGACGTGTCGCGCTCCAGCCGAATGCACTAGAGCGGTGCACAAACGGGGAGCTAGTATAGAGGCCATCACCGCGCGATGGCGACAGGCGAATCGGCTTTTGCGGTAAGTTTTTCCGATTATTTCTTGACCGTTAGTCGATTGACTTTGTCAGAGTCTTTACCGGATGTAGGACGTTTGCCTTGAAAGGTCAGGCAATCGCCACCACATTAAGCACAATCCAGGTTTTTTCTTGCGCGACATCGGTCGTTTGCGGTCGTCCTCGTGGTGCTCCGTCTGACGCGGAACGCCACGATTCCAGAGGTGTGTATGTCGGAATTCCAGCTAGTCACCCGCTTCGAGCCTGCCGGCGATCAGCCGGAAGCCATTCGCCAGTTGGTTGAGGGCATTGATGCCGGGCTGGCGCACCAGACACTGCTCGGTGTGACCGGCTCGGGCAAGACCTTCAGCATCGCCAACGTCATCTCGCAGGTACAGCGTCCGACGCTGGTGCTGGCGCCGAACAAGACCCTGGCCGCGCAGCTGTACGGGGAGTTCAAGGCGTTCTTCCCGAACAACGCGGTGGAATATTTCGTTTCCTACTACGACTACTATCAGCCCGAAGCGTATGTGCCGTCGTCCGACACCTTCATCGAGAAGGATGCGTCGATCAACGACCACATCGAGCAGATGCGGCTGTCCGCGACCAAAGCGTTGCTGGAGCGCAAGGACGCGATCATCGTCACCACGGTGTCGTGCATCTATGGTCTGGGCAGCCCGGAAACCTATCTGAAAATGGTCTTGCACGTTGATCGTGGCGACAAGCTCGATCAGCGTGCGCTGCTGCGGCGCCTGGCGGATCTGCAATACACCCGCAACGACATGGATTTCGCCCGGGCGACGTTCCGCGTGCGTGGCGACGTCATCGATATCTTCCCGGCGGAATCCGATCTGGAAGCGATCCGCATCGAGCTGTTCGATGACGAGGTCGAGAGCATTTCCGCGTTCGATCCGCTGACCGGCGAAGTCATTCGCAAGATGCCGCGCTTCACCTTTTATCCGAAGAGTCACTACGTGACACCTCGTGAAACCCTGCTCGACGCCATCGAAGGCATCAAGGTCGAACTGCAGGAGCGTCTCGAATACTTGCGCAGCAACAACAAATTGGTAGAGGCCCAGCGCCTGGAGCAGCGTACCCGTTTCGACCTCGAGATGATTCTCGAACTGGGTTACTGCAACGGCATCGAGAACTACTCGCGCTACCTGTCCGGGCGGCCATCCGGCGCGGCGCCACCCACGCTTTACGACTACTTGCCCGCCGATGCGCTGTTGGTAATCGACGAATCTCACGTCAGCGTGCCGCAGGTTGGCGCGATGTATAAGGGCGACCGTTCGCGCAAGGAAACCCTGGTCGAGTACGGTTTCCGCCTGCCATCGGCGCTGGACAACCGGCCAATGCGTTTCGACGAGTGGGAAGGGGTCAGCCCGCAAACCATTTTCGTATCCGCAACCCCCGGCAACTACGAAGCCGAGCACGCCGGGCGCGTGGTCGAGCAGGTGGTACGGCCGACCGGTCTGGTCGACCCGCAGGTTGAAGTGCGGCCGGCGCTGACCCAGGTCGACGACTTGCTCTCGGAAATCACCAAGCGTGTGGCGATCGAAGAGCGCGTGCTGGTCACCACGCTGACCAAGCGCATGGCCGAAGACTTGACTGATTACCTCGCCGACCACGGCGTGCGCGTGCGTTACCTGCACTCGGACATCGACACTGTCGAACGCGTCGAGATCATCCGCGATTTGCGCCTTGGCGTGTTCGATGTGCTGGTCGGCATCAACCTGCTACGTGAAGGCCTCGACATGCCGGAAGTGTCGCTGGTAGCGATTCTCGATGCCGACAAGGAAGGCTTCCTGCGTTCCGAGCGCTCACTGATCCAGACCATCGGCCGCGCGGCGCGTAACCTCAATGGCCGGGCGATTCTCTACGCTGATCGCATGACCGGGTCGATGGAACGGGCGATTGGCGAGACCGAGCGCCGTCGTGAGAGGCAGATCGCCTTCAACCTGGAAAACGGCATTACTCCGAAAGGCGTGTTCAAGGACGTCGCCGACATCATGGAAGGCGCCACGGTACCGGGCTCGCGCAGCAAGAAGCGCAAAGGCATGGCCAAGGCCGCCGAAGAGAACGCCAAGTACGAAGCCGAACTGCGCTCGCCCAGCGAAATCACCAAACGCATCCGCGCACTGGAAGAGAAGATGTATCAGTTGGCACGGGATCTGGAGTTCGAAGCGGCGGCGCAGATGCGCGACGAGATTGCCAAACTGCGCGAACGATTGCTCACCGTTTGATTGTCATCGCCTGACCGGCCTCTTCCCGAGCAGGCTCGCTCCCACAGAGCAATTGCCTGTCCCTGTGGGAGCGAGCCTGCTCGCGAATGGCCTTCACACAATCGCAAGGCCTTGGGGCATCTGGCTTAAATACCCTGCCCGCTGGAGCGGGGCCGGTGTCGCCTGTTACCATTCGCCGCTTGATTGTTCTGCTCTTCATTTTTTCGAGACATGCCATGACCACCGTCCGCACTCGCATCGCGCCATCGCCTACCGGGGACCCCCACGTAGGTACCGCTTACATCGCATTGTTCAACTACTGCTTTGCCAAGCAGCACGGCGGTGAATTCATCCTGCGCATCGAAGACACCGATCAGTTGCGCTCGACCCGCGAGTCCGAACAGCAGATCTTCGACGCCCTGCGCTGGCTTGGCATCGACTGGAGCGAAGGCCCGGATGTCGGCGGCCCGCACGGCCCATACCGGCAGAGCGAGCGCGGCGATATCTATCAGAAGTACTGCCAGCAACTGGTCGACATGGGCCATGCGTTCCCGTGCTTCTGCACCGCTGAAGAACTCGATCAGATGCGCGCCGAGCAAATGGCTCGCGGCGAAACCCCGCGCTACGACGGCCGCGCACTGCTGCTGTCGAAAGAAGAAGTCGCCGCGCGCCTGGCCGCTGGCGAACCGCACGTGATCCGCATGAAAGTGCCGAGCGAAGGCGTCTGCGTGGTGCCGGACATGCTCCGTGGCGACGTCGAGATCCCGTGGGATCGCATGGACATGCAAGTGCTGATGAAGACCGATGGCCTGCCGACGTACTTCCTCGCCAACGTCGTCGATGACCATCTGATGGGCATCACCCACGTCCTGCGTGGCGAAGAATGGCTGCCATCGGCGCCAAAACTGATCCTGCTTTATGAATACTTCGGTTGGGAACAACCAGAGCTGTGCTACATGCCGCTGCTGCGTAACCCGGACAAGAGCAAGCTGTCCAAGCGCAAGAACCCGACCTCGGTCACGTTCTACGAGCGCATGGGCTTCATGCCCGAAGCCATGCTCAACTACCTCGGCCGCATGGGCTGGTCGATGCCGGACGAGCGCGAGAAGTTCTCGCTGCAGGAAATGGTCGACAATTTCGATCTCAAGCGCGTTTCCCTCGGCGGGCCGATCTTCGATATCGAGAAATTGTCGTGGCTCAACGGTCAGTGGCTGCGCGATCTGCCGGTGGAAGAGTTTGCCGCCCGCGTGCAGAAGTGGGCGTTCAATTCCGAATACATGATGAAAATCGCGCCCCACGTCCAGGGTCGCGTCGAAACCTTCAGCCAGGTCGCACCGCTGGCGGGATTCTTCTTTGCCGGCGGCGTTAACCCGGATGCCAAGCTGTTTGAATCGAAAAAGCTCTCCGGCGATCAGGTTCGCCAGTTGATGCAGCTGATCCTGTGGAAGCTGGAAAGCCTGCGTCAGTGGGAGAAGGACAGCATCACCGCGACGATCCAGGCGGTGGTGGAATCCCTCGAATTGAAACTGCGCGACGCGATGCCGCTGATGTTTGCCGCGATCACCGGCCAGGCCAGTTCGGTGTCGGTGCTTGATGCGATGGAAATCCTTGGCCCGGACCTGACCCGTTTCCGCTTGCGCCAGGCGATTGACCTGCTGGGTGGCGTGTCGAAGAAAGAAAACAAAGAGTGGGAAAAGCTTCTGGGCGCCATCGCTTGATTGCTTTTGCTTCTCTGTAGGAGCTGCCGAAGGCTGCGATCTTTTGATCCTGCCTTCGGCGTTTCTCCCGAATTTACGGGGGAGGGCGGTAAGTGATTGTTATCCCGACAAAAAATTTTGAAATTTTTCAAAAATAAGTTTGACAGGCTTTCGATACGCCCTTAAGATTCGCCCCGTCCTCAGCGATGAGGGGCTATAGCTCAGCTGGGAGAGCGCTTGCATGGCATGCAAGAGGTCGACGGTTCGATCCCGTCTAGCTCCACCAATTTACACTTCGAGGTCTGGCCACACCGGCCTTGAAGCGATCAACACTCAGCGTTGATCAGTTGTATAGAAGGGTTTGCGTCCCCTTCGTCTAGTGGCCTAGGACACCGCCCTTTCACGGCGGTAACAGGGGTTCGAGTCCCCTAGGGGACGCCAGTTTTACAGAAGTGATGTTGCAAGAGATCACTCCGCCGCGAGGCGAAAAATCCGGGGCTATAGCTCAGCTGGGAGAGCGCCTGCATGGCATGCAGGAGGTCAGCGGTTCGATCCCGCTTAGCTCCACCAATTTTACAGTTCAAGGTCTGGCCACACCGGCCTTGAATCGATCAGCTCTCAGCACTGATCAGTTGTATAGAAGGGTTTGTGTCCCCTTCGTCTAGTGGCCTAGGACACCGCCCTTTCACGGCGGTAACAGGGGTTCGAGTCCCCTAGGGGACGCCACGATTACCCGCTCTGCGGGATTTTATAAGGGTCATTCAATTATTGAATGGCCCTTTTGTTTGTCTGGCGTTTGGCCAACTCTCCATTTTCCTTACACTGTGCTTCAGACCAGCGGTCATATTCATGACTTGCGGAATATTATTATGCGAATAATATTCTAGTCGTAATATTCGGAGGCAACGATGAACGATAAAAAAGCTCAAACCCGCGAACGCATCCTCAAGGCTGCCAGCGCCGCACTGATCCAGCGTGGCCCGGCCGACCCGAGCGTGGGCGAAGTGATGGGCGCAGCCGGCCTGACCGTCGGTGGCTTCTATGCGCACTTCGAAAGCAAGGACGCAATGATGCTCGAAGCGTTCAAGCAGCTGCTGGGCCGGCGTCGCGATCTGATCGCCGACATGGATGCCGACCTGACCGGCGAAGAACGTCGCGCCTTGGTGGCTGCGTTCTACCTGTCGCGCAAACACCGGGATTCCAGCGATGCGGCGTGCCCGATTCCGGCCTCGATTGGCGAACTGGGGCGTTTGCCGGAATCGTTCCGCATTGCGCTGAACGAGCATCTGGAGCTGATGGTGGCGCAACTGGCTGCCAGTCCTGAAGACACCGACAAGGCCCTGGCCGATGTCGCGCTGATGGTAGGTGGTCTGGCTCTGGCAAGAGCGCTGGGTCCGGGAGAGTTATCCGATCGATTGCTGCGCGCTGCCAAGTCGGCGGTGCGTTGACCTGAAGGCAACAAGCCTGAGGAGAGTGCGATGAACGCGTTGAAGTGGGTTCGTGGCGTTAACGGTACCTTGGGCTGGTTTGCACCGAAACTGGTGGCGAGCAAAATGCGCCTGGCGTTCATGACGCCCCGCGCGCTTCCGCTGCGGGACTGGGAGCTGCCGCTGCTGGCGAGTTCCGAGCGCATCACTTTGCGCTTCGGCCTGTCGGCGCTGCGTTGGGGGCAAGGCCCTACGGTGTTGCTCATGCATGGTTGGGAAGGGCGGCCCACGCAGTTCGCTTCGCTGATCAAAGCGCTGGTCGACGCCGGTTATACCGTCGTCGCACTCGACGGCCCGGCCCATGGTCGTTCGCCCGGGCGCGAAGCCAACGTGGTGCTGTTCGCCCGCGCCATGCTTGAAGCCGCTGCCGAGTTGCCGCCGCTGCAAGCGGTGATCGGTCACTCCATGGGTGGCGCCAGCGCGATGCTCGCTGTGCAATTGGGGTTGCGCACCGAAACCCTGGTCAGCATCGCCGCACCGTCGCGCATTCTCGGCGTACTGCGCGGATTCGCGCGCATGGTCGGCATGCCGCCGCGTGCGCGCTCGGCGTTCATTCGTCAGGTCGAGCAGGACGTCGGCATGCGCGCCGCAACGCTTGACGTTGCCCACTATCAACTGGATATGCCCGGCCTGATCGTGCACGCCGAGGACGATAACTTCGTCTCGGTCAAGGAATCGCAACTGATTCACGAGGCCTGGTTCGACAGCCGTCTGCTGCGCCTGGAGAGTGGTGGTCATCAACGGGTGCTGGCCGACCCTCGAGTGATTGATGGCGTGTTATCACTGCTCGCCGGTCGCAGCCTTCAGGCGCGCCAATCGGCCTGAGCTCCGTTACACTGCCCCGGTTGAAAACTTTGACCGGGAGTGGGGCATGGGCTGGGATCGGGCAACGCCGTTTACCATTGATCTGCAAGTAGGCGCCGAGGACATTGACGGGCTCGGGCACGCCAATAACGCCGTGTACGTGACCTGGCTTGAACGCTGCGCCTGGCGCCACTCGCAGCGCCTCGGCCTGGACCTGGTCGAATACCGGCGACTGGATCGGGCGATGGCTGTCGTCCGCCACGAAATCGATTACCTGGCCGCGGCCTATGAGGGTGATGAACTGCAACTGGCGACCTGGATCGTCGATTGGGATCAGCGCCTGAAAATGACCCGGCATTTCCAGCTCAAACGCCCCAGCGACAACGCCACCCTGTTGCGCGCGCAGACCACGTTCGTCTGCATCGAGCTGTCGACCGGCAAGCCCAAGCGGATGCCGGCCGAGTTCATCGAAGGTTACGGCCCGGCGATCCATATCCCGGAATCTGCTCAAATCTAACCTGTAGGAGTGAGCCTGCTCGCGATGGCGGTGTATCCGCCACGTATGCATCGCCTGGCACACCGCTATCGCGAGCAGGCTCACTCCTACAAGGGATCTGCGGTTTTGCGCGTAATCCAGTAAACTGCCGCACGTTTTTTCCTCAAGTAGTGTTTCCCCATGCAAATTGCTCTGGCGCCCATGGAGGGGTTGGTCGACGACATCCTGCGCGACGTGCTGACCCGCGTTGGCGGCATCGATTGGTGCGTGACCGAATTCATTCGGGTCAACGACCAGTTGCTCACCCCGGCGTACTTCCACAAGTTCGGCCCCGAGCTGCTCAACGGCGCCCGCACCGCGTCTGGCGTGCCGCTGCGCGTGCAGTTGCTTGGTTCCGATCCGGTGTGCCTGGCGGAAAACGCCGCGCTGGCCTGCGAACTCGGTTCTGAAGTGATCGACCTCAACTTCGGCTGCCCGGCCAAGACCGTCAACAAATCCCGCGGCGGTGCCGTGCTGCTGAAAGAGCCGGAGCTGCTCAATCAGATCGTCGAGCACGTGCGTCGTGCCGTACCGGCGCACATCCCGGTCACGGCAAAAATGCGCCTGGGTTTCGACAGTCCTGACGGTTCGCTGGTCTGCGCCACGGCGCTGGCCGAAGGCGGGGCGGAGCACATCGTCGTACATGCGCGGACGAAAATGGACGGCTACAAACCGCCGGCACATTGGGAGTGGATCCCGCGCGTACAAGACGTGGTCAAAGTGCCGGTGTTCGCCAACGGTGATATCTGGAGCGTCGAAGACTGGCGCCGTTGCCGCGAAATCAGTGGCGTCGAAGACATCATGCTCGGTCGTGGTCTGGTCTCCCGCCCGGATCTGGCCCGGCAGATCGCTGCCGCCCGCGCCGGCGAAGAAGTCGTCGAGATGACCTGGGCCGAGCTGATGCCGCTGATTCAGGACTTCTGGCTGCAGGCCAAAGCGCAGATGACCGCGCGCCAATCGCCCGGTCGCCTCAAGCAATGGCTGGCCATGCTGACGCGCAACTACCCGGAAGCCGCCGAGCTTTTCACCGTTCTGCGCCGCGAAACCGAGCCTGATCACGTCTCGCATTTGCTCGGATTGCCGCTCGTCGAGGCCGCGTAAAAAATCTGAAAATAATCTCTTGAAATCAAAACAGCGGTCCCTATCTAAGGGGTACGCGATGCCGAATTCGGGTCGCGGAGACACAAAACCTTGCTGATTGTTTTCAGGAGATTTGAATCATGAGTACTGCATTTTCCCTCGCGCCACTGTTCCGTTCCTCGGTAGGTTTCGACCGTTTCAACGACCTGTTCGAAACCGCGCTGCGTAACGAGCCAGGCAGCAGCTACCCACCCTACAACGTCGAAAAACACGGTGATGACCAATACCGCATCGTCGTTGCGGCCGCCGGTTTCCAGGAAGAAGACCTGGACCTGCAAGTCGAGAAGGGTGTGCTGACTATCAGTGGCGGCAAGCGCGACACCGACGAGAACGTCACGTTCTTGCACCAGGGCATCGCTCAGCGGGCCTTCAAGCTGTCGTTCCGTCTGGCCGATCACATCGAGATCAAGGACGCTGCCCTGCGCAACGGCCTGTTGAGCATCGACCTGCTCCGTGTGATCCCGGAAGAAGCGAAAGCCAAGCGCATCCCGATCAATGGAGCGCAACAGCCTGTCCTGCAATAACGTCGGGCAACAAAAAGGGCGCTAGTGATGGCGCCCTTTTTTGTGTCCGCTATTCGAGCAGTTTTTTCAGATCCTCCAACCCCACCGGCCGGCTGTGCAGATAGCCCTGATACAAATGGCAGTCCAGCCCCTGCAAAAACGCCAGTTGGGCCGACGTCTCCACGCCTTCGGCAATGACTTCCAGCTCGAGGCTGCGGGCCATCGCGACAATTGCGCGAATGATCTCCGCGACATTGGAGTCGGTGGTCGCATCGCGGATGAACGACTGATCGATTTTCAGCGTGTCGACCGGCAGGCGTTTCAGGTACGTCAGCGATGAATAACCGGTGCCGAAATCGTCCATGGCGAAGCTCACGCCAAGTTTTTTCAAGCGGCGCATTTTGCTGATGGTGTCGTCCAGATTCTGGATGACGATGCCTTCGGTGATTTCCAGTTTCAGCAGCGAACACGGCAGGCCGTGGCTGGTCATGCTGTGTTCGATGCGTTCGACGAAATCGTTCTGGCGGAACTGCCGCGGGCTGATGTTCACGCACAGGCTGAAGTTGAACGGGTCGACGAGTTTCAGCGCGATCAGTTGTTTGAAGGCGTTGCAGGCTTCATCGAGAATCCAGGTGCCGACTTCAAGGATCAGGCCGCTGTCTTCCAGCACCTTGATGAACTCGGTGGGCGATTGCGCGCCGAGTTCGGGATGGTTCCAGCGCACCAGGGCTTCGGCGCCGATGATGCGGTTGTCGCGGGCATCGACTTGCGGCTGGAAGTGCACGTTGAACTCGCCGCGGGACAGCGCCAGACGCAGGTCGGTCTCCATGCGCAGGCGTTCGCTGGCCGCTTTCTGCATGGTGTTGTGGTACATCTGCGTGGTGTTACGCCCGGAATCCTTGGCTCGGTACAGGGCAATGTCGGCGCGTTTGAGCAGGTCGGTCGGGGTCGAGCCGTGATCGGGAATCAATGCCACGCCGATGCTCGGCGTCACTTGCAGGCGTTGGCCGTCGAGGAACATCGGCTCCGAGAGCAGTTCGCGAATGGTGTCGGCCAGCGCGCGCACTTGCTCGCTGACTTCACTGCGCGAACCTTCGAGGCCGCTGAGCAACACCACGAATTCGTCGCCACCGAGGCGCGCCACGGTGTCTTCCATGCGCACGCTGGCTTCGAGCCGTGCGGTGATGATTTTCAGCACGGTGTCGCCGACCGGGTGGCCGAGGGAATCGTTGATGTGCTTGAAATGATCGAGATCGAGAAACAGCAAGGCGCCACGCAGATTGTGGCGCTTGAGCAGGGCGATCTGCTGACTCAGGCGATCCATCAGCAGCGCGCGGTTGGGCAGGTTGGTCAGCGGGTCGTGATAGGCCAAATGACGGATCTGCGCTTCGGCGTTCTTCAGCAGGCTGACGTCGCGCGCCGTAAGCAGCAGGCACGCGGTTTCGTTAAGGGTGATCGGTTCGACCGAAACCTCTACCGTGAGCAATTCGCCGCGCTTGTTGCGCCCGAGCATTTCCTGATGATGCACGCGACCCTTGATCTGCAGTTCGGCAAGTAAGGTCGAGCGCTGCTTCTCTTCGGCCCAGATCCCCACTTGATAAACGGTTTTGCCCACCACTTCGTCGGCGCGATAGCCGGTGAGGCGACAGAAGCCGTCGTTGACCTCCAGATAACGCCCGGTGTCGCGCTCGGTGATGGTGATGGCGTCGGGGCTGGAGTGAAATGCCTTGGCGAACTTTTCTTCACTGGCCTTCAGCGCCGCTTCCGAGCGCTGTTGTTGGGTGATGTCACGCAGGGTGGTGACGATGCACGGCTGATCGCCGACGCTGATCTGCCGGCTGGAAATCACGCAGGTCAGCGACTGGCCGTCCTTGTGCTGAACCAGAATCGCCACGTTGCTCAGGCCTTGTTCGCGAATCACCCGTTCGATGCGTTGCAGGCTTTTGGCCGAGGCGTCCCACAGGCCGATTTCTTCGGCAGTGTGGCCGATGACGTCGGCGGCGCTCCAGCCAAAGGTCTGGCTGAAGCTGGAGTTGATCTCGATGAACTCCCCGGTTTCCTGGCGTGTGACGCAGATCGGATCAGGGCTGACCTGAAACAGTGTGGCGAATTTCTCTTCCGAAGCCACCAGGCGCTGTTCGCGCTCGACCTGATCGGTGATGTCCAGCAGCGTGCCGGCCATGCGCAGCGGCGCGCCGTTGTCGTCGCGGTAGAGGCGGGCGCGGCTTTCCAGATAGCGCGAGCTGCCGTCGGGCAATTGCACGCGATAGGTCAGTTGATAATTGCCGGCGGGGCCTTCGCGCAGACTGCGGTAGGCGTCGCGCATGGTGTCGCGTTCCTCACCGGGTACCCCTTCGAAAAACTCCTCGAATGATTCATGGAATGGAATCGGCTCCAGCCCGTGCAATTGCGCGGCGCGCGCCGAGCCGTAGAGCATGCCGCTGGGGATGTGCCAGTCCCAGGTGCCGAGTTGCGCCGAGTCCAGCGCCAGGTCGAGGCGTTCCTGGCTGTCCTTCAAGGCCAGTTCGGCGGCTTTGCGTTCAGTGGTGTCGAGGAACGTGCTGAGCAGATAGGGCTGGCCTTCGAGCTCGACCTTCTGCGCGCTGAGGATGCCGTCGTGGACCTGGCCGTTGCTGGCGCGGAACTGCACTTCCATGCTGATCAGTTCGCCCTTGGCCTTGGTTTTTTTCACCAGTTCGGCACGTTGCTCGGGATGCACCCACAAGCCCAGTTCCAGCGTGGTGCGGCCGATGGCGCTTTGCACCGGCCAGCCGAACAGACTTTCGAAATACTGATTGGCCTCACTGATCAGACCGTCCTCCTGACGGGTCAGCAGAACCATGTTCGGGCACAGATGGAAAAGTGTAGCGAAACGTTTCTCGGAGCTGCTCAGGGCCTGCTCGCGTTGGCGTTGGTGGGTGATTTCGCGAATCACCCCGATCATTCGGGGCCGGCCGTTCTTGTCCGGCAACAGGCTGCCGCTGATTTCCAGCCAATGCAGACTGCCGTCGGGCCAGCGAATGCGGTGATGCATCGCCTGTTCCAGCGGGGCGCCGGCGATCACCGCGTGGAAGGCGCGCACGGTTTTCGCGCGGTCTTCCGGCGGCAACAGGTCGAGGTATTCCAGATCGGCGGGTAATGGCTGCCGTGGATCAAACCCGAACAATGCCTGAGTGCCCCGCGACCAGCTGATCTGCCCACGCTCGATGTCCCAATACCAGGCACCGAGCCGCGCGCCGTTGAGCGCGGCGAGCAATTGCGGCGCGCTTTCCCAGCTCTGCTCGGAATGGCGCGGATCAACAGCCTGGATTCGCGGCATCGGCGGAATTCGGTCAACAGATTTCGGCATTGTCAGCGGGCCTTGAGCTGAGTGGCGTTAGGCACAGGGGGCGGCTCTATAGGATTAGCACAAGTCAGGCCGGAGTCCCTGGCCGATCGATTTGTGCATCCAGCAGGGCCATGAAGGCTCTTGCTGCATTCGATAGCGTCCGTTCGGTGTGCAAGATATAGCCTAGCTGGCGAGTGAGCTGTATGCCCGGCAATGCGATGCTTGCCACTTGCTCGTCGAGCATGGTGCGCGGCAGCACGCTCCAGGCCAGGCCGATGGAGACCATCATCTTGATGGTTTCCAGGTAGTTGGTGCTCATGGCGATGTTCGGCGTCAGGCCCTGGGCTTCGAACAAACGCTGGACGATGTGATGGGTAAACGTATTGCCGCCGGGGAAAACCGCCGGATGGCCGGCAATGTCCGCCAGGCTGACGGCGCCGTTGTTGATCAGCGAGTGCTCCGGGGCCACGACGAAATCCAGCGGGTCGTCCCACACCGGCGTGGCTTTGACCAGGGTGTGCGGCTCCGGCGCCAGGGTGATGACCGCCAGTTCCGCGCGGCCGTGGAGAATTTCCTCGTAGGCCACTTCCGAATCCAGGAACTGAATATCCAGCGCAACCTGTGGGTAGCGGCGAGTGAACTCCCTTAATAGAGGAGGCAAGCGGTGCAGGCCGATGTGGTGACTGGTGGCCAGGGTCAGGCGACCGCTGACTTCCCCGGTCAGGTTGGTCAGGGCGCGGCGGGTGTCGTCGAGCACATTGAGAATCTGATAGGCCCGTGGCAGCAGGGCGCGGCCAGCCTCGGTCAGGCCGACTTCACGTCCCAGGCGATCGAACAGGCGCACCTTTAATTGCTGCTCAAGCCCGGCGATGCGCTTGCTGATCGCCGGTTGGGTCAGGTGCAGGCGTTCGCCCGCGCCGGAGAAGCTGCCGGTCTCGGCGATGGCAATAAATGCATTGAGGTTAGCCAAGTCCATGTCGCATTCCAGTTGGTTATCCAAAGCATAAAAAATATGAATTTGAGTTATTTAATCTAACCCCATAGGATCGGCCTCACAAGCCAAAGGGTTATTGATAAGCCCAGGGCATAGAAACAAGCTGATGAGGAACCGTCTGATGGCCGGCAAAACGCTCTACGACAAGCTCTGGGATTCGCATTTGGTCAAGCAGCGCGACGATGGCTCGGCGCTGATCTATATCGATCGTCACATCATTCACGAAGTGACTTCGCCGCAAGCCTTCGAGGGCCTGCGTCTGGCCGGGCGCAAGCCTTGGCGCATCGATGCCAACATCGCCACCCCGGACCACAACGTACCGACCACCCCGGAGCGCAAGGGCGGCATCGAAGCCATTGCCGACCAGGTCTCGCGTTTGCAGGTGCAGACCCTCGACGACAACTGCGATGAATACGGCATTGTCGAGTTCAAGATGAACGACGTGCGCCAGGGCATCGTCCACGTCATCAGCCCGGAGCAGGGCGCGACCTTGCCGGGCATGACCGTGGTCTGCGGCGACTCGCACACCTCGACCCATGGCGCATTCGGTGCATTGGCCCACGGCATCGGCACTTCCGAGGTCGAGCACGTGCTCGCCACGCAATGCCTGGTGGCGAAGAAAATGAAAAACATGCTGGTGCGCGTCGAAGGCCAACTGCCGTTCGGCGTGACCGCCAAGGACATCGTCCTCGCCGTGATCGGCAAGATCGGCACCGCCGGCGGTAACGGCCATGCCATCGAATTTGCCGGCAGCGCGATCCGTGATCTGTCCGTCGAAGGCCGCATGACCATCTGTAACATGTCCATCGAAGCCGGCGCCCGTGTCGGCCTGGTGGCGGCGGATCAGAAGACCATCGATTACGTCAAAGGTCGTCCATTCGCGCCGAAGGGCGAGCAGTGGGACATGGCCGTCGAAGCCTGGAAAGATCTGGTCTCGGACGCCGATGCCAAATTCGACACCGTGGTCGAGCTGGACGCCGCGCAGATCAAGCCGCAAGTCAGCTGGGGCACTTCCCCGGAAATGGTTTTGGCTGTTGATCAGAACGTGCCGGACCCGGCGAAGGAAATGGATCTGGTCAAGCGCGACTCAATCGTCCGCGCCCTGAAATACATGGGTTTGACCGCCAATCAGGCGATCACCGACATTCAGCTTGATCGCGTGTTCATCGGTTCCTGCACCAACTCGCGCATCGAAGACTTGCGCGCCGCTGCGGTGATCGCCAAGGGCCGCAAGGTCGCCTCGACCATCAAGCAGGCGATCGTCGTGCCGGGCTCGGGTCTGGTCAAGGCGCAGGCCGAAGCCGAAGGCCTCGACCGGATTTTCCTCGAAGCCGGTTTCGAATGGCGCGAGCCGGGTTGCTCGATGTGCCTGGCGATGAACCCGGACCGTTTGGAATCCGGCGAGCATTGCGCCTCGACTTCCAACCGCAACTTCGAAGGCCGTCAGGGCGCCGGTGGCCGTACCCACCTCGTCAGCCCGGCCATGGCGGCGGCAGCAGCGGTGAACGGCCGTTTCATCGACGTTCGTGAATTGATCCAAGGAGCACAGTAAAGATGAAGGCATTTACTCAGCACACTGGTCTTGTCGCGCCTCTGGATCGTGCCAACGTCGATACCGATCAGATCATTCCCAAGCAGTTCTTGAAGTCGATCAAGCGCACCGGTTTTGGTCCGAACCTGTTCGACGAGTGGCGTTATCTGGATGTTGGCCAGCCGTATCAGGACAACTCCAAGCGCCCGTTGAACAAGGATTTCGTCCTCAACGCCGAGCGTTATCAGGGGGCCAGCGTGCTGCTCGCCCGCGAGAACTTCGGCTGCGGTTCGAGTCGTGAACACGCGCCCTGGGCGCTGGAAGAGTATGGTTTTCGCAGCATCATCGCGCCCAGTTATGCCGACATCTTCTTCAACAACAGTTTCAAGAACGGCCTGCTGCCGATCATCCTCAGCGATGCAGAAGTTGATGAACTGTTTAAGCAGGTTGAAGCCGAGCCGGGTTATCAATTGCAAATCGATCTGCAAGCGCAGACCGTGACCCGCCCGGATGGCAAAATCTACAGCTTCGAGATCGACGCGTTTCGCAAGCACTGCCTGCTCAATGGTCTGGACGATATCGGCCTGACCCTGCAGGACGGCGATGCGATTGCGACGTTCGAGGCGAAGCATCGGGTTAGCCAGCCGTGGTTGTTTCGCGACGCCTGATTTGCGTATGGCGAATGGCGCTATCGCGAGCAGGCTCACTCCTACATTTGAAATGCGTTCCCCTGTAGGAGTGAGCCTGCTCGCGATGGGGCCCTCCAAAGCAACACAAAATTGAACAGGATGTCCCCATGACCAGCACCACCCAGCACTCCGAGGTCGTCCAGACACAATTCGGCGAACAGGCCGCCGCTTACCTGAGCAGCGCCGTTCACGCCCAAGGCAGTGAATTCGCACTGCTGCAGGCCGAGCTGGCCGGGCAGGGCGCGGCACGGGTGCTGGATCTGGGTTGTGGCGCCGGGCATGTCAGTTTTCATGTCGCACCGCTGGTCAAGGAGGTTGTGGCTTACGACCTGTCGCAGCAAATGCTTGATGTGGTTGCCGGCGCTGCCGTCGATCGCGGCTTGAGCAATATCGTCACGGTCAATGGCGCTGCCGAGCGCTTGCCGTTCGCCGAGGGCGAGTTCGATTTTGTGTTCAGCCGCTATTCGGCGCATCACTGGAGCGACCTCGGTCTGGCCCTGCGCGAGGTGCGCCGGGTGCTCAAGCCGGGCGGGGTGGCGGCGTTCGTCGATGTGTTGTCACCGGGCAGTCCCTTGTTCGACACTTACCTGCAAAGCGTTGAAGTACTGCGCGATACCAGTCATGTCCGCGACTACTCCGCTGCCGAGTGGCTGCGCCAGGTCAGCGAGGCCGGTCTGCATGTGCGCAGCACCTCGCGCCAGCGCCTGCGTCTGGAGTACAACAGCTGGGTCGAGCGCATGCGCACGCCTGAAGTGCTGCGCGCGGCGATTCGCCAGTTGCAGCAGTCGATGGGCAGCGAAGTGCGTGAATATTTTGAAATTGATGCCGACGGCTCGTTCAGTACCGATGTGATCGTACTGATGGCTGAGCGATAAGCATTTTTCCGGGCGCGCCGTTCAGTGGCGCACCGCTTGAAGACACGAGGAAAGCATGAGCAAGCAGATTCTGATTCTCCCGGGTGACGGTATTGGTCCGGAAATCATGGCCGAAGCGGTCAAGGTGCTGGAACTGGCCAATGACAAGTACAGCCTGGGCTTCGAGCTGAGCCACGACGTCATCGGTGGCGCGGCCATCGACAAGCACGGCGTGCCGCTGGCCGACGAAACCCTCGATCGCGCCCGTGCTGCCGATGCGGTGCTGCTGGGCGCGGTCGGTGGCCCGAAATGGGACACCATCGAGCGTGACATCCGCCCCGAGCGCGGTCTGCTGAAAATCCGTGCGCAACTGGGTCTGTTCGGCAACCTGCGCCCGGCGATCCTGTATCCGCAACTGGCCGACGCGTCGAGCCTGAAGCCGGAAATCGTCGCCGGCCTGGACATTCTCATCGTCCGTGAGCTGACCGGCGGCATCTACTTCGGCGCGCCGCGTGGCACCCGTACGCTGGACAACGGTGAGCGTCAGTCCTACGACACGCTGCCGTACAGCGAAAGCGAAATCCGCCGCATCGCCCGTGTCGGTTTCGATATGGCCATGGTCCGCGGCAAGAAGCTCTGCTCGGTGGACAAGGCCAACGTCCTGGCGTCCAGCCAGTTGTGGCGTGAAGTGGTAGAGCAGGTTGCAAAGGATTACCCGGAAGTCGAACTGAGCCACATGTACGTCGACAACGCCGCCATGCAACTGGTGCGTGCGCCGAAGCAGTTCGACGTGATCGTCACCGACAACCTGTTCGGCGACATCCTCTCCGACGAAGCGTCGATGCTCACCGGCTCGATCGGCATGCTGCCGTCGGCTTCGCTGGATTCCAACAACAAGGGCATGTACGAGCCGTGCCACGGTTCGGCCCCGGACATTGCCGGTAAGGGCATTGCCAACCCGCTGGCGACGATCCTGTCGGTGTCGATGATGCTGCGTTACAGCTTCAATCTGCACGATGCTGCCGATGCCATCGAAAAAGCCGTCAGCGTCGTGCTCGATCAGGGCTTGCGCACCGGCGACATTCATTCCGCCGGTTGTACCAAAGTCGGTACGCAGGAAATGGGCGACGCAGTAGTCGCCGCGCTGCGGAATCTGTAATCTCTCGGGCCCGCTGCGAAATTCAATACAAAGCAGCGGCCCACTTTTCAAGAAGGTGTAGTTGCGATGAAACGTGTAGGTCTGATCGGTTGGCGCGGGATGGTCGGTTCCGTGCTCATGCAGCGGATGCTGGAAGAGCAGGATTTCGATCTTATCGAGCCGGTGTTTTTCACCACGTCCAATGTCGGTGGCCAAGGCCCGTCCGTGGGCAAGGACATTGCTCCGCTCAAGGACGCTTACAGCATTGACGAGCTGAAGACCCTCGACGTGATCCTGACCTGCCAGGGCGGCGACTACACCAGCGAAGTATTCCCCAAGCTGCGCGAAGCCGGCTGGCAGGGCTACTGGATCGACGCGGCGTCGAGCCTGCGCATGAACGATGACGCGGTGATCATTCTTGACCCGGTCAACCGCAAGGTCATTGACCAGCAGCTGGACGCGGGTACCAAGAACTACATCGGCGGCAACTGCACCGTCAGCCTGATGCTGATGGGCCTGGGCGGTCTGTTCGAAGCCGGTCTGGTCGAGTGGATGAGCGCCATGACCTATCAGGCGGCCTCCGGTGCCGGCGCGCAGAACATGCGTGAACTGATCAAGCAGATGGGCGCGACCCATGCCGCTGTTGCCGATCAACTGGCCGACCCGGCCAGCGCGATTCTCGACATCGACCGTCGCGTGGCCGAAGCCATGCGCAGTGATGCGTACCCGACGGAAAACTTCGGCGTACCGCTGGCCGGCAGCCTGATCCCGTGGATCGACAAGGAACTGCCGAACGGCCAGAGCCGCGAAGAATGGAAGGCCCAGGCCGAGACCAACAAGATCCTCGGTCGCTTCAAGAGCCCGATCCCGGTCGACGGCATCTGCGTGCGCATCGGTGCCATGCGCTGCCATAGCCAGGCATTGACCATCAAGCTGAACAAAGACGTGCCGATCGCCGACATCGAAGGGCTGATCAGCCAGCACAACCCTTGGGTCAAACTGGTGCCGAACCAGCGCGAGATCAGCATGCAGGAGCTGAGCCCGACCAAGGTCACCGGCACCCTGAACGTCCCGGTCGGCCGTCTGCGCAAGCTGAACATGGGTTCGCAATTCGTTGGTGCCTTCACCGTCGGCGACCAGCTGCTGTGGGGCGCGGCTGAACCGCTGCGCCGCATGCTGCGGATTCTGCTGGAGCGTTGATCGCTTGAGGCGATGAAAGAGCCCGCGCCTTGCAAGAAGTGCGGGTTTTTTTATGCCTGAAGATGCGGTGCCTTGCCTGGCATCTTCGCGAGCAGGCTCGCTCCCACCTTTGAAATGCATTCTCCCTGTGGGAGCGAGCCTGCTCGCGAAGAAGGCGTTACAGGCACCCCCGAATTGCCTGCATGGCAGTCAGCCGGTAAAGTGCCGCTCCCCCCGTTTTGCCAGAGGTAGCTCCATGACCCAGACTTTCGATATCGCCGTTATCGGCGCCACCGGTACTGTCGGCGAAACCCTCGTACAGATTCTCGAAGAGCGCGACTTTCCGGTCGGCAACCTGCACCTGTTGGCCAGCAGTGAATCGGCTGGCAGTTCGGTGCTGTTCCGCAACAAGAACGTGCGCGTGCGTGAGGTCGACGAGTTCGATTTCAGCAAGGTCAGACTGGTGTTCTTCGCCGCCGGCGCTGCGGTGTCCCTGAGCTACGCGGCGCGCGCCCATGCCGCCGGTTGCTCGTTGATCGACCTGTCCGGCGCCTTGCCGGCGGATCAGGCGCCGCAGGTGGTGCCGGAGGCGAATGCCGAAGTCCTCGCCAGTCTGAAAAGCCCGTTCCAGGTCAGCAGCCCAAGTCCGTCGGCCACGACCCTTGCGGTGGTGTTGGCGCCGCTGCTCGATCTGATCGACCTGCAGTACGTCAACGTCACCGCCAATCTGGCGGTTTCTGCGCAAGGTCGTGAGGCGGTCACCGAACTCGCGCGGCAGACCGCCGAACTGCTGAACATGCGTCCGCTGGAGCCGACGTTCTTTGATCGGCAGATGGCGTTCAACCTGCTGGCCCAGGTCGGCACGCCGGATGCGCAGGGCCATACGCTGCTGGAAAAACGCCTGGTACGTGAGCTGCGGCAGGTACTGGCGAAACCTTTATTGAAGATTTCTGCCACTTGCGTTCAAGCCCCGGTGTTTTTTGGCGATAGCTTTAGCGTGACCTTGCAGTCAGCAAGTGCTGTTGACCTGGAAAAGGTCAACGCAGCGCTCGAAGCTGCGCCGGGCATCGAGCTGGTTGATGCCGGCGATTATCCGACCGCTGTCGGCGATGCAGTGGGGCAGGACGTGGTCTATGTCGGGCGCGTGCGCAGCGGCGTCGACGACCCGGCGGAACTAAATCTTTGGCTGACGTCAGATAACGTACGCAAAGGCGCGGCGCTCAATGCCGTGCAACTGGCTGAGTTGTTGATAAAAGACCTGCTGTAAAAGATACTTGGCAACAATTTGTCGACTGATTCTAGGTGCGCGCTATGCTTGCCCGAAGCGATCGATGACGAGTCACTCTCCGGGACTTTCCGGGGCAGCACAGAAATGATCGCGCGCGGCGACTTCCGTCGTCGCGCGCAATGCCTTACGGCAGCGGTATTCAAAAGCTTCTCGCTGGCCGAGGAACGTTCAAACAAAGGATGAGGCTATGGTTCAAGTTCGCAAACTGGTGTTAGCAATAGCGGCCGCCTCGGCGCTGTCCTCCGGTATGGCGCATGCCCTCGGGCTCGGGGAGCTGACCCTGAAGTCGACCCTGAACCAGCCGTTGGTGGCTGAAATCGAGCTGCTCGACGTCAAGGATCTCACCGCCGCCGAGGTGGTGCCGAGCCTGGCTTCACCCGAAGATTTCGCCAAGGCCGGCGTCGACCGCCAGGCGTTTCTCAATGATCTGACCTTCACCCCGGTGCTCAACGCCAACGGCAAAAGCGTGTTGCGCGTCACCTCGAGCCAACCGTTGTCGGAACCGATGGTGAAGTTCCTCGTGCAAGTGATGTGGCCCAATGGCCGCTTGCTGCGTGATTACAGCGTGCTGCTGGATCCGTCGAAGTTCTCGCCGCAGACCGCTGACGCTGCCGCGCAACCGGCGCCGTCGCAGACCATCACCGCACCAACCACTGGCGCCACCCATCGCAATCAATACACCACCACACCGCGCGACACCCTGTGGGAAATCGCCGCGAAGGCGCGCAATGGCGGCTCGGTGCAGCAGACCATGCTGGCGATTCAGGCACTCAATCCGAATGCCTTTATCGACGGCAACATCAACCGTCTGAAAACCGGTCAGGTGCTGCGTCTGCCGGACTCGGTACAAAGCACGGCGCTGCCACAGTCTGCGGCCATCGCTGAAGTGGCGGCGCAGAACGAAGCCTGGCGTCAGGGCCGTCGTTACGTGGCCAAGCCAGGCACCGGTCAGCAGCAACTCGACGCAACCAATCGCGGCCGTGGCAACACGGGGGCTGCGCCCAATACCCAGGACAACCTGAGCCTGGTCTCGGCGGAAAACGCCAAGCCCGGCGCGAAAGGCCCGGCAGGTGATGCCAAGGCGCTGAGCAACAAACTGGCGATCACTCAGGAAAACCTCGACACGACCCGTCGTGACAACGAGGAACTGAAAAGCCGCATGGCTGATCTGCAAAGTCAGCTGGACAAGCTGCAGAAGCTGATTGAGCTGAAGAACAATCAATTGGCGAAGATGCAGGCTGATGGCACCGGTGTCGCGCCGGGCGCAGCGGCTGGCGCCAACGGTGCTGTGCCGCCGGTGCCGGCGATTACCGCCGAACTGGCCGCGACTCCGCCGGCGACCCCGGCGGACGCCGCAGCGACTTCGCCCACCCCGGAGTCGGCGATTGCGCCGCCAGCGGAAACGCCAGTGGAGCCGGTTGTAGAACCGGTGGTCGAAACCACACCGGCTGCTGCTGACGATGACAAGGCCTTCAACGACCTGCTGACCAATCCGATCCTGCTCGGCCTGATCGGCGGCGGTGCGGTGGTTCTGCTGCTTCTGTTGTTGCTGCTGGCGCGCCGTCGCAAAGCCCAGCAGGAAGCTGAAAAGCATCTGCGCATGGCCCGCGCCCTGGCTGAAGAACAAGAGTTTTCCGCCGAGCATGATTTGCCGGAAAGCAGCTTCTCTGGCCTGGAAACTCCCGCGGCGAGCGTCAAGCTCAACACGCCTGCTCCGGCACCTGCGCCAACGCCCGCACCGGTTGTCACTCCGGTGGTGATGGCTGCGCCGATCGCCGCGCCTCTGGTGGCCCCGGCCGGCGAGCGCTCGGATGACGTGCTCGACAAGGCGCAATCGCACATCAATGCCGGTCGCCTGAATCAGGCCGCCGCGCTGCTGGAAGAGGGTGTCAGCCTCGAGCCGGAACGCAGCGATCTGCGCCTGAAACTGATGGAAGTCTACGGTCAGCAGGGCGACCGCGATGCGTTCGTCGCGCAAGAGCGTCAACTGGTGGCCAATGGCGATAACTTCGCCAAGGTCGAAGCACTGAAAAGCCGCTTCCCGGCCATGGCCGTGGTAGCTGCCGGTGGGCTGGCGGCGGCCGCCGTTGCTGCCGAACTGGACGCGCAATACGTCAAGGATCTGTTGCAGGACGAGCCGCAAGCGCCTGAGCCTGCGACTGACGATCTTGACACGGCGTTCGATTTGAGCCTGGATGATCTCGACAACATCACTCCGGTCGACCCTGCACCAGTGGTTGAGCCAGAAGCGCCGGTCGAGCTGGATGAGTTCCCGGCTGAAGACGATCTGAGCTTCGCCTCGGTGCTGCAAGAGCAGACCGAGATGAAAGACAATCTCGACGATCTGTCGGACTTCGATCTGGACATGGATCTAGGCGCCGAACCATCGCCGGCCACTTTGGCTGAAGATGACTTCCTGCTGGATCTGGACGAGGGCGTGAAAGATTTGCCTGCGGTCGAGACGCCGGCAGTGGCTGAGGTGCCGCAGGATGATCTGGAGTTGCCAGCCGATTTCGACCTCTCACTGGCCGACGAAATGGACACCAATCCAGCAGCCGAGCCGGATGCGTTCGCGGCCGAACTGGACGACGTCAATGCCGAGCTCGATCGCCTGTCGCAAAGCATGGCCGAACCGACCTTTACCGAAGCGGACGCAGCGCTGGGTGATGACCTGGGCGAAGATGATTTCGACTTCCTCGCCGGTACCGACGAAGCGGCGACCAAACTCGATCTGGCCCAGGCTTACATCGACATGGGCGATGCCGACGGTGCGCGCGACATCCTCAACGAAGTGTTGACCGAGGGTGACGAGAAGCAGCGGGGCGAGGCCAAGGAAATGCTTTCCAACCTGGTCTGAGTTCAGCAACAAACAAAAACGGCAGCCCGGTGAGGCTGCCGTTTTTGTTTGTGCCCGTTTCTGCGGTGTTCAGAAAATCGCTATCGCGAGCAGGCTCACTCCTACAGTTGAAATGCGTACCCCTTGTAGGAGTGAGCCTGCTCGCGATTGGGGCCGAACTGGCGACAGAGAACTCTGGCATCCCCGGCCCGCCGCCTTATAATGCCCGCCTTTGCAAATCAGCAGGCTGTCCCACCTTGGCAAACATAGATAACCCGGTCGCCGAAATGGCGCCCGACGGCTTTTACCGCGTCGCGCTGGGCGTTGAGTACAAAGGCTCGCGCTACAGCGGCTGGCAGCGGCAGTTGACCGGCGTGGCGACGGTGCAGGAAGAGCTTGAAAAAGCCTTGTCGAAAGTCGCCGATTCGCCGGTGTCACTGCAATGCGCCGGGCGTACCGACGCTGGCGTGCATGCCTGCGGCCAGGTAGTGCACTTCGACACTCAGGTTGATCGCTCGCTGAAAGCCTGGGTCATGGGCGCCAACATCAATCTGCCCCACGATATCAGCGTCAGTTGGGCGAGGGTCATGCCCGCGCATTTTCACGCCCGCTTCAAAGCCATCGCCCGGCGTTATCGCTATGTGATCTACAACGATCAGATTCGCCCGGCGCACCTCAACGAAGAAATCACCTGGAACCACCGTCCGCTCGACGTAGAACGCATGGCCGAGGCCGCGCAGTACCTGATTGGTACCCACGATTTCAGCGCGTTCCGGGCTGGTCAGTGCCAGGCCAAGTCGCCGATCAAGAAGATGCATCACCTGCGCGTAACCCGTCACGGCAAGATGATCGTGCTCGATATTCGTGCCAACGCGTTCCTGCACCACATGGTGCGCAATATTGCCGGTGTGCTGATGACCATCGGTGCCGGTGAGCGTCCGGTGGAGTGGATGAAGGAAGTGCTGGAAAGTCGCGAGCGTCGCTCCGGCGGGGTCACGGCGCATCCCTACGGGTTGTATCTGGTGCAGGTCGAGTATCACGACGAATTTCCGTTGCCCGAGCGCTTTATCGGTCCACATTTCCTTACGGGTTTCTCCGAACTTGACGGCTGACGCCCTCGAACGCTTTTGTTACCATCCGGGACGTTTTCGGATTTTGCCTTGAGGTTTTCCTGACATGTCAGCCGTTCGCAGCAAGATCTGCGGCATTACCCGCATCGAAGATGCGCTGGCCGCCGTCGAAGCCGGTGCCGACGCGATCGGCCTGGTGTTTTACGCCAAGAGTCCGCGGGCGGTGAACGTGCAACAGGCGCGGGCGATCATCCAGGCACTGCCGCCGTTCGTTACCACCGTGGGGCTGTTCGTCAATGCCAGCCGTTGCGAGCTCGGAGAAATCCTCGATGCGGTGCCGCTGGATCTGCTGCAGTTCCATGGCGACGAAAGCGCGCAGGAGTGCGAAGGCTGGCATCGTCCGTACATCAAAGCGCTGCGGGTCAAGGCGGGTGATGACATTGCTGCTGCCTGCGATGCCTTTCCCGGCGCCAGTGGCGTGCTGCTCGACACCTATGTCGAAGGGGTGCCCGGTGGAACCGGCGAGGCGTTTGACTGGTCACTGATTCCGCCACGCCTGAGCAAACCGCTGATTCTGGCCGGTGGCCTGACACCGGAGAACGTTGCCGACGCGGTGGCACGGGTCAAGCCCTACGCGGTGGATGTCAGCGGCGGGGTAGAGGCGAGCAAAGGCATCAAGGATCACCACAAGATTCGCGCATTCATAAACGCGGTGCGCGGCAATACATCGTCGATGTGACGGCTGGCAGTCTGCCGCCGTCCATCAATGCACTTGCACAAAGCAGGCGCGGCTGAGGGTTGCTGAATCGTATGCGAGTCATGTTTCGCGCTGACCGCGACCGTTCCCCAATCATCGCCACACACATGAATTTAGCTCAAGGGCATACGCGGGGCTGCGAACCAGAGCGTTCGGGCCGCCGGTACTGGAGAAAGAAAGCATGAGCAACTGGTTAGTAGACAAACTGATCCCTTCGATCATGCGCTCGGAGGTCAAGAAGAGCTCGGTGCCTGAAGGTCTGTGGCACAAATGCCCGTCCTGCGAGGCGGTGTTGTACCGTCCAGAGCTGGAAAAGACCCTGGACGTTTGCCCCAAGTGCAACCATCACATGCGCATCGGCGCACGTGCGCGTATCGACATTTTTCTCGATCCGGAAGGCCGCAACGAACTGGGCGCCGATCTGGAGCCGGTTGACCGCCTGAAATTCCGCGACGGCAAGAAGTACAAGGATCGCCTGGTTGCCGCGCAAAAGCAGACCGGCGAAAAAGACGCGCTGATCTCGGTCAGCGGTACCTTGCTGGGCATGCCGGTGGTGGTTTCGGCATTCGAATTCAACTTCATGGGCGGTTCCATGGGTGCCATCGTCGGTGAGCGCTTCGTCCGCGCTGCCAACTACGCCCTGGAAAACCGCTGCCCGATGATCTGCTTCGCCGCTTCCGGTGGCGCGCGCATGCAGGAAGCGCTGATCTCGCTGATGCAGATGGCCAAGACTTCGGCCGTGCTGGCGCGTCTGCGTGAAGAAGGCATTCCGTTCATCTCCGTATTGACCGACCCGGTCTACGGCGGTGTTTCTGCCAGTCTGGCGATGCTCGGCGATGTCATCGTTGGCGAGCCGAAGGCCCTGATCGGCTTCGCCGGCCCGCGTGTGATCGAGCAGACCGTGCGCGAGAAACTGCCGGAAGGCTTCCAGCGCAGCGAATTCCTGCTGGAGCACGGCGCGATCGACATGATCATTCACCGTCAGGAGCTGCGCCCGCGTCTGGGTAACCTGCTGGCGCAGATGACCGGCAAGCCGACGCCGAAGTTCGTTGCCGCGCCGATCGAGCCGATCGTGGTGCCGCCGGTGCCTGCCAACGTATGACCCAGCGCACCCTTGGTGAATGGCTCGCCTACCTCGAGCAGTTGCATCCGTCGGCCATCGACATGGGCCTGGAGCGTTCGCAACAGGTCGCGTCCCGCATGGGGCTGGGCCAGCCTGCACCTCGGGTGATTACGGTCACCGGCACCAACGGCAAAGGTTCGACCTGTGCGTTCGTGGCTTCGTTGCTGCGCGCGCAGGGCCTGAGTGTTGGGGTCTACAATTCTCCGCACCTGCTGCGTTACAACGAGCGGGTGCAGCTCAACGGCGTCGAAGCCACTGACGCCCAGCTGTGCGAAGCCTTTGCTGCAGTCGAGGCGGGCCGCGGCGAGACTTCCCTGACTTACTTTGAAATGGGTACCCTGGCGGCGTTCTGGCTGTTCCAGCAGTCCGCGCTTGACGCTGTGGTGCTTGAGGTGGGGCTGGGCGGACGTCTGGATACCGTCAATGTAGTCGATGCCGATATCGCACTGGTCACCAGCATTGGCGTCGATCACGCCGATTATCTGGGCGATACCCGCGAATCCGTGGCTTTCGAAAAGGCCGGCATCTTCCGGCAAGGGAAACCGGCCCTGTGTGGCGATCTGAATCCCCCGCAACCACTTCTGGATAAAGCCCGCGAGCTGGCTTGCCCGTTTTTCCTGCGTGGACGCGATTTCGATCTCGGCATCACCGAGCAGCATTGGCAGTGGCGCGGTACCGATGCACAGGGCCAAGCGGTCGAACTGCGCGACTTGCCACTGCTCGATCTGCCGATGGAAAACGCCGCGCTGGCGCTGCAAGCCTATCTGCTGACGGGGTTGCCATGGAATGCCGAACAGATTGTCGCTGCATTGCAGGCGACGCGCGTGGTCGGACGCCTTGATCGTCGTTCATTCGAGTGGAATGGCAAGCGTCTGAATCTGTTGCTGGACGTCGGTCACAACCCGCATGCCGCCGAATACCTTGCGCGGCGTCTGGCCGCACGGCCGCCGGTTGGCAAGCGCCTGGCGGTGTTCGGCCTGCTGGGTGACAAGGATCTCGATGGTGTTGTTGGCGAATTGAATGCTAGTGTCGCGCATTGGGCTGTCGCGCCGCTGGATTCGCCACGCGCGCGCCCGGTCGCAGAGTTGCAGGCAGCGCTGCAGAACCTTGGCGCTGCGGTCGCGTCCTACGACAGCGTCGCCGCTGCTCTGGAAGGCCAGTGCGCGGTAGCGACCAGTGATGACGAGATTCTGTTGTTCGGATCATTTTATTGTGTCGCCGAGGCCCTTGAATGGCTGGCCCGGCGCTCCACGGAGGAAGCGGCAAATGGCTTTGCTGGATAAAGCGTACAAGCAGCGCATGGTTGGCGCGCTGGTGCTGGTGGCGCTGGCGGTGATCTTCCTGCCGATGCTGTTTTCCCGCCAGGACGAGCAGCATCAGGTGACGGTCGAGGCCCCGGCGGCGCCGCAAGCTCCGACGATGCCGCAAGTGCAAATGGATCCGGTCGCCGTGCCTGAACCGCAAGCCCTGCCGCAAGAGCCGGTGCCGACGGACGAAGAAGTCGCTGAAGAAGCCGCCCCGGCTGCTCCGGCAGCCCCGGCTGCGCCAGCACCGACCATCCCTGCGCAGATTGCCCGCCCGGCAACGCCGCCACCGGTGGCCAAGCCGATCCCGGCGCCGGCCCAGCCGATCACCTCGGCAACGAGCAAGCCCGATACCACGCAGAGCCGCGTCGATGCCAACGGTCTGTCGGTGAGCTGGTCGGTGCAGCTGGCCAGTCTGTCGAGCCGCGCCAGCGCCGAAAGCCTGCAGAAAAACCTGCGCAGCCAGGGCTACAACGCCTATATCCGTTCGGCTGATGGCAAGAACCGGGTGTTCGTCGGTCCGCTGATCGAGCGTGCCGAAGCCGATCGCTTGCGCGATCTGCTGAGTCGCCAGCAGAACCTCAAAGGCTTCGTTGTCCGTTTTCAGCCTGAACGTGGCTGAAATCTATCACCTCGATTGAAAACCACTGACAATCGCAGCTTACCGACAGCCATGCGCTCTGCTAAAATGCGCCGCCTTATCCGTCTGTAGGCTGCACTGTGCCATTTACCTGGGTTGACTGGGCGATCGTTGCAATCATCGCCATCTCCGCTTTGATCAGTCTGAGCCGCGGCTTCGTAAAAGAAGCTTTATCGCTGCTGACCTGGATCATCGCAGGAGCGGTTGCCTGGATGTTTGGTGGCTCACTGTCCGAGTACCTCGCCGGATACATCGAAACCCCATCGGCTCGCGTGATCGCGGGCTGTGCCATCATGTTTGTCGCCACACTGATCGTGGGCGCAATGATCAATTATCTTATCGGCGAGTTGGTTCGCGTCACCGGGTTGTCCGGAACCGATCGATTCCTCGGCATGGCCTTCGGTGCAGCGCGTGGCGTGTTGCTGGTGGTCGTGGCGGTCGGGCTGTTGAGCCTGGGGCCGGTACAGCAGGACGGGTGGTGGAAAGAATCACAGCTCGTGCCCAAGTTTCTATTGGTCGCCGACTGGTCCAAGAACCTGATATTGGGGTGGAGCAGTCAGTGGCTTGCCAGCGGAATCAGCGTACCCGCTGAGATTCCGTTCAAGGAGCAGCTCTTGCCGACGGCGAAAACGCCTCAGTGAGTGTTGTTCAGTTCAGATCCATTAAGTAGGGGTTGCGTCGCATGTGTGGCATCGTCGGTATCGTCGGTAAGTCGAACGTCAATCAGGCGCTGTATGACGCGCTAACCGTGCTCCAGCACCGCGGCCAGGACGCTGCCGGTATCGTGACCAGCCATGATGGCCGGTTGTTCCTGCGCAAGGATAATGGCCTGGTGCGTGACGTGTTCCAGCAGCGTCACATGCAGCGTCTGGTCGGCCACATGGGTATCGGCCACGTCCGTTACCCGACTGCCGGCAGCTCGACGTCGGCCGAAGCCCAGCCGTTCTACGTCAACTCGCCGTACGGCATCACCCTGGCGCACAACGGTAACCTGACCAACGTTGAACAGTTGGCCAAAGAGATCTACGAATCCGATCTGCGTCACGTCAACACCAGTTCCGACTCGGAAGTGCTGCTCAACGTGTTCGCCCACGAGCTGGCCCAGCGCGGCAAGCTGCAGCCGACCGAAGAAGACGTGTTCGCCGCCGTGACCGACGTGCACAATCGTTGCGTTGGCGGTTACGCCGTTGTGGCGATGATCACCGGTTACGGCATCGTCGGTTTCCGCGACCCGCACGGCATTCGTCCAATCGTGTTCGGCCAGCGTCACACTGACGAAGGCGTGGAGTACATGATTGCCTCGGAAAGCGTTTCGCTGGACGTGCTCGGTTTTACCCTGATCCGCGACCTCGCACCGGGCGAAGCGGTGTACATCACCGAAGACGGCAAACTGCACACCCGTCAGTGCGCGACCAATCCGTCGCTGACCCCGTGCATTTTCGAACACGTCTACCTGGCGCGTCCGGACTCGATCATCGACGGCGTATCGGTGTACAAGGCGCGTCTGCGCATGGGCGAGAAACTCGCCGAAAAGATCCTGCGCGAGCGTCCTGAGCACGACATCGACGTGGTGATCCCGATTCCCGATACCAGCCGTACCGCGGCGCTGGAACTGGCCAATCACCTGGGCGTGAAGTTCCGCGAAGGCTTCGTCAAGAACCGTTACATCGGTCGTACCTTCATCATGCCCGGCCAGGCTGCGCGCAAGAAATCGGTACGCCAGAAGCTCAATGCCATCGAGCTGGAGTTCCGCGGCAAGAACGTGATGCTGGTCGACGACTCGATCGTACGCGGCACCACCTGCAAGCAGATCATCCAGATGGCTCGCGAAGCCGGTGCGAAGAACGTCTATTTCTGCTCGGCGGCACCCGCGGTGCGCTTCCCGAACGTCTACGGTATCGATATGCCGAGCGCTCACGAACTGATCGCGCACAACCGTTCGACCCAGGACGTGGCTGATCTCATCGGCGCCGACTGGCTGATCTATCAGGACTTGCCTGACTTGATCGAAGCGGTCGGCGGCGGCAAGATCAAGATCGAAAACTTCGATTGCGCGGTATTCGATGGCAAGTACGTGACCGGTGATGTCGACGAGGCTTACCTGGACAAGATCGAACAGGCGCGCAACGATGCCTCGAAGGTCAAGACCCAGGCAGTCAGTGCGATCATCGATCTGTACAACAACTGAGTTTCCACCGGCCCTGAGGGGCCGGTTTTGTATCTGACATTTTTTCGAGAACACAGCAAGGAGAGACAGCATGAGTCAGGAATGGGATGCCGGTCGGCTGGACAGCGACCTCGAAGGCGTAGCGTTCGATACCCTGGCCGTCCGTGCCGGTCAGCACCGCACGCCGGAAGGCGAGCACGGTGATCCGATGTTCTTCACCTCCAGCTACGTGTTCCGCACCGCTGCCGATGCGGCGGCGCGGTTTGCCGGCGAAGTGCCGGGCAACGTTTATTCGCGTTACACCAACCCGACCGTGCGCGCGTTCGAAGAGCGCATCGCCGCGCTGGAAGGCGCCGAGCAAGCCGTCGCCACGGCAACCGGCATGGCCGCGATCATGGCGGTGGTGATGAGTCTGTGCAGTGCTGGCGATCATGTGCTGGTGTCGCGCAGTGTGTTCGGCTCGACCATCAGTCTGTTCGAAAAGTATTTCAAGCGCTTCGGCGTCGAAGTTGATTACGTGCCGCTGGCCGATCTGTCGGCTTGGGATGCGGCGATCAAGCTGAACACCAGACTGCTTTTCGTCGAGTCGCCGTCCAACCCGTTGGCCGAGCTGGTGGATATCGCCGCGCTGGCAGAAATCGCCCATGCCAAGGGCGCGCAACTGGTGGTCGACAATTGCTTCTGCACCCCGGCGCTGCAACAGCCGCTGAAGCTCGGCGCGGACATTGTCGTGCACTCGGCGACCAAGTTCATCGACGGTCAGGGCCGTTGCATGGGCGGCGTTGTCGCCGGTCGCGGCGAACAGATGAAGGAAGTGGTCGGTTTCCTGCGGACCGCCGGGCCGACCCTCAGCCCGTTCAACGCGTGGATCTTCCTCAAGGGGCTCGAGACGCTGAACCTGCGCATGAAAGCTCACTGCGCCAACGCCCAGGCGCTGGCCGAATGGCTGGAGCAGCAGGACGGCATCGAGAAAGTCCATTACGCCGGTCTCAAGAGCCATCCACAGCACGAGTTGGCTCAGCGCCAGCAGAAGGGCTTCGGTGCCGTGGTCAGCTTCGAGGTCAAGGGCGGGAAAGAGGGCGCCTGGCGCTTTATCGATGCCACGCGGTTGATTTCGATCACTGCCAACCTCGGCGACAGCAAAACCACTATCACCCATCCGAGCACCACCTCCCACGGCCGTCTGGCGCCCCAGGAGCGTGAAGCAGCAGGCATTCGCGACAGCCTTATCCGCGTCGCGGTCGGTCTGGAGGATGTGGCTGACCTGCAAGCTGATCTGGCGCGCGGTCTGGCGGCATTGTGATCGAGTTGTCCACACCGGCGGCCAGTACCCATGGCCGCGTGGCGCTGGTCACCGGCGCTGCACGCGGGATCGGTCTGGGCATCGCCGCCTGGCTGATCAGCGAAGGCTGGCAGGTGGTGCTGACCGATCTCGATCGGGCGCGTGGTTCGAAAGTGGCGAAGGTGCTCGGCGAGAACGCCTGGTTCATCGCCATGGACGTCGCAGACGAAAATCAGGTCGCACTGGGCGTGGCCGAGGTGCTGGGGCAATTCGGTCGCCTGGATGCGCTGGTCTGCAACGCAGCGGTGGCCGATCCGCACAACATCACCCTGGAAAGCCTTGATCTTGCCTATTGGAATCGGGTGCTGGCGGTGAACCTGAGCGGGCCGATGTTGCTCGCCAAGCACTGTGCGCCCTATCTGCGTGCGCACAACGGTTCGATCGTCAATCTGGCCTCGACCCGCGCCGCGCAGTCGGAACCGGATACCGAGGCTTACGCTGCAAGCAAGGGCGGGTTGCTGGCGCTGACCCATGCGCTGGCAATCAGCCTCGGGCCGGAAATTCGTGTGAATGCTGTCAGCCCGGGCTGGATCGATGCGCGTGATCCCTCGGTGCGTCGCGCCGAACCATTGGCCGACGCCGATCATGCTCAGCATCCGGCGGGCAGGGTGGGAACCGTCGAGGACGTGGCGGCGATGGTCGCTTGGCTGCTGTCGCGCAATGCCGGCTTCGTTACCGGGCAGGAATTCGTCGTCGATGGCGGTATGACGAAAAAGATGATCTACAGCGAATAACAAGCGAAGCCGCGTCCTGTGGGAGCGAGCCTGCTCGCGAATGCGGTCTATGGGTCGATGGCTTCTTCAGGAATGAAGCAATTTTGTCTTTTTCAGAAAAACTCCAATCCTGCTATTGACTTAGCTTCGCCACCTGCGTAAATTTCGCGGCCTCGGAGATGCAAACGGGTGATTAGCTCAGCTGGGAGAGCGTCTGCCTTACAAGCAGAATGTCGGCGGTTCGATCCCGTCATCACCCACCACTCCCGAGAAGCTTGCGCAAGCAAGAGAGTAGGCTGAAAGTGCCTGCACCGACGCGCAGCGGTAGTTCAGTCGGTTAGAATACCGGCCTGTCACGCCGGGGGTCGCGGGTTCGAGTCCCGTCCGCTGCGCCATATTTTACGAGTCAGATTTATCTGATTCGCGATTGCCAGGCACCGAAGCCTGCGATCAACACGAGTTACTTGAGCGCAAGCTCAAAGCGATACGCAGCGGTAGTTCAGTCGGTTAGAATACCGGCCTGTCACGCCGGGGGTCGCGGGTTCGAGTCCCGTCCGCTGCGCCATATCTGCCTCAAGGACCACTGAACGCCTTGAAGCGCCGAAACCAGCCACAGGCTGAATCGGATCGATAGCAAAGACCCTGGTCGAAAGACCGGGGTTTTTTGTGTCTGAAATTTGGCTATTCCCCTCTCGAACTCCTGCACAAATCCTTCTGTAGGAGTGAGCCTGCTCGCGATAGCTATATTCCAGTCGCCGGTATCCGCAACTGACACACCGCCATCGCGAGCAGGCTCACTCCTACAAGGATTTGATTCCAAACCAAATTGCTGCGATCCCACGTCGCATTGATTTTTTTGATTATTTAGTCAGGTTTTTGTAACTGGTTGTTTGCTGCGGGCGCGGAAACCTTTAAAGTTAACCTTTCGGTCAGCTTTGCACTGTCAACACAGCTCTTTGCTTCGCCAGAAAGAGCTTCTGCACGACTCGAGATCCCCAGTAGATAACCACAAGGGCGGACCTATAACCGCCCAGAGGATGATCCATGTCCAACCGTGAAATATCCCGGCGCTCGTTCCTCCAGGGCGGGCTGGTGGCGGGTGTGAGCGTTACGCTTACGCCGCTCAGCAGTCAGGCGCTGGCTGCCTTGATGGAAAACAGCGTCACCGTGCCGTCCGAGAAATGGCTCGGCAACAATGGCAAGGCGCGGCAACGCAACGACGCCCTGTCCAAGGTCTGCGGCAGCAAAGTCTTCGCCCGTGACATCCGTGCCAAGGACATGCCCGGCTGGCCTGAGCAACAGGGCCACGCGATGCTGCTGAAAACCATCAAGGCCGACCGCATCTATGCAGGCTACGACCTGTCGTGGCTCGGCGCCGAGCTGCAGCCGGATCGCATCGTCACCGCTGCCGATCTGGACAAGGACGGCATCGTCTTCCCCGAAGAGCACGCTCCCGATCCATTGCTTCCCGAAGGCAAAGTGCCGATGTTCATCGGTCACCCGGTGGCCATCCTGATCTGGAACGATTTCGAGCGTTTTCGTCAGGCCAAGAACCAACTGAAATTCAATGACAAAGCGATTCGTTACGGCGCCAAAGTGCCGTTCTACGAAGGCGATCCCTACGGCAGCTTCCGCTACGTGCGCGTCGGCGGTGCGACCTCGGCGGACGAAGACGAATTCGCCAGCCTGAAGGATTCGATCCTGTTCCCGATGCTGAAGAACCGCCGTCCGGTGTGGAATGCCTCGCCGAACCTGCACGGCAACCTCACCGAGCGCGGGCTGTTCTACGCCGACCGCATGAAGCAGGAGATCGACACGCCGCCAGACAACTGGCTGGTGTTCGATGAGCGCTACAAAACGCCGTCGATCGAACCGGCCGCACTCGAGCCGGATAACGGCAACGGCTGGTACGACCCGAAAACCAAAACCCTGCATTTCGTCGTGGCGACGCAGTGCCCTCTGGAAGTTGCGACCGAGACCGCGAAGATGATCGGGCCGTCGCGGTTTGGCCTTGCCAATCTGAACATGCACCCAGGCTATACCGTTGGCTATGGCTCCAAAGACCACAACATTTTTGTCTACTACGCAGCCTTGGCCGCGCTTTACGGCGGCGGTGTGCCGGTGCGTCTGGCCAACGACCGCTACGAGCAGTTCCAGAGCGGCATCAAGCGTCACCCGTTCGACATCCGCTACCAGTTGGCCGTGGACAAGAACGACTACACCTTCAAGATTTTCCGCGCCGAGATGAGCGTCGACGGCGGTGGCCGGGTCAACTACAGCCCATCTGTGGCAGCAGTGGGCGCCACCGCAGCGCAGTCGATCTACTACATGCCGCAGAACGATCTGCAAGTCACCGCGTATCACTCGCGGGCAGTAGAGGCAGGTTCGATGCGTGGTTACGGCACCCTGCAAAGCATGGCGGCGACCGAAATGATGGTCGACGAGATTGCCAATCGTCTGGGTGTCGATGCGATCGATTTGCGCCGCAAAAATGCGTTGCGTTCCGGCATGAAAAACACTCAGGGCGCGATTCCGGCCGGTGCGTTGCGCCTGCACGAAATTCTCGACAAGGCCTCGGTGCACGAGGTCTGGAAAAACCGCGACACGATCAAGCAGCAACGTGAAGCGGCAGACCCGGATAACTGGTACGGCGTCGGTTTCGCCATCTGCCAGAAAGACTTCGGCACCGGCTCCGAAGCGCCGATGGCCAGCATCGAATTCACCGCGGACGGGCGCATCACCCTGCGCCACATCGGTATCGAAATCGGCACCGGCATGTCCACTTCGCAAGCCTTGGTCGTCGCCGATTTCCTCGGCAGCCCGGCGCACGATGTGAAGACCGGCGAAACCGAATGGCAGGAAATGCAGCTGATCACCAGCGGCAACCCGTACATCATGAGCCAGGCCGAGCAGGACAATTTGCTGCGCAACCCGCGCTGGGTCGGCAAGCTGGCCTCAGCGTCGTCGGCGACCAACTCCGCCTATTACTTCAGCCATGCAACCCGGGAAGCGGCGCGCGTGCTGTTCAACCACGGTTTATGGCCGGCGGCACTGGAGATCTGGCGCCAGGGTCCGTACGGCGGCCAGGCCAACCCTTACGTAGTGCGCCGGGAAGATGCGCATTGGGTCGACGGCAAGCTGACCGCCAACGGCATGCAGCCGCTGAGCTTCGAGGAACTGGCCAAACGCGCCCACGAACGCGGTCTGGTGACGGGCGCCACGGTGCATGGTTTCAACCGCTGGAGCTGGGCCGAGGCCGAGTACAGCATCGACGGCGTGCGCGAGCGCCTGCCGCTCGACGGTCTGGCGGTGAAGTATGGTGATGGCGCGCCGCAAGCGAAGAAGGCGCAAATGAACAGCGCTGGCTTCCACCTGCTCGATCGGCAGAACGTCAATTACCCGGTGGTGCAGTTGAACAACGCCGCCGTGACCTATTACAGCCCGGTCGCCACTCTGGTCGAGCTGAAGGTCAACAAAGGCTCGGCGGAAGTCGAAGTGCTCAATCACCATTCGTGGATCGAGTGCGGCCGCGTGCTGGTGGAAGAATTGGTCAAGGGCCAGCTCGAAGGTGGCATCGCCATGGGTATTGGTCATGCGCTGATGGAAGAGATGCCGTTGTATGAAGGCGGTCCGGGGGAGGGTGACTGGAACTTCAACCGTTACCGTCTGCCGATGGCACGTCACGTTGCGGTGTGGAAGCAGACCGCGGAGATCCTGCCGCCGCTGTCGCCGAGCGATCCGTCCAAAGGCATCGCCGAAGTGGTGATGATCCCGATCGTCGGTGCCATCGGTAACGCCGTGGCGCATGCCATCGGTAAACGTGTTCGTGACCTGCCTATCACCGCTGCGCGCATCAAGGAGGCCCTCAATGGCTAACCGTCCGCTTCAACTGACCCTCAATGGTCAATCCGTCGGTCCGGTGGACATCCCTGATGACCTGCCGATGATCGACTACCTGCACGAATACAAAAACCTCACCGGCTCGCGTCTGGGCTGCGGCCAGGGCATCTGCCACGCCTGCGTGGTGATCGTCGATAACCCCGACGGCACCAGCGAAGAAGTGCGCACCTGCATCACCGGTGCGCATTACTTCGAGGGCAAAAAAGTCCGTACGATCGAAGGCCACGCCAAACGCGACGAGCAGGGCCAGGTCACTGAGCTGAACCCGATCCAGCAGCGCTTCGTCGACGAGTTCGCCTTCCAGTGCAGCTACTGCGCGCCGGGCTTCGTCAATGCCGCGACCGTGCTGGTCGAGAAGCTGCAACGTCAGCCGATCGTCAAAAGTCAGCTTGAACAGGTGATCGAGGACAGTCTTGGCCACCACGTCTGCCGCTGCACCGGGTACGTGCGTTATTACAATGCCACGCGCAACGTGCTGAGCGATCTCGGCCTGGTCAAGGAGGGTTGAGCATGAAGCGTTTACTGACCCGCTTGGCCCTAGCGGTTGGCGTCGCTGCACCAGCGTTTTTTGCCCACGCCGACGATCAGGTCAAGCGCGGCGAATACCTCGCTCGCGCCGCCGATTGCATGGCGTGCCACACCGCACCGGGTGGCGCGCCCTATGCCGGCGGCCTGCCGATCGTTTCGCCATTCGGCACGATCTACGGCACCAACATCACCCCGAGCAAAGATCACGGCATCGGCCTGTACAGCGATGACGAGTTCTTCGCTGCCTTGACCGAAGGCAAGCGTCGCGACGGCGCCAATCTCTATCCAGCGATGCCGTACACCTCGTACCACCTGATGCCGCGCGCCGATTCCGATGCGATTCACGCGTATCTGAAAACCATCGCGCCGATCGAACGCGCAGCACCGGTAACCAGCCTGAGCTTTCCGTTCAACGTGCGTCTGGGCCTGACCGGCTGGAACATGCTCTATGGCAAAGACGTCAAGCTTGAGCCCGCCGTAGGCAAGAATGAGGCGTGGAAGCGCGGCCAATATATGGTCGACGTCCTCGGACATTGCGGTGAATGTCACACGCCACGCGGCCTGCCCGGCGCGATGCAAATGGACAAGCGCATTACCGGAGGCATCCTCAATGGTTATCTGGCGCCGAGCCTGTTGGCCACTGACCTGGCCGCGCGCGGTTGGAATCAGCAGGATCTGAGCACGTTTCTCAAGCACGGCATGAGCGCGCAAGGAACGATGTTCAACGAAATGTTCCCGGTGTTTCACAACAGCACTCAGGGTTTGAGCGATGCTGATCTGGCGGCAATGGCGACGTTCCTGCTTGGCGAACAACCGCCGGCAGCCAAAGAGCTCGTCGAAGTACCGCTGGACAAGCTCAGCCTGAGTGCCCAGCGCGGCCGTCAGGAATACCTCAACGTCTGCGCCGGTTGTCACGCCGCTGGCGGTGAAGGCAAGCCGCACATCGCAGTGGCCATGCGCGGTAACACCACGTTGCGTCTGGACGATCCGCGTAACCTGTTGCGAGTGATCGAAGATGGCATTGGCGAACAGAAGTTCTCCGGGTTCGAGCACATGCAGCCGATGCCGGGTTTTGCTGAAAAGCTCAGTCCTGAGCAATTGACCGATCTGCTCAACTACCTGCGTCAAGGCTGGGGCGGCCAGAGCGCTGAGCTGGCAGTAAGTGAAGTGCAGAAGCTGCAAGCCGACGCGCCGAGCGTCGAGCACAAGGCCCACTGATATGCAGCATCTCGATCTGCAAGTGGTGCGCCGGGCGCTGGAATGGTCGGTGGCCGGGCAGCGGATCTGGCTGTGCACGGTGCTGAGCACTTACGGCTCGGCACCGCGCGCGCCGGGTTCGCTGCTGGCGGTGAACGACGGCGGGCAGTGGATCGGCTCGCTGTCGGGCGGTTGCGTCGAGGAGGATTTCCTTGACCGCGTCGCCGAAGGTGCGTTTCTCGAGGCGGTCAGCGTCGTGCGCTACGGCGAAGGCAACGATCCACGATCGCGGGTCAGCCTGCCTTGTGGTGGCATTCTCGATGTGTTGGTAGAGAAACTTGACGCCGACTGCGAGGTGCAGGCGCATCTGCGTGAACTGGAATCGGCGCTGCTGGGGCAGCGTCGTCTGCTTCGCGAAGTCGATCTGACCAGCGGTGCGCGTACTCTGTTTGCTGACCGTGAGCAGGGCGCGCGGATCGAGCGTGAGATCGACCGGGTGCGCATTCGTATCGGCGCAGCACAGCGCTTGTTGCTCGCTGGCTATTCCAGTGTGGCGCAGGCCTGTGCCGAGTTCGCGGTAGGGCTCGGCTTCGAAGTGATTCTCTGCGATCCGCGCGATGAAGTGCTTGAAGGTGTGGTGCTCAATGGCGTGGAGATCCGTCGGCAGTTGCCTTCGGTGTTCATTGCCGACGGTGGCTGTCATCGCGACACCGCGGTGGTGGCGCTCACCCACGATCCGCGTATCGACGATCTGGCGATGATGGAAGCGGTGCGCACCGAGGCGTTCTACATCGGTGTAATGGGGTCTCTGCAAACATCGCAGAAACGCTTCGAGCGCTTACGCCGCATTGGCGGTCTGGGGGAGGTGGAGCTGGCGCGGATTCACGCGCCGATCGGCCTGAACCTCGGCAGCAAGACGCCGGCGGAAATCGCTTTGGCGGTGCTCGCGGATATCCTGAGGATTCGCAGCGGAATTGCTCGGGATCAGCTCTGAGTTCCGTGTGTAAATGAAAAGGGCCGCACTACGCGGCCCTTTTTTACATCCCGAATTTATCGCGCAGCCCGTAGTACCACGCGCCCAGCGCGGCAAACGGTGTGCGCAGCAGTTGCCCGCCGGGGAAAGGGTAGTGCGGCAGGTCGGCAAAGGCATCGAAACGCTCGGCCTGACCGCGCAACGCTTCGGCGAGGACCTTGCCCGCTAAGTGCGTGTAGGTGACACCGTGACCGCTGCAACCCTGCGAGTAATAGATGTTGTTGCCCAAGCGTCCGACCTGCGGCAGGCGGGACAGGGTCAGCAGGAAGTTGCCGGTCCAGGCGTAATCGATCTTGACGTTCTTGAGTTGAGGGAAAGCCTTGAGCATCTTCGGGCGAATGATCGCCTCGATGTTCGCCGGATCGCGAGCGCCATAAACCACGCCGCCGCCGAAGATCAAGCGCTTGTCGGCGGTCAGGCGATAGTAGTCGAGGAGATAGTTGCAGTCCTCCACGCAGTAATCCTGCGGCAAAAGCGCCTTCGCCAGCTCATCGCCCAAAGGCTCGGTGGTGATCACCTGAGTGCCACATGGCATTGATTTGGCCGCCAGTTCCGGCACCAGATTACCGAGGTAGGCATTGCCGGCAACGATGATGAACCTGGCCCTGACCTTGCCTTGCGGCGTATGCACAACCGGATTGGCGCCGCGCTCGATGCGCACGGCGGGAGATTGCTCGTAGATGGTGCCGCCGAGAGACTCGACCGCCGCCGCTTCACCGAGCGCCAGATTCAGCGGATGGATGTGGCCGCCACTCATATCGAGCATGCCACCAACGTATTGATCGCAACCGACGACTTCGCGGATGCGGCGTTGGTCCATCAGCTCCAGCTGCGTGTGTCCGAAGCGTTCCCACAGGCGTTTCTGCGATTCAAGGTGACCCATCTGTTTGGCGGAGAGGGCAGCGAACACACCGCCGTCCTTCAGGTCGCACTGGATGTTGTATTTCGCCACGCGCTCGCGAATGATCCGGCCGCCTTCAAAGGCCATTTCACCGAGCAGTTGCGCTTGCCTGGGACCGACGGTGCGCTCGATGACATCAATGTCGCGGCTGTAGCTGTTGACGATCTGCCCACCATTGCGCCCCGAGGCACCGAAACCGACCTTGGCGGCTTCCAGTACAGTTACGCGAAAACCGTTCTCCAGCAGGAACAAGGCGGAAGACAGCCCGGTATACCCGGCACCGATCACACAGACGTCCGTCTCCACATCATCCTGCAGCACAGGACGTGGCGGTACGGCATTGGCCGACGCGGCGTAATAAGACTCTGGGTATTGGGTGTTCGCCATCCTGCCGCCTCTGTTTAATATATTTTACGAGTGCGTCGATCCTACCCGAGTTGAAAAACCTCCGCCAGCCACCGGAAAGTCTTCGTTGCTAAGCTGAAATTAAATATTTTGCATATTCATAGGGTTAGGTGAAAAAAAGGTGTTGACACCCCTCCGAAATTCCGTAGAATGCCGCCTCACAGCAGGCACGTAGCTCAGTTGGTTAGAGCACCACCTTGACATGGTGGGGGTCGTTGGTTCGAGTCCAATCGCGCCTACCAAACAAAATCCGCTCTGCTGGGCGGTCTGGAAGGGCTCACCGAAAGGTGGGCCCTTTTTTGTTGTCTGGGATTTGCGTAACGCTTCTTCCTGGTAATTTTCGCCCCGCTTTGTTCAGTTCTGCACTCATTAGTGTTTCCGCAAAACGATCAAGCGCCATTCTGGTGCGCTCCGCTTCCGATCCGTCGTGGAAAAACGCCTGCATATTTAAAGGCTTACAGCTTTTTTCCTGCAACCGGCTATCGAAAAAACCTTGTTGGTGATTGTGAATTTAAGTAACATCCATCCCGCGTTCACCACCACGGTTTATGCATTTTTAAATCCCAAGCTTCCATCAGCTGCTTGGGATTTTTTTTGCCTGCGATTTGGCATTTGGCTCCTGTCCCTCCCTGACCTCCAGGCGAGGCCCCGCTTTTTCGTCTACTACTGACTGGCCGATATTCAACTCTTTGTAAGGGAGTGCGTCGATGCTGAGTCAGTGGGTTCTTGCGGCTGTTCATCTATTCGCGTTTGCCCTGGCTGTCTGGGCGGTGCTGACGCGCGGCAGAGCCTTCAGCCAGCTCGCGGCGGGTAATGAACACGTCAAGCGGGTTCTGCTCGCGGATAACCTGTGGGGACTTGCGGCTTTGACACTGCTGGTCACGGGCGGGATGCGTGCGTTTGGCGGTTACGAGAAGGGCTCTGACTATTACCTGCATCAGCCGCTGTTTCATCTGAAGATGACGCTGTTTGTGCTGATCCTTCTCATGGAGCTTGCACCGATGATCACCCTGATCAAATGGCGCATCGCATCCTCGCGCGGTGCAGCGCTTGATACCGGACGGGCGAGGTTGTACGCGCGAATCAGTCACGTTGAAGCGCTGCTTCTGGTTTTGATGATGGTCGCGGCCACAGGCATGGCTCGTGGGGTGATATTCGCTTAGAGGGCGAAATTCTCCGCTCTGTATCGGAAACGTCCGACAGCCAGCTCCAGGGGTGAAAGGTAATATCGGCGCAAGGGAGTTAGAGGGGGCAAATCAAGACAGTCAGCATGCTTCAGGCGCCGTGCCCAGCGGGGGTAAATGCGGATGGCTAAACGGCGCGTGAATCTTTAGCCAGTCTTGCGCGGCGGCAAAGGGACTGGCTACGTGATGCAGTGTGGCTCAGGGTGTTTGCGGCTTGTCCGGAGCGGTCAGGCCAGCCTGGATGCGTTGGTAAATTTCTTCACGGTGCACTGCCACGTTTTTCGGAGCGTTGATGCCGATGCGAACCTGTTGGCCGCTGACTCCGAGGATGGTGATCGTGATGTCATCACCAATGTTTATGCTTTCACCGACTTTGCGGGTGAGTATCAGCATGGTCTTCTCCTTGATTGCTTTGTAGGGCACCTGATTCAGACAGTGCAGAGGTCGGTGGTATCTATAGATTAGTGCGAAGTCTCACGGTTTGGGTGCCTCTTTCTGACGCGCAGATGCGGCATTAATTCCCAGGGCGTAACTATACAGAGGCTGCAATCATCATTCTCGTTGTTTTGTGCCCATTTTGCGGGGCTCGCGAAGTATTTATGAATGATAAGATCGCCGCTTTACGAATTCCGAGGACAGCGTTGTGCGCAAATTGGTTTGGCTGGTAGCGGCACTGGCATTGGCAGGCTGCGGTGAAGGCAAAAATGTAGATGCGCCGAAGCCCGAGACGAAGGTTGCAACTGCGCCGGCGGCTGCCGCGCCACAGTGGGATCTTGAAGTGCGTGGCGAAACGCCTCAGGCCGTCAGTGACCTGAGCGGCTGGTTGATCGAGCACGCTTTCGTTCCGACGGTCGTCAAGGATGGCAGCGGTAAAACACGAATCCTGATCGGTCCGTTCAACTCTCAGGCCGAGGCCGAGGCGCGCAAGGTGCAGGTGGATGCAGCGTTGGTAAAAGCCAAGAAACAAAATATTGAATCGGTGGTGATTGAGCATCCGCTCACGCCATAAGCGAAGCGCTTTCAACCCAGGTAAAACGCCGGACATGAAAAAGGCCTCGAGCATAACGCTCGAGGCCTTTTTTGTTCGCGCTACGATCAGCCGCAGGCTTTCAGATTTACCGAGCCGACGAATTCATTGCCGCGCCCCATCACGCACGCCACGCTCTGGTTGCGCTGACGCTCCCAGTCCTGCACCGGGTAAGTCTTGTCCCACGCCTCGTACAACTGCCGATCCTGCTTCGACAATCGCAGTCCGTATTGTTTGCTCATATAAAAATAGGTGCGGGCGATCATGCCGCGAATCGAAGGGCGGGGCATGACCTTCTTCGCCTTGAAATCGACCTGGGTCAGGCAGGATCCGTACTGGCCGGACTGTACCGGCAACCAGCCATAGCTGAAGTTGCTGCGGTCACCGTTTACCTCTCCAATGCTCGGCACCAGATTGTGTAAATCAGCTTCGGCCTTTTGATAAACCAGGTCGTAGCGTGTGCAATTCTTGCGTCCGCCTTGCTGCCAGCATTGTCGCTGGTGACCGATCTGCCAGGCCGGCACGATGTGCTCCCATTCGATTCTCGATGCACGCTTGGCGTTCTTGCGCGGCACGTAACCGCAAGCTTTCAGATCGACCTTGTTGCCGGTGTACTTGCAGCCGCAGTAAAACTCCGTGGACTGCGGTGCGTATAGTTTCCACGCCGCTTTCTTGGCTTCCGAAAAGGTGCGTGGGGCGCCAGCCTGGGCGCCCACGGCAAAAAATAACAACAGCAAAGCAACACAGCGGACACTCATTGAATCAATCTTCCTTCGGCACAACCCAAAAAATCTGCACGCCACCGTCATCGCGATAGGCGAGGGTAACGTTGTCGTTCTCGTCGATTTCCTCGAGCAAACGCTCCCAGTCATCCATCGGCTCATCCGGCAAACGGAAAATCAGTGCGGCTTTGGCTTTTTGTGCGGTAGGGGAATTGATGATTTTCTGAACGCGCATACCCATGCGTTCGTAGGCGTCAGGAGCAGCAGGAGAGGTGGCCACGAGGTTATCCTTATTAAGCTGTACGTGCATACAGTATTTAACTGTAAGCGATTTCGCAACTGCTTAAAATTCAAGAAAATCCTCTGACAGCAGGTTTCCGGGTTTGGTGTAAGGCTCGTCGAGTTTTTTGTGGGAAGAATGCTTGAAGCGTGTGAGGGAGCCACCACCCGCCAAGTCCGGCAGGTGGTGAGCAATTGCCTGATCGAGAGCTGATCAGGCGAAGGTCAATCAATATTCCCAGAACATCCGCTGCAGTTCTTTGCTGTCGTTGGTCTTGGTCAGTGCGACCATCGCCAGGATGCGGGCTTTTTGCGGGTTCAGGTCGTGAGCGACAACCCAGTCATATTTGTCGTCAGGCTGTTCGGCGTTTCGCAGGACAAAACCGCCGGCATTGACATGGGACGAACGAATGATCTGCACGCCATCCTTGCGCAAGGCTTGCAGGGAAGGGACCACGCGAGAGGATACCGAACCGTTGCCCGTGCCGGCGTGGATGATCGCTTTGGCACCGGATTGGGCGAGTGCCTTGTAGGCGGTATCGCTGACGTTGCCGTAGGAGTAGGCGATTTCGACGTCAGGCAGGCTCTTGATGTTCTTGATATCGAATTCCGAATCCATGGTGTGACGCTTGGCCGGCAGGCGGAACCAGTAGGATTTTCCTTCGACGACCATGCCCAGCGGGCCCCAGGCACTTTTGAATGCTTCGGTCTTGATGTTGATCATCTTGCTGACGTCGCGACCGGACTGGATCTCGTCGTTCATGGTGACCAGCACGCCTTTGCCGTGCGCTTCCTTGCTGCTCGCCACGGCTACAGCGTTGTACAGGTTGAGCATGCCGTCTGCCGACATCGCGGTGCCCGGACGCATCGAGCCGACGACGATGATTGGCTTGTCGGTCTTCTCGACGAGGTTCAGGAAGTACGCGGTTTCTTCCAGAGTGTCGGTGCCGTGGGTAATGACGATGCCGTCGACGTCCTTGCTGTCCGCCAGTTCGGAAACGCGACGGCCCAATTGCAGCAGGTTGTCGTTGGTGATGCTTTCCGATGCGATCTGCATGACTTGTTCGCCACGCACGTTAGCCAGTTTGCTCAACTCGGGAATGCCGGCGATCAGTTGTTCGATACCGACTTTCGCTGCCTGATAGGTGGCGCTGTTTGCGGCGCTCGCACCGGCGCCGGCGATCGTGCCGCCCGTAGCGAGGACAACGACGTTGGCCAGTTTGGTCTGGGTTTCGACTTCTTTTGCCTGAAGGGCAGTGGGCAGGAGCAGTAGTAGGGCCAATGCGCCCGGAACCAAGGTATTGAAAGCAGATTTCATTATTTTTCTCTCTAGTCGTGAGACGGTGCTGATGCAGGTTCATCTAGATGCGCCCCAAGCCGATCTGAATGCTCGAGGTGCAGGGAAGGGAGCAGGATTCATACCATGGGTAATGTGCCCGCGGAAAATGTTTAACCCGATGATTTAAATCAATATTTGTCGAGAGACGGAATGTTCTTGCGGACTGTTCCATCCGGGATTCCGAACGACGGACGGATTCGTGTTCGGCTCACCGATAGGCAATCGCTTAACGCCTGCTGAATAGCAAATACCCGCTAAAGAAATGTGCTCTCAGGCCGATGCGTCCTCAAGGAAACCAAATCTTAGGAGTTCACATGTCACTGACGGTCGGTTTTGCCAATCCCGCTGCAGTCACCATCGGCGGTAAAACTGCAGCGACGATCAACACCCTGAACGACGCGACCAATGAGGCAGCGGCGCAGGCGCTAGGTACCGAGAAGACCGAAACAAATCAGGTCAGAACCGGTGGCGGTCCTGTACAGCAAGAGAGCAAAACCGAGAGCGGCGGCAACCAGAGCGTCACCGTCAAGACGTTGCTCAAGCGCATGCAGGAGTTGCAGAAGCAGCTTCAGGAACAGCAGCAGCAATTGGCCGCAGCGCAGGCTGCGAGTTATCCAACGCCCGAAGCCAAGTCCCAGGCCATCATGTCCATTCAGGGGCAGATCGCGCAGACCAGCGCGGCAATGACGGAAGTCGCCGGTGCACTGGTCAAGGAAATGTCCAAGGGCGCCAGTGGTGGCCTGGTCAACACCACCGCGTAATGTGTCGTAGGGGCGAGTCAGCGATTCGCCCTACAACAAATGACGATTTCTGATTGTTGACAAAAGTCGGCGGGATTCTCATAGTTCGGTCTACGCAAACGTTTGCGCGGCTTCAACAGGGCTGATGTACACGGCCGTGACGTAGCTTACGTCAGCGCAAACGTTGCTCACAATAATCATAAGATCGGAGTGAACCCATGAAGCTGCCCTTCGCCGCACGTCTTCTTGCTGTCGCTATGCTGGCTACTACCGCCGCTGCACTACCTGTCTCTTCGGCGTTCGCCGAATCTGCGGAAAAACCCAAGGTCGCGTTGGTCATGAAATCCCTGGCCAATGAATTCTTCCTGACCATGGAAGACGGCGCCAAGGCCTATCAGAAAGAACACTCCGCCGATTTCGATCTGATTTCCAACGGAATCAAGGACGAAACCGACACTGCCGGGCAGACCCGCATCGTCGAACAAATGATCCTGGCCAAGGTGAACGCACTGGTGATCGCGCCTTCTGACTCCAAAGCCATGGTGCCGGTGATCAAGAAGGCTGTAGACGCCGGTATCACCGTAATCAACATCGACAATCAGCTCGATCCCGCCGTGGTAAAAAGCAAAAACATCACCGTGCCGTTCGTAGGGCCGGACAATCGCAAGGGTGCGCGTCTGGTTGGCGAATACCTGGCCAAACAACTGAAGGCGGGCGACCAGGTCGGTATCATCGAAGGCGTGTCCACCACCACCAACGCGCAGGCGCGCACGGCCGGTTTCAAGGACGCGATGGAAGCCGCGCAGATCAAAGTGGTCTCGCTGCAATCCGGTGATTGGGAGATCGACAAGGGCAACAAGGTTGCGGCTTCGATCCTCAGCGAATACCCGGACGTCAAAGCGCTGCTGGCCGGTAACGACAGCATGGCGGTCGGCGCCGTTTCCGCGGTCCGTGCCGCCGGCAAGGCGGGCCAGGTTCAGGTCGTCGGTTACGACAACATCAACGCGATCAAGCCAATGCTCAAGGACGGTCGCGTGCTGGCTACGGCTGACCAGTTTGCTGCCAAGCAAGCCGTGTTCGGCATCGAAACCGCGCTGAAGATCATCAAGGGCGAAAAAGTCGACAGCGGTGCCAACGGCGTGATCGAAACACCGGTCGAGCTGGTCACCAAGTAAGTCATCTGGCGATACAACGGCGCTCGTCCGTCCGGGCGAGCGCGTGGAGATTCCTATGTCAGTTTCCGCTCCGAACGCTGTCCTCTCGGTCAGCGGTATCGGCAAGACCTATGCGCAACCGGTGCTCACCGGCATCGATCTGACGCTGATGCGCGGTGAAGTACTGGCGCTGACCGGCGAAAATGGTGCCGGCAAAAGTACCCTGTCGAAAATCATTGGTGGTCTGGTCACGCCCACCACTGGCCAGATGCAATTCCAGGGCAAGGACTACCGTCCGGGCAGCCGTACCCAGGCTGAAGAGCTTGGCGTGCGCATGGTCATGCAAGAACTCAATCTGTTGCCGACGCTGTCGGTTGCGGAAAACCTCTTTCTGGATAATCTGCCGAGCAGCGCTGGCTGGATCAGCCGCAAGCAATTGCGCAAGGCGGCGATCGAAGCCATGGCGCAGGTCGGCCTTGATGCGATCGATCCGGACACGCTGGTCGGCGAACTCGGTATCGGTCACCAGCAGATGGTCGAAATCGCGCGCAACCTGATCGGCGACTGCCACGTGCTGATCCTCGATGAGCCGACCGCGATGCTCACGGCGCGCGAAGTCGAAATGCTCTTCGAGCAGATCACCCGATTGCAGGCCCGTGGCGTTTCCATCATTTATATTTCCCACCGCCTCGAAGAACTGGCGCGCGTTGCACAGCGCATTGCTGTGCTGCGTGACGGCAATCTGGTCTGCGTCGAGCCGATGGCCAACTACAACAGCGAGCAACTGGTCACCTTGATGGTCGGTCGCGAACTGGGCGAACACATCGACATGGGGCCGCGCAAGATCGGTGCTCCGGCGTTGACGGTCACCGGCCTGACGCGTTCGGACAAAGTCCTCGACGTCTCCTTCGAAGTGCGTGCCGGGGAGATTTACGGCATTTCCGGGTTGATCGGGGCAGGGCGCACGGAATTGCTGCGGCTGATCTTCGGTGCCGACACGGCTGACAGCGGAACCATCGCGCTCGGCTCCCCGGCCAAAGTTGTGAGTGTTCGCTCGCCAGTGGATGCCGTGCGCAATGGCATTGCCCTGATCACCGAGGATCGCAAGGGCGAAGGGCTGCTGCTCAGTCAATCGATCAGCGCCAACATTGCCTTGGGCAACATGCCGGAAATATCCAGTGGCGGGTTCATCAATGACGGCGACGAAATCTCTCTGGCGCAGCGTCAGATCGAGGCCATGCGCATCCGCAGTTCGAGCCCGACGCAATTGGTCTCGGAACTGTCGGGCGGCAATCAGCAGAAGGTCGTGATCGGCCGCTGGCTGGAACGCGACTGCTCAGTGCTGCTGTTCGACGAGCCGACTCGCGGTATCGACGTCGGCGCCAAGTTCGACATTTACGGTTTGCTCGGCGAACTGACCCGTCAGGGCAAAGCGCTGGTCGTGGTATCCAGTGACTTGCGCGAGTTGATGTTGATCTGCGACCGGATCGGCGTGCTCTCGGCGGGGCGCCTGATCGACACCTTCGAGCGCGACAGCTGGACCCAGGATGATTTGCTTGCCGCCGCATTCGCCGGCTACCAAAAACGTGATGCGTTGCTCAACGAAGCAGCGCCTAGGGATCTCCCATGAAAACTGCATCCTCTACCAGTAAACGTAGTGGCAATTTTTTCGGCCTGGGTACTTACCTGGGCCTGGCCGGTGCCTTGCTGGCGATGATTGCGCTGTTCTCGGTCCTGAGCAGCCATTTCCTCTCGTACAACACGTTCAGCACCCTGGCCAACCAGATTCCCGACCTGATGGTGCTGGCAGTGGGCATGACCTTCGTGCTGATCATCGGCGGCATCGACCTGTCGGTTGGCTCGGTGCTGGCGCTGGCTGCATCTACGGTCAGCGTTGCGATTCTCGGTTGGGGCTGGAGCGTTTTACCGGCAGCCCTGCTCGGCATGGCGGTAGCGGCTCTGGCCGGGACCATCACGGGCTCGATCACCGTGGCCTGGCGGATTCCGTCGTTCATCGTCTCCCTCGGCGTGCTGGAGATGGCCCGCGGTGTGGCCTATCAGATGACCGGCTCGCGTACCGCTTACATTGGTGATGCGTTTGCCTGGCTGTCGAATCCGATCGCGTTCGGTATTTCCCCCTCGTTCATCATCGCTTTGCTGGTGATTTTCATCGCGCAGGCGGTTTTGACCCGCACCGTTTTCGGTCGCTACCTGATCGGCATCGGCACCAACGAAGAAGCGGTGCGTCTGGCCGGGATCAATCCCAAGCCCTACAAGATTCTGGTGTTCAGCCTGATGGGTTTGCTGGCGGGCATCGCTGCGCTGTTTCAGATTTCGCGTCTGGAAGCGGCTGACCCGAACGCAGGTTCGGGCCTGGAGCTGCAAGTGATCGCGGCCGTGGTCATCGGCGGCACCAGCCTGATGGGTGGTCGCGGTTCGGTGGTCAGCACTTTCTTTGGCGTGTTGATCATTTCCGTCCTCGCTGCCGGACTCGCACAGATTGGTGCGACGGAGCCGACCAAGCGCATTATTACCGGTGCGGTGATCGTCATCGCCGTGGTGCTCGACACCTATCGCAGTCAACGCGCCAGTCGCCGGGGCTGAACCATGGCAACGATCAAGGATGTAGCGGCACTCGCGGGCATTTCCTACACGACCGTGTCGCACGTGGTAAACAACACCCGCCCGGTGAGTCAGGAAGTGCGGCGCAAAGTGGAGGCGGCGATCAAGAGCCTCGACTACGTACCCAGTGCCGTGGCGCGCTCGCTGAAAGCCAAAACCACGGCGACCATCGGCCTGCTGGTGCCCAACAGCCTCAACCCGTACTTCGCCGAATTGGCGCGGGGAATCGAGGATTATTGCGAGCGTAATGGCTACTGCGTGATCCTCTGCAACTCCGACGACAACCCGGAAAAGCAGCGCAGTTATTTGCGCGTGTTGCTGGAAAAGCGCATCGACGGCTTGATCGTTGCCTCCGCCGGCGGTGACAGCGGTCTGGCAGAAGGGCTGGCGGGCGTGAAGACGCCGATGGTGATCGTCGACCGTGGCCTGGAGGGTGTGAATGCCGATCTGGTGCGCATCGATCACGAATACGGCGCTTATCTGGCGACGCGCCACCTGCTTGAGTTGGGGCATCGCGACATCGCCACCATCGGCGGTCCGGCGAGCACCAGCGTGGCGCAAATGCGTCAGGCCGGTTATTGCCGGGCGCTGCAAGAGGCGGGAATCGAGGTGCGCGAAGAGCGCATGCTCGAAAGCGATTTCACCAGCACCGGTGGTTACAACGCCGCCGCACGGCTGCTTGAAAGCAATCCGCCGAGTGCGATTTTTGCCGGTAACGACATGATTGGCATCGGTGTGCTGCGTGCAGCGGCCGAACGTAACGTGCGGGTGCCGGCCGAGTTATCGGTGATCGGCTTCGATGACATTCAAATGAGTCGTTATGTCTATCCGGCGCTGACCACGGTCGGCCAGTCGATCCTGCAACTCGGCGAAATGGCTGCCGAAGTGCTCTTGCGAAGAATTGCTGCGCCTGATTCAGGTACCGAGCAACGCATCGTGACTCCCAGCATTGTCCTGCGCGAATCGACCGCGCCGCTGTCCGGCGTGTTCACCGAATATCGCTGAAACCGAATTGATGAGTAGTGATGTATGCCAGCAAATGTAGTGGTAATAGGCAGTCTGAACATGGACCTGGTGACCCGGGCGCCACGGCTGCCTCGCGGCGGTGAAACGCTGATCGGTCATACCTTCGCCACGGTTTCCGGCGGCAAGGGCGCCAATCAGGCAGTTGCCGCAGCGCGCCTGGGCGCGCAGGTGGCGATGATCGGTTGCGTCGGAAATGACGACTATGGTGTGCGGTTGCGCGATGCGTTGCTGGCCGAGCACATCGATTGCCAGGCTGTCAGCGTCGTGGAGGATTCCAGTGGCGTAGCGCTGATTGTGGTCGATGACAACAGCCAGAACGCCATCGTGATTGTCGCCGGTGCCAACGGCGCGATGACCCCGGCAGTGATCGACCGTTTTGATGCGGTGTTGCAGGCCGCCGATGTGGTGATCTGCCAGCTCGAGATTCCCGATGCGACGGTCGGACATGCGCTCAAGCGTGCGCGTGAACTGGGCAAAACCGTAATCCTCAACCCGGCGCCGGCCAGTCGCCCGTTGCCGGCAGACTGGTTCGCCGCCATCGACTATCTGATTCCCAATGAGAGCGAAGCAGCCGCATTGAGCGGTCTCTCTGTCGACTCGCTGCAGTCGGCAGAAACGGCCGCCACTCAATTGATTGCCATGGGCGCGGGCAAAGTCATCGTCACGTTAGGCGCGCAGGGTTCGTTGTTCGCCGATGGCAAAGGCTTCGAACATTTTCCCGCACCGACCGTGAAGGCGGTGGACACCACGGCGGCGGGCGACACCTTTGTCGGTGGTTTCGCTGCAGCGCTGGCCAATGGCAAGTCTGAGGCGGAGGCGATTCGCTATGGCCAGATTGCTGCTGCACTGTCGGTCACCCGTGCCGGTGCGCAACCCTCCATTCCAACCATGTCCGAAGTACAGGCGTTCAGACCCGCATGAAAAAGACTCCTTTGCTCAACGTCGCGCTGTCGCGACTGATCGCATCTCTTGGCCACGGTGACATGGTCGTGATTGGCGACGCCGGTTTGCCGGTGCCGCCGGGTGTCGAATTGATCGATCTGGCGCTGACCCATGGCATCCCTGATTTCGTCAGCACACTGAAAGTCGTGCTCAGCGAAATGCAGGTGGAAAGCCATGTGCTGGCCAAGGAGATCTTCGACAAGCAACCGACGGCACTGGCGGATCTGGACGCCTTGAACGAAGAGGGTGCGCTGGGCCGTAGGGATCTGCTCACCCACGAACAGTTCAAGGTGCTGAGCCGACAGGCCAGGGCGATCATTCGTACAGGAGAATGTCAGCCGTACTGCAACATCGTTCTGGTCGCCGGGGTTACATTCTGATTTCCGATTCACCTGCACAAGGAATGCGCCATGCAACGCTATGCTGAAAAACTTCACCAACTGATCCGGAGCCTGCTGCTTGTGTCCGTGCTAACTGCGACCGGCGCTCAGGCGGCGGAAAAAATCGACCTGATCATCGACACCGATCCTGGCGCTGACGACGTGGTCGCCTTGCTGTTCGCTCTGGCGTCGCCGGATGAACTGAATATTCGCGCGCTGACGACGGTGGCCGGGAATGTGCGCCTGGACAAGACTTCGCGTAACGCGCGATTGGCTCGCGAATGGGCAGGGCGCGAAGACGTACCGGTTTACGCCGGCGCGCCGAAACCGCTGATGCGCACGCCGATCTACGCCGAGAACATTCATGGCAAGGAAGGCTTGTCGGGCGTTACGGTTCACGAACCGAAAAAAGGCCTGGCGAAAGGCAATGCGGTCAATTATCTGATCGACACCCTTAAATCGGCCAAGCCACACAGCATCACCATCGCCATGCTCGGTCCGCAGACCAATCTGGCGCTGGCGCTGATCCAGGAGCCCGAGATCGTTCAGGGCATCAAGGAAGTGGTGATCATGGGCGGGGCGCATTTCAACGGTGGCAACATCACCCCCGTCGCAGAATTCAACCTGTTCGCTGATCCACAGGCTGCCGAGGTGGTGCTCAAGAGCGGGGTGAAGCTGACGTATCTGCCGCTGGACGTGACGCACAAGATCCTCACCAGTGATGCACGCCTGAAGCAGATTGCCGCGCTGAACAACAATGCGAGCAAGATCGTTGGCGACATTCTCAACGAATACATCAAGGGCGATATGGAGCACTACGGCATTCCCGGCGGGCCGGTGCATGACGCGACTGTTGTGGCGTACCTGCTCAAGCCTGAGCTGTTTACCGGTCGGGCGGTCAATGTCGTGGTGGATAGTCGGGAAGGTCCGACATTCGGCCAGACCATTGTCGACTGGTACGACGGTCTGAAAGCACCGAAGAATGCGTTCTGGGTCGAAAATGGCGATGCCCAGGGATTCTTTGATCTGCTGACCGAGCGCCTGAAGCGCCTCAAATAAGTCCGCTGACCCGCAGGCCCCTGCCTGCGGGTTTCACTGGGCGTGTTCGGCCGATACGGTCGGGTATCGTTCGAATACCTGATTGATGAATTGCTGCGCCGCCTCGATTCCCAGCTCCTTGACCAACAGGTCGATGCCGATCAGCGCCAGCTCTTCCGTCGTACCAGGACTGTAAGAGCTGTGTCCGTCTGCCCATTTGGCTTTGATGTCGGCGTCGATGCTGAGGCTGGTCATGAGAAGGCTCGAAGGTCAGGGTGTCTGTTTTTCGAGTTAACCATTTTGCGCGGCGTTTGGCACTGCGACTTAGGCATGAGCGGAGTGCTATGCGACACTTGGTCTTTTACGGCCTACCAAGGACCCTGTTGTGCAGATCGATCTGAATACCCCTGACGGCCTCACGCTCGACGCTGTGCGCCAATTGCTCGCCGCGGGCAGCGACGACGAACATACTCAATTGCGCGTGACCAAGGGCGGCATCGCCTATTTGTCCAGCGTGACTGGCGGGCAGGACATTGACGGTCTGCTGTTTCGTCTTGAAACCTGGGCGAAAGGCTCGGGCTATGTCGGCAAGGTCGCGGCCAGCGATGAAGTCTGGGTCATGCAGATTTTCAACGCGCTCAGGGACAACTGGCCGAATCCGCCCTTTGACTACATCGACGTTTATTAAGCGTCGTTAATATTCAGTCACGATTGTTTGATGAGCCGGGCAGGGCAGCTCAGGCACACTCGGCATTTTTCCGCTCGTGGGGCAGGGCATGGCTCTGGCCGTGAAACCAAACGCCGAGATGGCGGTCGCACGATCTCTGCTTAAACATTTGAAAACAAGGAGGCTTCATGCCTTTGAAGTTCGCGACACTGGGTGCACTTATGGCCGCTGCTCTATTGGCCGGTTGCAGCACAACCTCCAGCGAGTCGGCAAAGGAGCCCGTGGCGGCTGAATCCGGAAATAGCCGCTGCGAAGCATCGGCAGCACAATTTGCCGTTGGCAAGAAAGCATCCCCTGAGCTGCTGGATCAGGCGCGTGCCAAGGCTGGAGCGCAAAATGCGCGTTTCCTCAAGCCGAACGACATGATCACGCTGGAATATCGCTCCGACCGCCTGAACCTGAACACTGACAACAGCCTGGTGGTTACCCGCGTCAACTGCGGCTGAGCGCTTTTGTGTCAGGCATAAAAAACCCCGTCACCTGGACGGGGTTTTTTTAGTGCGCCGAGAAATTACTCTGGGCGAACCTGTGCAGCTTGCATACCCTTTTGGCCTTTCTCAGCCACGAAAGAGACGGTCTGGCCTTCTTTCAGGCTTTTGAAACCGTCGGATTCGATAGCTTTGAAGTGTACGAACAGGTCGTCACCGCCACCTTGAGGAGTGATGAAGCCGAAGCCTTTTTCATCGTTGAACCATTTAACGGTGCCGGTTTGGCGATTAGACATGGTGTATCTCCAAGAAACATATATTTTCAGTAGTACTGTGCTGCTCAGGCCAACTGGGCACACCCGGGTATCATAGTCGAAATGTTCGCTTTGGTAGCCCCCCGGACGTGCTGTTTGCCAATCAGTCGTGTTTTCTTTACCGCCTGTTTCTGCTGAAAGCCCCGGTTTGAAAGGCTTGCAGCGAAACGTAAAGACGATAAAAAAACCTGTAAAACCTGCATAAATCGTTCAAAAAGGCTCATTTCCAACACTTTTTTCGGCCTTTCAAGCGATCAGGATGCTCGGTTTTGTTATTTTTTCGCCGGGGTATTTGCCTTGCATTTGGCGATCTGACCAAGGGCTTTCTGCTGCAGTTCCGGAGCCGCCTTGTTGTCCATCAATGCCTGAATATCGCTGGCCGGATAGGACTTGATGGCGTCAGCACCGCAAGCGCAGTGCGATTTCGCTGCAGCAGCACCGATTTGTGGGGTGGCAGCCTGGGTGCACTGGGCCATGTACTTCTCGCGCTCGCCCTTCGGCCAGTCGGCATGGGCGCTCAGTGGCAGCAGCAGAACGACGGGGGCGACGGCGGCGAATAAGCTTTTCAGACGCATCGAGGATGCTCCTTGTGGGTCAATGTCTTGTTATCTGAGGGCGCAAAGGCCGATCAAGTTCAGCACTCTGGCATAAAAACGGACATTTGGCCTTCTGCCAAATCAGGGCGTGAGCGACCGCTCATCTGTGCTAGCATGCCGGGCTCAAGCGTTCTCAGGCTTCGGATGACCTTCAGTCCCGAAGCGGTCGGCGTGCGAATTTTTCCGATTTGAATCCCAGTCACTCTGGTTCGGTTTTCCGGTTGGCCGCAAGGCTCCTGCCGCTGTAAGGCAGGCGTTCGTCATTGAATGGCCTGGATCGGATCTTGTACTGGCTCATCCCAACCCACGTGACCTTTGGTAGGGGTCACCACTAGGAGAGGAGGCGCCATGCCAACTATTACTCTTCCCGACGGCAGTCAACGTTCATTCGATCACCCGGTTTCCGTAGCCGAGGTCGCCGCATCCATTGGTGCAGGCCTGGCCAAAGCCACGCTCGCCGGCAAGGTCAATGGCCAACTGGTCGACGCCAGCGACATCATCAGCAGCGACGCGACCCTGCAAATCATTACGCCAAAGGATGAAGAGGGGCTGGAGATCATTCGCCACTCTTGCGCGCACCTGGTCGGCCACGCGGTCAAGCAGCTGTACCCGACCGCGAAAATGGTCATCGGCCCGGTCATCGACGAAGGCTTCTATTACGACATCGCCTACGAGCGTCCTTTCACGCCGGAAGACATGGCGGCCATCGAACAGCGCATGCAGCAGCTGATCGAGAAGGATTACGACGTCATCAAGAAAGTCACTCCGCGCGCCGAAGTGATCGAAGTGTTCAAGGCTCGCGGCGAAGACTACAAGCTGCGCCTGGTCGAAGACATGCCGAACGAACAGACCATGGGTCTGTACTATCACGAAGAATACGTCGACATGTGCCGCGGTCCGCACGTGCCGAACACGCGCTTCCTGAAATCCTTCAAGCTGACCAAGCTGTCGGGTGCCTACTGGCGCGGCGACGCCAAGAACGAGCAATTGCAGCGCGTTTACGGCACCGCCTGGGCTGACAAGAAGCAGCTGGCAGCTTACATCCAGCGCATCGAAGAAGCCGAGAAGCGCGATCACCGCAAGATCGGCAAGCGCCTGGGCCTGTTCCACACCCAGGAAGAATCCCCGGGCATGGTGTTCTGGCACCCGAACGGCTGGACTTTGTACCAAGTGCTCGAGCAGTACATGCGCAAGATCCAGCGTGACAACGGCTACCTTGAGATCAAGACCCCTCAAGTCGTTGACCGCAGCCTGTGGGAGAAATCCGGGCACTGGGCCAACTACGCCGACAACATGTTCACCACTCAGTCGGAAAACCGCGACTACGCGATCAAGCCGATGAACTGCCCGTGCCACGTGCAGGTGTTCAATCAGGGCCTGAAGAGCTACCGCGAGTTGCCGATGCGCCTGGCCGAGTTCGGTGCCTGCCACCGTAACGAGCCGTCGGGTGCGTTGCACGGCATCATGCGCGTGCGAGCGTTCACTCAGGACGATGCGCACATCTTCTGCACCGAAGAGCAGATGCAGGCCGAGTCCGCTGCGTTCATCAAGCTGACCATGGACGTCTATCGCGATTTCGGCTTTACCGAAGTCGAGATGAAACTGTCCACTCGTCCGGAAAAACGCGTTGGTTCCGACGAACTGTGGGATCGCGCTGAGGCCGCATTGGCTGCAGCCCTTGATTCCGCTGGCTTGCCGTACGATCTGCAGCCGGGCGAGGGTGCTTTCTACGGTCCGAAGATCGAATTTTCGCTGAAAGATTGTCTCGGTCGCGTGTGGCAGTGTGGTACCTTGCAGCTCGATTTTAACCTGCCTGTCCGTTTGGGCGCTGAATACGTCTCCGAAGACAACAGCCGCAAACACCCTGTGATGCTGCACCGGGCGATCCTCGGCTCGTTCGAGCGTTTCGTCGGGATTCTGATCGAGCACTACGAAGGTGCTTTCCCTGCGTGGCTCGCGCCAACCCAGGCGGTGATCATGAATATCACTGATAAACAGGCAGATTTTGTTGCAGAGGTTGAAAAAACTCTCAACGAAAGCGGATTTCGTGCCAAGTCCGACTTGAGAAATGAAAAGATCGGCTTTAAAATCCGCGAGCATACTTTGCTCAAGGTTCCCTATCTTTTGGTTATCGGAGATAAGGAAGTCGAGATGCAGACTGTCGCTGTGCGTACTCGTGAAGGTGCTGACCTGGGCTCGATGCCCGTCGCCCGGTTCGCTGAGTTTCTCGCGCAAGCGGTTTCCCGGCGTGGTCGCCCAGATTCGGAGTAATTATTATTAAGCGTGAAATGAGACAAGATAAACGAGCTGCACCGAAAGCCCCGATCAACGAGAATATCTCGGCACGCGAGGTTCGGTTAATTGGCGCTGATGGCGAGCAGATTGGCATCGTCTCGATTGATGAAGCGCTTCGTATCGCTGAAGAAGCAAAGCTTGATCTGGTGGAAATTTCCGCAGACGCAGTCCCGCCTGTTTGCCGGGTGATGGACTACGGCAAGTCGATCTTCGAGAAGAAGAAGCAGATTGCCGCGGCGAAGAAAAACCAGAAGCAGATTCAGGTTAAAGAAATCAAGTTTCGTCCAGGGACGGAGGAAGGGGATTACCAGGTAAAACTGCGCAACCTGGTACGTTTCCTGAGTGACGGGGACAGGGCCAAGGTATCCTTGCGATTCCGCGGCCGTGAGATGGCCCACCAGGAGCTGGGGATGGAACTCCTCAAGCGGGTTGAACAAGACCTGCTCGAGTACGGTTCGGTCGAACAGCATCCTAAGATGGAAGGACGCCAGCTGATCATGGTCATCGCCCCGAAAAAGAAGAAGTAATCAACAGGGCACGGCAGGCCTTCTGATTATGTTTATCAACTGAATGCGGAGTATCCGAACATGCCAAAAATGAAAACCAAAAGTGGTGCTGCCAAGCGGTTTCTGAAAACTGCTAACGGCATCAAGCACAAGCACGCTTTCAAGAGCCACATCCTGACTAAAATGTCGACCAAGCGTAAGCGTCAACTGCGCGGTAGCAGCTTGCTGCATCCGTCTGACGTGGCAAAAGTCGAGCGCATGCTGCGCCTTCGTTAATTTAGTCAAGAATAGAGGAAGTAACTCATGGCTCGTGTAAAGCGTGGCGTCATTGCCCGTAAGCGTCACAAAAAAATTCTGAAACTTGCTAAAGGCTACTACGGCGCACGCTCCCGCGTATTCCGTGTTGCCAAGCAAGCGGTAATCAAGGCAGGCCAATACGCCTACCGTGACCGTCGTCAGAAAAAACGTCAGTTCCGCGCTCTGTGGATCGCTCGTATCAACGCTGGTGCTCGTGTTAACGGTCTGTCCTACAGCCGTTTCATCGCTGGCCTGAAAAAAGCGTCCATCGAGATCGACCGCAAGGTTCTGGCTGATCTGGCAGTGAACGAAAAAGCGGCGTTTGCTGCGATTGTCGAGAAAGCTAAAGCCACCTTGGCTTAAGTACCCCCGACAGTCACCCGGCCTCACCTCTGTGGGGCCAGGTGTTAAACGTCATAAATAGGGGAAGAGCCTACAAGCTCTTCCCCTATTTTGTATCTGGAGTCTGTACATGGAAAACCTGGATGCGCTGGTCTCTCAAGCACTAGAGGCTGTGCAAAGCGCTGAAGATATCAATGCCCTGGAGCAAATCCGGGTTCAATACCTTGGCAAGAAGGGCGAATTGACTCAGGTGATGAAGACCCTGGGGAATCTGCCGGCCGAAGAGCGTCCGCAAGTCGGTGCGCTGATCAACGTTGCCAAGGAACGTGTTACAGGCGTTCTCAATGCGCGCATGGCCCTGTTTGAAGAAGCCGAACTGGCTGCCAAACTGTCCGCCGAATCCATCGACGTGACATTGCCGGGCCGTGGCCAGACCTCTGGTGGTCTGCATCCGGTCACCCGGACTCTGGAGCGTGTCGAGCAGTTCTTCACCCGCATCGGCTACGGCATCGCCGAAGGCCCAGAGGTTGAAGACGACTATCACAACTTCGAAGCGCTCAACATCCCAGGCCATCACCCGGCCCGGTCGATGCATGACACCTTCTATTTCAATGCCAACATGTTGCTGCGCACCCATACCTCGCCGGTACAGGTCCGCACCATGGAATCGAAGCAGCCGCCGATCCGCATCGTCTGCCCTGGCCGCGTATATCGCAGCGACTCCGATATCACCCATTCGCCGATGTTCCACCAGGTCGAAGGCCTGCTGGTTGATCGCGATATCAATTTTGCCGATCTCAAAGGCACCATCGAAGAATTCCTGCGGGTGTTCTTCGAGAAAGAACTGGCCGTACGTTTCCGTCCTTCGTACTTCCCGTTCACCGAGCCATCCGCCGAAGTCGATATGGAATGCGTGATGTGCAGCGGTAAAGGCTGCCGCGTCTGCAAGCAGACCGGCTGGCTGGAAGTGATGGGCTGCGGCATGGTTCACCCGAACGTGCTGCGCATGTCCGGCATCGACCCGGAAGAATTCTCCGGCTTTGCCTTCGGCATGGGCGTCGAGCGTCTGGCCATGCTCCGTTACGGCGTGAACGACTTGCGTCTGTTCTTCGACAACGACTTGCGGTTCCTCGCGCAATTTCGCTAGTCGTAACGAATTCTTAGGAGAGCAGGATGAAATTCAGTGAACAATGGCTGCGTGGCTGGGTTAGCCCGCAGGTAGATCGCGACGAGCTGGTTGCCCGTCTGTCGATGGCCGGTCTTGAGGTCGATAGTGTTACTCCGGCCGCCGGTGTATTCAGTGGTGTCGTGGTGGGCGAGGTGCTGAGCACTGAGCAGCACCCGGACGCCGACAAGTTGCGTGTGTGCCAGGTCAGCAATGGCGCGGAAACCTTTCAGGTCGTGTGCGGAGCGCCAAATGTGCGCCCGGGCCTGAAGATTCCGTTCGCCATGATCGGCGCAGAACTGCCGGGCGACTTCAAGATCAAGAAAGCCAAGCTGCGCGGCGTCGAGTCCAACGGCATGCTGTGCTCGCAAGCCGAGTTGCAGGTCGGTGAAGGCAACGACGGTCTGATGGAGCTGCCGGCCGACGCGCCAGTAGGCGAAGACTTCCGTGTGTACCTGGATCTGGAAGACGCCAGCATCGAGGTCGACCTGACCCCGAACCGCGGCGATTGCCTGTCCCTGGCCGGTCTGGCCCGTGAAGTCGGCGCGCTGTACGCCGTGCCGGTAAGCCGCCCTGCGGTGGCTGCGGTTGCAGCGGTGCACGACGAAGTGCGTTCGGTTGAGGTGCTGGCGCCAGCCGCCTGTCCACGTTACTTGGGGCGGGTCATCCGCAACGTCGATCTGTCGAAGCCAACCCCGCTGTGGATGGTTGAGCGTCTGCGTCGCGCTGACGTACGCAGCATCGACGCTGCGGTCGACATCACCAACTACGTGATGCTCGAACTGGGTCAGCCGCTACACGCCTTCGATCTCGCCGAAATCAATGGCGGCATTCGTGTGCGCATGGCGGAAGAGGGCGAGAGGCTGGTGCTGCTCGACGGTCAGGAAGTCAGCCTGCGTAGCGATACGCTGGTGATCGCCGACCACACTCGTGCACTGGCGATCGCTGGTGTCATGGGTGGCGAGCACAGCGGCGTTTCCGCAACCACGCGTGATGTGTTCCTCGAATCTGCGTTCTTCGATCAGATTGCAGTGGCTGGCAAGGCACGTTCCTACGGCCTGCACACCGACGCGTCGCATCGTTACGAGCGCGGGGTTGACTGGCAGCTGGCCCGTGAGGCCATGGAGCGCGCCACTGGCCTGCTGCTGGAGATCACCGGCGGCGAAGCTGGCCCAATCATCGAGGCCGTCAGCGAGCAACATCTGCCGTCGATCGCGCCGATTACTCTGCGTGCCCAGCGCATCACTCAGATGCTCGGCATGGAAATGGATTCGGCACAGGTCGAGCGTCTGCTCAGCGCCCTGGGCCTGAACATTACCGCTGACGGAGAAGGGCAGTGGCGCGTCGAAGTGCCAAGCCATCGCTTCGATATCAGTCTCGAAGTCGACCTGATCGAAGAGCTGGCTCGTCTGTACGGCTACAATCGTCTGCCGGTTCGCTACCCGCAAGCGCGTCTTGCGCCACAAGCCAAGGCCGAAGCGCGTAGCGATCTGCCTGAGCTGCGCCGGTTGCTGGTCGCCCGTGGTTATCAGGAAGCGATCACCTACAGCTTCATCGATCCGAAGCAGTTCGAGCTGTTCAATCCAGGCGTCGAGCCGCTTTTGCTGGCCAATCCGATCTCCAACGACATGGCTGCCATGCGTTCGTCGCTGTGGCCAGGTCTGGTCAAGGCTCTGCAGCACAACCTCAACCGCCAGCAGGACCGTGTGCGTCTGTTCGAGAGCGGCCTGCGCTTCGTCGGTCAGCTTGAAGGCTTGAAGCAGGAGCCGATGCTATCCGGGGTTGTCTGCGGTAGCCGCTTGCCGGAAGGCTGGGCGCAGGGTCGCGACACCGTCGACTTCTTCGATGTGAAGGCCGATGTTGAAGCGGTACTGGGTTTCGCCGGTGCTCTGGACTCGTTCACCTTCGCACCGGGCAAACACCCGGCGCTGCATCCGGGTCAGACTGCGCGCATCGAGCGTGACGGTCGTGAAGTAGGCTTTATCGGTGCTATTCACCCTGAGCTGTCGAAAACACTGGGTCTGGATCGTCCGGTATTTGTCTTCGAGCTGGTTCTGGCGGAAGTGGCGCTCGGTAAAATGCCGAAATTCCATGAGTTGTCGCGCTTTCCTGAAGTGCGTCGTGACCTTGCACTGATCGCGCACAAAGACGTCGCGGCCTCGGCTGTGCTGGACGTAATCCGTGAAAATGCAGGCGAATGGCTCACAGAGCTCAGGCTGTTTGACGTGTATCAGGGTAAAGGTATTGATCCTGATAGAAAAAGCCTTGCAGTCGGCTTGACCTGGCAGCATCCATCGCGCACTCTTAATGACGATGAGGTGAATTCGACGACGCAAAATATCCTCACCTCGCTCGAACAAAGGTTGAACGCCACGTTAAGGAAGTGACGTATGGGGGCTTTGACGAAAGCTGAGATGGCGGAACGTCTGTATGAAGAGCTGGGCCTGAACAAGCGGGAAGCCAAGGAATTGGTTGAACTGTTTTTCGAGGAAATCAGGCACGCTCTTGAAGACAACGAGCAGGTCAAATTGTCCGGTTTCGGCAATTTCGACCTTCGGGACAAGCGCCAGCGGCCTGGCCGCAACCCGAAAACGGGGGAAGAAATCCCGATCACGGCTCGCCGTGTGGTCACCTTTCGTCCAGGGCAGAAGTTGAAGGCCCGAGTTGAGGCTTATGCTGGAACCAAGTCATAACGACGAACTACCCGTCATCCCGGGCAAACGCTACTTCACCATCGGTGAAGTCAGCGAGCTGTGTGCCGTAAAGCCACACGTGCTGCGCTATTGGGAGCAGGAGTTTCCTCAGCTCAACCCCGTCAAACGCCGCGGAAACCGCCGGTATTATCAGCGCCAGGACGTGCTGATGATCCGGCAGATCCGCGCGCTCCTTTACGATCAGGGTTTCACCATCGGCGGCGCGCGTCTGCGCCTCTCCGGCGACGAAGCCAAAGACGACACCACCCAGTACAAACAGATGATTCGGCAGATGATTGCCGAACTGGAAGATGTGCTTGTGGTGCTCAAGAAATAAAAAGCTGCGTTTGAATACTTCCAGTTTTCAAAAGCTTGCGATATATTCTTGAGCGTTCTTCGAGATGAAGAACGAAATGCAACATCAGTCGGGGCGTAGCGCAGTCCGGTAGCGCACTAGCATGGGGTGCTAGGGGTCGAGTGTTCGAATCACTCCGTCCCGACCATATTTTTCAATGACTTAGGCCAATGTTCAAAGCATTGGCCTTTTTCATGTGCGTGGGATTGCGAATGGAGTCGAGTCATGAATAAGGCGTTCAAACAGCCAATGTTTGTTGTTGGGCTGCCACTTGCAATTTGCGGCTTTGTTTTCGGCCTTAATGGTCTTCTCGTCAGCGGAACCTTTGCGTACGTCGCGCCGGGGCTATTGATACCTGGCGTGGCTTTCATGTTGATAGGTTGGCTGCAACGGAATAAATGATTTATCGGGCAGTCGGCCTCGTCGTTGCACGGGGCTTTTCATGTCCGCTCGTCGAGCAGATTGCACTCCGAATCCACGCGTCTTCTCTCAACAATAAGCGCAGCCCCTGCGCCACTGACGGGAGAGAATGATGATCGATGACAACAACGGTCCGGAAGCGCCATATCCGGGACCAGGCGAGCAAACACCTGACTCTGGCGAGGGTCATGACTCCGGTCTGGAGCAAGCTGACTCTGAGCCAAAGCAGGGTACCGACGAACGACCAGAGGACTGGAATCCGCCACCCGGAAATCCTGGCTCTGATCAAGATGCCCAGACAGGCCGAAATAACGGCGGCGCGAAATAGCCGCCATCGATCGATATCGACCCGGCCATCGCGCCGGGTTTTTATTGCCATCGAACATGCTACCAACGTAGCCGGGATGGATAGGGAGAAGGTCATCTAGGCGTCAGGGGCGAATGCGAGCGGCGCCGGCGGCTGGATGCTTCGATCCAGGCGCCGGCAACAAGCATGTTCACTCTACGATGCAAATCCAGCGGTGGTTGTATCGGTAAGGTGCGCGGGTGAAATGGACGTCTGAGACCATCTTCATGCCGCGCTCTTGAAGCGCTTCGGTCAGTTGCACGAGTGTCTCTGCCTGGATAGTCATTGCTGTCACCTCGTCAGATTTACTACGTTCATAATTCTTGACCGAGAGATCAGCCGGCTAATTCATTTTTTCTACGGAGATCATTGAGCGTGTGTGATCAGGGGTGCTGCACTTCACTTCGTGCCTGCGATCTCAGCCCACTCAAGCCCGAAGCGCCCCAAATACTTCCTCAGCCGATCAGCATCATTGGGCTGAGCCTTGGCCTGCCGGGAAACACCGAACAGCTGTCGACCGGCATCCGACAGACTATTTGCCTGTCGGCACACCTCAAGAACTGCCTTCAGTTGCAAACGGTCGAACAAGTCCATCTTCTCGCCATCTCCCGGCAACTCGTCTGACACCGCAGTGGGTTGCGCCAGGCCCCACGCATACCGTAATCGATCAATCTCATCGTCTACCTGCTCTTCATCGATGCGCCCGCTGTCGGCCAAAGTCGCCATCCGCGTGATCGATGCGGACAGTTCGCGAAAGTTGCCCAGCCAGGCTGCTTCGCGTGAGCTGGCGAAGTCCAGGTAGCGTCGGCGCGCTTCGAGATTGAAACGCACCCGTTGTCCATGTTCGCGAGCGTGGCGTTCCAGTTCGAAGTCGATGTTCGGCTCGATATCTTCGCGGCGGCCGGCGAGGCCGGGCAGGTCGAACGTCCACAGGTTGATCCGAGCGTACAGGTCTTCGCGAAACATTCCCTCGGCGACTCGGCTGCGCAAGTCGCGATGGGTGCCGGCGATGATCAGGAAATCACTCTCCACTTCCTTGTCCGAACCCAGCGGGAAGAAGCGTTTCTCTTCGATGGCCTTCAACAGCATTGCTTGTTCGTCTGCGCCAAGCTCGCCGATCTCGTCGAGAAACAACATTCCACCATTGGCAGCGCGCAGCAGGCCTTCGCGAGCGTTCTGTGCCCCGGTGAAGGCACCTTTGACGTGACCAAACAAGGCAGACATTGCGCCGTCGCCCCGCAGGGTGGCGCAATTGACTTCGACAAAGCGTCCTTGCATCTGATGGCGATTGCGTTTGAGTTCGTAGATGCGTCGGGCCAGGAAGGATTTGCCGGCGCCGGTCGGGCCAATCAGCAACATCGGTGCTCTGGAGCGCACCGCTACGCGCTCGATCTGCTCAATGGAGCGGTTAAATGCAGCGTTGCGCGTGGCGATACCGGACTTTAAAAACTCCAGGCCTTCGAGGCGCTTGCTGGCGAAGCGTGAGGCGATGCGATCATAGCGCGACAGGTCGAGATCGATCAGCGCATGGGTGCCGCAGGCGGGCTCGTTATCGCTGTTGCGCTTGGCGGGGGAGGTCTGGATCAGTCTGGCCGGCAGATAGCGCGCTTCGGTGAGCAGGAACCAGCAGATCTGCGCGACGTGGGTGCCGGTGGTGATGTGTACAAGGTAATCCTCGGTCTCAGTGTCGAAGCTGTAAGCAGTGGTGAAATCGTGCAGGGCGCCGTAGACCTCCTCGAAATCCCAGGGATCGCGCAGCGACATTGGATGCAGGCGCACTTCGGTGCCTGGAGATGTCTGCTGAATATCAACAGTAATGCGCTCCGCGAGGCTCACGTCGCGGGCATCGAGGCCGTGGATCAGTTCAAGTCGATGAATCGGCAGATCTGTTTGCTGGCACAGGCCTACTGTGGGGCGCCAGTGACGCCAGCGGTTGCCAGCTTTGTTGACGCGATCGAGGGTGGCTCCGATAAATCCGATGGCGACCGTGCGTTTGCTGGACATGCTTATCTCATAAGATAAATGACGATATTCAATGATAATTTTCCAAGGCGTGTTTGTCTCTGATGGGTTTCAAGTCGCCAGTTACAATTCAGATAAACCGTTCAAAAACATAGAGTTAGAAAATATGTAGAGAGAAAGTCATGAGCTGGCACAGCGGCTGCAATGCTGATGGAAACGAACAGGACAACAAAACATGAAAGATCAGAGCTACCAGCTTCTAGAAGTCGCCAACGGCAAACCAATCAAACTGTGGACCGAAGGCGTCCCGGTTGAAAACGAAGCCCGCGCACAGTTGATGAACACGGCGAAAATGCCATTCATCTTCAAGCATCTGGCGGTGATGCCCGATGTGCACCTGGGCAAGGGATCAACCATCGGCAGCGTAATTCCAACGGTTGGCGCGATCATTCCGGCTGCCGTGGGCGTCGACATTGGTTGCGGCATGATCGCTGCGCGCACGTCGCTGACCGCAGCCGATTTGCCTGACAACCTGCACGGGTTGCGCAGTGCCATTGAACAGGCGGTTCCCCATGGCCGCAGTTTGAGTCGTTCGCGGCGAGACAAAGGCGCTTGGGACGAGATTCCGCAGCAAGCCGATCAGGCTTGGGCGGGCTTGCAGCCGCGCTTCAAATTGATCACCGACAAGTATCCGAAACTGGCCCACACCAACAACCGTGGGCACTTGGGAACTCTCGGCAGCGGCAACCACTTCATCGAAGTGTGCCTGGATGAAGCCAACCGGGTGTGGTTCATGTTGCACAGTGGTTCGCGTGGTGTCGGCAACGCCATCGGCAACCTGTTCATCCAGATGGCCCAAGCAGATATGCGTCAGCACATCGCCAACCTGCCGGACCGTGACCTGGCCTATTTCGAAGAAGGCAGCCGACATTTTGATGACTATGTGGAGGCGGTGGGCTGGGCGCAGGATTTCGCCAGACAGAACCGCGAACTGATGATGTGCGCGGTGATCCAGGCCACGCGGCAGATTATCCGCAAGCCGTTTGAAGTCGCGCTGGAGGCGGTCAACTGTCATCACAACTACGTGCAGAAGGAGCGGCATTTTGGTCATGACGTACTGATCACGCGCAAGGGCGCGGTGTCGGCGAAGAAAGGTGAACTGGGGATTATTCCGGGCTCGATGGGCGCGAAGAGCTTCATTGTGCGCGGTCTCGGCAATCAAGAATCGTTCAGTTCCTGCAGCCACGGCGCCGGACGCACCATGAGTCGCACCAAGGCCAAGAGCACATTCACTGTCGCCGATCAGATTCGTGCCACCGCCCACGTGGAGTGCCGCAAGGACGAAGCGGTCATCGACGAGATTCCGATGGCCTACAAGGACATCGACAAAGTCATGCACGCCCAGCGCGAGCTGGTGGAAGTGCTGCACACCTTGCGTCAAGTGGTGTGCGTCAAAGGATAAGGGACTGCAGTGCTGGTGAGAGCGCTTACCGATGGCATCGTGCGGCACTGCACTGGTTTATCGCGGGTCAACCGAGCCGCGAAGTACCAACATTACTCAGAACTCAGGAAGACTCGCGGCGGCTGGATCGGTACCTCAGGGACACTGTCGTGCTGTACGCGTAAGGAAGTGCAATGACACAGGATGTAATTGAACTGGACGGCGCGATCGGCGGCGGCCAAGTGTTGCGCAGTGCGCTGAGCCTGTCGATGGTGACAGGCCGGGCGTTTCGCATTGGACAGATACGCGCCAGACGCAGCCGTCCGGGACTGTTGCGGCAGCATCTGACAGCCGTAATGGCGGCGGCGGAGGTTTGTGGTGCACGGATCTGCGGGGCGCATTTGGATTCGCAGGCCTTGAGCTTCGAACCGGGCGTAATCCGCGCAGGCGATTCCAAGTTCGCCATCGGCACGGCGGGCAGTTGCACGCTGGTTCTGCAGACGTTGCTGCCAGCCCTGATGCGGGCACCGCAGGCCAGTCGAGTGACGATCTCCGGTGGTACGCACAATCCGCTGGCGCCCCCGACTGATTTCCTCTCGCGCAGTTGGCTACCGCTGCTGCGGCGCATGGGCGGCGATGTCGAGCTGGACTTGCTGCGTCATGGATTTGTCCCGGCCGGCGGTGGTGAGATTGCAGTTCGAGTGCAGCCTTCGAGCCTGATGCGACTGGATCTGTGTGAGCGCGGCGAGGCGATTTCACGACAGGCTTTGGCGCTGACTGCCGGACTTGCGCCTACCGTTGCTCAGCGCGAACTCAGTCATGTGGCCAAGCGTTTGAACTGGCCATCGGATGCGCTGCAACACGTGACAATTGATCCGGCACGCGGTCCGGGAAATGTGTTGTTGTTGGAATATGCTTTTGAGCACGTGACTGAAGTGTTCAGCGCGTTTGGCCGGGTGTCGTTGCGTGCCGAGAAGGTAGCCGATGCCGCGATCAATCAGGCAGCCGATTGGTTGCGCAGTGATGCCGCGGTCGCTGAACATCTCGCCGATCAGTTGTTGTTGCCAATGGCGCTGGCCGGAGGCGGATCGTTCACCACGCCGCGTATGACGGATCATCTGCGCAGCAACATTGAAGTCATCCAGCTGTTTTTGCCGGTGCGTATCGATTGCCAGGAGGAGGGCAGTGATCGCTTGCGCCTGGAGATTTTACCAACCGCTTAGCAGCGCCCAGCAATCCTGAAGGCATTTGCAAACGTTGACCGAGAGCGCCGCTAGCCTTCAGCCATTAGCACATCCGACCTAATTGCCCCAGTTCCGGCTCGACTTTAAAGTCGTTTCGCTTGGCAGCTTATTGCCAGAATTTCTCCGGTATGAAAATCAAAAAGGTCGATCTGCAATGAACTCATCAAGGACTATCCCGGTTCTCGCTTTATTCGCAACATTGGCGCTCGCGGTCACTGGATGCCAGACCGTCAAGCCGGGAGAGAGCGATCTCAAGAATCGAGCACAGACCACCATCGGCAAACCCGTTATCAAGGTTTCCAACATTCGCAGCGACTTCAATACGACCTTCTACACCGCTCAAACCGAAGGTGGTGAATACACGTGCGAGCTGCCAAGCGGCCCGATGGTTGCTCTGGGCTCCATGGGCATGGGGTTGGGTGCTCAATGCACCAAGCAATGACGAAGCAGTTCTCTCAGAACTGAAAAAAAAAGGCCAGTGTCGATGACATTGGCCTTTTCGTTTATCGAAACTCTACTGAGCGGGTTTTTTCTCTAGATCTTCGGAGTCGCTCGACGTCGCCGCATCCTTTTCCGTCTCATGCGGCTCTGAGCCCGCGTTGGCGCCTGACGACTCTTCGCCTTTCTTGTTTGCCTTCTCATCATGATCGCGAGAGCTTTCTGCGTGATTGACGCCGGGCAGGGCGGTGGCAGGGGTGGCGGCGCCCGCTGTCGTTTCGGCTGCCCAGCCATGGAGCGGACCGATCAAGCACAGGCTGAAGAACGACAGGGCGAGAATTTTCTTGTTCATCTCGTGGGCCTTCTACTCGGGGATGTACTGCTTTGGATAGGCCCGCCTGCCAAAGGTGCGCGGTAGTGGACGAGCGGCGATGCCTGTTTTGTGCTCTCCCTGATAAAAAATCTCTCGACAGCAGGCAAATTGCTGGCCCCCAGAGGTAATTCGCCCCGGCAAAATCGCCTTTTTTCAAAAGGTTAGGTTGGCTATATGCGGACGATTGTCATCACCGTTGCGACGCTTTCCCTGGCTTTGATCGCTTCGGGAGTGCAGGCGAGAGAGTTGAGCAAGGGCCATCGCTTTGCCTGCACCTGGGGCTCGGACATTGCTGCCGGTGCGCAGCAATCCAAGCTGTCCGGCGTTTCGCTGTACGGCGCTCGCAAGCAATTGCAGGTTCGCCGATTTCAGCAGCCCTGGATGCGCATGACGGCAATGGGGATTACCGAGCAGACCTATAACAGCAGTTCGAAGCTCAAACCGGCAGCGGTCAAGCAGACCTATTATGAACAATGCGTGCGCCACGAATTGGCCCGGCGCTGATGCTTTTTCACCGAAGCTGTTTACATGATTCAGGAGTCGCGAGAACCCTTGCCCAGCGCCGGCCCCGCAATCCGCGGCAACGGTTTGGTCTGCATCAACGCATCCAGAGCCTTGCGATAACCCTGGCCACCCAGGGCCATGCTGTTGTTGTGCGTCGCCCCGGGCACCAGGAGCAGGCGTTTGGGCTGCTCAGCGGCATTGAACAATTGTTCGCTGAAGCGCGGCGGCACAAAGGCATCAGCCATGCCATGCACCACCAGCAGCGGCATGTGAATATCGGCAATCTTGTCGATGGAGTCGAATTTCTGCGACAGCAACCAGCGCACCGGTAGCGAGGTCTTCGCCACGGCGGCGGCCACATCGGCCAGCGAGGTGAAGGTCGATTCAATGACCAGCCCGCGCACCGGCAGAGGCGTGTGGTTGCGCGCGGCATTCTTCCCAAGCTCAGCGGCCAGATCGATCGCCACTGCGCCACCGAGGGAATGGCCGTAGATCAGGCGCTTGTTCGGATCGGGTTGCAGCAGCTGGAAGCGCTCCCAAGCTACGCGGGCATCTTCATAAACACTGCTTTCGGATGGTAAATCGCCCTTGCTCTGGCCGAACCCGCGATAGTCGATAGCCAACACCGAATAACCCGCCGCGCGCAGCTGTTCGATGCGGAACAATTGCCCGGTCAGGTTCCAGCGCACGCCATGCAAATAAAGGATTGCCGGGGCATTGGCACGTTCCGCCGGCCACCACCAGGCATGGATGTTCTGCCCGGCCTTGAAGCTTTTCGGTTGCAGATCGAGTTCCTGAACGCTGCCGGGCAGACCGCGATACCAGCCCGCGGTGCCGGGTTCGATGCGGAACAGCAGTTTGCGCTCAGTGTGTTCCAGCACGGCACAACTCGTCGGCACGCCAACGATCAGCGCAGCCATCAAGGCAAACACCAGACGGCGGCGTCGCAGACGAGTCAGGAAGGACAGGGACATTAATCGTTTCACCACGGCGCAGACAAAGAACGCTTTTTACCAGATGCCTCGGTCTGCGCGTGACTGTTTTTCGACCACCGTGCATGCGCAACGATTACAAGATGCTGCAATCGCTCACGCCACCTGCAGCACGATCTTGCCGATATGGTCGCCGCCCTCCATGCGGGCATGGGCCTTGGCCGCTTCAGCGAGCGGGTAAACCTTGTCGATGATCGGCAGGCAGCGCCCGGCGGCGAGGGCAGGCCACACCTGGTCGCGCAATTGATCGGCGATTGCGGCTTTCTCCGCAGCGGTACGCGCGCGCAGCAGCGATCCGGTGACCACCGCGCGTTTGCCGAGGATCGCCAACAAATCAACGTCATTGGCGCGGGCGCCGCCGAGGAAGCCGAGCATTACCAGACGCCCGTCCATGGCCAGTGCGCTGATGTTGCCGTTCAGATAGGAGCCACCCATGATGTCGAGAATCACGTTCACGCCCTGATCTGCCGTCTTCTCGGCAATGACCTTGGCGAAATCTTCTTCCCGATAGTTGATCGGTTGTCCGCCCAGCTGACTGATTGCCGCGCATTTTTCAGCGCTGCCAGCGGTAGCGAACGCCTCAATGCCGAATTCACGACAGAGCATCAGCGCGGTGGTGCCGATGCCGCTGGTTCCGCCGTGAATCAGCACGCGCTGGCCGGCCTTGGCACCGCCGAGGCCGAACAGGTTGGCCCATACGGTGAAAAAGGTTTCCGGAATCGCGGCGGCCTGGACCCAATCGATTCCGTCCGGCACGGGAAGCGTTTGCCCGGCTGGAACCGCGCAATATTCGGCGTAGCCGCCGCCATTGGTCAGCGCGCAGACGCGATCGCCGACTGCGAACCGCGTTACTCCGGCCCCCAGTGCAACCACTTCGCCAGCCACTTCCAGGCCGGGAATCGGGTCCATGCCGGGTTTCATCGGATACTTGCCGGCACGCTGCAGGGCGTCCGGGCGATTGATACCGGCGGCGTGAACGCGGATCAGCACTTGGCCTTCGGCAACGGTTGGCAGAGGCACGCGCCTGGCTTGCAATACGTCAGGGCCGCCTGGTTCAGTGATTTCGATACGGGTCATTTCATTGGGCAGTGACATGTCGATTCCTGTGAAAAAGGTCGTGTAGATGGGAGCGCCGGCAGTGGGCAATGATTCCCTTCAGTTCGCCGCGCAACGGGTTTCAGTCGCAGCGGGCAGCCAGCGCATGGCTTGCTCCAGCAGCAGAGCCACTGCTATTGCGCCTGCTGCGATCACAAACAGCAGCGTGTGCTGCCCACCCGAAGCGTTGAACAGTGCGGAGTAGGCAAACCCGGCCAGCGCCTGAAAGGTGGCGAACGACACGGTGGCGCGGCTCCAGGCAATCTGCTGGCGGTGATGGGATGGCACCAGTTCATGCACCCGGGCCAAGGCCAGCGGCACAATGCCCGGCGGGAACGAGCCGAGAATCACCGCCAGTAAAGCCAGTGCCAGAAACGAATGAAAGACGGCCAGCAAACCGAGGGCAATGGCTTGCACTACCAGCACCACGCGAATGCCAGTGCGTGCGCCAAGCTGGTCGGCCAGAAAACCGTAAGTCACTGGCCCGACAATCGCCCCCAGCCCATACATGACCCAGACCATTGCGCCGGTATGTGCCCCCGCGCCCAGTCCGCGAGCCACATAATCCACCAGAAACACCATGGCGGGCACGAGGCCGGCCGCCATGAACGCGTATTGAGCGAACAACAGGTACACGCCCGGCGGTGTCGGCTCATCAGCCGACGTTGCGTGCGCAGCCACAGGATGCGCGGTATCCGCAGGCCAGCCGAACCAGCTCAACGCGGTCAGCAACAGCGCCAGCGCGCCCAGTCCCAGCCAGGTGGCCTGCAAGCCGAGGCTCAGCAGCGGCGGCACGAGGGTTCCCGAGCCGGCAATCCCGAGGCCGATGCCAAGGAAGATCGCGCCACTGGCCAAACCTCTGCGCGCCGCCGGAACGTGGGGCAGCACGGTTGCCGCCACCAGCACCATGATCGCGCCACCGGCAATGCCGGACAGCAAACGCCAGCCGAAGAACCAGCTCACCGACAGCGGATAAGCACAGGCAAAAAATGCTCCCGTGACCGCCAGCATCATCAAGCGCAAGGCATTGCGATTACCCAAACGATGAGCCATGGGCCGCCCGAGCAGGGCGCCGATCAAGTAGCCGACCAGATTGGCCGCGCCGAGGTAGACGACATCGTTGGCCGAAAACCACTGCGCCTGAATCAGCGAAGGGATCAGTGGCGTGTAAGCGAAACGCGCCAGGCCAATGCTGACCAGACTGGCGCAAAGTCCGGCGAAGATCGGCAGCCAGATGCCGGAAGAGTTTGCAGTACGCATGATAGCGATCTCATCAGAGGTGTATGGCGCTCAGCTTATCGGCTATCGTTGCTGCGTATACGCAGCGATTAAGCGGCAGAGTGATGCAAAAATGCTTCTAGGAGAGCCGGCATGAATTGGGATGATGCGCGAGTATTTCTGGCGGTCTGCAGGGAGTCGACTTTGCGCGGTGCGGCGCGTGTTCTGGGCGTTGACCAAGCCACTGTTGGACGGCGCATCACCGCGCTGGAAAAGTCTTTGAGCGCGACGCTGTTCCTGCGCACGTCTGACGGCTATGCGTTGACGGCCGTAGGTGAAGCTGCACTCAAAAGCGTGGAAAAAATGGAGCATTCGGCGCTGGAACTGGAGCGGCACATCCACGGGCTGGATGACCGGCTGACCGGTAATGTACGGATCAGCACCACTGACTCGCTGGCCATCGACTTCATCATCCCGGCGATGGCACGCCTGCATGGTCAGCATCCGGATGTGCAGATCCAGCTGGATGCGTCGACGCAGATTCTCAGTCTGGCCAAGCGCGAGGCGGATATCGCGGTGCGCAATACCCGGCCGGATAACCCGGATCTCATCGCCCGGCGAATCGCCCGTTGGCCTGTAGGACTTTTCGCTGCGCAGGCCTATGTTGATCGCAACGGCGAACCGCAGCCGGGCAGTGCTTTCGAAGGCCATGATCTGGTGGTCTATCAGCCTTATTTGCAGAGCAAAAAAGACCTCACGCTGGTTTCCGAGCCGTTAGGCCGAGGGCGCATTGTTGCCACGCTCAGTTCCAGCCTTTTGGTGCGTCGCTCCCTTGCTGCCGGCCTCGGCGTAGGGGAGATCCCGGTGTACATGGGCGAGTGCGACGGCCTGGTCAGACTCTGGCCGGAGCGGACCCGGCCGTTGCCGTATGAAGTGTGGCTGGTCACCCACGCCGACCTCCGTCACACCGCGCGGGTACGTGCGGTCATCGAGCAAATCGTTGAGGCTTTTGCGCTGGAAAACCAATAGTGGATTCAGGGTTTTGCCGAGGCCACAACGTCTGACGAAACAGCCTACGTCCGAGGCAGAATGGGCCGGCTTGTCGTCGCCAGTGACGAATTCTATTGTGACTGCAGTTCGATGCAGACCTCAGGCCTGCATCGAAACGAAGCGCCAGGGAAGGCCTCGGTAGCCACACAAAGGTGTCGAATTGAAAATCAGGGAAGTGAATCAATATGCAGGGGACAAATCGGACGCAGGTCGGGATAGGCAAATCATGAGCACCTTAAGCCGCGAAGAATTCGATGCCAGGATAGAAACCATCGAGACGAGAATGGACGGTCGCGTAGCAGAAATGCGCGCCGACATTCGCGGGTTCCTCGCTGCTCAGGCAGAGCAGAACAAGGTCTATCTTGAACGGGACAGGGCCCTACAGGAACGGGACAAGCGTTATGACCTGATGTGGATGGGCGTGCAGAAAATTGCCGACGAATCGCGGGAAGCGATCAGGCAGGCATCAACGGTAAAGGCCAACTATTGGGCTGCCACCACCGTGCATTTCCTCGGCGTGGCTTCGTTGCTGGTAGGCGCGCATTTCGCCAATCAGGCGGCGGTGTTGACCACAATACAAACCACGCTGGCGGCGATTCAGATTGGCAAGGAGGTGTCCGTCCCCCAACCAGTCGCACGACCCACAACGGTGCCGCCGCAATGAAAAACGGCCTTCATTGGAAGGCCGTTCTGCATCGCGCCAAATCATGGCATTTCAGGCAACTCCTGTGGGCGCAGGTCGAACACCAGCACTTCGGCATCGACACCGTTGCTCAACGTAAGCAGCTGTTCTTCACGAACCCGCACACCGTCGCCTTCCTGCAGGGACTGGCCGTTGAGTTCGACGCTGCCGCGCGCAACGTGCACGTAGGCGTAACGATTGGCGGGCAATTTCAGCGTGGCACTTTCCTTGCCGTCGAATAACCCGGCATAGACCCGCGCATCCTGGCGGACCTTCAGAGAGCCGTTGTTACCGTCCGGCGAGATGATCAGTTGCAGGCGACCGCGTTTTTTCTCCGCGCTGAAGTGCTCCTGCTGATAGCGCGGTTTGGCGCCACTGACATCCGGCACGATCCATATTTGCAAAAAGTGTACGGGCTTGGCGGCTGAGTGGTTGAACTCACTGTGCGCCACGCCACTGCCAGCACTCATCAATTGCACATCGCCGGGGCGGATCACCGAGCCAGTACCGAGGGTGTCCTTGTGTTCCAGCGCGCCTTCGAGCACATAGGAAAAGATTTCCATGTCGCGGTGCGGATGCTGGCCAAAACCTTTGCCGGCGGCGACCCGGTCATCGTTGATCACCAGCAGGTCGGAAAACCCTTGTTCACGCGGGTTGCGGTAACTGGCGAAAGAGAAGGTGTGAAACGACTTCAACCAGCCGTGATTGGCGAGGCCGCGATCGGAGGCTTTGCGAAGAGTCAGCATGATGAAATCTCCTGGCGGGACGTGAATTCGTCCGAGTGAGGAGAAGGTTACTGGTTACCGGACAAGGCAATAAGTAGATGGAAATTGAAAGACTGTCCGGCTCAGGTTGACAGTTTTGCGTTATGGTTCACCCATTCGTGTGCGCTGATTACGCCTGAGTTGGCCATAATGCCCGGGTTGCAGCGTGCGTATTTACCCCTGAAATGTGTGATGCCTCCCATGAAAACCGTGGCAATGGTGCTGTTTCCTGACTTTCTGATGCTCGACATGGCCGGGCCGCTGGAAGTGTTTTCCGTCGCCAACCGTTATTTGAAACCGGATTTGCATTATCAACTGACGACGTTAGGCACGGAGCGCGGGTTGCTGAGGGCGTCCAATGGCGTGCAGGTTCAGGCTGATTTGCACATCGACCAAGCCGCCGAGCGCTATGACCTGCTATTGGTGCCCGGCGGACCCGGCGCTTACAACCAGAGATTTCCGGAGCTGTTCACCTGGTTGAAAAACGCCGTGCCGCGCGCCGAACGCTATGGTTCGATTTGCACTGGCGCATTCATCCTCGGTCATGCCTGTCTGCTGGACGGTTATCGCGTCACCACGCACTGGAATTACACCGAGCGGCTGATCAAGGCCTTTCCGAAAACCACGGTGACCACCGATCAGATCTACGTCGAGGATCGTAACCTCATCACTTCGGGAGGCGTTACCGCCGGCATCGACCTGGCACTGGCGGTGGTTGCCCGGGATCACGGCAAGAAAATCGCCCAGGACGTGGCCAAGGTCTTGTTGGTGGTCATGAAGCGCCAAGGCGGACAAGCGCAGTTCAGCCCTTTGATGGCGGCAGTCTCTCCGCAAGAGACGCCCATCACCCGCGCGCAGAATTACGTGCTTGAACACCTGGAAGAAGCTTTCACCGTCGAGCGCATGGCCGGTTTGGCGAACATGAGCGCACGCCACTTCGCGCGTCTGTTTACTCGTGACGTCAACATGACGCCGATGGAATTCCTGCAGAACGCCCGCATTGACTGCGCGCGAAACCTGTTGGAGACCAGCGATCTGCCCCTCAAAACCATTGCCTATAAAAGTGGCTTCGGCAGTGTCCGGCACATGCGCTCGCTGTTCGCCGAAAAGCTCGGTCTTACACCGTCACAATACCGGGAACAGTTCAGCTAGAGCGGTTCTGTCCGTCTGGCGCAGCCGGATGTCCGTACTGTGTCGGCTGTGGCGGTTGTATCGTCACGCAAGGGTGCCAAGATGTCTGGCATGAATAATCACAACGACACAAACCACGGTTCGGTGCTGCGTTTTGGCCCCTACGCCTTTCATGTGCGCCAGCGTCTGGTCCTTGAAGGAGAGCAGCCGCTGCGCATGGGCGGGCGCGCCATGGACATTCTGCAGGTGCTGCTCGATAACGCGGGCGAGGTGGTCAGCAAAGAGCAATTGATTGCTCAAGTGTGGCCGACGTCGATCGTCGAAGAGATCAATCTTCGGGTGCACATCGCGGCGTTGCGGCGCGCACTGCGCGACGGCACCAACGGGCAGCGTTACATCATTCACGTGGCGCAATGCGGCTACAGTTTTGTCGCCCCGGTGCAGCGGCACACAGGTGATGCGCTGCCCACGCCCGTCGCCGCGCTCACGCCTGTGCACAATCTTCCGGCACGACTGACGCCAGTCAGCGGGCGCGATGCCTTGGTCGGTAGTCTGGTTCGACAAATGCCGGTGTGCCGATTGATGACAATTACCGGTGCGCCGGGAGTGGGCAAAACCACTGTGGCATTGCGCGTGGCGGAATTGCTGCTGCAATACTTTCGCGACGGCGCCTGGTGGGTCGACCTTGCCAGCGTCGAAGATGACATTCCATTGCTCGAGCACCTGTTGCGCACCCTGAACACGGACTTTTTCACCCTGACCGGCCGGCACGCCTTGTTGATACTGGATAACTGCGACCACCAGCGCGACAGCTGCGCGGCTCTGGTAGAAACCCTGTTGCATGCTGCGCCCCGCCTGTCGATTCTGGTCAGCGCCCGCGAAGCCTTGCACGTCGCTCAGGAGACCGTGCATTACGTCCCGCTGTTGGCGATTCCCAAGCGCTCGGCATTGAACACCGTCGAAGAAGCCATGGGCTATCCGGCGGTGCAGTTGTTCGTCAATCGCGCGCGGGCGCGGCAGCATGGCTTCAGTCTGCGTGTACAGGATTTGCCAGGCGTGCGCGAGATCTGCCGTCAACTGGACGGTCTGCCGCTGGCGATCGAACTTGCGGCGGCGCAGATCGATGCGTTGGGCTTGATCGGCTTACAGGCCCAGGTTGAAAACGGTCTGCAGTTGCTTGGCCAAGGCCGGCGCACCGCGGAACCGCGCCATCAGTCGATGGCTGCTGCTATCGATTGGAGCTATCAATGCCTGACAGAAATGGAGCAGCAAGTGCTGCTGCGTCTGTCGGTGTTCAGCACGGGCTTTACTCTGGAGGCCGCACTGAGCGTGATCAGCAGCGTGGATCTGGCCGGTTCCAGGCTGAGCGCGATAATCGAAGGGTTGGCACGCAAATCGTTGCTGATCCAGCAACCGATCCATGCAACGGTCCGCTATTGGATGCTCAACACCGTGCGTCGCTATGCTCGTGATCAATTCGAGCGCAGCGACGACAAGCTCGAACTGGACCATCGCCATGCGCGCTATCTCAGCCGAACGCGCAATGCGTCAGGCCGGGCACTGGTCGCGCAGGCGGTCGAGTAGCCGGCGTACTTTGCACAAGTCCGGAGTGGCGTAGCCTTCGGTGAAGCGCTGGTAGATCGGGTTAAGCAGATCCAGGGCATCGCGGTAGCGCGACTGGCGGTGCCATAACTCTGCGAGGTCCGTGGCGCTGCGCAGTTCCCAGGCCAGCGCGCCTTGGCTTCTGGCGATGGTCAAGGCATGTTGCAGGGTTTGTTCGGCTTCTTGGGTTTCAGCGGTGAGAGAGAGGGCCGATTCGCGAGCCCGCTCGCGAAGGGGCTTCTCTGAGCCCATCAACAATGCCGCCGCGCGCGCGCGCAATATCTCTGCCGCACTCCAACCCGCATCGCCATTGCGCGCTCGCTCAACCAATGCGTCATCCACGAAACGTTCATCCAGCGTAACCATCACCTCCCGGATCAGCCCGCTGCTTTGCGCTGACACGGGCGCGGCATTGTCAGGATCAATGACCTGCGCGTAATGCCGGCCCCAATTATTGAACAGCAACACCGAATGTTTCTGCGACTGCTCCAGCAGCAGCTGCAGCAGCGCGCGGGCGCTTTCGCGGTCGCCGTTGTAATGAGCGATCAGGCAACTGGCCAGTGCCAGGGTGTAGCAGATCGAGGTGCCGTGGTTGATCTGCACGGCGATGTCCAGCGCCTGCCTTGCGGCGCGCCATGCCTGTTCGGGCAGACCTTGCAGCCACAGCACCCGTGCCAGCACCGTCAACGAGGCTACGCTCTGGTCGTATTGCACGCCAAAACCATGAGTGAAACGATTGAGATGGCCGCTGTGGGCCATGCGTTGCAGCACTTGCTCGGCATGCGCGCGCGCCTGCGGTTGGTCGCCGGCATAATGCAGGGCCAGCACGCGCAAGCGATGTGTGCTCAGCGAGAGCAGTGGCTCGCCGTGCACGCCGATGCGGTCGAATTGCTCACTCTGGGCCAACGCCATGCGGTAATGCCCGCAACTCAGATTGACCGCCATGTGCCCCGATATCGCACGCAACTGACCAGCCAGATCGCCCTGTTCTTCGGCCAATTGGCAGGCATCGATGAAGGCCTGGATGGTTTGTGGCGTACCGCCCCAGGTGTGATAGCTGGCACTGCCGAGCGCCAGTTTCAAGGCGATTTGCAGGCGAGGGCAGGGCGCGGTCGTTTCCTCAAGCAGGCTCAGTGCGCGGCGCACATAGCGGCTGTAATCGCGCAGCAGCGACAGTTCCTGCCACAACGGCGCCGAAGCGGCTGCCAGTTGAACGCCCAGCTCATCCGGTCCCGGCCCATTGAGGCTCCAGTCCAGCGCCGCACGCAAATCTTCCAGACCCCGGGCATAGCGCTCCAGCCACAGCACGGTCGGGGTGTTGTCCCAATCCGCTTGTGCCTGCTGCATCAAGGTCAGGCAACGCTCGGCGTGGCGTCGGCGGGTTGCACTGAGCTCATCGGCCTGTTCGAGTTTTTCCAGTGCATAGTGGCGGGTGGTGTCGAGCAAGCGGTAGAAAACATCTTCGTCGCCCACTTCGACGCTAAGCAGGGATTTGGCCACCAATTGCGTGATTGCGTTGAATACTGCGCCGGGATCGATCTGTTGGCCGATGACCACTGCCGCCGCCGAGGCGAGAGTGAAGCTGCCGCGGAAAATGCCCAGACGGCGCAGACAGGTTTGCTCACAGACGTTGAGCAGGTTGAAACTCCAGTCCATTGTTGCGCGCAGGGTCAGGTGGCGCTCGGCGCTGCTGTGGTGGCTGGCTGAGAGCGGCGGCAAACCCTCGCGCAACTGTTTGAGCAATCCATCCATGCCCAATTCGCTGACCTGCGCGGCGGCGAGCTCCAGTGCCAGCGGAATACCGTCCAGGCGCTGGCAGATCTCGATCGCTTGCGGCAGCTCGGCGTGGCTCAGTTGAAAGCTTTCCCGCGCCGCCGTGGCGCGTTCGACGAACAATTGCAGCGCAGCAAAGCCCAGCGCCTGGGCCGGCTCCATCGCGGTCGACATGGACGGGCATTCGAGTGATTCCAGACGCTGCACGAACTCGCCCTCGGCACGCAGGCTCTCGCGGCTGGTCGCGAGGATATGCACCCTGGGCGCGCCACGCAGAATCTGCTCGCTGAGCGATGCGACCGCATCGATCAGGTGCTCGCAGTTGTCGATCACCAGCAGCATCTGCCGTTCACGCAGGCCATCGACCAGGCAAGCCTGCGCATCGCCTTCAGGCGCAGACAGATCGAGCAGCGTCGCCAGATGCGAGCCGATCAGCGCGGGATCGGCGATGGGCGCCAGATCTACCAGGCGGATGCCGTCGCGATACTGGCCGATCAATTGTTCGGCGACACGCAGGGCGACGGTGGTCTTGCCAATGCCGCCGGGGCCGACCAGGGTGATGCAGCGTCGGCGCGGCAGTTGCGCAATCAAATGATCGACCACGGGCTGGCGGCCGATCATTCGCGTGCGACGCAGCGGCAGGTTGTGCCTGGCGACGGGCATTGCAGGCTTTTGTTCGATGCTGTCGAGCACAATCGGTGCGACAAAGCTGTAGCCGCGCTGCGCCACGGTGACGATGTAGCGCTGCCCGTTCTGCCCGTCGCCCAGCGCCTTGCGCAGCGCCGCCATGTGCACGCGCAGGTTGATGTCTTCAACGACACTGTCTGGCCAGACGCCAGCCATCAGTTGCTGTTTGCTCACCACTTCGCCGGCGTGGGCCAGCAAAATCAGGAGGATGTCCATCGCCCGCCGTCCCAGGCGCAAAGGCTGTTGGCCTTCAATCAGCAGTCGTTGCCCGGGATGAATCCGATAGGGGCCAAACGCAATGGCCTGATTCGGGGAAAAGCTCAACAGCGCGCTCCTGCGGTAATGCGGCGAACAGGGCGAACCAGTGCCTGGCGCGTGCGCAGGCCGTCTGATCCGGGGTGTCCGGGCATAATCCTCAGGTTTGAGCATCAGTGCAACGGGTGGCGTAACGGCAGCAGTCAAAACACCGCAGGCTGCGCTGCGTTGTTTTTCGGTTTGCCCATGACTCGACAGCGCCAGGCGAACGGATTGATCCCCTCGCTGCGGGTGAACATGTGGCAGAAGTGTGCCTGATCGCAGAACCCGCATTCCAGGCTGATCTGCGTCAGGCTGAGGTCGGTGTGCTGGATCAGCAGCTTGGCCCGGGCCAGACGCTGGGCGCGAATCCAGTCCTGTGGCGACAGGCCGGTGCTGCACTTGAACGCGCGGGAGAAATGACTGCGTGACAGCGAACAGGCGCGGGCCAGTTCAGCCACTTCCAGGCTTTCGCCCAAGCGATCGAGAATCAACTGTTTGATCTGGCGTTCGCGCTGTGGACTGAGTCCGCCAGTCGCGTTTTTACGCGGTTCGCAGGCAGGGGCGAGGGCGACGGTTTGCTGTGGATAAGCCATGGCCTAGGTCCGTGTCGGTGGGGAAGGCACGGTCGGCGCATTCCCTCAGGTCAAAAAAGCAACGCTGCGCAGAGGACTTCATTGTTGGGTGAGGGCGTAAGCCTGACGAGTTAATCGTTGTTAATTTCATGGCTCGGGCTGGAACTCAGCACATCCTTGCAAGTCAGCGCCTGGCACTTTGCGCGACGATGTCGATAAAGCGCGGCCGCCGTCGGCCCGGTTCAAGGGGAATGCAATGAAAGTCTTGGTGAAAGCAGCGACGACCGTGGCGGTCATGCTGGCGATGTCCGGCGCGATGGCGCAGGCGCCGCAGGTGGGCACTCAAGCGCCGGGTTACTTCCGGCTGGCCGTGGGCGATTACGAAGTCACCGCGCTGTTCGACGGTTACAACGATTTGTCGCCGAAGTTGTTGCAGGGCATGAGCCAGAGCCAGATTCGCGCGCTCCTCGCCCGCCGTTCGATTGAAACCCCAGGGGTGCAGACGGCGTTCAATGCGTTCCTGGTCAACACCGGCAGACAGCTGATTCTGGTGGATACCGGCGCCGGGCAGTGCATCGGCGCCACCGCCGGGCAGCTTTCGGCCAACATGCAGGCCGCCGGCTACAAGCCTGAGCAGGTCGACACGATTCTCTTGACGCACCTGCACCTCGATCACGTCTGTGGTCTGGTCGATGCAGAGAAAAAACCGCTGTTCGCCAACGCCACCGTGTATGCGGCCAAGGCCGAGGCCGACTACTGGCTCGATCCGGCAGCGCTGGCCAAGGCCCCGGCAGGCGCCAAAGAGTTTTTCAAAATTGCCCAGGACTCCACCGCGCCCTATGTTGCAGCCGGTCGCTTCAAGACTTTCGCCCCCGGGCAGTCGCCGTTGCCAGGCTTGGTCGAAGCCACCCTCGAAGCCGGGCACACGCCGGGCAGCACGACGTACCGCTTCACCTCGCAGCAGCAGAGCATCGTGTTCATGGGCGATCTGGTGCACAACCTGGCGGTGCAGTTTTTGCACCCGGAAGTGTCGATCGGTTTTGACGTCAACAGTCAGCAAGCGATCAGCAGTCGTCAGGCCGTGTTCAGTGCCGCGGCAGCAAGCAAGACCTGGGTGACCGCAGCACATCTGCCGTTTCCGGGCATCGGCCACATCACCGCCGAGGGCAAACATTTCCAGTGGGTACCGGTGGAGTACGGCCCGTACAAACGCGCGGCGAAAGTGCCATTGATCGAGTAAAGTGCCCAGCGCCAGTGGCAAAAAGCGTCTGACACCGATAAGGAAACCACGCCCATGAACCGTAACGATCTGCGCCGCGTCGACATGAACCTGCTGGTGATTTTCGAAGCGCTGATGTTCGAAAAGAACCTGACCCGCGTTGCCGAAAAACTGTTCATGGGCCAGCCCGCGGTCAGTGCGGCGCTGGGGCGCTTGCGCGATCTGTTCGACGACCCGTTGCTGCTGCGCAACGGTCGCGGCATGGAGCCGACGGCGCGGGCGCTGGCGATCCTCAAGGAGCTGCAACCGGCGATGGACGTGATTTCCGGTGCGGTCAGCCGCGCCAAGGAATTCGAACCGGCGAGCAGTTGCGACGTGTTCCGCATCGGTCTGTCGGACGACGCCGAGTTCGGTCTGTTTCCACCGCTGTTGCGCCAGCTCCAGCAGGAGGCGCCGGGAATCGTCGTGGTGGTGCGCCGCGCCAACTATCTGTTGATGCCGGCGTTGTTGGCTTCGGGGGAAATCTCCGTGGGTGTCAGCTACACCACGGATCTGCCCGCCAACGCCAAGCGCAAGAAGCTGCGCGACATCCCCTGCAAAGTGCTGCGCGGCGATGATCGTCCGGGGCCGCTGACGCTGGACGAATATTGCGAGCGTCCGCACGCGATGGTGTCGTTCTCGGGTGACCTGAGCGGCAATATCGACCTCGATCTGGCGAAGATCGGCCGCTGCCGCCGGGTGGTTCTCGGTGTGCCGCAATTCAGTGGCTTGCGTGCCTTGCTCGCCGGTACCGAGATGATCGCCACCGTGCCGGATTACGCGGCCTGTGCACTGGTCGAAGGCTGCGCCCTGCGTGCCGAAGATCCGCCATTCCCGATTGATGCCGCGCAGTTGTCGATGGCGTGGAGCGGGGTGCACGACAACGACCCGGCGGAGAAGTGGCTACGCTCGCGCATCAGCCAGTTCATGGCGGCGCCGTTGGACATACCGTCACCTTGAGCCCTCCGTTCGTCGGAAACTGCTCTGCACCTGTCAGATGTGACAGGTGACGATTTACTGTTTCTGGCTGTTAATCACTCCGTCGCCTAATCCCTCGGCAGGAGTGTTTTGTCATGCTTTTGAAACTCAAGAAACACGTCGCAACGCTGGCACTTCCTGAGCCGGATATCACCGGTCGCATGCTTCCCATCCTTCCCTCGGGAGAGTGGGGGATCAATCGGGCCGCGGCGCAAGGGGTCTATCCGGACGATGGATTGCAGGTCTACCTCAGCCCATGGACGACCAAGAATAAAGGCGACCTGGTGGTGCTCAGGAAAGGCTCTGTCGAGGTGGATCGGTACATCATTCGTGATCAATCAGAATCTGATCAGCGTGCGACCCTGTTCGTTGCTCCACGGCATCTTGCTTCGGGATCCCATGAAATCGACTATTGGGTAAAGCGTTTAGGCCTGGATCCCGCCGAGACGTATGCGCCGCCATTGAAAATATTCGTCAAGCTGGAAATTCCCGGCGGACAGGATACGGAGGAGGGGCCGGGGCATTCCAATCTATACATGTTCATCCCGCCGGAGTTCGTCTCTGGTGGAGTTGACAGCGAGAACGCTCCGCCGAAGGAGGATCCGGATGATCCGGATCCGACAGTAGGTTTGCCTATCGTCATTCGAAACGCATCCGGTAGCGGCGAACCCTATCCTGGTATTGCGGTGGGCGACCAAGCTGAGCTCAGTTGGGGGGGCATGCTGATCTTGTCCGACCCGGTGACGGCGGAGCAAATCAGTGATCCGGTGAAGAATCCCATCACTGTTTACGTCAAGCGGGCAGTTATAGAAAAGGCAGGTGATACCGATGAGGTGGGCCTGGCCGTGAGCTTTCGCGTGCGGGATATCGTCCACAATTATTCGGAGGACTGGTGTAGAGAAACCCGGATCAGGGTTTCGCTCAACACCAATCGGCTGGTTGCCCCTATTGCCAAGGATGCGCTCAACAATGTCCTGGACCTTGACCGGTTGGGTGATAAAAACGTCGTTGTTCAGGTCTGGGCAACTTCGAGCGAATTCAAACATCAGGACTGGATTGAAGTAAAAGTCAGCGGTACCACAGTGGACAGTCAAACCGTCACGTTCACTGCGCCCAGGCAGGAGGTCGACAATCTTCCCCACACCTATGAATTCGATTTCGAAAATGCCGATCTGCGCAGGCTTGTCGGAACCCAGGTGATTTTTTCTTATGAGGTCAAGCGTGAAGGAACTTCCGATCTGCAATCCAAAGGTCAGTTCGTGCAAGTCAACGGTGAGGCCACGCGCCTGGATGCCCCTGTTGCTGAGGATGAAAACCAGGGTGCCATTGAACCTGACCTGGCATATACCCGGGTTCTGATTCGCTCTGATTCGCTGTTCAACTATGGCGATGCGTTTGAACTGGTGTGGTTCGGTAAACGTTCGGAGGGCAGCGTCTATGTCCCGGAATTCGAAAGGTATATACCGAGCCGGGAGGAAATCGCCGACCCGATCGGTTTTTTCCTCACTGTCGAAGGCTTGCACTTGAAGTCCATTGAGGGCGGAACACTGGTGTTGTCATATGTCCATCTGAGTGTGGATGGGAACGGCGCCATTGTCAGGCGTGTGTCACGTCCCGCGGCAACGCTGAGCGTGGGCGAGCCAAAATTCGAGTTGGTTAAACCGATCGTGCTCGGAGAAAGCAATGGCTCACTGGAGCCTGCTGATTTACCCAACGGCATTGGTCAGCTGACTGTTCCCAAACCCATCGTCACACCGACGAAACGCGGCGATAAGGTGACTTACAAATGGGATGGGGAACAATCAGGCAAGACCGGCGACTCCATCGACATTACTGCGCTCAACGAGAACAGCGACGTGCCATTCCGGCTCAGCGACAAGTTTGTGGCCGAGCATATCGAGCCCAATCGCGGTGCCACGATCACGGCCAGTTACGAAATCTGGCGCAAAGAAACTGACACGATCAGTTATTCCAACCCCCTCGTGTTCTCCGTCGGCGAGTCCACGCAATTGCTGGATCCGGCCCGCGTTGTGCAGGCGGCCGATGACATACTCGATCCGGCCAATACTCCAGACGGAGCGACAGTCGAGATACCGGCCAATGATCCCGAGAATGCCGGCGATCACTTCTATATGACCTGGACATCATCGGATGGAGTGGTCAATCACACCGATGACAAAGCGGTCAGTGGCAACAACAAGGGCAAGCCGATCGAGTTCACTGTTGACCTGTCCGTTGTGCAGGCCAGCTTGAACAGAAAAGTGACTATCGATTATCGGGTCGAGTTGTTTGACGGCGGCGAGGCCGACGGCAAACCTTATGACTTCAACGTGCAAGCGCAAGAGATCCGGCTACCGGTTGCCACCTTCAGGGAAGCCACGGGGACACAGAAGGATCAGTTGAACCCGGACGATGTCTACCCCAACGGCGCGACGGTGGTGATCCCGGCCACCGCGCAATTGAAGACCGACGATGAAGTTACCGTGACCGTGGTCGGTAAAACCTCCACTCCTTACATCCACACGGTTCTGGCAGCAGAGGCCGACAAAGAACTCAGCGTGATCAAGGTGGCCCATACGGTCATCAGCGCCAACCTCGATGACAGCATCGCGTTGAGTTATGAGGTCAAGCGCAAGGCGGGAGGGACCGATGGCCCGTCGACGCCGACGGTTTACGATGTTCGCCGGGTTATTGGCAGCGGTACCTTGAAGATCATGGGGGCGCGCTATAACCGCAGTACTTATCGCGCGTCCAGTGCCACGCGTGTGCTGAGCGCATTCAACGCCACCACGGGGCAGCCGCTGCAAGCGCAGTGGAAGTACGCTTCGGACACAGAGTGGATGACCGCTGCCATCTGGCGCGACACCGCACCGCAGCAGCTGCTGCAGGTGCGCACTGCCGATGATCTGGTCACGCTCAACTCGGCGAATATCATTGGCAACGGGATCGACACCACGGTCACTGGTTTCGCTGCTTTCGTCGCTCACCGGGATGTCGGGGATGTCGCCGGTTGGGGCAACGCTGCTTACGGCGCCGATATTCCTCCGACCATTATCACCATGGATGACATCGTTGAGGTGAGCTGCACGCGCAGCGCTTATGCGGCTCGCCGCGCCAATAGTGCAGTTGTCGCCTGGGGAACCGCCGCCGAGGGCGGAAGCATGAGCGGTATAGATCCGCTGGGTTTTGTCGAAGTCATCGGTAATGCGACCGCGTTCACCGGGTTGAAGACGACCGGGCAGGTGGTTGCCTGGGGCACACCTGACGATGGAGGTAGTATTCCCATAGAGATCAGCGCGCTGACGGATATTGTACGAGTGGTGGCGGCGGGTCAGGCTTTTGCAGCAAAACGATCCGCCGGGAATGTTGTGGCTTGGGGCTTGGCGGCAAATGGTGGGGTGGTTCCCGGTGAAATTGCAGGCTTGACCGATATCGACAATCTGATCGGCAGCTATGGTGCCTTTGCCGCGCATCGTGGCAATGGGCGACTTGTCGGCTGGGGCGACGCCACCTATGGCGGCGTTGTGCCGGCTGAAATTGCGTCTCTGACCGACATCATCGAATTGAGCTGCGCCAATGCGCAGGCCTTCGCTGCAAGGCGTGCCACCGGGCAGGTGGTGGCGTGGGGAACGGCCGCGTATGGCGGGACGATCGACGCGCTGATTGGCGGGCTCACGGACATTGTCGAGGTCAGTTCCACCTGGCGCGCATTCGCAGCGCGCCGAGGCAACGGTCATGTAGTGGCATGGGGCACTCCCGCGGAGGGTGGTCTGGTGCCTGCCGAAATCGCGGCGCTCGATGACATTGTTCAGGTGTGTGGTTCCTCCATGGCTTTCGCCGCGTTGCGCAAGAACGGCACAGTGGTCGCCTGGGGGGATGCGACCGTAGGTGGCGACACCTCGACGGTCGTCACCGAGCTGACTCAGGTACAAGCGCTATACGACAACACTCATGGATTTACTGCGCTCACCGCTGACGGCCGCGTCGTGACCTGGGGACATGCCGATGGCGGCGGGGACAGCAGCGCCGTACAGGAGCGGCTGAGGGGCAAGGTGTCTTATCACGCTACACCGACCTCCAGAGGCCGGGCACTTCTGGCCAGTCGCTGGGCCGAGCTGAACACCGAGCGATGAACGCTTGCCCTTGAGCCTTGCTTCAACCCGGGAACACGGCGCTCGACCGAGCGCCGTGTGAGGTCTCACCATGCACAAAACAACAAACCTCCCGCTCAAACCGTCAGTAGACGAAGAGGAGAACGATGTACTCGATCCTGCAAACATTCCGGCCAAAGGCGTGACTGTCAGAATCAAACCTTATGACGGCATGGCCTACCGTGATTGTGTGTAAAGGACACGTATTGGCAGGTCCTCGGGGTTAGCGCGACTCAAGTGAAGCAGTGCGTCATTCAAAGTATTTTTCGACTGACCCGACGTATTCGCGAGCAGGCTCGCTCCCACAGGGTTGTGCGGTGTTTTACGAATCCCGGAACACCGCGGAACTGAGCACACCCATCCAATTTTCCCCCAACCATCCACGGCATGATTCACCCCGATAACTATTGAAGGGTGGGCCCATGCACGTTTCGCAACGGGATGAACAGGCACGCGACATCGGGTTGCTGTTCCTGCGGGTCAGCGGCGGGTTGTTTCTGTTGTGGGTGCACGGCTTGCCCAAGCTGCTGGACTTCACCGCGCAACTGCAACTGATCGAAGATCCGTTCCACCTCGGCGCCCACCTGACCCTGATCCTGGCGATCTTCGCCGAAGTCCTCTGCCCCCTACTGATCGTCGCCGGCGTGCTGGCGCGATTGGCCTGCTTGCCTATTCTCTTTGTGCTGCTGGTGGCGTTGCTGGTCGTGCATCCGCAATGGAGTGTGGCCGAAGGGCAGTTCGGCTGGTTGCTGTTGATTCTTTTCACCACTGTATTGATCGCCGGGCCTGGACGGCTGGCGATTCCTGTTCGTTTGCCCGGAGTGCTGCGTTATGCCTGAAGTCCTGAATCAACAAGCACCGGGGGCCGATGAGACTGTCACGTTGATCATCAAACACTCGGTCAAGGCCGGTTTCGAGTCGGCGTATGAAGCATGGCTGCGCAACATCGTGCGCGTTGCCGGGCAGCGCGAAGGGCATCTGGGTGTGGACGTGGTGCGCGGCAAGCGCGGGCGTCTGGATTTTTACACCTGCGTGCTGCGCTTCAGCTCCACCGAGGCCATGCAGGGTTGGCTGGAATCCTCCGAGCGTCAGGCGCTGGTCGCCGAAGCTGCGCCGATGCTGGCCGACGGTGATCAGACTGAAGTCGCCCCGGTCAACGAGTTCTGGTTCTCCCCCCTGGCCGATGCCGCTTCGCCGCCGCCGCGCTGGAAGCAGGCCGTGGTTTCGCTGCTGGTGATTCTGCCGCACACCTTGCTGGTGCCGCTGATCTGGGGGCCGCTGCTGGCGCTGCATCCGCTTCTGTCCAACTACGTGGTCGCCACGTTCCTGATCACCCTGACCATCGTCCTCTCGGTGGTGTACGTGGTAATGCCGCCGGTCACCCGTTTGTTCACCCCGTGGCTGGAAGCCAGCCAGGTCCATGAACACCTCGATTCCCAAGAAACCTCGCCGCGTTGAGCGGGGTTTGCTTCTTTTCACTTTTGCTTGAGGAACTGCGATGAGCGCCGATCTGATTTTATTCAATGGCCAATTTCATACCGTAGACCGGGAAAAACCACTGGCCAGCGCCGTGGCAATCAAGGACGGCCGCTTCGTTGCCGTCGGTAACGATGCCGAGGCCATGGCCCTCAAGGGCAGCGCCACGCAAGTGGTCGACATGAAAGGCCGCTGCGTGATCCCTGGCCTCAACGACTCGCACTTGCACCTGATTCGCGGCGGTTTGAATTACAACCTCGAACTGCGCTGGGAAGGCGTGCCGTCGCTGGCCGACGCGCTGCGCATGCTCAAGGATCAGGCCGATCGCACACCGACCCCGCAGTGGGTGCGCGTGGTCGGTGGCTGGAACGAATTCCAGTTCGCCGAAAAACGCATGCCGACCCTGGAAGAAATCAACCAGGCGGCGCCGGATACCCCGGTGTTCATCCTGCACCTCTACGACCGTGCGCTGCTCAACCGCGCCGCTCTGCGCGTGGCCGGTTACACCCGCGACACGCCGAACCCGCCAGGTGGCGAGATCGTCCGTGACAGCAACGGCAACCCGACCGGCATGCTGGTTGCGCGGCCGAACGCGATGATTCTCTACTCGACACTGGCCAAGGGGCCGAAGCTGCCGCTGGAATATCAGGTCAACTCGACCCGCCAGTTCATGCGCGAACTCAATCGTCTCGGCCTGACCAGTGCGATCGACGCCGGCGGTGGTTTCCAGAACTATCCGGACGATTACCAAGTGATCGAGCAACTGGCCAAAGACGACCAGTTGACCGTACGCATCGCCTACAACCTGTTCACCCAGAAGCCGAAAGAAGAGCTGACCGACTTCCAGAACTGGACCGGCAGCGTCAAATTGCATCAGGGCGACGACTACCTGCGCCACAACGGCGCCGGCGAGATGCTGGTGTTTTCCGCCGCCGACTTCGAAGATTTCCTCGAACCGCGTCCGGACTTGCCGCAGACCATGGAGCAGGAGCTGGAGCCGGTGGTGCGCCACTTGGTCGAGCAGCGCTGGCCGTTCCGTCTGCACGCCACCTACAACGAATCGATCAGCCGCATGCTCGACGTGTTCGAGAAGGTCAATCGCGACATTCCGTTCAATGGTCTGCCGTGGTTCTTCGACCACGCCGAAACCATCACCCCGCAAAACATCGAACGCGTGAAGGCGCTGGGCGGCGGCATCGCGATTCAGGATCGCATGGCGTTCCAGGGCGAATACTTCGTCGATCGCTACGGCAAGCAAGCTGCCGAAGCCACGCCACCGATCAAGCGCATGCTCGCTGAAGGCGTGCCGGTTGGCGCCGGCACCGACGCCACGCGCGTATCGAGCTACAACCCGTGGACCTCGCTGTACTGGATGGTCAGCGGCCGTACTGTTGGCGGTCTGGCCCTGTATGAAGAAGGTCTGCCACGCAGCACCGCGCTGGAACTGTTCACCCACGGCAGCGCCTGGTTCTCCTCGGAGCAGGGCAAGAAGGGCCAGATCCGCGTCGGTCAACTGGCTGACCTGGCGGCGCTGAGCGCGGACTTCTTCAGCGTCGAAGAAGAAGCGATCAAGTGGATCGAGTCGGTGATGACCGTGGTCGGCGGCAAGATTGTCTACGCCGCCGGCGACTTCGAAGACCTCGGTCCGCGTTCGATTCCGGTGCTGCCGGACTGGTCGCCGGTGGTCAAGGTTCCGGGCCACTGGCGCCCGAACTCGCCACTCCAGGCGCAGGTTCACCAGTGCAGCGGGCCGTGCGCCGTGCACACCCACAGCCATGAAAAAGCGCGGATGTCGAATGCACCCGTCAGCGACTTCGCCGGTTTCTGGGGCGCGTTCGGCTGTTCCTGCTTCGCGTTCTGAGTTCGAAAAAAGCGCCGGTCATCAGGGCCGGCGCTTCACGCAACAACCATCCATCCAGGAGTTTTGCCATGAGCGTTCCTTACAAGCGTCTGAACAAAGATGATGCCGTCGTCCTGCTGGTCGATCACCAGACCGGTCTGATCTCGCTGGTGCAGGATTTCTCGCCGAACGAGTTCAAGAACAACGTGCTGGCACTGGGCGACATCGCCAAGTTCTTCAAGCTGCCGACCATTCTGACCACCAGCTTCGACGCAGGTCCGAACGGCCCGATCGTGCCTGAGCTGCTTGAGCAATTCCCCGACGCGCCGTTCATCCAGCGTCCAGGCCAGATCAACGCCTGGGACAACGAAGACTTCGTCAAAGCGATCAAGGCCACCGGCCGCAAGCAACTGATCATCGCTGGTGTCGTGACCGACGTCTGCGTAGCTTTCCCGACCCTGTCGGCGATTGCTGAAGGCTTCGAAGTGTTCGTCGTGACCGATTCGTCGGGTACCTTCAATACCACCGTGCAACAAGCGGCGTGGGCGCGGATGTCCGCCGCCGGTGCCCACCTGATGAACTGGTTCGCTGTGGCTTGCGAGCTGCAGGGCGACTGGCGCAACGACATGGAAGGCCTGGCGCACCTGCTGTCCGAGCGTCTGCCTAACTATCGCAACCTGATCAACAGCTACACCAAGTTCACCGCCAAGTAATTTGGTCGAACGTCAAAAGCCCCTCACCCTGGCCCTCTCCCGGAGGGAGAGGGGACTGACCGCGTTGTTTGCTAGAGTTGCATCGACCTGCAATACCGAGCCGAGCTCCGCTCTTGAAACGCATGGAGATTGGCTCCCTTTCCCCCTCGCCCCCCTTGGGGGGAGAGGGCTGGGGTGAGGGGGGTAAGCTTTTGATTTTCAAGCCCTCGAATCAGCGCTTCTGCAACCAACCCAAGAACCCGCCTTTTTTCACCGCCACCGGTTTGGCCATCAACGCGAGGCGACTGTTCTGCTGACGCACCGCCTGCAACTTGTTCAAGGCCCGGCCGACTTCGCTGCGCTTGTCCATGCACTCACGGGTCAACTGCTTGTCGAGGCGATAGATGATGCTCGACGTCAGCGCCGTGAACGTCGCCTGCGACGGCGTATTGGCGAGGATGCTCTGCTCACCCATGACTTCGCTCGGCCCCATGCGTCCGGCCTCGGTCTGACCATTGCCGTCCGGCACCGTCGCGCTGACCACGCCCGTGGCAATCACGAACAGGCTGTCCGGCACTTCGTCCAGATCCAGCACCACCTGACCCGCCGTGTACTGTTGCGCAACCATCGACTCAGCGAGGCGATCGCGTTCTTCACTGCTCAGCGAGCGGAAAATCTTCACTTCATCCAGCAACGCACGAGCACGGCTCGACGGTTCGATTACGCCGTCGGGATGGCGCGAAATGCCCGCCGCTTCGAGATGGCGGTGGGCGAGGTCGAACAGCTGATTGCGCACTTCGCTTTTCTTGCCCAGCTCGGCAATGAAACCGCTGGCGACGTACTCGGACATGGTTTCGCCAGCCTCTTTGAGCACGGCTTTCGGCGCTGGGCTGAGCAACAGCGAACTGCTGCCCTGCAGGGTGCGATCAAGGGCGTCGAGCACCCGTCGCGGACGAATGTGATTGGGCACCTGGATGCTGATCGACACGCCGTGCATGTTGCTCGGCCGACTGAGGTTGACGATTTTCGCCTTGGCCGCCACCGAGTTCGGTACCACCGCCATGGTGCCGGCGCTGGTCAGCAGGTGCGTGGCGCGCCAGTCGATATCGAAGACCTTGCCTTCGACGCCGTCGATCATCACCAGATCGTCTACCTGATAGGGCTTGGTGGTGTTGAGGACGATGCCGGAAAACACATCGGCGAGAGTGCTTTGCAGGGCCAGACCGACAACGATGGCGACCACCCCGGAGGTGGCCAGCAGGCCCTTGACTGGCAGCTCCAGCACGTAGCCGGCCGCCGCAACAATGGCGACCAGAAACACCAGCGCACCGATGACGTCTTGCAGCAAGCGACCGCTGTGACCGATGCGGCGCATCAGCGCCAGGCCAATCACTTCGGTCAGCACCCGTGCTGCGTACAGCCACCAGAGAATCCCCAGCGCCGTCGCTCCCAGTTGTGCCACGCGATCATCAGCGAATATCGGAGCCTGCAACGGGCTGACACCGGCATTGATCACCAGCGCGCTGAATGCCAGAAACAGCGCCAGACGCACACCGACTCGCGGCGCGCGATGGGTGAAGGGCGAGAAATGCCAGAGTGCCGCGTCGAGCAGCAACAGGACGGCACTCCAGGACAGCAGGTGGGCGTAGAAAAGAGTCATGACCGGTACTCCGCGACGCTAGTGAGAAAAAACATCGCAGCCTGCGGCAGCTCCTACCGGGAATCGTATTCCAGGCTAGGAGCTGCCGAAGGCTGCGATCTTTTGCGGTTAAGGCTGCAAGTGGGTTTTCAGTTCGGCCGCAGCCTGACGCACCGCCGCTTTGACTTCCGCAATCTCGCTCAGCGGATTGAGCAGGCCGAAGTCATGAATCATTCCGTTGTAACGCACCGAGGTCACCGGCACACCGGCTGCATCCAGATGCCGCGCATAGCCTTCGCCTTCGTCACGCAGCACGTCGAACTCGGCGGTCTGCACCAGAGCAGCGGGCAGGCCCTTGAGCTGTTCGGCGCTGGCGTTGAGCGGCGAGGCGTGGATCTGCGCACGCTCGGCCGGGTTGGTGGTGTAGTTGTCCCAGAACCACTGCATCATGCCTTTGGTGAGGAAGTGCCCCTCGGCAAATTGCTGGTACGAGCCGTCGTCGAATTGCGCGTTGGTCACCGGCCACATCAGCAGTTGGAAGCGCAGCGCCGGGGCTTTCTGTTCCTTGGCCATCAACGCCACGACCGCCGCCATGTTGCCGCCGACGCTGTTGCCGGCCACCGCCAGACGCTTGCCATCGACACCGATGTCCTTGCCGTGTTCGGCCACCCATTTCGTCGCGGCGTATGCCTGGTTGATCGCGGTCGGGTACTGCGCTTCCGGCGACGGCGTGTAATCGACATACACCGCCACAGCGCCGGAGCCGACCACCAGATCACGGATCAAACGCTGGTGCGTCGGGAAGTCACCCAGCACCCAGCCGCCACCGTGGAAGAACATGAACACCGGCAACTCGCCTTTGACCTTGGCCGGGCGCACCACTTTCAGATTGATGGTCTGGCCGTCGACCTTGATAGCTCTGTCGCTGACTTCCACACCGGACAGATCAACCTTCACCGAAGCCTGCGCACCGGTCAGGACTGCACGGGCGTCCTTTGGGCTCAGCTGTTCCAGCGGGCGACCACCGCCAGCGGCGAGGGCGTCGAGGAATGCCTGAGTGTTGTGTTCGACGCCAGGACTGCCAGCGGCAAAAGCGCTGCTGACCGACAGGGCGAGGAGGGAGGCGGCGAGGGTTTTCTTGACGATGTTCATAGGTGGAAATCCTTTTGAATAATTTTGATTGTTTGCCTGAGTTTCGGGCTGCTGTGGCACTGGGGTTGCGGCCTCAGCAACACCGTGAGCACAGATTAATGGGCTGCTGAAAAGCGAAAAAGCGGCTATAAAGCGTTTAACTGTCCACCAGAGAGTGACAATGAACCCGTTCGAAGACATGCGTATTTTTTGCCAGGTCATGGACTCCGGCAGCTTCACCGCTGCGGCTGATCAGTTGGGTCTGTCCAAGCAGTTCGTCAGCCGCCGTTTGATGCAACTGGAAGAGCGCCTCGGTGTGCGCTTGTTGAATCGCTCGACCCGCCGCCTCGACGTCACGCCGCTGGGGCAGAGCTATTACGAATCGGCGCTGCGCCTGCTGGGTGAGGTGGAGCAGGTCGAGCAGGGCATCGCCGGCGAAACCGCCGAGCCGCGCGGCACGATTCGCCTGAGCGCGCCGCTGTCGTTTGCCGTGGCGCATCTGGGTTGTCTGTTGCCGTTGTTCCTGCAGCGTTACCGCGAGGTCACCGTCGAAGTCGACTTGAGCGATCGCCCGGTCGACTTGCTCGGCGAGGGCTACGACCTGGCCCTGCGCATCGGCGTGCTGGAAGACTCGACACTGATCGCCCGACGCATTGCCAGCATCGAACGGGTGTACTGCGCCAGCCCGGCGTACCTTGCCGAACGCGGCACGCCACTCAAACCCGAAGACCTGCACAGCCACGACTGCCTGCCTTACGGCCACGGGCGCTCAGTGCAATGGCGCTTCAACGAAGCACCGGGCAAACCGCTGCTGATCAACGTCACCGGGCGCATGCGGGTTAACAACGGCGAACTGCTGCGGGACGCGGCGGTGCAGGGGATGGGGATTACTTATCTACCGACCTTCATCGTCGGCGCGGCGCTGAAGGACGGGCGGCTGGTGCCGGTGCTGGATGATCTACGCCCGGAGCCACTGACCTTGTCGGCGGTTTATCCGCAGCATCGCCAGGCTTCGCGGCCGGTGCAGGCGCTGGTGGAGTTTTTGCGCGAGCGGCTTAACCAGAGTCATGTGAATCTTTGATTTTATCGACCGTCGATATCACGTTTTGTCGGGCCAGATAGCGGTGTATGGGCAGCTGTGATTAACTTTGATTTGATTTGTATCAAAGTTGAGCGGACGTAATGGAACAGGACTACTCTGATCGTCTGTGAACGCCCGCTGCCGCAATCTCGAGGAGTCAACTGACATGGCCGCGACAATGAAAACCCGATCCGTAACTGCCCATGTACCGGTGCAACTGGCCGAGAAGGTCGATCTGATGGCTGAGCGTCTGGAGCGCTCGCGTAACTGGATCGTGAAACAGGCCCTGAGCGCCTGGATTGATCAAGAGGAAGAGCGCAGCCGTCTGACGCGAGAAGCCTTGGCTGACGTCGACGCCGGGCGCGTCATCGATCATCAGTCAGTACAGGCATGGGCGGACAGCTTGACTTCCGATACACCTCTCAAGGCGCCCCTTTGATATGGAGTTGAAGTGGACAAGCAAAGGGCTTTCCGACCTGACCAGGCTTTACGAGTTTTTGGCAGCGGTCAATCAACCTGCCGCTGCGCGCACTGTGCAACAGCTGACCGCCGCTCCGACAATGCTGTTGGCCAATCCGCGCTTGGGCGAACGCCTGGAAGAATTTGAACCGCGAGACGTCCGAAGGATTCTGGTCGGGCACTACGAAATGCGCTACGAGATCATCGGTTCGACTATCTACCTGCTGCGCCTTTGGCACACTCGCGAAGAACGATAATTCATCGCCTGACTCGCGCTTACAACATCGCAACAACCCCAACTCCGGGTCTGTTCTAGACTCACGCCGCTCAATCACGAGCCTTATCCGGAGTGCGCCATGGAAGTGCCCAACCCCAAAACCGCCATCGAAAGCAATCGTCAGGCGTGGAACGATTCCGCCTGCCATCATCAGGATTCACCGGACTGGCAGGCATTGCTCCGCGATGTCGTGCAGGCGGAGTTTTGCTGTCTCGATGACACCTTGCGCGGCTTGCTGGACGTCGACGGCAAGGACGTGATTCAACTGGGCTGCAACAACGGTCGGGAAAGCCTGTCGCTGTTTGCGCTGGGTGCGCGCAGTGTGGTCGGCGTGGATCAATCGGCAGCCTTTCTTGCACAGGCCCGCGAGCTGAACAGCCGCTCGCCGCACGATGCTGAGTTCATCGAAAGTGATATCCACCGTCTTCCCGCGTCACTGCATAACCGCTTCGACGTCGCCCTGATCACCATCGGGGTACTCAACTGGATGCCTGACATCGGCGAATTCTTCCGTCATGTTGCGCAGGTGCTGAAGCCGGGCGGCAAACTGGTGATCTACGAAACACATCCGTTTCTGGAAATGGTTGACCCGCAAGCAGATGATCCTTTGCGCCTCGTCAGCTCGTATTTCCGTGCCGAGCCGTTTGTGCAGGAAGAGCCGATCGTTTATGTAGGAAAAGTCGAGCAACCGGCGGCAAAGTCGTACTGGTTCGTGCATACGCTGGGCGCGATCTTCGGCGGCGCCATTGGAGCGGGGCTGAGCATTGTGGACTTTCAGGAGTATGCGCATTCGAATCGGGAAGAGGTGTATGACTGCTACCTGAACCAGCAGGCGCAGATGCCGATGTGCTTTAGCCTGGTGGCGAGCAAGGTCTGAGAATTATCGTCGCGACGACGGGCCTCTTCACGAGCAGGCTCGCTCCCACATTGGTTTCGCGTACGGCGACTATCCAGTGTGGCAGCGAGCCTGCTCGCGAAGGCGGCCTTGCGACCGCCACATTTCACAAGGCCGGATCAAGCCTGCGCCGCGGCACTTACCACCGGCCGGCCCGGTTTGCGCAGCGGATCCAGGCGTGACCCTTCGTAGCGGGTTTCGCGGAAGAACTTCCAGCGGCCGAACAGGCAGTAAACGTGGGTCACCCGGCCTTGTTCCTGATAGCCCATGCGGATATGCAGTTTCAGCGCCGGGATGTTATGGGTTTCACAAACGTCGACGACCTTGTTGCAACCCTGTGCCGCCATGGCTTGCCAAAGCGCAACCTGCACGTCCACCGACAGGCTGCTGCCGAAGTAGGCGCGGATCATTTCGCCGCCGAATTCGAAAAACTCCCCGGGTTTGACCGGGAAGGTGCAGCCGTAATAATGACAATCGTGGTAGTCGCGGATGCTGCCCCAGATGAAGCCCACGGCATGGCCATCGGCGTCGAGATACATGTGCCCGGTGTGGCCCTCGGCAGCCAGCTCGGCCATGGTGCCGACGCGGTCGCCGAAGTGTTTGCTGAACGCCACGGCATTCTGCGCGGTGATGTCGACTTTGCGCAGGCCTTCATACGGGCGCAGTTTGTGCGGTGGCACCGGGCTGACCAGATCGCGCTCCATCCACAGCAGTTCCCAGTGGAAGAACACGTAGCGTTTCCACAACGTCCCGACGGTGCGGCCCAGGCCTTTCTGTCTGATGCGATCTTGCACTTTGGTGATGATGCTCATGATGCCCCTCCAGGGTCTTGGCCCGGGTGTTGTGGTGAGTGTCGTGTCGGCTTGCGTTACAGCGGTGATTCATTCGAGCGCCGTGGCGCCCTGTGTTTCTTGTCGATTGAGGTCGGCATACGAGACCCGCGCGACGCCCCTCAAACCCTGCTCGAGTACCTCGCTCAACGACTCGCCGGAGCCGAGATAGGCATCGCCGAAATCGACGCCGAGGCGGGTCGGGTGAGCGACGATTTCCAGTACGCCGTCGCTGGGCACGCTGGCATTGCGCAGGTCTACCGGGGTGCAGACGTAATCAGCGGAAACCCGCGCCAGACTCTGCAGACGGCCATTGAGCAATCCTTTGAATAAGCGCTTGGGCAGCGTGAGGTTGTGCCCGAGGTTGCGCGCCAGCCGGATCGGTACGCCTTGCTCGGCGGCAAACTTCGCGACGACTTCGCCGATCGGCCAGATGTTGTGTACGTGCTGGTGGGAGTCGATGTGGCTCGGGTGCATCCCGTGATCGACGCAGCGTTGCCATTGCGCCTGCAATTCGGCGTGCACCGCGTCACGGTCTGCGCGACCCAGCCACAGGCTGTGGCGGGGCAGGTTGAGGTCGAACACGCCGTTGCCATCACAGAACGTCCGCCGCCCCAGGATCGCCTGGCTCAGCGGGCGTCCGTAGGTCAGGTTGAAGTGCAGGCCGATCCGACCTTCCAGTGCTGGATGCCGAGCCATCGCGCAGGCGGCTTCGAACGCCGGCATGTTGGCCATGGCGGTGGCCGAGCTGATCAGACCGGCCTGAAAAGCTGCGAAGATCACCGCGTTTTCATTGGCGCTGAGACCGAAGTCATCAGCGTTGACTATGACTTGGCGAGGCATGGCCGCCCTCCGGAGTGATTGCGACAGGTTGCACCAGTGCTGCAGTTTTTTTGTTTGCACGGCGGGCTCGCCACTGCTGCACGGCGGGCTTGCAGCGATACCAGATGCGCAACGCCAGACCCAATGCCAGCCCACTTGGGCGCCACGAATAGAAACTCCAGCGCCAGTGTTCCAGTTGCCCGGTCATGCGCTCGTGCAGTTGATGGCTGGATTTTTCCAGGCTCACCCGTGACGCATCGATCCAGCGCCAGTGCTCATCCAGGCCCCAGCGAATCCATTCCTCCAGCAACACCCGGCCACTGCCCAGGTCGGCGTATTGCGGCAGGAATGCAAGGTTGTAATCGTAGAGCCGGCCCTGTTCGAGCAGGCCGAGGCGATAGCTGATGCAGCGACCGTTCAGCTCGAGCATCACCACGCGCACCAGGCCTTGGCCGGCGAGGGCGGTGAAGGCGCGTTCGATCCATTGGCGACTGCGCGGTGTGGCGAAAATCCCGACGCCTTCATCGCCTTTCCAGCTCACCGCCTCGACTTCGCCGAGGGTCTGCAACAAGGCACCCATGCTCAGCGCATCCGGGGTGATCCGGCGAATCTGCGCACCGCACGCGGCAATCCTTTTGCGTGCCCGGCGCAGTTTGTAGCGCGGGTCGCCCGAGACTTCCTGATGGTCGGCTTCGCTGATCAGATGCACCGGCACCCGGCAGCTCAGGCGTCGTTCGGCCGTGGAGCTGCGTGCCATCCATGCGGTGACGGCACTTTCTTCTCCCGCCGGTTCCGACAGCTCATTGAGTTGCAACAGCGCATGCGGCAGACGCTGGCGAATCAGCACCAGCGCCTCGTGCATGTCCTCGCCGCCGAGCAGCGACAGCAAAGCCAGACGATCGGCCAGCGGATAACCCAAGTGATGCAAGACCCGAAACGGCACGCCGGCGAAGCGCTCGCGGCTCGCCACAAGCGGCAGGCACAGACGCAGTTCTGCGGCTTCCCAACCGAGCAGAATGTGCAGGCGTTGGTCCTCGCCCAAGGCCTGTTCCGCCGCGCACAACCAACCGAGATTGTTGAACGGCGTATGGTCGGCCACGCCCAGGCGCAGCGTTTCATAGGCGGTTGCCGGGAAGTCGGCGGCGCACAGGGACGTGCGCCATTCGAATCGCATCACCATAGGTTCAGGCCGCCGTTGCGTTGACAGGTGGACGGGAAGTTTTACCCAGCGCCGCCAGGCGCGAACCGCTGTAGCGGGTTTCGCGATAGAAGCGCCAGCGACCGAACAGCGTGTAGATATTCATGATCCGCTGTTGTTCGGTATAGCTCATGCGCAGGTGCAGCTTGAGCGCCGGTATGTTGGTCGACTCACAGACATCGACCACTTTGCGGCAGCCCTGGGCGGCCATGGCTTCCCACAGGCGCAATTGCAGGTCTACCGACAGCTCCGTCCCCCAGTACGCCCGGGCCAGTTCGCCACCGAACTCGAAGAACTCACCGGGTTTCACCGGGAACCGGCAGCCGTAGTAATGCCGGTCGAAATAATCGCGCGGGGTGCCCCAGATAAACGCTACGGCATCGCCTTGCTCGTCGACATGCATGTGCCCGGTATGGCCCTCTTTGGCCAGCTCGGCCATCGTGCCGACACGGTCGCCAAAGTAGCGTGCGAAAGCGCTGGCGTTGTCCGCCGTAATCCTGACCACGCGCAGTGGCGGATAGGGTTTGAGGCGGTGCGGCGGCACCGGGCTGACCAGATCGCGCTCCATCCACAGCAGTTGCTGATGGGAAAAAATGTACAGTTTGCGGATCTTGCCCAAGGTCGCTCGCAGGCCTTTCCGACGAATATGTCCGCTGAGTTTTTGCAAAACATCCATGGTCTCTTCTCCTGATGAGGGTGCCCTGCGCGGCATCAAGCCCGCGCGGCAGAGCATCGAAGGGCGGCTCATGAAGCGCTCCAGCGCAGGGCAAACAGGGTTTGTCCCGGCAGTTCGAAACGCACGCGCCCGTTGTCGCAGGCAAACGGTGCGTCGCGGCTGCGATTGTCGGCGCCGAAGTACCGCAGCGCGCCATGGTTCAACGGGCAGCGGGCGCCGCTCAGATCGACGCGTTGCAGGCGCGTTCCTTTGTTCACTCCGAGCAACGTGCGCTGCTCGTCGCCGGCCATCGCCAGCACATCCACCTCGAAGGCGTCGTTGTCCAATTGCAGCACTTGCCGCAGCCAGTGGCGGGCGATGAATTGCTGGGCCAGACCGACCGGTTTCAGCTCGAAGCGATCCTCGCCCAATACGCGCAACATGCCTTTGGGGTATCGCGGCTCATCGGCGGCCTGAAACCAGTTGAGCATGCTCAGCAAACCGTCCTGCGAGGCGTTGATCACCACCGACGCCCACCACAGCGAGGTGTAATGGGTTTCCTGATCGTAGGGGCTGAGGCTGGAGCCGCTGGACAAGTTGGTCTGATCGAGGAGCAAGGCCTTGCGCGGCTGACCATTGGCGTCGAGGCCGACCAGTTCGGCGGCGCGCCGCACACTGTCGCGGTAGACACGGGTGGCGAGCAGATCGCGAATCATCCATTCATGCCAGGCCAGTGCATCGATCTGGTCGGCTGACTCGCTGAGCAGGCGCCGCGCCCAATCGATCCCGCGCTTGCCCGCCGCGTTATCGGCGAACGGGCCGTTGACCAATCGCGAACTGGCCGGCATGGCGATGCGTACACCGGCGCGGGCATTCGCCGGGTCGCTGCGCACCTGACGGGCCATGCTGGCGAAAATCGCCTGATATTGCCCATAGCTGGAGTAGTTGAGATTGGGCTCGTCGGCAAAGCCGATGTAATGCGTGCCGTTGCCGCCGAGGGCGCGGGTGCTCGCCAGCCAGGCGTCGAGGCCGCTGTTGCTCTGCACGTCGGCGCGCAGATCGGCCTGGCGCTGACTGCCGGCCAGCAGGGTGATGTCGTTGCGAATGCCGAAGCGCTGCTGATAGACCCGGCGGAATGCGTCCTCGAACTGCGGATTCTGCGCGGTGACGTCGACAAAACTGTAATAGCTCGCCGCCGTCGGCTTCAGCGCATCGAGCAGCGCATGGCTGGCCGCTGGCGGCATCACGTAGGGCAGAGCGATGCCAAGATCCGGCGTGCGTCCAAGGACTTTGTCATGCAGTACCAGCCGCACATCTCCGACCTCTTCGCGCAGCGGTTGCAGTTGCTGCGGATTCTGCGCAAACAGATTGGCCGTACCATCGAGCCAGAACGCCGCTTTGCCGCTGCCTTGCAGTTGCAGGCGCCAGACCTGCTCGCGCGGGCTGACCGGCAACGCAACCTGATCGAACTGCCAATAGGCGCGATAGGGTTTCAATGCGAGGGTCAGTGCCTGGTGGTCGCCGACCTGCTGCGCCTGCAGTGCGGTGACGCCGCCATGGAATTTGCCGGCGAGCACTGCGTGCTCACCGGCCGCAACTTTGAAATACAGCACGTCGCCATTCTTGCTTTCGGCACTGAAGTGCACTTTGGCCGGGGCAAACAAGGCGACGGTGCGCTCATCGTGTTCGATGCGGTAGTGGCGGAAGCTGTAGCCAGGAATTTCCAGCCGATAACTCGCCGCACCGGGCAGCAGCGGCCAGCGCTGACTGCCACGGGTTTCGCTGGCCTTGATCAAGCGTTCGCCGAGCAATTTGCCGCGACCGTCGAGCAGGTACAGCTGCTCTTCGTTGGCATCCGCTTGCCACGCCGGGGTCCAGCGCACGGTCACGCTGTCGGACTGATCGGTTTGCAGAAACAGACTGCCGTCACGAATCTCGCCCCAGCGCATCGACGCCGCCAAAGCGTCCAGCGACAAGCCGAGTCCGAACAGCAGGTACCAGCCTTTCATGCCGGCTTCCTCTGCAGCATCGACCACATCGGCAGCACGTCGCGGGGCAGGATGATCAGGGTTTGCCAGAACGGCACGCCGCTCAAACGGCAATACAGCACGAGCATGGCCACGGTCACTGCCAGATAGGCGATCGATGAGGCGGCAGCGGCGCCGACAATGCCGTAGGCCGGAATCAGTATCAGGTTCAACGCCAGATTGAGCAGCGCGCCCAGGCCCATCAACAACGACACCGTGCCGGGGCGATTCTTGCCCAGCAAGTCCAGGCGCAGAATGCTCGCGTAGCACAGGCCCAGCAGGCCCGGCAGCAACGCCAGCAGCGCCGGATATGCCGGCTGGTAGGCAGCGCCAAACAGAGTAACGATCAACCATTCGCCGATCACGGCCATGCTCAGGCAGGCGCCGAGCATTACCGTTGCGGTCAGGCGCAATGCCAGCGGAGTGACCTTGTCCATGCCTTCATCCTGTTGCAGCAGGCGCTTCATCAAGGGTGTGGTCACCGCTTCGGGGACGATCAGCAGCAATTCGGCAGCAGCGCTCGCCATGGCGTAATGGCCCAGCGCGGTGCTGCCGAGCAGGGCGCCGATGAACAGGTAATCGGAGCGCAGAATCACTTGCTGAAACAGCAGATCGGGATGGCTGCGCGCACTGAAGCGCAGCAGTTCGTTCTGGCTGGCGCGATCCCATTGCAGCTGCAAGGGCTGCGCCCGCTTCAGCCAGACCCAACCGGCGAGCACCACCAGACTGATACCTGCCAGCCAGCTGATCAGCGCCGCCTCCAGCGCTGCGCTCTGCCACATCCAGAACAGCGCGACGAACAGCAACAGCGGCGCCAGCGATTCGATCAGCCGCAAGACGTTGAACGCGACCACGCCACCCGAGGCGTTGTGCAGTGTCAGCAGGCCGCTTTTCAACACGGTCAACGGCACCGCCAACAGCAACAGCCAGGCGAGCAGGCCCAGTTGCACGGTCACGTCCAGCTGCGCGCCGAATTCGCGTACCAGCGCGACCACCAGCAATGTCAGCAAACCGGCCAACAGGCAACCGAACACCAGCACCTGGCTGAGCAGCAAACCCATCGGCCGCTGCTTCGCCGCCTGATAACCGACCGCCGTATTCAATCCGCCGCTGGTGGCGGCGCTGATCAGATCCGGCAAAGTGCTGAGCAGGGCGAACAAGCCGCGTTCGCTGGGCCCGAGAATCCGCGCGAGCAACACGTTGCGCAGCAAACGCAGGGCGATCATCGCCAGTTTGGTGCCCATGCTTAGCGCCAGGTGCTTGAGGTAGTTGCCTCGGCTCATGGCCGCGCTCCTCGGTAGATCCGCCACGACAGCAATTGCGGATGGCGGGCGGTGCGCTGGCTGACGCCGAAACGCGGCAGGTTCAACGGGTCGCCGTCGCCGCGATAGATCCCGGTGCCGGTGCCCAGCGCAAACGGGTAATCATGATCGGCGACCTGCTGGCGCACGCGTTCATCGTTGTCGCCGTTGGGGTAGCAGTAAACCGGCAACGGTCGGTTGCAGCCGTTGTTCAAGGCGTCGCGGCTGCGGCGGATTTCTTCGCTCAGGCGCACGTCGTCGAGGCCGGTGAGGATCGCGTGGCTGGCGCCGTGCGGGCCGAAACGCACCAGACCGGAGGCTTCCATCGCACGCACCTGATGCCAGTCCAGTGCCTGTGGCAGAGCGTCTTTCGGGCATTCGTCGGTGAGCTGTTCCAGCTCCTGCGGCGCCAGGCTTTTCAGCCCTTGCAGGTAATGCAGCAACGCCAGACTGCGGCGCTCGACATCGATGTCATCGAGCAGCACTGGTAGCGGATGTTTGCACGCGTGCAGGCATTCAATCAGGTGCATGCGCGCCTTTTCACCGTGGCTGCCCCAGAGGGTTTCGCCGAGGCTTTCCCACCAGAACCGTTGGCGACTGCCGATGAAATCGGTGGAGAGGAAAATGCTCGCTGGCACTTGATGTTTTTGCAGCAGTGCAAACGCGTTGACCGCGTTGTCGCGCCAGCCATCGTCGAAGGTCAGCGCCACGCGCGGGCGTTCGCTGCGCAAAGCGTTGGGCTGGAGGATTTCCATCAGCGGCACGCAGTCGAAATGCTTGCGCAGCCACACCAGCAAATGCTCGAACGCCTTGGGCCCGACGCACAATTCATTGCGGTGCGGCAGGTCGGCTGCGCGGTCATTCGACAGCACGCGGTGCAGCATCAGAATCACCCCGGCGCCCTGCAACTGCTGACGACCCACCGGGGAGTTTAGATAGAGCCAGCCACTGGTGCTTTTTATCAGTTGTTTGATCGCCATGGCTTCGGTCCTCTTAACGGTTCTGTTCCGGATTCCACTGGGCATACCGCTGGCCACGCAGGAACTGCCACAGGCCAAGACTCATCCCGGCGAGGGTGACCAGCAGAAACGCGGCGAGGCGGAACGGTTTCGGCAAGCGGTGTTGCCCATCCAGCAGCCCGGCAATCGCCACGCTGTAGCCGAACAGTTGCGCGATCAGGCTCAGGCGATAGAAGCCGTGTTCTTCCCACAGCCAGCAATTGCTCAGCAGCAACGGCAGCAGCAGCACCGGCGCCAGGCGGCGGATCAGTTTGTGGCTGATCAACGCCAGGGAATACAGGCCATGCTTGAGCGGATTGAGCAGCTCGCGGCGCTGGGCCAGGCTTTGCAGGCCGCCGACGGTGACGCGCTGCCGGCGGCGAAACTGTTTGTCCGCCTCGTCGACGCCATGGTCGATCACTTGCGCTTCGGGCACGTAGACGATGCGCTTGCCGGCCACCGGTGCGCAGGTGCTGATAAAGAAGTCGTCGTTGACTTCGGCCGGCACGTTCTGGAACAGTTCGCGGCGCAAGGCGAGCAGGGCGCCGTCGGCGGAGACCATGCAGCCGGTGCGATTCTCGACCCGGCGCAACCAGCCTTCGTAATGCCGATACAGACTGTCGCCGATGCTCAGGCCGCCACCGGTGACTGGTATCACCATGTGCCCGGCGCAGGCGCCGACCTGCGGATCGCTCAGCGGCGCGAGCAAGTGGCCGAGGGTATCGCGCGACCATTGGTTGTCGGCATCGGTGAACACCAGAATGTCGCCGCTGCTCAGGGCCGCGCCGGCATTCAACGTGGCGGCTTTGCCCTGACGCGGCAGGTCGAGGACGGTGATGCGCGGATCAATCACTTTGTGCGCGCAGGCCACGGTGTCGTCCGTCGAGCCGTCGCTGGCGAGGATGATCTGCAGCGTCGCCGGTTGATAATCCTGGGCCAGCAGCGTGCGCAACTTGTGCTCGATATGCCGCGCCTCGTTGTGCGCAGCGATGACGATGCTGACGTTCAGCGGCGGTGCCGGCGTGTGTCGCCACGCCGGAAACAGCGGCGCGAGGATCGTCAGCAACAGCGGGTAGCCGACGTAGGCGTAGACCGGCAGCAACAGGCACATCCAGAAAATGAATTCAGCCACGGGCAGGCCTCCTTGCGTTCCACTGACACAGACTCAGGATGAAAGCGGCGCCGGCCAGATGCAGGCGCAGCCAGTGCAGGCCCCACAGTTGCAGGGTAAAGACCGGATCACGGTGCTTGATACTCTGGCGAACGCTCAGTACCAGACCCGGCATCAGGGTCAGCGTCACCATTAGCGCCGCGTGGTGCGGAAAACCGTCGAGCAGCGCCGAGATCGCCAGAAAGTCCAGCAGCCAGACGAACAACGACAGCATCGGGAAGCGCAGCAGGCGCAGGCTCATGCCATGGGTGCGCAGCAGTTGCAGATGGCTACCCTGACGCCACATTTCTTTGCCCATCCATTCGCGCCAGTTCATCTCGTAACCCCAATGCAGCGCGACGAGGTCGTTGACCGACAGCAGGCGCGCGCCCTGTTCGTGCAAGCGCAGGGTGAATTCCTTGTCTTCGCCAGTGCGCAGGGCCTCGTTGAAACCGCCGACCTTGTCGAACCATGCGCGACGCATCAGCAGGTTGGAACTGGGCAGCCAATCGACGCTGTGGCTGGCGCGGTGCGACGGCTGCGAAGTGCGGCGCTGCCAGGCCGTGGCGAACCATGGCGCCTCGGCCGGCGTGTGCAGGTCCAGGCCGAACACATCGGCCTGGCCACTGGCCTCGATGTCGAACGTTGGCTGCAGCCAGGTTTCCGGCATTTCTACGTCGGCGTCGATGAAGGCCAGCCATTCGCCGCTGGCGATCGCCGTGCCGCGATTACGCAGCGCACCGATCAACAGCCCCGGCAAACTGAGCACGGTTGCGCCGAACTGCCGGGCAATGTGCGGGCCCTGGTCGTTCGAACCGTTGTCGACCACGATCAGCTCGCACTCGACATTGGCCGCGTGTGCGGCTTTTTGTGCTGCGAGCAGGGTTCGGCCAATGTGCCGCGCCTCGTTGTACATCGGAATGACGATGCTGATCCGCTTCATGCCTGCGTCTCCGTAGTCAGTGGCGCCTGCTCGGCCTTGACGCGCAGCACGCTGGTCAGCGCCAGCATGATCCACACGTACTTCTGGTTCGGCGCGCTGAGGAACATCAGGAACAGGGTCAGCGACAGAAAGCTCACACCCAAATGGGTCATCATGTCTGCCCTGTGTCCATCACCGCGCAGCATCCACGCCGCCCGCGCGCGGATCAGGTTGTACAGACCGAGCCCGAGCATGCCGACGAAGAACAGCCCGGCGGGCACGCCCAGTTCGCTGAAGATTTCCAGATAGGTGTTGTGGGCGCGGCGGTACAGGTCGCCGATCTTGCGGTTGGCGGAAAACGCCTTGGCGTAACCGGTGGTCGCGTAATGCAACGGGAAGGTGCCGGGGCCGGAGCCGAGCACCGGGTGCTCGCGGATCATCTGGCTGCCGACGACGATGTAGGAAGCACGGCGCCCGAGGGATTCGTCCTGCGCCTTGGAGCCGGCGCTGAGGATGCTCAATGACTGGATCCGCGCCAGGTAACCGGCCGGCATGGCGTAGATCGCCAGCGGAATCACGATGGCCGCACCGAGCATGACGAACCCCAGGTGCCGTGGACGAATGTGGGTCAGTTGCGCGCGGTAGTGCCAGATGCCGATGAGCAGGCTCAACGCCAATACCACCAGGCCTGAGCGTGATTCGGTCTTGGTCATGCCACCCAGCAACAGCAGGCAGCAGGCGCCCCAGAACAGGCGGTGCAGCAGGTTCGGGCTGCGGATCACCAGCAGCAGTCCGAGAGGAATGGCGAAGGCGATGAGCATGGCGAAGGCGTTGGGGTCTTCGAGCAGGCCGGCGGCGCGCCCCTGATCCTGGAACTTCGCCGAGAACATCGCCATGGCGCAGGTCGCGGTGACGGCGAGGGTCACCAGCCGGGCGAACAGGTCGAGGTTCAGTTCGCGGCCAATCAACAACGTAATGACAAACAGCACCAGACCAACGCTGAGTTCGCGCAGGTGTCCCAGCGACATGCCCATGTCATCGGTATTGAGCAGGCTGAGAAAATACACAACCATGAAGCCGATCAGGCAGTGCCACAGATTGCTGCGCAGGCGCTGCGACGGAATCTGGTGCAGCGCCAATTGCAGCATCACGATCACTGCCAGCGAGGCGCCGAGCAACTTGCTCCCCGACACCGAGCTGTCCTTGAAGAAACCTTCGAACGGCACCAGCGCGGCAATGCCGAGCAGGCCCCAGGTCGGCTTGCGGTACAGGACGGTAAAACCGACCAGGCCAATCACCGCTCCCGGAGCCAGATAAGGCCAGGGACTGGCCAGCAAACCCAAGCTGACCAGAGCAAACAGACTGACGATCGAGAGCGGGAAAATCATGCGCGTGTCTCCCGTGCCGTGTGGATGTACAGCTGCGACCAGCGTTCGGCCAAAGCCTTGAGGTCGTAGCGTTCCTGTTGTGTACGTCTGGCGTTGTCGCGCAACTGCGCTGCCAGTTTCGGTTCGGCCAGCAGTGTGTCGAGCTGGCGGGCGAGGGCGGCGGTATCCGTCGGCGCCGCGAGCAGGCCGTTGTGGCGGTCCTGCAGGACATCGGGAATACCGCCGACCGCGAACGCCACCACCGGCACCCCGGCCTGCATCGCTTCGAGCAGAATCATCGGCGTGCCCTCGGTGCGCGAGCTGATCACCAGCGCATCGAGTTGCTGCCACCAGCCTTGCATTGCCGTCTGATAGCCCGGCAGGCGAATCCGCGGCTGCAAACCGGCAGCATCGATGCGCGCCTGCAAGGCCTCGCGTTCCGGGCCGTCACCGAGCATCACCGCGTCCAGTTGCGGATGCTGGTGACACAGGCCGATCAGCGCATCGAGAAACAGGTCCGGGCCTTTTTCACTGCTCAAACGACCGACGTACCCGACCAGCCAGCGTTGCCGGTCTGCCACCGGCTGCATCGCCGGCGCGGCTGGCAAACCGTTGGGTATCACCTGCAACTTCTCCGCACGCACGCAGGCCTGGAGGTGCAGCGTGGCGATGCTTTGCGCCACGCAGACCACCCGTTTCACCGACGCCGTGCGGCACAGTTGCAGGCTCAACCAGGTGTAGAACTTCTGCTTGCGACTGCGCGGCGTGAAGCCGTGCTGAGTGATCACCAGCGGCAGGCGCAACAGCGTGGCGCCGACCCAGCCGAACAGCAGCCCTTTGAAGTTGTGGGTGTTGAGCAACGGCTTGTCGCCCCGGCGCTGACGCAAGTGCCGCAACAGCTCCCCCAGCCCGGCACAACCACGGGCGTCCACCCCGGCTTCACGAAAGCGCGCGATCAGTTCTGGTGGCGCATCGAGGAACAGCACCTGGTGCTGTCCCGGCGTTGCCAGGCAATGATCCAGCAACATCCGCTCGGCCCCGTAGAAGCCGCCGCTGCTGAGCAAATGAATGATCGGCAGGGCGACGATTGGGGTGGACACCGCGTTCAATTGCGCACCCAGTGAACCAGGCTCGGCATGGTCCAGTTCTTGTGCGGATTGCCCGGCTGCGACGTTTCTTCGTTGAGCACCAACAGGACCGGAAGGCCCAGCTCGTGGCTGATTTGCGCCGGATGCTTGAAGCGGTGATCAAAGAACTCACGCACGTAGACGAAGGCGATCGCCAGCAGCAGGCCGGTGAACAGCCCGAACGGAATGATCAGCAGCGGTTTCGGGAACGCCGCCTCGGTCGGTTCGAACGGTGGGCTGAGTACCCGGGCGTTGGACAGGTCATCGTTGAGCGAGCGCGTGGTGCTGCTTTCGGCAAAGCGCTGGGCATAGGTCGAAAACGCTGCGTGCAGCGCATCGATCTCGGTGTCCATCTGACGCAGTTTGCTCTGGGTCTGTTGCAGGTCGCGGATGCGGTTCTTGAACTCGGCGATGCGCGCGGTTTTCTGCTCGATCACCTGCTTGACCACGGCCAGGTCGGCGGTGCGTTCCTGGATGCGGTTGCTCACCACTTTGAGAAACTGCTGACGGGTGCGGGCGATCTGTTCGCGAGTCAGCAGCATCGGTTCGCTGCCGGGCTGGAACACCGCCAGATCGTTCATGTAGCGGCTGACCTGACTGGTCAGTTGCTCGCCCATCTGTTTGATTTCCCGGTCCTCGAACGCCACGTTGTCGACGGTGGTGGTGAAGGTGTAGGGAAAGGTGTAGTCGTTGAGTTTGCTGCTGCTGGCGGCGGCGAGCGCGGTTTTCAGATATTCGAGCCAGCGCTGGCTTTGCAGCAGGCGATCCTGATACAGGTTCAGCGCCTGTTCTTCAGTGTTGATTGCATTGAGGCGGAAGGTGATTTCTTCCTTCGGATCCGCCGCGCCGACATTTTCCAGCAGCGCTTGGCGGTTACCTTCCAGACCATCGAGACGCACCTGATACTGGTGCTTTTTGGTCTCGTAGAACGACTGCGGCAAATCGATCGATTGCAACGCCTGACGGCTGACCAGATAGTTCTGCAGCAGGGCGCTGACGAACGTCGTGCCTTGGCGCGGATCCGGGAAGCTGTAGGTGATGGAGATCACGTTGGAGCCGGGCAGGGTTTCGATTTTCAGGCTGTCGACGGCTTGCTGGGTCAGGGCGTCGAGGGTGGTGTCCCGCACCGGATCGGTTTCCATGCCGAGCCCGTTGCGCAGCGGGTTGATCACGTACTCGCGCAGCGGTGTCGAGACGTAGCGCTTGAACGGTTCGCCGAGCAACTTGGCGAACACCCCAGGTGGCGGGCTGTATTCACCGTTGTCGCGCAGTTCGCTGATGGTCTGACGGATCAGCGCTGGCGAGCGGAGGATGTTGCTCTCGGTTTCCATGTCCGCCAGTGACGGTGGAATGAAGGTGGCATTGTCCACCGTGAGCGACGTGGTGGCGTCACCCTGAGAGAGTTTTTTCGACTGTACGATGACCTGCGCGGTGATGTCGAAGCTCTGTTTGAGCAGCAGCGGCAGGAGCAGGGCGATGACTGCAAAGGTCAGGAACACGCGCTTCACCAGTTGCTTGTTGGCGAAGAAGATCCTGAAGAACTCATGCAGGTAGTTTTCCTTTGGGTTCATGTCGGTCACCTGTGAGTTAGTTGTCACTGTCTTTGTTGTCGACGCGGTAGCCGAAGCTGAAACCGACGCCCTGGAACAGCACCACATCAGCCAGTTGGCGGGCGAGTTCGCCGGCGCTGGCCAGTTTGGTTTTTGGCACGTAGAGCATGTCGTCCGGTTGCAGGTAAGCGATTTGCGGAGCATCGCCGGACAGGGCTTTTTCGACGTCGTAGCGCACCGCTTTCACCTGATTGCCGTTGCGCCGCATGATCACCACCGAATCCAGCCGGGCCTTGACGTTGGTACCGCGCGCCAGGGTCAGCGCCTCGAGCACCGACACCGGCCGGCGGATCGGATACGAGCCCGGTTGTGCGACTTCACCCAGCACGTAGATCTCGTTGCCGGCGGTGGACTTGAGCAGCACGTCCACAGTCATCCGGCCCGGCAGTTGCGCGTACTTTTTGTTGAGGAAAGTTTCCAGTTGATTGACGGTCATGCCTTGCAGCGGCACGGCGCCGATTTCCGGAAAACTCGCGTAGCCGTCAGTGCCGACGGTGATCTCGCGGCTCATGCCGGTGGCCGGGTGGTTCAACGCGCTTTTCAGGTTCTGCTCATTGCTCAGAGGGCTGATGATCTGCACGGTGAGCTGGTTGCGGTTGGGCTGGAAGAGTTGTTTGCGCTGATAGACGCGCTGGATTTCCTGGCGCGCTTCTTCGCTGGTCAATCCGGCGATTTTCACCGAGGTGTTGGCGCCCGGCAGCTCGATGGTGCCGTCGGGCAGCACCAGTTGATTGCCGTTGAGCTGGCTGGCGGCGGTGAAGTTCAGACCGATCTGGTCGCCCGATTGCACGCGGTAAGCGTCCGAGCCGCTGGTACTGATATGGAAGATCACGTCCAGCACATCCTGCGGGCGCAGGGTCTGCTCGATCTTCGGCATATCGGTCGCCTGGGCGTTGGCCGGGGAGGCGGTGAGAATATTCACCGGCATGTTCTGGGTGTCGGAAGTGCTGGAGCAGCCCGCAAGCGGCAGCAACAGCAGGACAAGCATTCTGGCGTTCATGGCGTCATCCTTTGCGTTCGCTTACAGGTTTTTGTAAAGCCATTTGGGCATGTAGTACTTGCGCCGGTTGAACACGCTGCCGACCACGTTCGCTCCGGCCTGAGTCAGGCGTTGCACAGCGGCCTGGGCGACTTCCCAGCGGGTGTCTTCGGCGCGGACGACAAACACCACGCCGTCGACCTGAGTGCTGATGACCAGGGTGTCGGCGGCGGAGTACACCGCGTCGCCATCGATCACCACGAAGCGGTACTGGCTGCCCAACTGGTCGAGCAACGGGCTCAGGCGCTCGGCAGTCAGATGCTCCAGCGTGCGGATCGGCCGGCCGTTGGGCAGCACATGGAAGGGCAGGCTCGACACCTGCACCACGCAGTCCTGCAACAACGGCGGGTTGTCCGGGTTGAACAGCAGGTCGCGCAGGCCGCGCTCCTTGCCGAGGTTCATCTGCTGGGTGAGGTTGTCCGCCGACTGGCTGGCGTCCACCAGCAGCACCTGGCCGCTGCTCATCTGCGCCAGTTGACTGGCCAGTGCCAGCGCGCTGGTGGTGGTGCCGGCGCCGGGATTGGCGGCGGTCAGGAACAGGATCCGCAGATCGAGATCCAGCACGGTCGACGTCAGATTCGATTCGCTGGGGCTGGCGATGCTCAGGCTTTTATTGGTTGAACCGTCCATTAGCTTGCTCCGTGGCCGCTGAATACTTTGAAGGGGGTTTTCAACAGAATCTTCAGATCAAGCAGAAGGCTCTGCTCGGCGATGTAGCTGAGGTCCAACTCAACGCGCTGGTCGAAGTCGATGTTGCTGCGTCCGGAGATCTGCCACAGACCGGTCATGCCGGGGTAGATCGCCAGACGCGCGAGGTGATTGTCCTTGTAGCGGTAGGCATTGAACGAGGTCGGACGAGGGCCGACCAGGCGCATGTCGCCGGTCACCACGTTGATCAGGTTCGGCAGTTCGTCGAGGCTGGTACGGCGCAGAAAGCTGCCGATGCCGGTGACCCGCGGGTCCTTGTCGATCTTGAAATCGATGGCGTCAGCGCCGTGCTTGTTCAGGTGACGCAGCGACTCTTTGAGTTCTTCGGCGTTGCTGACCATGGTGCGAAACTTGAACATGCCGAACTTGCGCCCGCGATAACCGGTGCGCTTTTGGACGAACAGCACCGGCCCCGGGCTGGTGAATTTGATCACCAGCGCCAGGCCCAACAGCAAGGGCGAGATCAGCAGCAAAATGGTCAGCGCACCGAGGCAGGCGACCACTCGATTGGTCCGCGACAGCTGCCATGGGCGGCCACCATCGCGGCCGCTGAGCCAGCCGCGACCCTGGCGATGAATCGCTGCGTCGAGACGCATGCGATGTTCGGGGTCGACGCGCTTGTCAGGGCGCATCTGTGCAATCGACACACTTTTTTCATGTCCAGTCATGGCGTCCTCCGCATTCATTCAGCCGCAAGCGGCGCACGGGCAGTGGGGTAGTAGTCGCGGAACCAGGCAATGAAGCGGCCCAGTCCTTCATCCAGTTCTATCCGAGGCTGGAATCCGGTGGCCTGGGCCAGATCGCTGGCCTCGGCGCAGGTGTTGAGCACGTCGCCCGGTTGCAGGGGCAGCAGCTCGACAATGGCTTTCTGGTCGAGGTGTTTTTCCATCAGCGCGAGGTAGGTTTTCAGCGCGACGGGCTGCTGCCCGCCGATGTTGAACAGGCGCCACGGCGCCATGCTGCTGGCGGGGTCGGGCTGCTCGCGATCCCACTGCGGGTTGGCATGCGGTGGCTGATTGATCAGGCGGGCAATGCTTTCGATGATGTCGTCGATGTAGGTGAAATCGCGCTGATGCTCGCCGTAATTGAACAGCTTCAGCGGCTCGCCTTCGCTGATCGCCCGGGCGAACTGGATTGGCGACATGTCTGGCCGGCCCCAAGGCCCATAGACGGTGAAAAAGCGCAGGCCGGTGCAGGGAATGCCGAATAGATGGCTGTAGCTGTGCGCCATCAGCTCGTTGGCTTTCTTGGTCGCGGCGTACAGCGACAGCGGATGGTTGACGCCATCCTTGACCGAGTAAGGCGTGTGCTGGTTGGCGCCGTACACCGAACTCGACGAGGCGTAGATCAGGTGCTCGACCGGGTAATGCCGGCAGCTCTCGAGAATGTTCAGGAAACCGTTGAGGTTGCTGTCCAGATACGCCCGGGGATTGTCCAGGGAATACCGAACCCCGGCTTGCGCGGCCAGATGAATCACCACTTGCGGCTGCTCGCGGGCAAAAAATGCGTCGATGGCTGAAGCGTGAGCCAGATCCACAGTGGCGAGCTGAAAATCGCCAGCCTGCTCGCGCACCCACTGCACGCGGTCATGCTTGAGTTGCGGGTCGTAGTAGTGATTGAAATTGTCCAGGCCAACCACCGCATGCCCGTCGCGCAGCAAGCGCAGGACGCAATGGGCACCAATGAAACCGGCGGCACCGGTCACCAGAATCTTCATGGCCGTGGCCCTTCAGGGGCGATGTGGCGCAGACCGATACCGCTGTAATGCAGGCCGGCGGCGGCCACTTGTTCCGGGTTGTAGAGGTTGCGGCCGTCGATGATCACCTTCGACCGCAGCTTCTCGGCGAGCAGCTCGAAATCGACCACGCGGAAGTTTTTCCACTCGGTGCAGATCACCAGCGCGTCGGCGTCTTCGAGGGTGTCGTCGCGTGTGGCGCACAGGTGCAGGTCGTTGCGATAGCCATAGAGGCGCCGGCATTCGGACATGGCTTCCGGATCATAGGCCTGCACACTGGCGCCTTCGGCCCACAACGCGTCCATCAGATAACGGCTGGGGGCTTCGCGCATATCATCGGTGTTCGGTTTGAACGCCAGGCCCCAGACCGCAATGGATTTGCCGGCCAGGCCCTGCGGAAACTGCGCGCGCAATTTGCTGAAGAGGATGTGCCGCTGGCTGTCGTTGACGTCGGTGACGCTGCGCAGCAGTTTCAACGGCATGCCGTTGTGTTCGGCGGTGTGCAGCAGCGCCCGCAGGTCCTTGGGAAAGCACGAGCCACCGAAGCCGCAGCCCGGATAAATGAAGTGGTAGCCGATGCGCGGATCGGAGCCGATGCCTTTGCGCACCGCCTCGATATCGGCGCCGAGCAGTTCGGTGAGGTTGGCCAGTTCGTTCATGAAACTGATGCGGGTGGCGAGCATCGCGTTGGCCGCGTACTTGGTCAGTTCGGCGCTGCGGTTGTCCATGAACATCAGTTTTTCGTGGTTGCGGCAGAACGGCGCGTACAGCTCGCTCATCTGCTCGCGGGCAGCGTCGTCGCGGGTGCCGATGATGATCCGGTCCGGGCGCATGCAGTCGGCGAGGGCGCTGCCTTCCTTGAGGAATTCCGGGTTCGACACCACGCGTACCTGCAGCTCGGTTTTGCCCCGTTGCAGCAATTCGCTGGTGGCTGCGGCCAGAACCTGATCGGCAGTACCGACCGGCACGGTGGATTTGATGATCAGCGTGCGATCGGCTTCCATCAGTCCGGCAATCTGCCGGGCGACGTTGAGCACATGGCTGAGATCGGCGGAGCCATCCTCGTCCGCCGGAGTGCCGACGGCGATGAAGATCAGCTCGGCGTGAGTCACCGCATCGCTGGCCTGGGTGCTGAACGACAGGCGCCCGGCCTTGATGTTTTCTTCAAGTGTTGCGGACAGGCCTGGCTCACTGATGGGCGGCACCGCTTGTTGCAGTTGTTTGATCTTGTTCGGATCAATATCAATGCATAAAACCCGATGGCCGACATCGGCAAGTGCGGCGGCTTGTATAAGTCCGACATAGCCAGTGCCAAATACGCTCACGTCCATCTGCGCACCTCAAATAAAACCAGAAAAGTTAACTACGGGATGAGATTGTTAAAGGGGTATAGCGCAGGGTTGGAAAAGCGTGTCAGCAAAATGACATGTTGCACGGGTATAACACTTGAGGGCTTTTTGGCGATTGGCCATCAAGTCATTGCTGCGATTGAATTTGTTGTTTTTTTGCAGATTTGTTCAGATTTAAAGTAACCGACAAGCGGTCGAAAGTATTGGTTTTAAAGGGGTTTCCAGATTTTGTGTGTCAGATTTGAGGCACCGTTTTTTTGACGGTCAATCCGGCTATCAGTCAATTCTTGCGCTTTTAGGGGTGGGTGCTAGTGTCAGGGTCTGACCGACAAAGCTTTGACATCCAGCCATTTCTGCCCGCCCGGTATCGCCATGTTCAGATATGCCAAAGAACTCCTTTTAGTTGTCTTTTTGCTGTTGTATTCCGACTATTACCTGGAGCGGTTAAATGCTATCGGGTGGAGTTTGAATGCACTTGTTTTTGGCGCGGTGTTTTTGGCGCTGACTTTAGCGTTATATCTGGCTGCCTATATAAGGCAAGCTCTCGTTCGACATGCATTCGCATTAACGATGTTTGCGGCGGCGGTTTTTTTCGATGTCTATACCCGGGTCACTGCGGATTACCTGAGGTACAGCGATTTTGTCTCGCTGGTGTATTCCGGTGGCTTCATTCAGGAAGCGGCCTATCAGTATCGCGACGCGATCCTGCGCGCGGTGCTCAGCGGCTTGCTGCTGTTGTTCGGCATCGGGCTCAAGCCGCGTCATCCACTGGTCGTACCGAACACGCTGCGGATCGCGGCGCCCATCGTCGGTGTGTTGATGCTCAGCGCTCTGTTGTTTTTGCGTGCGGGAGAGGGCGCCCGGGGCCTGCCGATCATGTACACGCCTTTGGCCTATTTGAATCTGTTTGCCTATGAAGCGCTGCACGATACCGTCGGCCCGCGTGAACCAGTGACGCTGGCGCGCGCCGCGCCTGCCGTCGGCCACGACATCGTGCTGATCATCGATGAAAGCATTTCCGGCAATTACCTCGACATCAACGCGCCGTTCGGCGTGCACAGCAACCTCAACCAGGCGCCGGCCGGGGTCGATGTCTTCAACTTTGGCTACGCCGCGTCCATTGCCAATTGCAGCGCAGATACCAATGTCACCTTGCGCTACGGCGGCACTCGCGCCGATTACAGGCGCATCAACAGCACGCAGCCGTCGATCTGGCAGTACGCGAAAAAGGCCGGGCTCGGCACGGTGTACATCGACGCCCAGCGCACCGCCGGCAACCTGCAGAACCTGATGACCGCCGCCGAGAAAAACGACATCGACAGCTTTGTGCAGTTCGACCAGACCAGCGTCCGTGATCGCGACATGGCGGCAGCGGCAAAGCTGATCGAGTTGCTCAACGACGAGCGTCCCGAGCTGATCGTGATCAACAAGGTCGGCGCGCATTTTCCGGTGCACGATAAATACCCGGACGCGTTCATGGCTTACCGGCCAACGCTGCCACGCGGGCAGTTCACCGAAGTCGCCGACACCGGGGAACGTGCCGGTTTCAACGGCCAGCCGGATGACTGGGTGCTGTATCGCAACGCCTACAAGAACACGCTGTTGTGGAATGTCGGCGAGTTCTTCGCCCGGGTCTTTGCCCAGGCCAATCTGCGCAACGCGCTGCTGATCTACACCTCCGATCATGGCCAGGATCTGCATGAACGCGGCAACCCGGGTTTGAATACCCATTGCGGCGGCGACCCGGTGGAAGAGGAGGGGCTGGTGCCGTTGGTGGTGATTCAGGGAAGTGGGCTCAGGACGCCGGACTGGGCGGCGAATCTGCCGGCCAACAAGGACCGCTCCAGCCACTACAACATTTTCCCGACGCTGTTGCAGGTGATGGGTTACGACCTGGCGGGGATTGAAGCGCTGTATGGCAAACCGCTGAGCGTACCGACGGCGGATGAGTTCACTTTCAACTACCGCTTCAATGCGCGGTTGGGGGCCAAGCCTGAGTGGAAGCATATTGATCTGGGCAGCATCGTTACCCCGGAGCGGGCGCCTGCCACTGTGGCTTCGGGGCAGTGAGTTTCAGGTCACTCGGGCGGGCCTCTTCGCGAGCCTGCTCGCGAACAAAAACAGCACAGCCAGCGAGAATCTCAACCCTTGATGAACCGCGCCCGATATACCCCCGGCGCGCACCCCAGCCAGCGCAGACACGCCCGGTTGAATCCCTGCACATCGCTGTAACCCAACCGATCCGCCACTTCCACCAATTCCAATGCCCCGGCCTGCAACAGGTCCTCGGCCCGGTAGTGGCGATACTCGTCAAGCAGTTCGCTGAAGGTCCAGCCCAACGCCTTCAGGCGCCGTGCCGCCGTGCGCTCGAGCACATGCTGCGTTGCGCAGAATTGCTGCCAGTGCGCTGTCGCCAGATCCTCGATCAGGTAATCGCTGAGCTGTTCCAGCAAGGTCGGTTCACTGTGACGGCGGGTCTGCTCCAGCAAATCGATCAAGGTTGCTTCCAGCGCCGGATTGCCCGGCGTCAACGGCATTGCGAACAGCTGCGGATCCAGTTGAATCGCCGCGCATGACTGCTCTGCGCTCACCGGGGCGCGGAACGCTGTTTCGTGTTGTTCGCGGCTTGCCGACACCAGCGCCACACCCAGCACCGGGTCACCCTTCAAACCGCTGGCGAGCAACTTGCGTCGCACCAGGCTGCACAGGCTGACAAGGATGTAATCGGTCAGCGCTGCCGGAGCACCGAGACTGCCCGTCTCGAGCAGACGCAGCGTGACCCCACGGTGTTCACGCATGATCTCCATGCGCAAATGCCCGTTGAAAAACGCAAAATACTCGGCGAAAAACTCGCAGGCACGTTGCAGCGACACGGCGACATCGAACAGATAGGTCAAACCGTTGGTGGCGGTCGAAACAAAGCGTTCACCCGCCGCCAGACCGATCGACGGATCTCCGCTCTGCTCCACGGCAAACGACCAGAAGCGCCGCGACATCAGCAGCGGCATGCGCATGAACGGCGTGCGCAGATCAGACAGGCTGCGGCGCAGTTGGGCTTCGATTGCGCCTTGGGTAATGCCGCGCGCGAGCAATTCTTCAATGGCCGGCAACAGGGTCGGCGCGTAAAAGGCATTGGCGGCGAACGGCGTGAATTTGCTCATCGTGCGCAGGCTCTTGCGGTCATCGATTGGCGGTCAGCAAACGTTGATCGACGCTAAGGATCGCCTCGATCATCGCCCGCGCGGCAGGCGTCAGGGTATAGCCGGCGCGGCTGACGATGCCGTAACCCAATTGCAGTGCCGCCTCGTCGTGCGGTACGTCGACAAAATCGAGCAGCTCGATCAGGCCCTCGTCGAGCTGTTCACGCAAGGCCTCAAGCGTCGCCAGACCCACGGCATCAGAGCGCAGGACCACACGCTGGATGGCGTCGAATTGTGCACACTCCACGCTCGGCGTGAAGTCGGACTCACCGAGGATATCGGCGAGCACCTTGCGGATCATCGGTGGAATGCGCGTGCCGACGATCGGGTAATCGAGCAGGGCGCGCAATTGCAGGTCTGCCTGCGCAACCAGCGGATGCCCGGCGCGACAGAAAAACCGTCCCGGCCGCCTGCGCAGCTGGTGCACCTGATACTGCGGATCACTGACGAAGTGCCGCGCGTCCGCGACGAAAAACTCGATCTGCTGTTCGCGCAACCACAGCGACAGTTGCTGCCAGTCGCCTTGGTGAAAGCGCGTGCGAATCGCCGGATGCGCCTGAATGAAATCGGCCAGCGCTTCGGGCACCAGCACTTGCGCCGGATACGGGCCGCAACCGAATTGCAGTTCGCCGCCGGTGAGGCCGTTGTATTGCGTCAATTCATTGTGCAGTGCCTGACTGCCGGCGAGCAGGCGCCGCGCGTGCTGCAGCACCAATTCACCTTGCCCGGTCAGGCGGAATTCACGGCTGCTGCGCTCGACCAGCGCGCAATCGAGGTCGCGCTCCAGCGTCTGGATGCTGCGGCTGAACGCCGGTTGGCTCAAGTTGATCGCCTCGGCGGCGCGGCCGAAATTGCGACAGTCTGCGAGGGCGACCAGGTGGCGAAGCTGGCGAAGGTCCATCATGCGTCTCCTGCATTTTGCGGATACTTTTAATGCATTGGATCGATAGCACGTCCGCTGGCATAAGTACACGCCTGGTCTTCCATGGCACGCCTTCATGTCCCAGCCTGTGTTCGCTTCCAGCGCTTTTGTCCGCACGATTCTCGCTCATGCTCGGCAGTCCGGACTGTGCCCGCAACACTTGATGGCGCGCGCCGGGATTTGCCCGTCAGTGCTCGCTGGGGCGCATCAATTGATCGCCGCACGATCGGTTGAACAGTTGTGGCGTGAGTGTGAGTGGGCGGGGGTGGCGCCGACGTTCGGCTGTGAACTGGCCGACGGGATGGCGACCGATTGCCTGCAAGGACTGAATATTCTCCTCGACTCGGCGGTGACCTTGCGCGCCAGTCTGAAGTGCTTCATCGACTGCTTGCCACGGGTGATCAACTACGTCGCGGTGGAGTTGGTCGAGGCAGGCGATGTTGCTCATTTGCGCCTGCGTTCGCTGCAGGAGCCGCTCCATCATTTCGCTCTGGACGCGGCGGCCGTGACGCTGGTGCGCAATATTGCCCGGCGGTCGGGCAGGGCGCCGGGAGATTTGTTTGTGAATGTCAGCCTGCGCGCTGCGCAAATGGCCGGGAGTTTGCTGCGTGAAATTGGTGTTGCGGTGGAGCAGGGCGAGCACCTGCGCCTGACATTGCCGCGCTCATGTCTCGATCAGGCCTTGCCTGGCGCCAATCCGTTTTTGCACCAAAGCGTGCTGCGCCACTGGCACGCTGAAGCCAGCGCACCTGCGCGCCAGGACAATCTGACAATGGCGAGCCACTGGCTGACGGCGGGCGATCAGCCGATCGAGCGCATAGCCGAACGGCTGGGCTATCGGCAGCCCAGTAACTTTATCCGCGCGTTCCGCAAACAGTTCGGGACTACGCCGAAGCAGTTTCGGCTGAACACTGGGCAGGTCTGTTGAACGCAGGATAGAGGTGTTTGATCGTCTTTGAGGGTGTCAGCAAGATTTTCCCCCTCACCCCAGCCCTCTCCCCCAAAGGGGGCGAGGGGGAAAGGGAGCCGATTTGCGTGTTATTCAAAATTGAATTCAACTCGGTATCCCAAGTCGGCGTAGCTCGTACATGCAACTCGGTCGGTCCCCTCCCTCCGGGAAGGGGGCTTATGACTCATGGGAGCCGATCTGCGTGTTATTCAAAATTGCATCAACTCGTTATCCCACGTCGGCGTAGCTCGTACATGCAACTCGGTCGGTCCCCTCTCCCTCCGGGAAGGGGGCTTATGACTCATGGGAGCCGATCTGCGTGTTATTCAAAATTGCATCAACTCGTTATCCCAACTCGGCGTACCTCGTCCATGCAACTCGGTCGGTCCCCTCTCCCTCCGGGAGAGGGCTAGGGTGAGGGGCTTTTGACTTACGGCGTGACGATATTGAACTGCGGTCCGAATGTATCCAGGCTGCCCATCAACAGCCCGAATTTCTGACCATTACCCTGCAGCTTCACCAGCCCCTTCTGCATCGCCGTCGGGAAGTCCAGTTGCTTGAGGCTGATCTTTTCCAGCGTATCGCGGCTGAGGCTGACACTGGCATCCGCCGCCGGATTCAGGCCGGCGCGGTGAGTCAGCACGCCGTTGCGCAAGGTCAGGGTGAAATCCCTTTGCACATCGTCGAACGTCCAGTTCAGCGTCAGGTCATTGGCCACGGCTTTGTCGCTGTCCAGGCGTACCGCGAGGTAGTCGAAGAACATTTCCGGACTCATCGCCCGCACCATGTCCGCCGACACGGAATTGGCTGATCGCGGCGGCACGCCGACGCGCAGTTCCATCGCCCCGGTCAGGTACATGTTGCGCCAGGTGGCGTTCTCGCTTTGATAACCCAGCTGCTCCAGGGTCTCGGCCTGAGCCTTGCGTGCATCCGCGTTGTCCGGGTCAGCGAACAGCAGCTGATTGCCCAACTGCGCGGCCCAACGGTAGTCCGCGCTGGCCATCGCACTGCGCATTTTCTCCAGCACCGACGTGGCACCGCCCATGGCCTCGACCGAACGTCTGGCTGCCTCCACCGGCGGCAGCGGATTGAGGTTGGCCGGGTTGCCGTCGTAGAAACCCATGTAGCGCTGATACACCGCGCGGGTGTTGAAACTCAGCGAGCCGTAGTAGCCGCGGGTGTACCACTTCTGATCGAGCGAGCCGGGCAGTTTTTTGATCGCCTCGGCGATTTCCAGCGGCGTCAGGCCCTGGTTGAGCAAATGCAGGGTGCGGTCGTTGATGAAGGCGTACATGTCGCGCTGATCGGCGAGCAGAGTACGAATTCGCTCGCCGCCCCAGGTCGGCCAGTTGTGCTGAGCGAACAGCACGTCGGCTTTGTCACCATAGCGCGCCAGGCTGTCATCGAGATATTGCGACCAGGCCTTGGCATCACGCACTTGCGCGCCGCGCGGAGTGAGGATGTTGTGCATCATCTGCGTGGCGTTTTCGGCCATGCACAAGGCTTTCAACTCGGGGAGATACAGGTTCATCTCCGCCGGCGCTTCGGTGCCCGGGGTCAGTTGAAATTCAACTTGCAGGCCAGCGATGGTGCGAGTTTCCAGCGGCTCGGCGATCAGCTCGGTGGGCGCGATCAGCGTGACCGTGCCGCCGCTGGGCGCGCTCTTGCCAAGGCCAGCGTCGACCTGACCTTTTTCACTGCGCGGCAACAGACTGCCGAACTGGTACTGCGCGCGGCGGCTCATGGCATTGCCGGCCATGACGTTCTCGCTCATCACGTGTTCCATGAAACCGACCGGCGCATAAACCTTGACCTTGCCGGCCTTGACGTCGGCCTCATTGATCACCCCGCGCACCCCGCCGAAGTGGTCGACATGAGTGTGACTGTAGATCACCGCAACGACTGGTTTGCGCGGTCGGTTGGCGTAGTACAGATCCAGCGCAGCCCTGGCGGTTTCGGCGATGGTCAGCGGATCGATGATGATCAGCCCTTCGTCACCTTCGATGATGGTCATGTTGGCCAGGTCGAGCCCGCGCACTTGATACAGCTTGGGGCTGACCTCGAACAGACCGGCGTGGGCGTTGAGCCGGGCCAGTCGCCACAGGCTCGGATTGACCGATTCCGGCGCCTTGTCCTCAGCGAGGAAGTCATAGGCGTTGACGTTCCAGATGACTTTGCCGGCGGCATCCTTGATCTGGCCCTTGAACGGTGCGATCAAACCTTTGCTGACGGACTCGAAATCGGTGCGGTCGCTGAACGGCAGGGTGTTCAGGACGCCAGCGTTGCTCGCGGCGGTTTGCACGCTTGGCGCAACCGGGCTGTCAGCGGCGAGCAGCGACTGACTCAGGCAAGCGGTGATCAGGCAGGTCAGCAGGCCGCGCGGGCTCAAAGTGAAACGGGGCATGGGTGTCTCCGGTTTTTTATCGTTATGGCCGAACAACCGGCAGCGTAGGACGCGGCGCAAGGTTGGCGATGATCATCAGCGGACAAAAAACATTCAGGGCCGCTATCCTAGGTCCAGGTTCACTGATCGGGTTTGCCCATGCTTGAGGTTCGCGACGTTTTCAAAAGCTATGCCACGCCACAGGGAGTGTTGCCGGTGCTGCAAGGCGTCGACCTGACGCTGGCGGCCGGTGGCAGCCTGGCGCTGATGGGCGAATCGGGCAGTGGCAAAAGCACGCTGCTGCATCTGGTGGCGGGGCTGGACAAGGTCGACAGCGGCAGCATCCGCAGCGGCGAACATCGCCTGGAAGCCATGAGCGAAGCGCAACTGGCCAATTGGCGCCGCACGGAAATCGGTCTGGTATTTCAGCAGTTCAACCTGATCGGCAGTTTGCGCGTGGAAGACAATCTGGCCTTTCAGGCGCGCCTGGCCGGGCGCCATGAGCCGCGCTGGCAGGCGCATCTGGTGCAGCGTCTGGGTCTGGGCGATCTGCTCTCGCGGTATCCCGAGCAACTTTCCGGCGGCCAGCAGCAACGGGTGGCGCTGGGCCGGGCATTGGCTTCACAGCCGAAATTGCTGCTGGCCGATGAACCCACTGGCAGCCTCGATGAAGCGACCAGCGATGAAGTGCTACGGCTGTTGCTGGAATTGCTCGATGACACGCCGACGACCTTGTTGATGGTCACCCACAGTCAGCGCGTCGCGGCGCGATTGGCCCAGCGTGTGGTGTTGTCGAACGGGCGGGTCGCCTGATGATCTGGCGGCAAACCCTGCGCGCGCTGCTCAGCCACTGGCGGCGCCATCCCGTGCAGTTTTTCAGTGTGCTCACCGGACTGTGGCTGGCCACCAGTCTGCTCACTGGCGTCGAGGCGCTGAACAGTCAGGCACGTGACAGCTATGCGCGGGCCAGCCAGATGATCGGCGGCGAACCGCAAGCCAGCCTGAGCACGCCGAACGGTGCGCCGTTTCCCCAGCGCTGGTTCATCGAGCTGCGCCGCCAGGGCTGGCCGGTGTCGCCGGTGCTGCAGGGCCGGCTGACACTCAAGGGCCACGAAGACCAACGCATTCAGGTGATGGGCATCGAGCCGGTGTCGCTGCCGACGGACTCCGCAGTGGCCGGGCAGGCGATGCCGATCGAGCGCATCGTCGAATTCTTCAGTCCGCCGGGCAGCACCTGGATTTCTCCGGACACCCTGCAAATGCTCGGCTTGCGCGAGGGTGAGAGGCCGCAAACCGTCAGCGGTCATCAACTGCCGCCGCTGCTCGCACAGAAAGACATGGCCCCGGGCCTGTTGCTGGTCGACATCGGCGTCGCGCAAAGCCTGCTCGAACAACCCGAGCAATTGTCGCGGCTTCTGTTGCCCAAGGACTTTCATCAAGAATTACCAGCCAGTATCAGCGATCGCTTGCAGCTCAAAAGCAGCGGCGAAGAAAACAATCTCGCGCGGCTGACCGAGAGCTTTCACCTCAATCTCGATGCCTTGGGATTTCTGTCGTTTCTGGTCGGTTTGTTCATCGTCCACGCCGCCATCGGCCTCGCTCTGGAACAGCGCCGAGGCCTGCTGCGCACATTGCGCGCCTGTGGTGTCAGTGCGCGAACGCTGATCGCGTGTCTGGTGGTTGAACTGGGCGGGCTGGCACTGATCGGTGGGCTGCTCGGTGTGATCAGCGGCTATTGGCTGGCCAGCGTGCTGCTGCCGGACGTCGCCGCCAGTCTGCGCGGATTGTACGGCGCGGAGGTGGCGGGACAGTTGCGTTTGAGCCCCTGGTGGTGGTTCAGCGGCATCGGTTTGAGCCTGTTCGGCGCGTTGCTGGCCGGGGCCAACAGTCTGCTGCGGGCGGCGCGTCTGCCGTTGCTGGCGGTGGCTGATCCGCAGGCCTGGCATCAACAGTATTCGCGCTGGTTGCGTCGGCAGGGTTGGCTGGCGACAGCGCTGCTGGCGATTGCGCTGGCCGCGCTGATCTGGGGTGACAGCCTGAGCAGCGGTTTCGTGCTCATGGCCGGGCTGTTGCTCGGTGCCGCGCTGGCCTTGCCGGTGCTGCTCAGCGCGTTGTTGAACCCGTTGCTCGGGCGTAGTCGGTCGGTGCTCGGCCAGTGGTTTCTCGCCGACTGCCGCCAGCAACTGCCAGCCCTGAGTCTGGCGCTGATGGCGCTGCTGTTGGCGCTCGCCGCCAATATCGGCGCCGGCAGCATGACCGCCGGTTTTCGCCAGACCTTCAACGACTGGCTCGAACAACGCCTGAGCGCCGAGTTGTACATCAACCCGGCCAACCCGGCTCAGGCGCGCGAGATGCACAGTTGGCTCAAGCAGCAGCCCAACGTGACCGCTGTGCTGCCCAACTGGCAGGTTTCGGTGACGCTGCAAGGCTGGCCGGCCGATGTCTACGGCATCATCGACCACCCGCACTATCGCCAGCACTGGCCGCTGCTCGACAGCAGTGGCGGAGATCCGTGGGGAAAACTGGCCGCGGATGATGCAGTGATGCTCAGCGAACAACTGGCGCGACGCCTGAAACTCAAAGCGGGCGAGCATCTGCGCATCCCCACGCCAAACGGCACGTGGTCGCCGCGCATCGTCGGCATCTACGCTGACTATGGCAATCCGAAAGGGCATGTGCTGATCAGCAGCGATCACCTGCTGCGAGGCTGGCCGCAGCTCACCCCGAACCGCTTCAACTTGCGTATCGATCCAGCGCAGATTCCGGCACTGCTCAACGCCTTGCAGGCGCGCTTTGAGCTGGATGACAACCGCATCATCGATCAGGCGCGGCTCAAGGGCTGGTCGGTGCAAGTCTTCGAACGCACCTTTGCCGCGACGGCGGCGTTGAACAGCCTGACGTTGGCCGTGGCTGGCGTGGCGCTGTTCATCAGTCTGCTGACCCAGAGCCAGAGTCGGCTCAGTCAACTTGCACCGCTGTGGGCATTGGGCGTGACACGTAAACAACTGATGCTGCTCAACCTCGGTCAGACCTGGCTGTTGGCGATACTGACTTTGTTGCTGGCATTACCGCTGGGTATCGCGCTGGCATGGTGCCTGGATGCGGTAATCAATGTGCAAGCGTTCGGCTGGCGACTGCCGTTGCGGGTGTTCCCGTTGCAGTTGTTGCAACTGATGGGCCTGGCGTTGCTCGCGACTTTACTGGCCTCGGCATGGCCGCTGTATTCGTTGTATCGCACGCAACCGGCGGATTTGCTGAGGACGTTTGCCCATGAGGATTAACGGCGTCGTGCTGATGCTCGTGTTGCTGCTCGGTGGTTGCGATCAGCCCGCACCCGAGGAGAAAGGCTTCGCCGGCATGGGCGATCAGGCGCAATCGTTCACCCCGGTGGTGCCCGGTCGGATGTTCAGTTTCCCTGCCGATCACGGCGCGCATGATGGTTTCCGCATCGAGTGGTGGTACGTCACCGCCAATCTCAAGGATCAGCAGGGCAATGATTTCGGCGTGCAATGGACGCTGTTTCGCAGCGCCCTGAAACCGCTCGCCGAGCAGGCCGGGTGGGGCAATCAGACGATCTGGCTTGGTCATGCGGCGGTCACCTCGCGTTCGGTTCATCACGCCGCCGAGCGCTACGCCCGCGGCGGAGTAGGGCAGGCCGGGGTGCGGCTGGCGCCGTTCGAGGCGTGGATCGATGACTGGATGTTTGCCAGTCAAGCGCAGGATCCGCTGAGCGATATGCAGCTCAGCGCCCGCGATAAAAATTTCGCGTATCAGCTGCGCCTCACCTCCAGCCGCCCGCTGGTGCTGCAGGGCGACAGCGGCTTCAGCCAGAAATCCGAAGAAGGCCAGGCCTCGTACTACTACAGCCAACCTTTTTTCCAGGCCAGCGGCACGCTGCAGATCGATGGCCAGACTTACACCGTCAGTGGCCCGGCATGGCTTGATCGCGAGTGGAGCAGTCAACCGCTGACTGCCAACCAGACTGGCTGGGACTGGTTCTCCCTGCACCTGGACAGCGGCGAACACGTGATGCTTTATCGCATGCGGCAGAAGGACGGCGCGCCTTATCTGACCGGCACGTGGATCGCCGCTGACGGGCAGATTCAGACGTTGCGCAGCGAGCAGATCAGTCTTGTGCCGCAGGACACGGCCAAGGTGGCTGATCGGCCGATGCCGGTGAAATGGTCGATCCGTATTCCTGACAAGAAGCTCGATATCAGCGTTGACGCGATCAACCGCAATGCGTGGATGGATTTGCGTATCCCGTACTGGGAAGGGCCGGTGAAGATCAATGGCAGCCATCTTGGCCAGGGCTATCTGGAAATGACCGGGTATTAACGGCAGACGCTGTCTCATTGTGGGAGCGAGCCTGCTCGCGAAGGCTTTTTGTCGGGTGCTGAGGATTTTTGGCTGAGTACATATCCGTTGCTGCGGTAACGGCTGCTTAGGGTTCCGCCCTTACGGCGGGTCACCTTTTTCAAACGCCAAAAAGGTAACCCAAAAGGCTTGCTCCTGCGTTCGGCCCTCGCAGGCTCGGGTTCCTTCGCTGCGGGATCGATCCGGGCGCAGCGTCTCCGGTTTGCTTCGCTGCACCTACACTCGCTGTGTACGACTGCGTCGTACGGTCGCTGCGCTCCCACGCCCGGATCAATCCCTCCGCTCAGCCTTCCGACGTCGCCGGTGGATCAAGATCAAAAGCAGGCGAGCTGACACTCGACCCAAGGGCGAACGCGGAAACTGTAGGAGCTGCCGAAGGCTGCGATCTTTTGATCTTGCTTTTGCTTTTGCTTTTGCTCTTGTAGGAGTGAGCCTGCTCGCGATAGCTATCTCAAAGACACCGATGAATAGCAGAGTTACCCAATCCCTGTGGGAGCTGGCTTGCCAGCGATGGCGTCCGTGCCTTCACCGCTGAGCGAACTGACTGGAACTCTCGCCGGCGCCCACCGCTCTACCAGAAACCCGCCATTTTCGGACTTAACCATGAGCGACGACCTGCAACTCCCAGACCTCGAAACCTGGCAGCGCCTGTTCGACGATCAGACCCTTTGGCAGCAATCGCCTGACGCTCACTATTTCGATCTGCAACGCACCGCCGACGACCTGCTCGGCCAAGGGGCGATCGATCTTGAGCAATGGCAGTTGCTGCGCGCCAAAGCCGACGATTTGCACAAGCAAACGCCCGAGGTCAACGTCGCCCGCGAACTCGACGATCCTGAAGCCTGAGGAACACTGCCGTGAATACAACCGTCACCCAAAACGACAATCCCGACGAGCCACGCCCTGCCGGCGAAACCGAACGCGACAATGACGCACTGCGCCCGACCGATCCCAAGCAGCGGCAGGACAGCGGCAAAGGTACAGCGAGCGGCGAATCCACCGCCCAGGAGACCGCCAAGCCACACACTCGCGGGCCACAAACCCAAGTCAAGCCCTGAACAGCGTCTATGCTCACTGGCACGCCCGCCGCTGAAGTCGATTCGGCAGCGGGCGTCGCCACTTCATCACAGGGAAAGTAATGCATATGAAGCTCGACGCTCTGGCCAAGGCCATCACCCTCGCAACCCTCCTTTCGGTCTCCAGCTTCGGCGCTCTGGCTGCCGATATCCCATTGTCTGCCACCGTTGAGGCCGATTCCGTTACCACCAAAGTGCTCGCCGTCGACCCGGCCAACCACCAGGTTGTGCTGGAAGGCCGCGAGGGCCGTCAGGTCCATGTGCAGCTCAGCGAGAAAGCGAAAAACCTTGCCAATCTCAAGGTCGGCGATCTGGTGAAGATCGAAGTGCAACGTTCAGTTGCCGCTTATCTCGACACGGATGTGGATAAAGGTCTGCCAGGCACCACCGAACGCACCGGCGAACTGCGCAAGGCCCCGGGTAGCGACAACCCTGGCGGCGAGGCCTATCGTCAGGTTCAGGTGCAGCTGAAAATCAGCAAAATTGATTTGAAGACCCACCAGGTCACCCTCGAGAATCCATCCGGACAATCGAAGACGCTCGATGTGAAGAAGCCGGAGATTCAGGCCAGGTTGAAAGATCTGAAAGTAGGGCAGAGCGTAATTGTCACTTACACCGATATCCTGAAAGTGACCAGTCAACACGATAGTTGAGCATTAGCTCTACAACTTTATTGCTCTTGTACAATTTTATGTATGAGAGCAATCATATAAAAGTTTCTGTCGGACAATTCTGGGGAAATATCGGAAAGGACGGTCTTTAACTTTTCAGTACAAAAATTTCATATTTCTACCTGACGACATATTCACAGGATTGAATTAAAATCCTCGGCGTTCGCCCAGTGTCAGGGCTCTTTACCGGTGCATGGATTGCCAGGCCATAACACTGGGCGAACTCCAACGACGGTAGTTGTATACAAAAGTTAAGAACAAAAAAGGGCGACTTTGAAGTCGCCCCTTCTGTTGCCTGGAATCAAGCCGAAGCCTGCATGCCAGACTTGTCTCGCTGCCCCCGTAAGCGCTTGAGCGTTGCCTGATACATCTTCGTGCGGCGATGGTCCTTGCCATACGTGCCTGCCGCCGCGACGGTGCCGGCCTGGATGTGATCCAGATAGCGGAAAATCGTCCGTGGCGAGAGAAACCTGACGCCATAGCCCAACTCGATCATTCGATCCTGCAGCGTATAACCCGGCACCCGATCATCCATACAGAAGTGCAACCCTTGTGACTTCATCAAACGCACATTCCACAACGTACAAAAACTTTTAAGATGCGTTTCTTTATACGGGCGTGGCGGTTTCGAACGCAGCCCGAAATGAACTTTGAGCCGGCGAACATGGTGTTTGCAGAATCTCGAAGTCAACCGCCAGGTATCTCGCAATAACCCACGATCAAGTTGCTCCACACAACCGACCGCCGCCATGTCTGCACTTTTCGTGCATTCGCGCATCATTATCGCGAACACTTCCATGTCGTAGACAAAGGTGTCGGTGTGCAGCAGAAACAAGTAGTCGGTCTCAACTTTAGCCAAGGCCAGATCCAGCGCCTTGCCATGGGCAATATGACCCGCTTCCTTGCTCGGCGACGGCCGCTCGATCAGATTGATCCAGTCCAGCGAACGCAAGTAATCAAGGCTGGCATCCGCCGAATCGTTATCCACCACCCACACTGGAATGCCCTGGGCCTGAACATGCTCGCGCAACAGCTCCAGGCACATGCGGGTGATATCCGGGGTTTTGTAATTGACCAGCACGAGGCTGAAGTTGGATTGCGGCTGGGAGGGTAGATCGAAGGCTTTCATGTCGGAGGGACTCATCCACGGCTCAAGACGACGGGGTTCATGGGCCGGGATGCTAGCGGGGGAAGCTTAGGTGAAGCTTAATTTGCCGGTTTGACTGAGTTGTTATAGCAAGCAGGGCTTTCAATGGATCCGGACGGCTTCCAGAAGACAAAGCGACCACATGATCGCTCTGTCTTGAGAGATGAATCAGACCTCCTGTCGCCAAGCGGAGAACGTGATCATTGTGCCGGCTTCTTTTCTATTGGTGATTTCTATTTTATAGGTACCACCATCGATGCGGCCCTCAACTAGCGCTTTGCGCTCGTTGCCGCTGACTTCGGCGTCCTTCGCATGCTGCTGATAGAAGTCGATAACATTCTCGTATTCCGTAAAAGTCCTGAGAATGACCTCATATTCATGCTGAGGGCGTCCGGCTATTTTGTCCCAGTCACCGTCAATTGGCGTGTCTTCCATACCCGGTGTCGTAAATACACCGTGAGCGCCAGCGCCAATCAGGTGAGCTCGCTGCGGAAGCAATGCCAGCATCGCTTTTGGAAAATCGGACGGTAATTGAGCCGCAGTCCAGGCTCCCTGTTTCGGCTGAGTCACGATGTACTCAACGTGGGCAATCTTCTGCGCGGCGGCTCGGCGTTCTGGGTCATCACTCTCCGCCCACAGCGCCATCATAGGAGGCAACTGCTTACTCCAGGAGACCAAAGAGTCAGCGTCAGCCTTCTTGGCGCCTTCTGGCTGGAAAATAGTCAGCACTGTTTCCGGCGCATCGTTACAAGTCAATGCTTCCTCACGAGACTTGACGGTGCAGTGGCCATTGACCAATCCTACGGCGAGCAAATGCCCCTTGTCGTCCAACAGTAATGAGCCGCGCTCGAATCCGTTGTTACCGTCGTCCATGGCGGCGATTACTTTTATGCCGGAAGGCACACCATCAACAAACGTCGACATTTCCGAATCGAGCGCTTCAAGAACCTGCTGCACGATCATCGTATTGTCATTGGTGTAACTTCCGGTTTGGTACCCAAAAAAATTAACGAGTGCAGAGCGAACCGCCGGGTCTTGGTTGAGCTTGGAAGCCCGTTCTGGACTGGCTTCGTTTGTGAGCAACAAGGCAGTTGTGCCGTCGGGACGTTGTTCGGATCGAAGTGACAGCGCGATTGCGCTTAGGGAGAAGGTGAAGGCTAGAAACAAGGCGAGAGTGCGGCTCAAGTGTTTCAAGATAACAGTCCTTTGGTTATTTAATCCGTGAGAGTGATCGCAGAGATTTGATCGGGTGATTATGCGTTGAGCGTAAGTTTTCTGTTTTTTTTCATTATTCTTGATTGGGGATTTTAATTTGACAGCGGCCTTGCAGGTCTCAGTATCGCGCCTTCCATGCTTATCAGGCGGCCCAGCAGATTTCTTCGTACAACTAATCAGTCAAGGCTTCCAGAACTCAATTCCTTCCATATGACGCTCTATGTCATCCATGTCATCCATGTCATCCTCACCAAGAGTTGAGTCAAAATTTTTGCTGATAATTGTTCTGATTTTGCTAGTCGCTGAGTTACGTTTTCATCGTCAATGAACTCAGTTGTAGCTTTCCGGTATTCTTCAACCGGTTTGTCGCTATAGTAACTTCCCATTTTATGTAGAGAAATCAAGATGAATTCAATATTTGCGAGTGCTTCCAGAGCATCTTCGCCAGTCAGTATGATTTTTTGTTTTTTTTTTTTCTAATATTATTTTTCTCTGATAGGGCATTGCGACAATTGGGGGCGGATTTATTTCAATGGAAAATAAATCTGTCCCTGTATGTCCAGACTGGCTCTTATTGATTTTTATCTGATTTTTTAGCTTTTTCCAAAAGGTTGTACAGCTCTGGATAATAGTCGATTTCTTCTGGCGGCAGTTGGTCAATTATATTTTGTATTTTTTCGGCATATTTTGTTTCAATTGGTGTTTCTGTCCAGTCTAGCTCTGAGGCGGCGGCGATAGATACCTCGATAAATTCGGAGTCAAGAAGTAGTTTTAAAATCTCTATGGCATCTGCTGACCGCAATTCACCCAGTGCCGCAGCACTTCGCTCTTGCCAATATTGCTCCATAGAGAGAATAGTGTCGTGCAAATGTTTCCAATCTTCCGCATTGAATTTTTTCAATACTCCCTTAGCTACTTGCTCCGTTATGTACTCATTCCAATTGGAGTCTTCATTCTGCCCAAGCCAGTGATTGTACTCTTCGTAAATTTTGCTGTTCATTCGCTATCTCAACTTAAGTTGATGGTGACATAGGCGCGTCGCCTGCAGGAAATGAAGACGTAATAACTCCGTCGTCCTTTAAAACCTGCCACTTCACACCGTCAACCGTTTTGGTGTGTAGGGTGGTTGTAACGCCGTCAACTTCCCGCATGAATACACCGGGTGTCGCGGCTACTTCATCTGTAACCCAAAGTATCTTGTCGTTGCTCCAGGTTTCTGGGGCTAGTGTATGTTTTCCGCCTTTCTTGGCTGACATACCGACGGTACCGTCTTTTCGTACAAGAACCATTTTGAAGTCTTGAACTTTTATCGTACCGTCTGCGTTTGTCTGTACAACGGTCATTTCGTGTTTTGGGGATTTTAAAACTTCAGAGGAATGCCCCCCAATCGGCTTATTACTGTTCGGGCTGCGCGTGCCGAACAGAATCTTATCTTGCATCTGGGCAGGCAGTGCCCCGGCGTATGGGCGATTATATGGATCAGGTGGCGCTTTTCCTTCGTCGTGTTCAGCTTTTTCCGAATCATCGGGCCTCTTACCTTTAGGTTCGTCCCCTGCGCCAGGACAGGTATTCAGCCCCAACGGATCCACCCACCCCGTTGGGTTAGGCACGTACTGATAGCTATTCAACCCACCCGCAAGCTTGATCGGATCCGGTGTCAAAAAACGCCCAGTGCCCGGATTGTAGTAGCGGTGGCGGTTGTAATGTAAGCCTGTCTCGGCGTCGAAATACTGACCCTGGAAGCGCAGCGGATTGTCGATTTCGCTGACGTCCAGTGCAGCGAGATTGCCGTAGGCGCGGTACTTCGCTGACCACATGATCTCGCCGCTGTAGTCGGTCAGTTCCTGTGGCGTGCCGAGATGGTCGAGTTGGTAGTAGAACGGGGCCGCTTTTAGCGGGCCTTCGCCGTCGAGCATTGCCAACGGGCGGAAGCTGCCCGGTTCGTAGATATAGCTGCGATAACGATTTTCTGCACTTTCGGCGATCAAGCGTTCGCCTTGCCAGAGAAATTCAGTGGTATGGCCGTCGACGGTTTTCTCGATGCGACGGCCGAAGGCATCGTATTTGTAGGATGCGGTGCTGCCACCCGGCAGGCTGACACCGATCAGGCGGTGCTGGCAGTCGTAGCGGTACTCGGTGACGAGTTTTTGTCCGGCGCCACGGCGTTCACGAATCAGGTTGCCGTAGGCGTCGTAGTCGTAATGGCGGTCGCCCTGCATGAGCAGGCGATTGCCTTTGACGTTGGCGAGGTTCGCCGCAGGCAGTTCATTTTGGCTGAGCAGGTTGCCTGCGGGGTCATGGGCGAAGCTTTCTGGCATAGCGCCGCGTACGCTGATCAGTCGGTCGAGCGGATCGTAGTGATAGCTGCGGTTGCCTTTGCGGCTGTCGCTAATGCCAGCGAGGTTGCCGTTGACGTCGTAGTTGTAGCGACGCTGGAACAGGTGTTTGTCCCGTTGGCTGACGCTGTGTGCTTGCAGGCGACCCTGTTCATCGTATTGGTATTGGCTGAGCAGCAGGCCTTGTTGGCGTTGTTGCTCGCGACCGGCGTTGAACTGGTGGCTGGTCAGGCGTGACCCGTTCAGGTCGATGCTGCTCAGGCGTCCACCGGACAAATGACGGTAATCGAGCGTGCAGCCATCCGGCAGACGGCAGTGGCTGAGTTGGCCGACGTTGTCGTATGCGTAACGCGTGGTGCCCCAACCTTGATGCTCGGTGATCAAGCGATCTTGCACGTCGTATTCATAAGCGAGCGGCCAATGGCCGTCGTCGACGTTTACCAGGCGACCCAGTGCGTCGTAGCTGTAATGAATCTCCTCACCATCGGGCAAGGTTTTGACCAGCAAACGGCCTGCGGCATCACGCTGATATTCGGTAACCAGTTCGGTGCCGTCTTCGCCAAACTCGGTTTTCTTCAGCAGTTGGCCGTTGGGGTCGTATTCGTACGCGGTGCGTCGGCCGTCGAAACCGGTTTCCTGCTGGATCAGGCCGTTCGAGTAATAATCGAGTTGATAGCGTTCGCCGCGCTCGTTCTCGATCTCGGTGAGGTTGAGTTGCGAGTTGTCGTAGCGGTAGCGCAGTTGGCTGCCGTCGGGATTGATGCGGCGGCTGACGAGGTGCAGGTTGTCGGCGTATTCGTAGCGGGTGATACGGCCGAGTTCGTCGCGTTCGGCGGTGACGCGGCCATACGGGTTGTAGGTAAACGCACGTGTGGCGCCGCCGGGCAGGGTGACCTGAGTGAGGCGGTCGACGGCATCCCATTGGTATTGGGTGATCGCGCCGAATTCATCCTGGCGAGTGATTTGCCGGCCGAGCGCATCGTAGCGATACTTGCGTTGACCTCCATCCGGCAGGCGTTCTTCCAGCAATTGGCCGAGGTTGTTCCAGCCCAGGTGATGACGACTGCCGTCGGGGTGACGGATCTCTACCAAGCGGCCCTGGTGGTCATAGCTGTATTGGGTTTCATTACCCAACGGATCAATTTGTTGAGTGATATCGCCTTGTCGGTTGTAGTCATACTGCCAACGCGCTTGGCCACGCCTGACCTCAATCAGTTGGCCATTGTAGTAGTTGTAAAGCGTTGGCTCGCCTTCCGGAGGGATCACGGCCAGCAAACGGCCGGCATTGTTGTACTGATACTCGGTGACTGCGCCCAATGCATTCTTTTCAGCAATCAAACGACCCTGATCGTCGTAGGCTTTCTGCGTTTCTGCGCCGTCCGGAGCGATTTCGCTGATGAGGCGCGCATTTTCGTCGTGTATGTAAACTTGCTCACTGCCATCGGCGTTATGAACCGTGACCGTGCCTTTGTCGTCCCACTCATAGCGTGTTTCCAAGGGTAAGTAGTTTGTCCAATGACGGACGCAGCGGGACAGCTTGCCTTCTCGCTCCCACTCCCAGAAGAAGCGGGCACCACCGGCCAATTGTCGCTCAAGGATTACATGTTGTTCGTTATAGCGGTAATGCTCGGTTTCGCCTGCAGCATTGGTTGCCGACACAAGTTGATGGCGAGCGTTGTACTCGTAGGAAACCAGTGTCTGTAAAGTCAGCCACGGATCCTGCCGTCTACCGGAATCGTCATACTCCGAGCGTTGCTGCTGTTGGTCCACGGCAATGATATGGCGGTCGTCGTAACGCAGCAGCAAGGCGCGACCGGAGCCATTGTCGATACGTTGAATGCGACCGACCAAGTCATAGCTGATATGCACCTGGTTTTCATACGAATCACTGATGGTGGTCAGTCGTTCTGCACGGAAATGATAGAACCGCGGCTTTGGCCCTGCTTGCGTGAGAATCAGCTCTCCGGGTGCATTCCCCAGAAAAATGGCCGCTTGAGCGAGGCTATTGGTGATGGCCGGTCGTTTCTCGGTCGGCTTTGGGAAACGGGTCTGGCGGTTTTCATTGTCTGTCCACAGCACGCCTTCGTCATCGATAAGCAAGCGATGAGACAACGAGTGGCTCCAGCCTGGCCCCATACGGTTGTCGATTTCAACAGCACTGCTGCGGTAGAGACGTGTCCATTCCAGCGGTAAGAGACCGCCCAGTTCGCCGTCGGTGAGTTTCAGCAACTCCTCACCCGTGACCATGGAGACGGGGTCACCGTTGGAGCAGGTTTTGTCGACGCATTGTGCGGGTTCATCAGCCGGGTTTTTTGACTGTTTAGGCGCGTTGTCGATGTTCTCCTGCTGTTCCAGGCGCGTTTCGTTCTGGGTTTTGTTTCGTGCGTGAATTTGCGCGTCGTTTTCGACTTTGCCTCCTGTCGCAGGCGAAGGACGCTTCGGAGCTGTGGCCGTTTGTGCAGGCGTGTGATCGGCGACAGTCGCCACTGCTTTTTTGCCCGAGTTGGTTACGCCGTTGCCATGAAATCTCAACGCGGCAGCAGCATCCGCATGGGGCTTGGAGCGAATCCTGCTGATTTCAATGAGCTTGGCCGTTAGCTTCTCAACCAGGTTGATCGCTTTTTGCGCCTGCAATGTGCCCTTGACCGCTTTCGCACTGGCGCGTAATGCAACCCCCAGCCCGCCGGTAAAAATGATCCCGAGGACGATATAACTTATTTCAGACTTCACTCTGGCTAGCACTTCTGTGCGAGTCTGCGGTGGCAGTAAAGTCGTCCATGCCCAAACCGCAGCGACATAAACCCACAACAATGGCTCGTCACTCGCTATCAAGAAACTGGTGCGAAGTGCTTCAGTTGAGGAGTTGTAGATTTTCTTGATGTTTTCGTCGGTGAAAAACTCCTTGAGTGTTTCGTAATTTTCACGGGGGTGAGTAACAAGCTTGAACAGCGACTTGATATCGCCCCAGATTCCCATGACGAATTTCCAGAAACCATCCCACTCCGATTGCAATTGTTGCCAGAGACGGCCAGCTATTGACGCATTGTTATGCTCCTTCCACAAAGGCAGGCATGTAGTTGTCCATTCCGAGGACAACCACTTGCTCAGATCGCCGATGACTTCGTCGTAGGATTTGAATAGACGCTCGTTGTCCGCGCTCGTCAGATCGGGGTAGAAAGTAATTCGGTAGAGCTGGCGTGGCTTCAGGTCGCTAACGACTTCAATCCCGGTTGGGCCGATTGTTTTGCGTACGGGTTGCCCGACGGTCTTGTTCTTCGAGTCGACAGGGGTCAGAACCACTGGAGTGTTGCCAATCGGCACAAAACGCGCCGATTCGAAACTATGAATCAGCGTGAGCTTTCCATTCTCGGGACAAGTGGCGAAATAAACCGGTTGGGTCTTGTCGCCCGTCGCAATGGGTTTTTTAACCTCGTCACCGACTTGAAATTGCTGCTCCATTTCCAGCCCAGGTATGAGTCTGGCGGTGGACCGATAACTCTTCAGGCAGTTCTTGAACTCTGCAATGACCTTGTTGAAGTCAGGCTGTTGAGCGGTGACATGAGTGATCGTATCCAATGGGGTCATACCACCACCTCTTTTTCCAGATAGGCCTTCAACAGCCCGGTAAAGTTTTCTTCCGTGAGTGGCGTGCGTTTAACAAAGCGCGCCACTTTTTGTTTCAGGTTCGATTCGGGAACGGAGAAATACAGATCGGCGTGTTCCTCCTGCAACCACTGCATCATGTTGCCGATAACGGTGGATGGATTTTCTGCCATCAACCCATCCAGCAAACCCTTCGGCACCTCCCACCACGGCCAGTCCCTGACCTTCGGCACCACCCGTGTGCCCACTTCCAGCGCTTGTCCATTAATCAGATACCGCTCAAACACCGGCAGCACTTCTCCAGCCTTCTCCCCAAGCCCCCGCAGGATCGGATAAATATGCCGCCCATCCCAAAACCGGAAAAACACCTCGGTGCCGTCCGGCATTTTTACCTGCGTCAGGCTGCGCAAATGTTCGAACACTTCGTTCGGCGCTGATCGCGATGTCGCCAGCCAGCCCCAGTCCAGCGCATCTGTTTCGGCGATCCAGGGCAGGAAGGCCGAATTCGGTTTGAGTTCGGTGAGGTAGGGCATCACCGGTTGCCAGGTGGAGTAGGGCGTGCCGCCCCAGATCGGCAGGAGCTGGGCGGTTGGTTCGGTGAGGTACAGGGTTTTCAGCGCGTCTGCATCGCTGGCGGCGCTGATGATCAGGTACAGGCGCTCGCCGCTTTGCAGCGGCTGTTGCGCCAGCCAGTCCTTGGGGGAAATTCGTTCAGATGGCACAGGCACCTGCCTTGCATTTTTCGCATTCTTCGCAGAACGGCGCGTTACGTTTCAGGGTGTTGATCTGCGCCGGGGTCAGGACCTGGCCGGCCTTGTCGGCGTCGGCTTGTTTCAACACGCCGGGCATCAACGGCGCCGCACCAGTCCCGCTTCCCGGGCTGCCTCCGGAGTTCATGTTGATCACCGGGCCGCTCATCGTTACGCCGCCAGCGTCGATCTTGATAAAGCTGCCACCGCCGACCAGCGTGAGTTCGGCGCCGGCTTCCATGACCACTTTCATGCCGCTGCTCAGGTGGATTTCCTGGCCTGCGTCGATGAATTGGCCGGTGCCGATCTTGATGTGCTGATTCACGCCGACAGTGAGGTGGTCGTTGGCGCGGGTTTCGACTTTGCGGTCGGCGTAGACGGTGTGGTGTTCTTCGGCCTTGAACTCGGTGTAGCTGTTCTGTTCGACGGTGTCGTGGCGTTCGTTGCCGACGCGGATCTTCTGGTCGTGCTCGATGTTTTCGTCCCAGTCGCGCTGGGCGTGCAGGTAGATCTGTTCCTGACCTTTCTTGTCTTCGATGCGCAGTTCGTTGTAACCGCCACCACCCATGGAGCTCAGGGTCTTGAAGGTGCTGCGGGTCTTGTTCGCCGGCAGTGGATAGGGAACGGTGTTTTCCTTGTGGTACAGGCAGCCGCTGATCAAGGGCTGGTCGGGGTCGCCTTCAAGGAACGTGACCAGCACTTCCATGCCGATACGCGGGATGGCGATGCCGCCGTACTGGGCGCCGGCCCAGGCGCTGGAGACGCGCAGCCAGCAGCTGGTCTTGTCGTCGGCCTGACCTTCGCGATCCCAGTGGAACTGGACTTTGACCCGGCCGTATTCGTCGCAGTGGATTTCTTCGCCTTTCGGGCCGGTGACCACCGCGCTCTGGCTGCCGAGGATGCGCGGTTTCGGGTGGCGCAGTGGCGGGCGGTTGGGCACGTCCCACGGCGTGGCCTGAAAGCGGTTGCGATAGCCCTGATGGAAATCGTCTTTCAGCGCCGTAGTGTCGCTGGTCACCGACTCTTCGAGCACCTGCGGCTGCTTGCCTTCGTGCAGGACTTCGGTGAGCAGCCACAGATCATTCCACTTGGCTTTCGGGTGTTCGGTCAGGGCGAGGAAATGGCCGCTGACCAACAACGGCTGATCGCTCTTGCCTTCGGCCAATTGGAAGTCGCTGCGATGGCGTTCGAGGGCGCGTTTGGCCAAATGCTTGCCGCGCTCGCGGTCGATGAAGCGGCCCGGGTAATCGTAGTCTTCAAGGTCGGGCAGGGCGTCGCCACGGTTCTCGCTTTCCAGGGTCAGGCGCGGTTTTTCGAAGTCGTAGTCGCGGCGGGTGGTGCGGCTGGTGCGGGTTTCCAGGCGCAGGTCGAAACGCTTGATCACCGGGTTGCTGGCGACCATGCCGGAGTCTTGCTGATAGGGCACCGGCGCCAGTTTCGGAAACACCGTCTGGTCATCGCCGAACAGCAGTTTGTGGCCTGTTGTGGTGTGCTGGAAGTGGTAGTGAATACCTTCCTCTTCGCACAGGCGCTGGATGAAGTGCAGATCCGACTCGTCGTATTGCACGCAGTAGATGCGCTCGGGATAGATCGAGCCGGTCTTGAATTCGTAGGCGTTGCTTTGGATGCCGTGCTCTTCGAGCACCATGCCGATGATTTTCGGCACGCTGAGGTTCTGGAAAATGCGCTGGTTGATGCGATGTGCGAGGTACGCCAGTCGCGGGCGCAGGGTCACCGAATAACGGGTCAGGCGCTTGCCGGAATCGCCTTGCGCGGCGCGGTAGATCTGGCCATGAATGCCGCTGCCGTCGGGCGACAGCTGCAGGAAGGCCGGTTTGTGCAGCAGGGTTTCGAGGTCCAGCGACGGCTGCTCACTGACCAGCTCCACCTCAAAGACAAAAGGCTGGCTGATGGCTTCCCGGCCGGTGAGGGTAAACACCTGAAAGTCAGCGGAAAGCCCTTCGATGGTCAGGGCAAAGTGGGTTTCATTGGCCGGCGCGAACATCCCTTGTTCCTCGTGCTGTACAGCGGCGCTCGTCGACGGCCGCAAAAAGCGGCTCAACGTACGCGAAATTCTGGAGGGGCGTAAACAACATCGACCAGCAGAGCTGGCCGATGCGTGTAACGGTCAGCCGTAATTAAACGACTGGAGCACGCCAGTCATCGGAACCCGAAGTACCGGATACTTCGTGGGTCCAGGTGATTTTGCGGTAGGTGAACTGCACTTCTTCCAGGTGGGTGAAGTGCGCGTTGCCCGGATCCTGGCAGTTGTGCATTTTGTTGTTGATGGCGACGATGATCGCGTCTTCCAGTTTGGTGGTGTAGTAGTGCTCTTGGGTGCCTTGAGCCGAAGTGCGGTACCACTGGATAACGATTTCGCTCATGCGCTCGCCGGAAGTCAGTGCGGCTTGCAGCAGAGGCGAAGCCTTGTCGTAGACCTTGGTGATCACGACTGGCTTGTGCACGCGCTGACCGGTTGGCTGACCGGATTGCGGGTCACGCGGGATGATCACGTCGTGGGTGAAAGCCTGAACCATGACCTGGTCTTCGTGGCCTTCCTGGTAGGTGTTGCCAACGGAGTCGGCGGTGAACGCGCCGGCAGTGATCAGGCCTTGTTTTTCGCCGGTAACCGACATGTACGCTGGTGTTGCCATGGGGTGCTCTCCTTGCGGATAAATTGAGGGTGCCCGGAGGCGAAATCGCCCGGTGGGTGGCTGAGGGATATCAAGGAGCGTGCCAGGTTTGGAGAGGTGCCCGGCTGGCGGGGGCGCCACGGTGGTTGGTGATCATTCGGGGCGATTTTCAGCGGAATAATCAGGAGAAAGTGCGCAAGAAGTTGCGCAGTACTGCGCAACTTCTTGCGCACTTGGCTGCAGGCCTTGCAGCGCCTGGGCTGCAGAGGATTTAGGCCCTGAAATATTACGACCTACTGCGCAACTTCTTGCGCAGTTGGGGATTTGCCGGATCCGAGGTGTTGGCTTCGCGAGCAGGCTCGCTCCCACATGGAATTCGTGGATCGCCCTAAGGCTTGGGCCTACACCGAACCTGTGGGAGCGAGCCTGCTCGCGAAGGCGGCTGTTCAGGCAAATCATTGGCGACTGACATACCGCTATCGCGAGCAGGCTCGCTCCTACAGGGGGATAAGTGGTTTGCCCCGAAGTCGTGTTCATGCGCGAAACCTGTGGGAGCGAGCCTGCTCGCGAAGGCGGCTGTTCAGGCAAATCATTGGCGACTGACACACCGCTATCGCGAGCAGGCTCGCTCCTACAGGAGAGCGGCGTAAAACTCAGGTCAGGTTGATACCCAAAGTTTCGGCACATTCTTCAAGCGAACGCCGCTGCGTCTCGGCATACAACTCCAACTCATCAATGGTCGAGCGCCCCAGCGCCTGTTCGAATGCCTGGCGATTGGAATGTTCGGCGTAATGCGTCTGCGCAGAATCACCAAGGTTCGACTGAAAAATCCCCGCCGCGCTCACCGGCAGGAAATCTTCGTACACCAGCGGCTCCGCTTTCACGTAGCCATCGCGCAGCAAGTCCTCCAAGGACGACTCACCAAGTCCTCCAGCGGCCAAACCCTTTTCCGTGGCGAAATAACGAAAGTACGCCAGCCCCTGTTCGCGCATGCCCTCGACGCTGTCAGGAAATTCCGCAAAGTGTTGAGTCATCAGCGCGTTGTAACGTGCAGCATTGGCTTCGTTGGGAAAATCGCCCAGTTCATCGCGGGCGGCGTTCAGCAGGCGGTCATACAGCGCGCGCCCCTTGGGCGTCAGGGCAGCGCCGCGTTGTTCGATTTCGCCGAACCGGGCGCTGTGGCTGCCAAGGATTTCAGGCTGGTCGGTGAAGGCGATCGGTTCGTCCAGCGCCTTGAAGCTGGTCTGGCGCAGCAGGATCAGGCACTTGCGGCGCGGTGGGCCTTCAATCACCGCTTTGGGTGTGATGCCATGGGCGGGCATCTGTGCCTGCACGGTGTCGATGTCCAGCGTACGTGGCGTAAGGTGATTGATGTGCGGGCCCTTGAACGCCACGACGTCGGCGACCAAGCGGTGCTGGGCGCTTAGTTTCTGGTACTGCGCGCCAGTGACGGTGGCGCTGTGGTGCCAGCGAAAAGTCTCCAGTGCCTGTCGGACAAATTCTGCGGCGTCAGCTTCGTTCAGCCCGCCTGCTGTTTCCGCCTGTTCAATCAGGCGGAACGCGGAGTCGGTAAAAATCGAACGCCGGGCCAGCACCGACTCGGCAAAAGAACGCAGTTCAGGGGCTTCAATCAGCTCCAGGCGCAGAAACGAGGTGAACACACGAAACGGGCTGATTCGCAGCGCCTCCTCATGCACCGCGCGAAACGCCGTCGAATGCACCGGCACGCCCGCCGGCGTCAGGTCGTAATAACCCACCGGCTGCATACCCATCACCGCGAACAGGCGGGCGAGGGTGGCCAGTTCGCTCGCCGTGCCGACGCGAATGGCACCGTGGCGTTCCATGTCCAGCCGCTCGATTTCGCCGGTGCGCCTGAGGTGCCCGGCAATCTCAGGCTGACGTGCCAGCACGTCGCGGTTGGTGTTCTCTACCAGTTCCATCAGCGCGCCGTACAGCGGCACCTCTTCGCGGTACATGTCGGACATCGCTCGGGAGAAGCGTTGGCGGATCAGGTCGGGGCTGACGAACGGCTGCACGGTCATGAAAAAAATTCCTGCCACTGTCACGGAATGGATGCCGGAAAAGATCGCAGCCTTCGCCCACGCGGGCAAACGAAGAATCCTACGAACTTCATTCTGCCAACGACTGATCCACCAGCTCGATCCAATGCTTGACCGGCGTACGCCCGGCGCTGGCCAGATGGCTCTGGCAGCCGACGTTGGACGTGACGATCAATTCCGGCCGGCCACTTTCGAGCGCATTGAGGCGCTGGTCGCGCAGTTGCCGCGCCAGCACGGGTTGGGTCAGCGAGTAAGTGCCCGCCGAGCCGCAGCACAAATGGCCGTCCGGTACCTGAGTGAGGTTGAAACCGAGTCGGGTCAGCACTGCTTCCACCGCGCCGCCGAGTTTCAGTGCGTGCTGCAAAGTGCACGGGCAATGCACGGCGATGCGCCGTTCGCTGGCGGCGCACACCTGTTCCAGCGGTTCCGCCGCGATGACTTGCACCAGATCCCGAGTCATTTCGCTGATTCGCTGTGCTTTCAACGCATAGACTGGATCGCCCGCCAGCAAATGCCCGTAATCATTGATGAACGCGCCACAACCACTGGCTGTCTGCACGATGGCTTCGGCACCGTTCTGCAGATGCGGCCACCAGGCATCGATGTTCTGTCGTGCGCGGTCGAGGCCCTTGGCCTGGGCGTCGAGGTGATAGTCGAGTGCGCCGCAACAACCGGCCTCGCTCACCGGCGTCACGCTGATGCCCAGACGATCGAGGACCCGCGCCGTCGCGTCATTGGTGTTCGGCGACAGCCCCGGTTGCACGCAACCTTCAAGCAACAACACCCGGCGCGCATGCCGTGGAGCGGGGCGCGTACTCGTAATGGCGGCGTGCTGCGGCAGTTTGCTTTCCAGCAGGCGTGGCAGCAGCGGTCGAAAGGTCGCGCCCATTCGCAGCAAGCCCTTGAACAAACCCGGATTCGGCGCCAGCGCGCGCAAGCCTTCGCGCAGCAAGCGCTGGGCTGCCGGGCGCGGCACCGCGTGATCAACCACCGCGCGGCCAATGTCGAGCAGGTTGTGATAATCGACCCCGGACGGACAGGTGGTTTCACAGTTGCGGCACGACAGGCAGCGATCCAGATGCAGCTGCGTCTGCTCGGTGGCCGGCGCGCCTTCCAGCACTTGCTTGATCAGATAAATGCGCCCGCGCGGCCCGTCGAGCTCATCGCCGAGCAATTGATAGGTCGGGCACGTCGCGTTGCAGAAGCCGCAATGCACGCAGGTGCGCAGGATTTTTTCCGCCTCGGCGGCGCGGGGTAATTGGCGCGATTGCTCGCTGAGCGTGGTTTGCATGGCTAGACCTCCGCGTACATTCGCCCGGGGTTGAACAGCCCTTGCGGGTCGAGTTGTGCCTTGAGTTGCCGGTGGTAGCGCAGCAAGGTCGGTGCCAAAGGTTGAAACGGCGAATCGGTGGCGCCGTGGGTAAAGCACGTCGCATGACCGCCAAAGGACTGGGCGAGGGCGTGAATCTCGGTGCTATCGGATTTAAGCCAGCGTTGTGCGCCCGCCCAGTCGAGCAGTTGCTCGCCGGGCAGCTCGAGCGGGCCGAGATTGTTTGGCAATGACAGGCGCCACAGCGGCAAGCCTTCGTCGAAAAACCTCAGGCGCTGTTCGTTGTGATCGCGCCAGAAAACCGAATCCAGCGGTTCGCCGCCGAGGCGTTGATGCGCCGCCGTCACCGATCCTTCGCCACCTTCCAGGCGCAAATACAGACTTTGGCCGTCGTGACACGCGGCGCTGATCGGCAGCGGTTGCTGACCCCACTCGGCGAGTTTGCTCAAAGCGCGGACACAATCGATGTCGAGGCGAATGCTCAGGCACTGGCGTGGTTTCGGCAGGACTTTCAGCGACACTTCGGTCAGCACGCCGAGGCAGCCGAAACTCCCGGCCATCAGTCGCGACAGGTCGTAACCGGCGACGTTTTTCATCACTTCGCCGCCGAAGCGCAGATGCTGACCGAGACCGGTGATCACCCGCGTGCCGAGGACGAAATCGCGTACCGAACCGGACCACGGCCGGCGTGGCCCGGACAACCCTGCGGCGATCATGCCGCCGACCGTGGCACTGTCAGCGAAGGACGGCGGTTCGCAGGGCAGCATTTGCCCGGCGTCATCCAGCGCCGCGAGCAGCTCGGACAATGGCGTGCCGGCGCGCACCGTGACCACCAGTTCCGTCGGATCGTACTGGACGATGCCGCGATGGGCGCGGCTGTCAAGCACTTCGCCGGCCACCTCGCGGCCGAGAAACGCCTTGCTGTTGCCGCCCTGAATCTTCAGCGGCGTGGCATTGGCCCGCGCGGCGTTGACCTGATCGAGCAGGGCCTCGGCGGCATCGAAATCAGCCATCAGAATCGCTCCAGCTCGGGGAAGGGCAGTTGCCCGGCGTGGATGTGCATGGCGCCGAATTCGGCGCAGCGGTGCAGGGTCGGAATGTTCTTGCCGGGGTTGAGCAGGCCCTGCGGATCGAATGCGGCTTTGACCGCATGAAACAGCAGCAACTCGTCGCTGTTGAACTGCGCGCACATCTGATTGATTTTCTCGCGCCCGACGCCGTGCTCACCGGTAATGCTGCCGCCGACCTTCACGCACAGTTCGAGGATCTTGCCGCCCAATGCCTCGGCGCGATGCAGCTCGCCCGGCTGGTTGGCGTCGAACAGGATCAGGGGGTGCATGTTGCCGTCACCGGCGTGGAAAACGTTGGCCACGCGCAAGCCAAATTCCTCGCCGAGGCTGGCGATACCTTGCAGCACAGCGGGCAGTTCGCGGCGCGGGATGGTGCCGTCCATGCAGTAATAATCCGGCGACAACCTACCGATCGCCGGGAAGGCATTTTTGCGCCCGGCCCAGAAACGCACGCGTTCGGCCTCGTCCTGAGCCTGGCGCACCTCAGTGGCCCCGGCTGCTGTCATCACTTCGCGCACGCGCTGGCAATCGTCGTGCACGTCGGCTTCGACGCCGTCGAGTTCGCACAGCAGAATCGCCTCGGCATTGACCGGGTAACCGGCGTGGATAAAGTCTTCAGCGGCGCGAATGGCCAGGTTGTCCATCATTTCCAGACCACCGGGGATGATCCCGGCGGCGATGATTTCGGCGACCGCGCGGCCGGCCTTTTCCACTGAATCGAAACTGCCAAGCAAAACCTTGGCGACTTGCGGTTTGGGCAACAGCTTCACCGTGACTTCGGTGATGATGCCCAGCAATCCCTCGGAGCCAGTGAACAAGGCGAGCAGGTCAAAACCGGCTGAATCGAGCGCCTCGGAGCCCAGTGTCAAGCGTTCGCCCTCGATGGTCAGCACTTCGATTTTCAGCACGTTGTGCACGGTCAGGCCGTACTTGAGGCAATGCACGCCACCTGCGTTTTCCGCGACGTTGCCGCCGATCGAACAGGCGATCTGCGATGACGGATCGGGCGCGTAATACAGGCCGAACGGAGCTGCGGCCTGGGAGATGGCGAGGTTGCGCACGCCGGGTTGAACCCGCGCGATACGTGCGGCGGGGTCGATATGCAGGATGTTGTTGAAGCGCGCCATCACCAGCAGCAGGCCTTTTTCCAGTGGCAGCGCGCCGCCAGACAATCCCGTGCCGGCACCCCGGGCGACCACCGGCACATTGTTCCGATGGCAAAGTTTCAGCAGGGTTTGCACTTGCTCGATTCGCCGGGGCAGGGCGACCAGCATGGGCGTGGTGCGGTAGGCGGAGAGGCCGTCGCATTCGTAGGGCTTGAGTTCATCCTCGCGCCAGAGAATGTCCAGATCCGGCAGGGCCTGCTGCAGGGCCTTGAGCAGTTCGGCCTTGTTCACTTCGGGTAAAGGACCGTCGAGGCGTTCGTCGTAAAGGATGTTCATCGCCCACCGCCGATGTCCTGTAGAAATACCCACCTGTGGTGAGGGAGCTTGCTCCCGCTGGGGCGCGAAGCGGCCCCTCTGCTACCAATGCGCGTCTGATTCAACGCGCCGGGATTGGGTCTGCTGCGCAGCCCAGCGGGAGCAAGCTCCCTCGCCACGAGGTAAGCGTTCATTTTTGCGATCCCAGGAATTGCTGATACCGCCGCGCCGTGTTCGCCGGCTGTTCGACCATCGGCATGTGCCCGACGTGATCCCACACATCCACTTCAAGGTTGGCAATGCCCTTGCTCCAGACCGGCACGCTGCTGACGTCGATCAAGCGATCCTTGCGCCCCCACAGCAGCAGCGCCGGACATTTGATGTCGGCCAGTTTCGGCTCCATCGGCGGGCTGGCATGGAAGTCGCGGAAGATTTCTTCGAGGTCGTCACGTTGTTGCTCGTAGCGCTGGGCGACGGCGTCCAGCACCAGTTTCGGCACCCACGGCGGCGACTCCATGGTCATGGCGTAGAAACGCTGGAATTCTTCGCGGGAGTTGATCAGGAACGGATTGTGCCCGCGTGCCAGGTGGCGCTCCATGTCGCTCGGCTCTGGTGCGGTGACGCCGGCCGGGTCGATCAAGGCCAGCGAAGCGATCCGCTCGGGATAGCTCGCCGCGAGCCACGCAGCGATGTAGCCGCCCATGGAGTTGCCGATCACATGGACTTTTTCCACGCCGCAGACATCGAGTAGCTGAATCATGCGTTTGGCCTGAACCGCGATGTCATAACCGCCTCCGGCCTTGAAGCCGGTTTCGCCGTGGCCGGCCAGATCCGGGATGATCACCCGATACTCGCGCACGAAATGCCGGGCGCAGCGCAGCCAGAGATTTTTGTCGGCGCTGAAGCCGTGCAGCATCAGAATCGTGCTGGACGCCTCGTATGGCCCGCCTTGCCAGGTCGACACGGTCATCTCGGCGATCGGCACTTCGATCTTGTGCAGTTTGTACAACCTGGCCTCGATGGCCATGGCCAGGTCGTACAGCCAATGGCCGACCGCTGGGTAACTCAACCAGCTCCAGGCCACGAAAACCGCGAGGGCGACAAACAGCAAAAGCATCGACGTCTTCCTTATACGTGTTCAGGACAAAATATGGTCGGCCGGTTTCAGCGCTCGGGTCAGCAGGTGATAGCTGAAACTGAAGCCGGGAAACATCGCGATCACATGGCCGCTCTTGCTCTGGTACCAACTGTGGCAACCGCCGGACTTCCACACGGTGCGCTGCATTTCCCGGTGGATCATTGCAGTGTAGGTACGTTCCGCGTCATGGCGCACTTCGATGCTGCGCAGGCCTTTGGCCTGCACGGTGCGAATGCAGTCGAGGATGTAGTTCATCTGCGATTCGATGATGAACAGCGCCGAAGTGTGGCCAATACCGGTGTTCGGCCCGGTGACGATAAACAGGTTGGGGAAATCCGGCAGGCTGGTGCCCAGGTAGGCGCGCGGATATTCGGCCCAGACATCTCTGAGTTGCACCGCGTTCTTGCCGCTGACCGGGTAGGAAATCACCCCGTCGGTGGCGTCGTAACCGGTCGACCAGACGATCAGATCAACATCGACATGATCGCCGTCCACCCTGTTGATCCCGCTTTCGTCGATCGACGCGATGCCATGCTCGCGACTGTGCAGCGTGACGTTGGCGCGGCTCAGCGCCGGGTAATACGTGCTGGAGACCAGCACCCGCTTGCAGCCGATGGTGAAATCCGGAGTGAGTTGCTGCCGCAGCACCGGGTCTGGAACCTGGCGTTTGAGGAACCGCAGCGCATGTTGCTGGACCAGGTGAATCGCCGGTTTCGAGTATTTGAAGGCGATCACCCGGGTTTCGAATTGCCAGTAGATCAGCCAGCGCAGCAGCTTGTACGCCGGCTTCAAGCCGAGCAGCCAACGCTGGAAGCGGCCGAATTTGCGATCGGCACGTGGCAGCACCCAATGCGGCGTGCGCTGGAACACATGCAGGTGTTCGACCTGGGGTGCAATTGCCGGAATCACCTGGGCCGCGCTGGCACCGCTGCCGACAATCGCCACGCGTTTACCGCGATAGTCGTAGCTGTGATCCCAATGGTTTGTATGAAACGTCTTGCCTTGAAAGCGATCCATTCCGGGGAAGTGTGGGATGACCGGCTGACTTAACGGACCGGAGGCGTTGATCAGGAACTGCGTGTGAAAGATGCCTTTGGCACGGGTGTACACCGTCCAGCATTTATCCGCTTCGTCCCATTCGACGCGCTCGACGTCGGCTTGCAGCTCCACGCGGTCGCGCAAACCGAACTGCTCGATCACTTGCTCGGTGTAGCGCTGCAGTTCTGCCTGTCCGGCAAACATCTGCGACCAGCGGTAGGGTGCGAACGAGAGCGAATACAGCGGCGACGGCACGTCCACCGCTGCGCCGGGGTAGGTGTTCTGGCACCAGGTGCCGCCGAAAAAGTCGCGTCGCTCCAGTATGCGAAAGTCATCGATCCCGGCCTTGAGCAGGTTGACCGCCGCGCACTGGCCGCCAAAACCGCTGCCGATGATCAACACATGGTAGGTGTGCATGGGTCCCCTTTTTATAGTTGTTTTTCCTTTTCCCTGTTTCATTTATAGCCAACTCTGGGCTTCGTGTGCGGCGCTGATAGCGCTCTATTCAGGCCGCTGGCCGGTGATGGCTATTTAGCGGCGCCCTGATAGACTCCGAACACATCCGTGTCGGGGTGAAACCATTGCAGCGCGCGGTCGAGGCCCTTATGGGAAATACGCGGGGAAAGGGACTTTCACTGGCCAGGAGGCTGTACAGGTCGCGGGTGTTCGGGCTGCTGCTCGGGCTCATGTGCGTCAGCGTGGCGATGTATTCCCTCGATCCGCCGCTGTGGGTGTGGGGCCTGATGCTGTTCAATGGCCTGATCTGGCCGCATCTGGCGTTTCAATGGGCGCGCCGCTCGAGCGTGCCGTTCCGCGCCGAACACCGCAACTTGCTGATCGATGCATTCATGGGCGGCTTCTGGGTGGCTGCCATGCAGTTCAATCCGCTGCCCAGCGCAACCACGATTTCGATGATGGCGATGAACAATGTCGCCATTGGCGGTGGCCGATTCCTGCTCGCCGGGACGACGGCACAGCTATTGGGTATCGGCGTCGGGCTGGTGGTGTTCGCACCGGCGTTCATCCCGCCGACTTCGCCATTGCAGCTTTACGCCTGTTTGCCTTTGTTGTTGCTGTATCCGCTGGCGCTGGGCTGGATCTGCTTTCGTCAGGCCTCCACCCTGGGCCGGCACAAGCGTGAGCTGTTGGCGTTGAGTCGCACCGACAGCCTGACCGGGCTGCTCAATCACGGCGCGTGGAAGGATCAACTGAACCTCGCATTCCAGCGCTGTAAACGCCAGCAGCAAGGCGCGGCGATTGCGTTGATCGACATCGATCACTTCAAGGCGATCAATGACACCTACGGCCATGTCGCCGGCGATATCGTCCTGCGCCAGTTGAGCAAACTGCTCAAGCAGAATCTGCGCGCCACCGATGTCGCCGGGCGCTACGGCGGGGATGAGTTCTGCGTGATTCTGCCGGAACTGCCGCTGTTCAATGCCGCTCAGGCCATGGAAGCCTTGCGCGAACGCTTCGTGACGCTGGGCTATGAGCAGAATCCGGCGTTGAAGGTCAGTCTGAGCATTGGCCTGGCCGCGTATGATCCGAGCCATGCCGACGCCACGCGTTGGCTGGACGATGCCGATCAGGCCTTGTACGAAGCCAAGGCGGGTGGGCGCAATCGGGTCATCTGCAACAGCGACAACAAGCCGAGGCAGGCGCTGCTGGATTCGGTCTGAGGGACACCCCGCCGATTGAAACTGTAGGAGTGAGCCTGCTCGCGATAGCAATCTGTCAGTGATTTGAATGCTGACTGATACAACGCTATCGCGAGCAGGCTCACTCCTACAGGTTTGTTCGGTGTCGGTCTGGAGAGTGTCGCATTCGCTATAGAGCCTTGCGTCAATGTCGGTTACGGTTGAATCCCTCCGACACGAAACAAGGACTGCTTCATGACGTTCTCATTTCCCCGCTCTCTGCTGGCCGCCAGCCTCGGTCTGTCCCTCGCATTCTCGGCCGCAAACGCCGCCGAACCGCACAAACAAGTGCTCGCCGATGCCGAGCAGTATCAGCCCGAAGCCCTGAAATTGTTGGAGCGACTGGTCAATATCGACTCCGGCTCAGGTTATGAGCCGGGCCTGAAACAGGTCAGCGACATTGCCATCGATGAACTGAAAAAACTCGGCGCCACCATCGAACTGGTGCCCAACACCCCGGAAAAATCCAGCCACGTGCTGGCCACGCTCAAAGGCACCGGCAAAGCGAAGATCCTCCTGATGGCGCACATGGACACGGTGTTCAAGGAAGGCTCCGCCGCCGAGCGGCCTTTCCACATCAAGGACGGCCGCGCCTACGGGCCGGGTGTAATGGACGACAAGGGCGGCATCGTCGCCGGCATCTACGCATTGAAAGTGCTGAAGAACCTCGACTTCAAGGATTACGCGCAGATCACCTTCCTGCTCGACGCCAGCGAAGAAACCGGCTCGGACGTCGCCACCGACCTGATCAAGAAAACCGCCAAGCAGCACGACGTCACCCTCAACCTCGAACCGGGGCGCCCGGCCGATGGCCTGGTGGTGTGGCGCAAGGGCAGTGCGACGGCGCTGGTCGAAGTCAAAGGCAAAGCCGCCCACGCCGGGGTCGCGCCAGAATTGGGCCGGAACGCGGCGATGGAAGCGGCGCACCAGATTCTGCAACTGGGCAAGCTCGGCGATGAGGCGAAGAAGACCACCATCAACTTTACCGTGCTCAAGGCCGGTGATCGCACCAACGTAATCCCGGACCAGGCCACGGCCAAGGCTGACGTGCGCGCGGCGGTGCCGGAAGAGTTCGATCGCATCGAGAAGGATCTGGCGCGGGTCTCGCAGGACAAGTTGATTGCCGAGACCGAGGTGAAAACCTCTCTGCAGCGCGGATTGCCGCCGATGCCGCAGACCGCTGAGTCCGATCGCTTGATGGCCATGGCTCAAGGCATTTACGGCGAAATTGGCCGCAAGCTCACCGAGGAGGGCAGCGGCGGCGCGGCGGATGCCAGTCTGTCTGCCGGGGTGGGGACGCCGACGCTGGATGGCTTCGGGATCGTCGGCGGCAATATTCACACGCCCGAGGAATACGCCGAAGTGGCGAGCGTGGCGCCGCGGATTTATCTGTTGTCGCGGATGATCATGGAGTTGGCGAATCCGCGGTGATGGAATTGGTGGTGTGAATGTTTGGGGCGGGGTGTCAGTTGACTCGCCCCTCACCCTAGCCCTCTCCCCCAGGAGAGGGGACTGACCGCGTTGTTTTTAGTCAATGCGGCAAGCTTGAGATTTTCTGCTGAATTCAATTTCGCATTCAACACGGTCCACCACGTCGGCGCAGATCCTGAGCATCCCCCAATCGGTTCCTTCTCCCTCCGGGAGAGGGCTAGGGTGAGGGGCTTTTGTGGGAAAAGTGGCAGTCGAGGACGGCGCACAAAAAATACCGAAAAGTCCGACAGAAGCTCTCGTTGCGGCCGTCGGACGCGGCTCTTATAGTCTCGGTTCGCAGATAACTCTGCGACGATCTTGGCCGGTCGAATACAGAACCTGACCTTTCTGGAGTGAACTAGGGCCGCCTGTGCGATGCACCGGTTTGTGGTCGTGCGGGATCTGGCCGATACCTTTGCCAGCCTTAACCTCAAGGGCATTTCCGATTGTGATCTGACGCGGGTGACCAGCGCGGTTCATCTGCTGATGCGCGAGGGCTGCGCGACTCTGAATGTGATTCAGGCGCGGGCGGTGCAGCGGGAGGAGGGGTAAGACGCCGGTTTAGCGGTGCCGCAATAGACGCTTTCGCGAGCAGGCTCGCTCCCACAGGGGACCGCATTTCAACTGTGGGAGCGAGCCTGCTCGCGAAGGGGCCGGTGCAGCGTGTGCATCACTCCTTGACGCTCATGTACTCCTTGGCCCAGAGAATGTATTCCTCCGGCTGGGTATAGGTGTGCGTCAATTCGGTCGCGCTCAGGTCGGCGGCCTGGGTGAAGATCTGCCGCTGTTCGCGCAGGCTGTCGTAGGTCGCTTTGATCGCGGCGAAGTAGGCGCCGTGGCCGTCGATGGTCACGCGTACGCCGAGTTCGGCCAGGCGTTTGTCGTCGCGCAGGGCCGGGTTGCCGTAAGTGACCAGCATCAGCGGCACGGTGAGATGCTCGGCGATTTGTTCCAGTTGATCGAAGTCCTGCACGCCGACCATGCAGATACCGTCAGCGCCCGCCGCCTGATATTGGCGGGTGCGGCTGATGATTTCCTGGTTCGGCAGAATGCCGGCGTTGGTGCGGGCGATGATCGCCATTTCCGTGTCGACCCGGGCTTCCAGCGCCGCGCGGATCTTGCCGACGCCTTCGGCGACGGTGATCAGGTCGGTGGATTTTCGCCCGAATTGTGCGGGCAGCAGGGTGTCTTCGATGGTCAGTGCCGCGACGCCGGCGCGTTCCAGTTCGACGATGGTGCGCATGACGTTAAGAGCGTTACCGTAGCCGTGATCGGCGTCGGCGATCACTGGCAATTGGGCGACGCGGCCGATGCGCGTGGCCTGTTCGGCGAATTCGCTGAGGGTGATCAGGGCGAAGTCCGGGGCGCCGAGCACCTGCAGGGAGGCCACGGAACCGCCGAGGATACCCACTTCAAAACCCAGGTCAGCGGCGATGCGGGCGGACATCGGGTCGAACACCGAAGCCGTGTGATAGCAGGTGTCGGAGGCCAGCAACTGACGGAAATTACGGCGCAAATCTTGATGGGAAAGCCTGGTCATACGAGTTCCACCAATACATAAGGAATGGAGAGGCTTGAGCAAAGGTGTCAACGCCGAAGAATGAAAAGGCTATCACGCGAATGGGTCAGGAATCATGACGAATTTGCGCGGCAGGACTGGCGGCTGAAAGGTTTAATCTCTGGCGCCGGGCATATCAGGCCGCCACGGCGTGTTGCTGTTGATGGGGCAGGAGCACCGCACGCACCGAATTACCCGGCTGAAGTTGCAGGCGTTTGGCGGTGAGACGATCGACCATCAGGCTGTTGCCCACCAGTCGCCCGGGCGCCACGGTGATGCGGCAGTTTTCCAGGCGGCGGTTGTGAATCAGCCACAGCGGCGCCTGCTCGTCCGGGATGCCGAGGCTCAGGGTCAGTTCGAGACTGTCACGCACCGTGCGAATGCTGCGGATCGGCGCTTCGATGACCGGGCCACCGTCGAAAATGTCGATGTAACCCTGGTGCGCAAAACCTTCAGCCTGAAGGATTTTCAATGCCGGTTGGGTGTTCGGGTGAGTCTGGCCGATCGCCGCCTGTGCCTGTTCGGTCAGCAGGCAGGTGTACAGCGGCTGACGTGGCATCAGTTCGGCGATAAAGGCTTTGTTGCCCAGCCCCGACAAGTGATCGGCGTGGGTGAAATCCATCTGGAAAAAGTGTCGGCCAAGGCTGTCCCAGAACGGCGAGCAACCGTTTTCATCGGCACTGCCGCGCAGTTCGGCGATCATCTTCTCGCCAAACAGATGCGGAAACTCGGCGACAAACAGCAGGCGCCCCAGCGACAACAGGCGACCATTGCTGCCGCTGCGCTGGTCATGGCGCAGAAACAGCGAGCACAGTTCCGATTGTCCGGTCAGTTCATTGTTGAGGAACAACGTCGGAATCTGCCGCTGAATACCCAGGTCCGGCGCCGAACTGACGGTCACGCCGAGCCGGTAGTTGTACCAGGGTTCGCGCAGGCCAACGGCGCCAGCCATCGCGCTGACACCGACCACGCGCTGTTCATCATCCTCGAGGACAAACAGATAATCGGCATCGGCCCGTTCCACCTGCTCGGCGAACGCCCGTTGCGCCCAACGCACCCGGTGCGCGAGGCGGTCCTCGTTGGCAGGAAGGGTGGTGAAGCCCGGCCCGGCCTGTTCGACGAGCGTCATCAAGGCAGGCAGGTCGCTGACTTTTACCGGACGGACAATCATGCTCCAACTCCTTCTGCGTACCGATTCAGGCACCAACGGCAAATGCGCCTCACAGAGCGACCAACCGTATCGGGCTGCCCTCGCTGACCTTCAGTGCCGCGCATAGAGCGGGCGTCAGGGGCAGCGGTTGATCGGGCTGGTAGTCGAGCTCGGTGACAATGGCGCGGTAGTCATGCAAGGCGTCGTTGCTCACCAGGTAACGGCCTCGGGCGTCTGTCGACGCCTGTTGCCGGACAGTGGCAGTCTGGCTGCCAACGATCGAGCGAATGTTTGCGGTACGCGCATACAACGTAGGGCCGGCGTCGAACAGGTCGATGTAGCTGTTGGTTTCGAAGCCTTCACGCTCGAGGATGTCGAACGCCTCCTGGCCGTCCGGGTGCACGCGGCCGATGCAGTCCTGCGCCGCTTGCGGCAGCATCGGTACGTATATCGGATATTGCGGCATCAGTTCGGCGAGGAACGTGCGGCTCTGCAACCCGCACAGACGCTCGGCTTCGGCGTAGGGCAGGTCGAAGAAATGCTTGCCCAGCGCATCCCAGAATGGCGAGTGGCCGTGCTCATCGCTGTAGCCGACGATCTCGGTAATCACCGCCTCGGAGAACCGCTGCGCATGGGCGGCAATGAACAGCAGGCGCGCCCGCGACAACAGTTCGGAAAACGGCGTGCGCACCAGCGTGGCGTCGATGTGGAACCCGCGCAGCAGGGTATGCCCGCTAAGGTCATGGCACAGCGACAACGCCGGCACGCCATGCTCGATGTTCAACTCCCGCGAGGCGCTGGTGAAATGGCGATTGCGCAAGCTGTAGAACGGTTCCTTGAAACCGGCGGTGGCAAGAATTTCCGAGCAACCGAGCAGTTGCTGGCGTTCGAGGTCTTCCAGCACAAAGAAATAGTTCTCCGGCCCCTGCGCCGTGGCGGCGCTGTCGAACGAGGCGCGCGACCCGGCGATTTTCTCGCGCAGGTGCTCGCTGTCATCCGGCAGCGAGGTCACGCCGATCAGGCTCTCGCGGGCCAGGCGCTGTAGCTGGGGCAGATCATTCTGCTCGACTGGGCGTAAGACCAGCATGGATGTACTCCTGTATCAAAAGGTTCGGCCCGTTCGCCGAACCTGACTATCACTGTCGGTTTCCACGCGTTAAATCGGCGGTCGCCTGATTTGTTGTCAGACGCCGCTCTTTTTCTTGTCAGCCATTGCTCGGATCGGGCAACACCGTGCTGGCGCCGAGCTTGTTGAGGAAGAACAGATAAACCAGACCCAGGGCAATCCAGATCAGGCCGAGTTTCTGCGCATCGACGCCCATGTTGTACATGATTGCCGCGACGATGATGAAGCCGATCACCGGGCAGAGCAGATGGCGCACAACCTGTCCCGACTTCTGCCGACGCCAGTAGTGGTTGATCACGGTCAGGTGCAGGAGCATGAATCCGCTCAGGGCGCCGAAGTTGATCAGCGAGGTGAGGATGTCGACCGCCTCGATGAACAGGTAGCAGATCAGCAGCGACAGCACCGCCACCAGATAGATGCTCAGGTACGGCGTGTTGTGTTTCGGATGGACCCTGGCCAGCACCTTCGGCAATTTGCCATCGCGGGCCATGCCGAACAGCAGGCGCGACACGGCGGCCTGCGAGGTGATCGCCACGGCCACGCCCCAGGCCAGCGCCGTCGCCACTGCGGTCAGGGTTGCGAGCCAGCTGCCGGCGGCGATTTCAGCGATTTCATAGAACGCGGTGTCGGCGGATTTGAAGCCCATGCCCGCTGCCAGATCGGTGGCGATCCACGTCTGTACCACGAAAATCGTGCCCATCACCGCCAGGGTGATCAGCGCCGCTCTGCCGACGCTGCGGCCCGGGTCTTCCTTGATTTCTTCGGCAAGGGTCGAGATCGCATCGAAGCCGAGGAACGACAGCACGGCGATCGACACCGCTTGCATCAACAAGGCGAAGTTGAAGGTCTCGGGGTGATACAGCGGCGCCAGTGTCAGCTCGCCGTTGCCGCCGCCGTTGTGCAAGGCATTCCAGGCGTAGAACAGGAAGATGCCCAGTACCACCAGTTGCGCCAGCAGGAACAGGATGTTCATCCGCGCGGTAAAGGTGATGCCGCGCAGGTTGACGAACGTTGCGCTGACCAGGAACGCCAGGATGAAGCCAACCTTGGGAATATCCGGGTACAAATGGTTGAGCGCCATCGCCGCATACAGGTACAGCAGCGGCGGAATCAGCAGGTAGTCGAGCAGCATCAGCCAGCCAGCGATGAAACCGACGTGTTGATTGAGGCCGCGTTGCGCGTAGGAATACACCGAACCGGCAATCGGAAACGCCTTGGCCATGCTGCCGTAACTCAGCGCGGTGAACAGCATCGCCACCATGCCGATGATGTAGGCCAGCGGCACCATCCCGGGTGCCTCGGCGTTGACGTAGCCATACACACCGAACGGGGCGATGGGGATCATGAAAATCATCCCGTATACCACCAGATCGGTCAGCGTCAGGCTACGTTTCAACTCTTGCTTGTAGCCGAATTCTTCAATTTCCATGAAGCGCAACTCCTTGTCAGCCATCGGTCGTTTTAGTTGTTCTGTCGGTCGATCATTTACCGCGATTCTTACAGCAAAGGTGCCAGGTAGCCGGCCCAGCGCGAAACCGCTTCGGGGCTGCGCAGCAAGTCATTGCGCACTTCGATCAGTACGGCCTCGAGGCCTCGGGCATCGCCGTGCACCGGTACGGTCATGTCGCCCAGCGGATCGATTCTGTACGGCTGGTTGCCCGCGACTTTCAAAGGATGCACTTGCAGTCCGTCGAGCAGGCGCTGGGCATAGGCTTTGGCCTGGCCGAACAACACGCCGATTTCCAGTGCTCGCGGCTGGCCGTAGTACACCGGGGTAAAACTGTGAATGCCGACCACGCGCACCGCTTGGCCCTGGGCAATACGCTCGTCGATCAGCGTCTGCAAACGTGCATGAAACGGCTTGAACAGGGTCTGCCGACGATACTCGCGAGCCGCCTCATCCAGCTCGCGGTTGCCGGGAATCTGGTAGATCTCGCTTTGCACCGGGATGCTGTCCGGTGCATGGCGCGGGCGGTTGAGATCGATCAACAGCCGTGAGTAATTGGCGCTGAGCAGGGTGGCACCGAGCTGTTCCGACAACTGTTCGGCCAGTTGCAGCGCGCCGATGTCCCAGGCGATGTGTTCCCGCGCGGCGGCCTCGTCCAGGCCCAGATTGTTCAGGGCATCGGGGATGTAACGACTGGCGTGTTCGCACACGAGGATCAACGGGTTCGTCGAGTCCTCGCGGCTGAGGTTATAGACCGGGCGGTTGAACAACCCCAGTTCGGCGGATTCAGTACAGGCGTGCATAGTGCTCACACAGGTCAGCGGGCGAGAGCTGTTCCGTCAGCGCCAGTTCCTCGGTTTTCAGGGCGTACCAGGTGTCGAGCAGCGGCTTGGGCAGCCATTCATTGAAGGCTGCACTGTCGCGCAGGCAATCCAGCGCCTGCGCCAGCGAGGCGGGCAGGGCGACAATGCCCCGGGCCTTGCGTTGCTCGTCATTGAGTGAATCGGGAATTTCATCGGTGATCGCGTTCAGCGCCAGACGCTGTTCGATGCCCAGTCGCCCGGCGATCAGCAGCGCCGCCATGGCCAGGTGTGGCGAGGCGGTGGCGTCCATGGCGCGGAATTCCAGGTTGAACTGCTGCGCGGCAGACTTGCCGCCCAGGGTCACGGTCGGGCAGATGCGCAGCGCCGCTTCACGATTCTGCTGTCCCAGGCACGCATAGGACGCGCTCCAGTGGTGCGGCTGCAAACGCTGGTACGAGAGCGGCGTCGGCGCAGTGAACGCGCAGAGCGCCGGCAAATAGTGCAGGACTCCGGCAGCCCAGTGCTGACCGATGCTCGACAGGCCGTTGCTGGTGCCGGCGTCGTACAGCATGGGCTGGCCGGCCAGATCGAGCAGGCTGACGTGCAGATGCACACCGTTGCACACCGCCTCGGGAGCGGTCTTCGGCGCGAAACTCAGCGCCAGGCCCATCTGCCGGGCGATTTCCCGGGTGATTTCACGCACATTGACCGCACGATCCGCCGCCGCCACGCCAAGGGTCGGGCGGCAGGTGATTTCGTATTGGTGCTTGCCGTATTCCGGCAGGAACATTTCCGGCTCGACCCCGCCGGCGCGCAGGGCGCTGAGCAGCCAGCCGGCGAATTCGGCGCCCTGACGCTGCGCTTCGAGAGAGAACGCTGCATGTTCGGCCTCGCCAGCGTGCAGGTTGAATTCATGTTCGAACGCGGCATTCACCTGCAAACCGAGCTCATCGTGATAGCGCTCGATTTCATCACGCAGCAATGTGCGTGGGCAGGCGCCCCACGCCTGGCCGTCGGTCTCGCGGATATCGGCGTGGATGAAATCCAGCGCCGGCGCGTTCGCGTCCGGGCCGTTGCCGACGGTGACGCGGCTGTTCAGATCGGGGATCAGCCGCAGGTCGCCGTACGCGCCCCACGGATTGCTCGAGGCGATGATGTCTTGTGGCGTCAGCGCGCTGTTGGCCGGGACCCAGCCGCAACCCGCTGCCTGATAGTGCTCAAGCTCGTCGGTAGGGAACGAGCGGCCACGGGTGATGCCGATCAGGTCAGTGGTCACCAGAGTGGTCATCGGCAGAGGCGTCAGGCGTGCGCTCATGGCTGCATCTCCTGCAAACGACCGAGCACGGTGTCGGTGTCGGTGATCCAGCAGTAACCCTTGATTGCATTGAGGCAGGCGTGGTGGCGTTCGGCTGTGTAAGTGGCGCAGGCGTCCTCCACCAGCGTCACCAGATAGCCCCGGTCGGCGGCGTCGCGCACGGCCATGTCCACGCACTGATCGGTGACGATGCCAGCGATGATCAGATGACGGGTCTGCAAGTTGCGCAGCACGTAGTCGATGTTGGTCGAGTTGAATACCCCGGAGGAGGTCTTTGGCAGCACGATTTCGTTCTCGGCCGGGGTCAGTTCAACAATCACCTGAGCTTGCGCGCTGCCCTTGGGCAGGTGCATGTCGGACAGCTTGTGATCCAGCGAGCGGTCGCGACCGTCGGCGGTCAGGCTTTCGATGATCGTGTGCAGCACGTTTTGCCGGGCCTGACGAAAGGCGCCAAGCAGCCGTTGCTGATTGGGCACCACCTGGCTGCGCGCACGCTGGAGGAAATACTCGGCATCCGGCCCGCTCAGGTGCGGGTCGAATTGCGGCTCGAGCCAGGCGCGCTGCATGTCCACCAGCAACAATGCGGTGTGATCGAACACAAACGGCAGGTCCCGTGGCGAGCGGTGGGGAAGGCTGAACATCCTTATTTTTCCTCCAGCAGGTGAGTCGCAAAGTCGTTGCGCAGGGCATCGATGCCTTCCAGGCGATCGGCAGGGTCGGGCACACGCAAGGTCAGGCAGGCGATCAGCGCCTCGACCTGCGCCAGCGCCGGCACCATGGTGTCGAACGGCGACGCCGATTCCACCGGGGCGCTGATGATCAGGTCGGCCATCTCGCGCAGCGGCGAGGCGTAGACATCGGTGAACAGCACCACCCGCGCGTTGTTGTTCTTCGCCGCGGTGGCGACGCGCAGGGCTTGGGTCTGGTAGCGCCGATAGTCGAACACCAGCACCACGTCCTGGCGTTGCAGATCGTACAGACGGTCAGGCAACAGGGCGTTGTCTTCCAGGGCGAAGCAGCCGGGGCGCAGCAGGCGCAGGTGGTTAAGCAGGTAATTGGCCAGCAGGATGCTGAAACGGCCACCGAAGCAGTAGATCTGATGGCGGCTGTCGAGCAGCCACTCCACGAGGATCCGTACGTCTTCGGGTTGGGTCAGGGCTTGAGTGTCAACCAGCAAGCGATGGCTGTCGGCCAGATAATGGGCCCAGGCATCGTTCTTGTTCTGCTGCGAGCGCGGCTGCAATAGCGTGCGTGGTGAACGCAGGCGATGGTCCATGTCGCTGAGCAGGGCTTCCTGGAAATCGGCGTAACCGCCAAAACCGAGCTTTTTCACCAGACGCACGATGGTCGGATCGCTGACACCCGCATGTTCGGCAAGGCGCGCCATCGGCCCCAGACCGTTGCGGGGATACTGATCGAGCAGGGCGCGGACGACTTTGCGCTCTGACGGCGTCAGATCCAGGCCGGGGTCAGTGATCAGGTCTCTGAGAGGGGGCATCCGGGCTCCTGCTGGATGGGGGTGTCGAATTCATTTCACAATCCGTTAAAAGAGTATTTATGTAATGTGTGCTACATGTCTAGCGAATTTTTGTACAGGTTTGCCAGGCACCAAAAGTGTGCAAGGCGTCCGTGTAACAAGGGCTACGCCGAAGTAGCGTCGGCTTGTAGTCCTTTGCCTGTCACAGTGTCAGACATTGCCTATCCAAGGTTCAGCGGCTGGCGAGCGGGCAATCCTGAAAAATCCGGTTTTACGGCACAATGGGCCGCTAATGAATTTCGAACCGTTGCTTTTAATATCTTTCGTCCGAGTACCTGCCTGTGCCAAGTAGCCGTTTGATACTGGTTTGCCATGCGCGAACCATCGCACAAAAATTGGCGCGTTTTCCTACGAATGAGCCTGTTGAAGAGTTGCCCGTGGCGTCTGACGCCATCCGGTCGCGATTCCCGGCGACGCGGCGCCTGGTATGCGGGCCGGAGCTGCGAACCCGGCAAACAGCAGCGTGGTTGGGTGCCGATGGCGAAATCGACCCGGCCCTGGGTGATTGTGACTGGGGGCGCTGGCACGGCCAGTCGATCAAGGAATTGCAAGCCCACCACGCCGACGCGTTGTCAGCCTGGCTGGCTGATCCAGACGCGGCGCCCCATGGCGGCGAATCGGTCGGCCAACTGACACAGCGGGTGGCGCAGTGGCTGGCTACAGTCGCCGCGACGCCCGGGCATGTGGTGGCAGTCACCCATCCGTTTGTCATGCGTGCTGCATTGATGCAGGTGCTGCACGGCAACGCGTTCAATGCGATCGATGTCGAGCCGCTGTCGGTGATCGAGCTGCGCTTCAACGGCATCTGGCGTCTACGCTTGCCGGGCATGGACCTTGAAGAGGAATTCTGATGAAACAGCTGCTGGTCATCGGCATTGGCGCCGGCAATCCGGACTACATCACGATGCAGGCAGTGAAAGCGCTGAATCGGGTCGATGTGTTCTTTCTGCTGGATAAAGGCCAGAGCAAACAGACGCTGATCGATCTGCGCCGCGAGATCTGTGAGCGCTACATCACCGATCACGCTTATCGCTTTATCGAAGCCAGCAGTCCTGAGCGCGAGCGGGGCGATGTCGACTACACGGCAAGTGTCGATGCACTGAACCGCGCCAAGCAGCAGACCTTCGAGCGGCTGATCAATGAGGAATTGTCCGACGGTCAGTGCGGTGGTTTCCTGGTGTGGGGCGATCCGGCGTTGTACGACAGCACGCTGCGCATTCTTCAGGCGATTCAGTCATCAGGCCGCTGTGAATTTGAGTACGAAGTGATACCGGGGATTACCAGCGTTCAGGCCCTGGCTGCGCAGCACAAGATACCGCTGAACACGATCGGCCGTTCGGTGGAAATCACCACGGGACGGCGATTGGCAGCAGGGCAGGTGAGTGAAGCGGACAGTCTGGTGGTGATGCTCGATGCCGAGGATTCGTACCAGCAGGTGGCGGATCGCCAGACCGAGATTTTCTGGGGCGCTTACCTGGGCACACCGGATGAGATTCTGCTCAGCGGAAGACTGGCGGATGTCGCCGATGAGATCGAACGGGTGCGCAAAGCGGCGCGGGCGGAGCATGGGTGGATTATGGATACCTATCTGCTGCGCAAGCCTTGAATGGCTGGCGTCTGAAAAAGCGCTTTCGCGAGCAGGCTCGCTCCCACATTTGGAATGCGTCCCCCCTGTAGGAGTGAGCCTGCTCGCGATGACGGTGGTACATCCAATACGAATTTCGGACAGGCAAAAAGAAACCCGGTACACCGCAAGGCGCACCGGGTTTTTTGTTGCCGGCCAACGGCGGATGTCGTGGATCCGCCGTCAACCTTGAACTCCGTATCAGGCGCGTTCCAGCGCCAGCGCTACACCCTGGCCGCCGCCAATGCACAAGGTCGCCAGACCTTTTTTCGCATCGCGCTTGAGCATTTCGTGCAGCAATGTCACCAGCACGCGGCAACCCGATGCGCCGATCGGGTGACCAAGAGCGATGGCGCCGCCGTTGACGTTGACCTTGTCCAGGTCCCATTGCAGGTCCTTGGCGACGGCCAGCGATTGCGCGGCGAACGCTTCGTTGGCTTCGATCAGGTCGAGCTGGTCGATGCTCCAGCCGGCCTTGTCGAGGCAGCGGCGGGTGGCGGATACCGGGCCGATGCCCATGATCGCCGGATCGACGCCCGCGTTGGCGTAGGCAGCGATTCTGGCCAGAACCGGCAGGCCCAGGGCTTTGGCTTTCTCGCCACTCATCAGAATCACGGCGGCGGCACCGTCGTTCAGCGATGAAGCGTTGCCAGCGGTGACGCTGCCGTCCTTTTTGAACGCCGGGCGCAGCTTCGCCAGGGATTCGGCGCTGGTGTCGCCGCGTGGCTGCTCGTCGATCTTGAAGGCGACCGGATCGCCCTTGCGCTGGGGAATCAGGATCGGGGTGATTTCATCGACGAAGCGCCCGGCTTCAATGGCGGCGGCAGCTTTCTGCTGGGAAGCGGCTGCGAAGGCGTCCTGCTGTTCGCGGGTGATCTGGTATTTATCGACCAGATTTTCCGCGGTGATGCCCATGTGGTAATCGTTGAACGCATCCCACAAACCATCGCTGATCATGGTGTCGACGATTTGCGCGTGACCCATGCGCAGACCGGTGCGGGCGCCCGGCATGATGTAGTTGGACAGGCTCATGTTTTCCTGGCCGCCGGCAATGATCACCTCGGCGTCGCCGCAACGGATCGCCTGCGCGCCGAGATGCAGAGCTTTCAGGCCCGAACCGCAGACCTTGTTCAGGGTCATCGCCGGTACCGCGTGGGGCAGGCCGGCCTTGATCGCGGCCTGACGCGCCGGGTTCTGCCCGGCGCCGGCGGTCAACACCTGGCCCATGATCACTTCATCGACCTGCGCACCGTCCAGACCGGTTTGCTCGAGCAACTGGCGGATCACCGCCGCGCCCAGATCGACCGCGGATACGTTGGCCAGGGAGCCCTGAAAACTGCCGATCGCGGTACGCGTGGCGGCAACAATGACGACGTCTTGCATTTTCGAATTCCTCACTCGGCAGCGAACTGCATTTCCGGTACGTGATCCGGGACGATCAGTTTACCAGCGGTTTTGGCGACGATTTCTTCAACGCTGACGCCAGGTGCGCGTTCCTTGAGGACAAAAGCGCCATTTTCAATTTCCAGATAGGCGAGGTCGGTCAGCACGCGCTTGATGCAGCCGGCGCCGGTCAGCGGCAGGCTGCATTTGGCGAGCAGCTTGGATTCACCGTCCTTGGACGCGTGGGTCATGATGACAATGATGTTGTCGGCACCGGCCACCAGGTCCATGGCGCCGCCCATGCCCTTGACCAGTTTGCCGGGGATCATCCACGAGGCAATATTGCCTTCGACGTCGACTTCGAACGCGCCGAGCACGGTCAGGTCGACATGGCCGCCGCGGATCATCGCAAAGGATTCGGCGGAGTTGAAAATCGATGCGCCGATCCGCGCGGTCACCGTTTGTTTGCCGGCGTTGATCATGTCGGCATCGATGGTTTCTTCGGTCGGAAAAGGTCCCATGCCGAGCAGGCCGTTTTCCGATTGCAGCATGACTTCCATGCCTTCGGGGATGTAGTTGGCGACCAGGGTCGGAATGCCGATACCGAGGTTGACGTAGTAGCCGTCCTGCATTTCGCGGGCGACGCGCTGAGCCATTTGTTCGCGGGTAAGTGCCATGTTGTTGTTCTCCGTAGGCCTGAATTATTTGCGGATGGTGCGTTGTTCGATGCGTTTTTCGAACGTGCCGCAAATGACCCGGTCGACGTAGATGCCCGGGGTGTGGATCTGCGTCGGATCGAGTTCGCCGGGTTCGACGATTTCTTCGACTTCGACCACGGTGATCTTGCCGGCGGTGGCCGCCAGCGGGTTGAAGTTCTGCGCGGTGTGGCGGTAAACGACGTTGCCGAAATGGTCGGCCTTCCAGCCTTTGACGATGGCGAAGTCGCCAGTGATGGATTCTTCCATCAGGTACTTGCGACCTTTGAATTCACGCACTTCCTTGCCCTCGGCGACTGGGGTGCCGACGCCGGTGGCGGTGAAGAATGCCGGAATGCCGGCGCCGCCCGCGCGCATCTTCTCGGCGAGGGTGCCTTGCGGGGTGAGGATGACTTCGATGTCGCCCCTGAGCAGTTGCTCTTCGAACAGTTTGTTTTCGCCGACGTACGAGGCGATGACTTTGCTGATCTGGCGGTCGGTGAGCAGCACGCCAAGGCCGAATCCGTCGACGCCGCAGTTGTTGGAGACGACAGTGAGGTCGCGGGTGCCCTTGCGCTTGATCTCGGCGATCAGGTTTTCCGGAATGCCGCACAGACCGAAGCCACCGGCGATGACGGTCATGCCGTCTTCCAGGCCGGCCATCGCTTCCTCGTAGGAACTCACACGCTTGTCGAAACCTGCCATAGGCACCTCTTTTATTATTTGTGGGCGGCTGGCTAGCCGAATGACTGGAGTGTCTCTCCGTGGAATATATTTGTTAAGTTGATTTTTACGGTTGATTGATTGATAAACATCAATAATCAATGTTTCGGCGATCTCCTGCAGAGGGCAATCACATCACGGCTTGCAGCTTGCAGCTTGCAGCTCGCCGCTCGCCGCTCGCAACTGGAGCAAAGCGACCATGACCATCAAACAGATTCGTGCCTTTCTCGCCGTGGCCCATAGCCTGAGTTTCGCCGTTGCATGCGAGCGCCTGCACCTGTCCCAGTCAGCGTTGAGCCTGACCATCAAAGCGCTGGAGGAGGGCCTGGGCGGGCGGCTGTTCAGCCGCAATACCCGGAATGTCGCGCTGACCCCGGAGGGCGAATCCCTGCTGCCGCTGGCGCGCAGGCTGATCGCCGACTGGGACAACGCTGAAGACGAGATGCGTCAGCGTTTCAGCCTGCAACGCGGGCGCGTGACGCTGGCGGCGATGCCGTCGTTTGCCGGCAATCTGCTGCCGCCGATTCTCAAGAGCTTTCGCGCGCGCTATCCGAACGTCAACGTCACGGTCAACGACGTGATCAACGAGCAAGTGCTGGAAATGGTCCGCGACCGGCAGGTGGAACTCGGCGTGGCGTTCGCGCCGATGCAGAGTACCTCGATGACGTTCACGCCTCTGTATGTCGATCGCTTCGTCGCCGTGGTGCCAGCGGATTCAGCGCTGGCTGGCCGCGCCGACATCGATTGGCAGACCTTGCTGGAGCAACCGTTCATCACCCTGCAGCGGCCGTCGACGGTACGGGTGATGCTGGAAGAGCATTTGCACGCGCGCGGGATGAAGCTGCCGGTGGAGTTCGAGAGTCATCAATTGGCGACGGTCGGCCGCATGGTCGCCAGCGGGCTCGGAGTCAGCGCGGTGCCGGCGTTGTGTGCGGGGCAAATGCGCGAGCTGGGTGCACATTGCCTGACCTTGAACGATTCGGTCGAGCGGGCAATCGGTGTGCTGACCGAGCCGGGCAATGAACTGTCGGCGGCGGCGCAGGCGTTGTTCGAGATTCTCAAGGCTGAAGATCTGCAGCGCCAGTTCGATCTCCCCCTCAGCCCGGAAGCGCGGGAATAGAGGGCCGAACACTGATTCAGTGTGGGAGCGAGCCTGCTCGCGAAAAACGATAACGCGGTCTAGACCTTGGCCACCCGCCACAGATACCAGGCGGCCACTGTCCGATACGGGCTCCACGCCCGGCCGATCTCGATCATCTGTTTGCGCGTCGGTTGCACGTCCAGCCCCTTCAAACGCCGGTAACCCTCACGCACACCGAAGTCATCAGCCGGCAGAATGTCCATGCGTTCCAGGCTGTAGATCAGCAGCATCTCCACGGTCCAGCGACCGACGCCGCGCAGGCTGGTCAGACGTTCGATCAGGGTTTCATCGTCCATGGCCCGCGCAGTCGGGTAATCCGGCACCACGCCGTCCAGCGTCGCCTGGGCAATCCCCTGGATCGTCGCGATCTTGCTGGCTGAAAATCCGCAAGCGCGCAGTCGCTCGACCTCAGTCGCCAGAATCTGTTCCGGACGCGGAAATGCCTGTCCGGGAAACAACCCCACCAGACGTCCGAGAATCGCATCGCCAGCCTTGGCGTGCAGTTGCTGATAGGCAATCGCGCGCACCAGCGACTCATACGGATCGCGCGCCGGGTGTGGCTGATGCAGGCAGGGGCCGACGGCGCGGATATGGCGCTGCCAGTCAGCGTCTATTACGGCCAGAAAGGCGCTGGCCGCGTCGTACACGTCAGTCATGCGGCCGTGAGTCGAGCGTAATCATCGAAATGCCTTCTCGCTGGATGAGTTGCATGTTTCAGAAAGCCAATTGTTGAGTCATTTGCAGCGCAGCGTTCTCCAACCGCAGCAGAAACGCCTTGCGCGGTTGCCCGCCACCATAACCGGTCAGCGAACCGTCTGCGCCGATCACTCGATGGCAGGGCACTACGATCGATAGCCGATTGTGCCCATTGGCCAGACCCACCGCACGACTGGCGCCGGGTTTGCCCAGTCCCGCGGCGATGGCGCCGTAGGTGCTGGTGTGGCCGTAGGGGATTTGCAGCAGCGCCGCCCACACCTCGCGGGCAAAAGCGCTGCCGGGCAGGTGCAACGGCACGCTGAACTGAGTGAGCCTGCCGGCAAAGTACTCCGCGAGTTGCACCTCGATCTGCTGTAAGTGCGCGTTGTGTCCCGGCGCGACGGCGTAGCCATAACGGTTCTGCAGTGCTTCGACTTCACGGGTCAGTGCCGGGCGATCAAGGAACTCCAACAGCACCAGCCCACGGCGCTCGGCCATGGCGATCATCGGCCCCAGCGGCGTGGTCAGGCGGGTGAACAGCAGCGGCTCACTGTTGGCGGCGCGGCCCGGGGTAATGTGGAAGGACTTCTGAAAAGCGTCGCGAAAACCGCTGAGCGACTCGTAGCCGGAGTCGAACGCGGCGTGATCGATCGACGCGCCTTGCCTGATTCCGCCCAGGGCCATGCCGAGGCGACGGGTGCGCAGCCAGGCATGGAAAGTCATGCCGAAATGCTGTTTGAACCAGCGCCGCAGCTTCAATGGTTCGATGCCTGCAGCGAGCAATTGTGCATCGCTCCAGCGCCGTTCGGGATCGGCGTCTACCGCGTTAAGCAGGCGCTGCACCCAGTCCGGGGCGATCGCCGCGGCGTCCAGCGGTTTGCAGCGCAGGCAGGCGCGGTAACCGGCGCACAGGCATTCGTCGGCATGGGCAAAAAATTCGACGTTCTCCGGTTTCGGCTTGCGCGCCGTGCAACTGGGGCGGCAGAAGATCCCGGTGGTTTTCACCGCCGTGAAGAACACGCCTTCATAGGCAGTGTCGCGTTCGAGCATGGCGCGAACCATTTCGGCGTGGGGTGGCAGGACAGCGGCTGGTATGTTCATGGGCTGAGAGTAAATCCGCTTTGTCGATGGCTCCACCGAAAAATCGACAGTGAATTTTTTCGCTGGTGCAGCACAATGAGCGGGTCGCCGCTTTCAAGGAAGCTCACCCATGCATCCGTTTTCCATTCAGCGCATCGATCATATCGTCCTGCGCGTAGCCGACCTGCAACGCAGCATCGATTTCTACGGCAAAGTGTTCGGCGCCGAAGTGGTCAGGCATAACCAGCCGCTGGGGCTGGTGCATTTGCGGGCCGGCACCTCGATGATCGATCTGGTCGACCTGGCGGGCGAACTCGGGCGCAAGGGCGGCGGCGCGGCGCAGGCGCAGAAACGCAATGTCGACCACTTTTGCCTGCGCATCGAGCCGTTCGATGAAGCGGCGCTTGTCGCTCATCTGGAATCGTTTGGTTTGATGGTGGAGCAAGCCGCCAGACGTTTCGGCGCCGAGGGCTACGGCCTGTCGCTGTATTGTTTCGACCCGGACGGCAATCAGGTCGAACTCAAAGGCCCGTCCGAAGGCGCTCAGCCAGACGTTTCCTGAAGCAACAATTCAGTTACTTGCGCTAGCGCCAGATGGCCGTTTTGCGGTTGCTCAGAGGCCAGGTTGAACAGCGCCAGTTGCCGATCGGCGCTGTTGCCGCTGTCAATGATCGCCCGCGCACGTTCAAACAACTGCGCCGCGCCCAACGCCTGCGCGGTCTCGGCAAAACGCTGCTCGGCAAGTTCAAGCCACTGCGCGATCGAACAGTCGCCGTCGATGCCCTCGACCAGAAAGCGCGCATGAGTGCCCAGGCGTTTGGCCCGCCAGCGATTTTCTTCCAGCATCGAGCGCGCGGTCTGGTCGTACAGCAGACCGGGGCGCCGCTGTGCACTGGCATGAGCCACCAATACGCGAAAAAACGCCGCGAGCGTCAGCGCATCATCGACCCGAGGGCAGGCGTCAGTCATGCGCAGCTCGAGCGTCGGAAAGCGCGCCGCCGGGCGCACACCCCACCAACACTCGCTCGGCTCAGTGATCGCGCCGATGCGCGTGAGAAACGCCAGGTGATCGTCGTAATGGCGCTGATCGGCAAACAGCGGCGGGATGCCCATGCGTGGCCACTCGTCACACGCTGTCTGCCGGTAACTCATGAAGCCGCTGGCGGCGCCATCCCAGATTGGCGACGAACAGCTCAGCGCCAGCAGGAGGGGCGTCCACGGCAGCACTTCGTTCATCACCGCAATGCGATCCAGCGGCTCGATCACTTCGACGTGCACATGCAGGCCTGACAGCACGCTGCGCCGCGCGACATGGCCGTAGCGTTGGAACAGATATTGGAAATGTTCCTCGTCGGTCGGCACCTGCTCGCGCCAGTCGGCCAGCGGATGACTGCCGGCGCTGAGCAGGGCCAGGCCAAACGGTTCGAGGGCTGCCCCCAGGGCCTGACGGCTGCCGCGGAGAAAATCGCCGGCGTGCAGAAAATCGCTGAACACCGGCGAGGCCACCTCGATCTGCCCCTGAAACATCTCTGTGGCAAACCACACGCCCAGCGCCGCCCGGCATGCCTCGATCGCCTGGGGTGGCGGGCTGCCGACCATGCTCAAGGTCTGCCGATCAGTGAGGAAATACTCTTCCTCGATACCGAATCGCGGATGGCTCATGGCGGTGCTCGAGTGAGTGTTTCTCTTCAGAACCCCCCGCAGCAACGGTGGTTCAAGCCAGGCGACCAGTGCCGCGCATGCACCGTTGGTCTTGTCCATTGCACTTGGGCGGCTAGGGCGTTTCCAAACAAGTCCGATCAACGTTTTCTGGAGGCAGACATGAGCAACCCATCCAGCAACGACAAGGCCCTCAATGAGACCGGCAATCCCAACGACGACGGCTTCGCCATCGGCACGGCTGGGCGTGATGAAGATCCCAACGCCACCACCGACTGGGACGTCAGCCGTGACAGCGAAGATGTCATGACACCGGACGATACTCGCGGTTTGCCCGGTTACCCTGGCGCCGAACACAGTAACCCGTCAAAACGCGTTCCCGACACCAGCGTGCCAGCCAACGGTGATCCATCCGTGCAGAACGACAGCGGCGCTGACTGAGGCGGTGGAGGATGGCAGGATAATGGCGTCGGTCGAACTTTTTCGATCCGGCGCCACTCTGAACGTGTCATAGGGTCGAGGTTCGGCAGAAAAAACGCTTCGGCAGTCCGAAAAAGCTGCGTGGCGTGATAAATTCCCACCCCACGCCGTGCCCACCCAGAATGGCCCCTGCCGGGTCCCACCAAGAGCGATCTACATGCAAGCAAAGGCCCGTGAGGTTTATGTGCCACCGGTGCTGCAAGATCTGCGGGCCGGTACAGCCGAACTGCACATCGCACTGGAAAAACGCCTTCCTTTTTTCTCCGACTCCCTCGATAACCGCGCTTTCGAACGCTTGATGGCGGCCTATTACGGTTTCTATCAGCCGCTGGAACGGGCGTTGCTGGCCAGCGGGGCGGTGCCGGGCGATTTCAATCTGACGCCTCGTCTGAAGGCCGAAACCTTGCACGCCGACCTGCGCGCGCTGGGCGCGAGCGCCAATGACTTGCCGCTGTGCGAGGACTTGCCGGTGATCGACTCCAGCGCTGCCAGCCTTGGCGTTCTGTACGTGCTCGAAGGCGCCACCCTTGGCGGGCAGATCCTGCGCCGGGAAATCGCCGCGCGGCTGAATCTGGATGCCGACAACGGTGCCGCGTTCCTGGATGTCTATGGCGCTGCCACCGGGCGGCGCTGGCGCGAGTTCATCGAATACCTGAGCAACCGGCCCATGGATGCCAGCGAACGCGCGGCCGTGGTCAGCGCAGCACAAACCACATTCAGCTGTTTCGAGCAGTGGCTCGAGCGCCAGGAGGTACTGGCATGAACCTGCAAGACCAACAAGCCTTTGAAGAACTGCTGGCCAACTGTGCCGACGAGCCGATCCGCTTTCCCGGCGCGATTCAGCCCCATGGTTTGCTGCTGACCCTGAGCGAGCCTGCGCTGCAGATCATTCAGGTCAGCGCCAACGTCGAAACCCTGCTGGCCCGCGCGCCGGAATCGTTGATCGGCCAGCCGCTGCACAGCCTGATCGGCGCCGAACACACCGCGCAAGTGCAGGAAGCCTTGCAGCAGGCGACGTTCTCCGAGGCGGCGCCGCTGCGTTTCGAGCTCAACGGCACCTCGTTCGAAGGTTTGCTGCACCGCCATCAGGGTGTGCTGATTCTTGAGCTGGAGATCCACGTCAAGAATTTCCAGCCGCGCAACGTTGCCGGGGTCAACACCCATCTGGGTCGCATGCTCCAGCGCCTGCAAGCGGCGACCACGCTGCAGGCCTTGTACGACATCAGCGTCAAGGAAATCCAGGCGATGACCGGTTACGACCGGGTGCTGATCTACCGCTTCGAGGAGGAGGGCCACGGCCAGGTCATCGCCGAAGCGTCCGACCCGTCGATGGAAGTGTTCAATGGTCTGTTCTTCCCGGCGTCGGACATCCCCGAGCAGGCGCGCGAGCTGTATCGCACCAACTGGCTGCGGATCATCCCCAACGCCGGTTACCAGCCGGTGCCGCTGGTGCCGAAGTTGCGCCCCGACACGCAAACGCCGCTGGACCTGAGTTTCGCCACCCTGCGCAGCGTCTCGCCGATCCACTGCCAGTACATGAAGAACATGGGCGTGCTGTCGTCGATGAGCATTTCCCTGCTCAAGGGCGACAAACTCTGGGGCCTGATCAGCTGTGGCAACCGCCAGCCGCTGCACGTGCCGCATGAGTTGCGCATGGCCTGCCAGACCATCGGTCAGGTCCTGTCATTGCAGATCAGCGCCATGGAAACTCTTGAGTTGACCCGCCAGCGCGAAGAGAAGGTCGAGGCGCTGTCGCGGCTCAACCAGGCGATGATCGATTCGCCGCAAAACGTGTTCGACGGCCTCGCCCAGCAGCCGGCGACGCTGATGGCGCTGGTCAATGCCGGCGGCATCGCGATCATCGAAGACAAACAACTGCACCGTTACGGCAACTGCCCGGCGCCGGAAGAAATTCGCGCTCTGCACAAATGGTTGCAGGAGCGCGGCGAGCCGGTGTTCGCCAGTCATCATCTGTCCAGCGTTTATCCGCCGGCGGCGCAGTATCAGTCGGTGGCCAGCGGTGTGCTCGCCATGAGCCTGCCCAAACCGGTGGACAATGGCGTGCTGTGGTTCCGTCCGGAAGTGAAGGAAAACATCAACTGGAGCGGCGACCCGCGCAAACCGCTGGACCTGGAAAATTCCGACGTCGGCCTGCGCCTGCGTCCGCGCACCTCGTTCGAGATCTGGAAAGTCGAGATGGCCGGGATCTCCACCAAGTGGAGCCACGGTGATCGGTTTGCTGCCAATGATCTGCGTCGCTCGGCGCTGGAAAACGATCTGGCCCGCCAGGTACGGCGCGAGCAGGAGGCCGTGCGGGCGCGGGACGAACTGGTGGCGGTGGTCTCCCACGATCTGCGCAACCCGATGACTGTGATCTCCATGCTGTGCGGCATGATGCAGAAAGCCTTCAGCTCTGAGGGGGCGCACACCTCGCGGCGCATTTCCACGGCGATCGATACCATGCAACAGGCCACGGCACGCATGAACACGCTGCTCGAAGACCTGCTCGACACCTCGAAAATCGACGCCGGGCGCTATTCCATTACCCCGCAGGCGCTGGACGTCGGGCTTATCTTCGAAGAAGCGCAATCGCTGCTGTCGCCGCTGGCCCATGACAAGGACATCAGCATTTCCTTCCAGGCCGATCCTGACCTGCGCATCCACGCCGACCCTGAACGGCTGTTTCAGGTGCTGTCCAACCTGGTCGGCAACGCAATCAAATTCACCCCGCGCATGGGCACCGTTGGTGTGCACGCCAAGTCGGTGGGCGATGAGATTGTGTTCATCGTGCGTGACAGCGGCGAAGGCATTCCCAAGGAACATTTGCCGCATGTGTTTGATCGCTACTGGACAGTGAAGGAAGGCAATCCGACCGGTACCGGCCTTGGTTTGTACATCACCCAAGGCATCGTCGAAGCCCACGGCGGACAGATCGTCGCCGAGAGCGAGCCGGGGCAGGGTAGCGAGTTCCGTTTCACCGTGCCGCGCCTGGCCTGATCGCCCTGTAGGAGTGAGCCTGCTCGCGATGGCGTCCGTCCCGTCAGCGCTGTTCTGACTGATCCACCGTTATCGCGAGCAGGCTCACTCCTACAGGTCTTGCGGTGGGCTCTGCAATTTGATTTCACACAAAACCCTGTGGGAGCGAGTCTGCTCGCGAAGCAGTCAGCCCAGCCAACACTGGGCTGACTGACCCACCGCTCTCACAGAAGATTCGCATCCTCAGGGTCATTTTCTTCAATACCGCAAATCCCCCGCTCGCTACCGTAGTCACCTCGTTCCTCATTTGAAGCAGGTGTGCAATGAGTCTGATTCTTTCCATGGCGGCGTTTGCCCTGGCCGCTTCCATCACCCCCGGGCCGGTCAATATCGTTGCGCTGAGCTCTGGCGCGCAGTACGGCTTTCGTGCCAGTCAGCGACATGTTGCAGGGGCGACGCTGGGGTTTGTGCTGTTGCTGGTGCTGATGGGTCTGGGACTGCATGAAGTCCTGCAGTTGTGGCCGTTCATGACTCGCGTGGTGCAGTGGGCCGGGGTGGCGTTTCTGCTGTTCATGGCCTGGAAACTCGCCAGCGATGACGGCCAGTTGCACGCCAGCGAGTCCGGCCGCGCGCCGTCGATGCTCTATGGCGCGGTGATGCAATGGCTTAATCCCAAGGCCTGGCTTGCTTGCGTGGCCGGCATGGGCGCCTTTGTCGCCGATGGCGAGGCGCGGCTGGTCTGGCAATTTGCGGCGGTGTATCTGGTGATCTGCTATCTGTCGGTGGGCTGCTGGGTGTATGCCGGGACGTTCTTGCGTGGCTATCTGAGCAACGCGGCGGGGATGCGCTGGTTCAATCGGCTGATGGCGTTGTTGCTGGCGGTGAGCGCTGTTTATCTCCTGATCACCTGATTGACCTGTCGATCACAAGACCCTGTAGGAGTGAGCCTGCTCGCGATAGCGGTGGATCAGTCAATGCAGTGCTGGATGACACACCGCTATCGCGAGCAGGCTCACTCCTACAGGGGATTTGTGTGTTAGCAGAGATTGGGTTCAGCCGCGATACTGGCCCGGCGTTGCCGCCAGATGCTGTTTGAACGCTCGCTGAAAATGCGCCTGATCGGCAAATCCGGCCTGGAGCGCGACATCGGCAATCAACTGGCCGCGGCGCAAGCGTTCGCGGGCGAACTGGATGCGCTGATTGACCAAAAAGGCATGGGGCGTCATTCCGTAACGCTGCTTGAACGCGCGAATCAGGTACGACGGCGACAACTGTGCCGCCGCGCAAATCGCCTCGAGGCTGAGCACTTCGGTGCAATGTGCACGAATGAAATCAGCGGCGCGTTCCAGCTTGAAGTTCGGCTCACGTACAGGCTGATCAGCCGGATTCAGGCGCAGTTGCAAATCACTGAAAAACTCCACTGCCGCGCTGTGTTTCGCCAGCGCCTCCAACTGTTCGTCGACCAACACCTCATACAACCCCGTCAACCTGCCGAACAGCTCGGCATCAGCCAGATGCGTGTCCGAAAAACGCCGGAATTCCAGCTCCGCCGCAAACCCCAACTGGTGCTGCAAATCCGTCAGCCACGGCGTTTCGACATACAACATCACATACGACCACGGCTGATCGTCGATCGGATTACAGGCATGCACATCGCCGGGATTCATCAGCACCACGGTGCCGGCCGCCACCGCGAACTGCGCTTGCTCATGCACATAGGTGCTGCGCCCGGCGGTGATCGCGCCGATGGAAAAGTGCGCGTGGGAATGCCGCGCATAACAGACCTCGCGACCATCAGCGATGGCTCGCGCCTCAATGAAAGGCAGGGCGTCGTCGCGCCAGAAACGCGGGGCTTTCTCGGGGTTCTTCGCAGCAGCGTGTTTCATCGTGATCGTCCCGGCAGGTCAGCGCTTGAGTGTATTAGCTCTGGCCGGCGAATGCCCATTGCGATTTGCGCGTTGTGCGGATCTTGCGACATCTGCAGCAATCCCCCTCGGCAGGTCGAACGCAATGATGCAAGCTGCAATAGGCTGCATGGCGTCTCACTGCGGTTCTTTAAACCCTATCTGGCGATTGTGTTTATCAAAAGTGCGAAGGAGCTAAACCATGAAGACCTTCACTGGCGGCTGCCTGTGCGGCGCTGTGCGTTTTCAGGTCACGGGCGAGCCTTATCGCGTCGGGCTGTGCCATTGCCTTGACTGTCGCAAGGTGCACGGCGCGTTGTTTCATGCCTCGGCGATTTTTCCTCAAGACGCGGTGACGATTACCGGCGCAACCCATGACTACCAGGGGCGGCACTTTTGCCCGCGCTGTGGCTCGTCGGTGTTCAATCGCAGTGGTGATGAGGTCGAGGTCAACCTCGGCGCGCTGGATGCGCCGGATCAGTTAAAGCCGACCTATGAGAGCTGGATTGTGCGGCGTGAATCATGGCTGCCGGATTTTCCGTTGGCCAGGCATTACCGTGGTGATCGTGAAGGCAAGGGGCGCGGAGAGGGGTAGAGGACTTATCCCCATCTCGCGCACACCGACGATCCCTGTAGGAGTGAGCCTGCTCGCGATAGCGGTGGATCAGTCAATTCGATAGTGACTGGCATACCGCTATCGCGAGCAGGCTCACTCCTACAGGGGAGCGCGTACGTTCGTGATATTACCCGCGGATAAACGCCAGCAAATCCGCATTGATGGTCTCAGCCTGCGTCGTCGGCATGCCATGCGGAAAACCCGGATACGACTTCAGCGTGCCGTTGGGCAGCAGTTTCGCCGACAACGGTCCGGAGTTGGCATAAGGCACGATCTGGTCGTCCTCGCCATGCATCACCAGAACCGGCACCGTGACTTTTTTCAGATCCTCGGTGAAGTCGGTTTGCGAAAAGGCGACGATGCCGTCGTAGTGCGCCTTGGCGCCGCCGATCATGCCTTGCCGCCACCAGTTGGCGATGATCCCTTCCGACGGCTCGGCCCCGGGGCGGTTATAGCCATAAAAAGGCCCGCTCGGCACATCGCGATAAAACTGCGCGCGATTCGCCGCCAACTGCGCCTGAAAGCCGTCGAACACCGATTTCGGCAAGCCACCCGGGTTGCTTTCGGTCTGCACCATCAACGGTGGTACGGCGCTGATCAACACCGCTTTGCTGACCTTGTCCTGACCATGCCGGGCGATGTAATGGATGACCTCGCCGCCGCCGGTGGAATGGCCGACGTGGACAACGTTGCTCGTACCCAGATGATTGACCACCGCCAGCACATCGTCGGCGTAGTGGTCCATGTCGTGGCCGTCCCAGACCTGACTTGAGCGCCCGTGTCCCCGCCGATCATGGGCAATCACCCGAAAGCCCTGCGCGAGAAAAAACAGCATCTGCGCGTCCCAGTCGTCCGAGCTGAGCGGCCAGCCATGGTGGAAGTGGATCACCGGGGCGTCGCGCGGGCCCCAGTCCTTGTAGAAGATGTCGACGCCGTCTCGAGTGGTGACAAAGCCCATATTCGTTACTCCTGACCTGTGATGGACAACCGCGAGGCTCGCGGACCGGTTGCGCAGAGATACGACGACTCAGTGCGAGCCGTTATCAACTGTAGGAGCAACGCCACGGTCTGCATGACCGCTGGTCACAACGTCTGGCTTCGAGCGTAATTTAGGCTTTGCTGAAAGGGATAAGCGCGGGCGTGCGCAGGTTTCTGCGGCCACAGCGACGCCCCTGCGCAACACCGTAAGCCTGAGGAAATCACCCGATGCTGACCCTGAATATCAATGGCAAGGATCAGGAGCTCGAAGTCCCCGCCGACATGCCGCTGCTCTGGGTTCTGCGCGATGTCGCGCACCTGACCGGCACCAAGTTCGGCTGTGGCATGGCCCAGTGCGGCGCGTGCACCGTGCACGTTGACGGCGCACCATTACGCTCCTGTATCACCCCGGCGACTGCCGTCGCCCACGGGCAGAAAATCCTCACCATCGAAGGCTTGTCCACCGATGGTTCGCACCCGGTGCAGCAGGCATGGGCGGAACTCGACGTGGTCCAGTGCGGTTACTGCCAGTCCGGGCAGATCATGTCCGCCGCCGCGTTGCTGGCGAAAATTCCCAACCCCACCGACAGCGATATCGATCAGGCGCTCTCCGGCAATATCTGCCGCTGCGGCACCTATCCGCGCATTCGCGCAGCGGTCAAACGCGCCGCCGAAATCGGCTGATTCATTCTGTGGGAGATAGACGATGAACAGTCCGGTATCGCGTCGGGGGTTTCTCAAGGGCAGTGCCGTGTTGGGTGGCGGCCTGATGGTGGCGTTTGTGGTGCCCGGGGCCAATCGCTTCGCCCGCGCAGCAGAGGATCAGAACAAGACATTCGCGCCCAATGCGTTCCTGCGCATCGCGGCGGACAACAGCGTTACGGTGCTGCTGGGCCATTCGGAAATGGGCCAGGGCATCTGGACCGGCCTGACCATGCTGATTGCCGAGGAACTGGACGCCGATTGGTCGAAAATTCGCGTCGAGCACTCGCCAGCCTCGGCGGCGGATTACGGTTTGCCGGCGTTCGGCGGCATGCAGATCACCGGTGGCTCAACCTCGACCTTGATGGAATTCGACCGCTACCGACTGGCCGGGGCGACGGCGCGGCAGATGCTGGTGGAAGCGGCGGCGAAACGCTTCGACGTCGCGCCTTCGACGATTCGCACTGAGTCCGGCGTGGTGATCGCCGGGGACCAGCGCGCGACCTATGGCGAACTGGCCGATGCCGCCGGGCAGCTGCCGGTGCCGGATCCGAAAACCATCACCTTCAAGGAGGCCAAGGACTGGAAGGTCATCGGCAAACCGACCAAACGTCTCGACACCCCGGAAAAAATCACCGGCCGCGCCAAGTTCGGCATGGATGTGCAGTTCGAGGGCCTGATGACCGCGATGGTCGCCCGCGCGCCGGTGTTCGGCGCCACGGTCAAATCCTTCGAAGGCGCCGCAGCGCTGGCGATTCCCGGTGTGCACAAGGTGCTGCAGGTGCCCAGCGGGGTGGCGGTGGTGGCCGAGCATTTCTGGGCGGCGAAGCTGGGGCGCGATGCGCTGAAGGTCAATTGGGATTTGGGCCCGCTGGCCGACATGAGCAGCGAAAAACTGCTGGAAAGCTTCCGCAAACTGGCGGCGACCCCGGGCACTTCCGCCACGCAGGCGGGGGACGCCAAGGCCAATTTCGCCAAGGCAGCGAAGAAAATCGAGGTCGAGTACAGCGTGCCGTATCTGGCCCACGCGCCGATGGAACCGCTCAATTGCACGGTGAAGATCAGCGCCGGCAAGTGCGAAATCTGGACCGGCACGCAGTTCCAGACCCTCGACCAGATGGTCGCCAGCAAGATCACCGGGCTCAAGCCTGAGCAGGTCGAGATTCACACGGAATTCCTCGGCGGTGGCTTCGGTCGCCGCGCCAATCCGACCTCGGACTTCGTCGCCGAAGCCGTGCAAGTCGCCAAAGCGGCAGGCCTGCCGGTGAAAACCGTGTGGGCGCGCGAGGATGACATTCGCGGCGGCTATTACCGCTCGATGTACTTGCACAAGGCTCAGGTCGGGCTGGGTGCCGATGGCCTGCCGCTGAGCTGGCAGCATGTGCTGGTCGGGCAATCGATCATGACCGGAACGATGCTCGAGGCGGCAATGGTCAAGAATGGCATCGATGCGACCTCGGTCGAGGGTGTGGCTGACAGTCCGTACATCAAGGATCTGCCTCATCACCAGGTCGACCTGCATTCGCCGCAGACCGGCATCAACGTGCTGTGGCTGCGTTCGGTGGGCCACACCCACACGGGGTTCGTCATGGAATCGCTGATCGATGAACTGGCCACGGCGGCAGGCAAGGATCCGGTGGAGTACCGGCGAACGCTGCTCAAGGCGCATCCGCGGCATCTCGGCGTGCTCAACCTGGCGGTGGAGAAGGCCAACTGGGGCGCGGCGCTACCCGCCGGACATGCCCTCGGCGTGGCGGTGCACGAGTCGTTCGGCAGCTACGTGGCGCAGGTTGCCGAGGTGTCGCAGGACAATCTGGCGATCCGCGTGCATCGGGTGGTGTGCGCGGTGGACTGCGGCATTGCAGTGAATCCGCAGAGCATCGCCGCGCAGATGGAATCGTGCATCACCTTCGGCCTCGGCATGGCCCTGCACAGCAAGCTCACCGTGAAGGACGGCGGCGTCGTGCAGTCCAACTACCACGATTATCAGGTGTTGCGGCTCAACGAAATGCCGGTGGTCGAAGTGCACATCGTCCCCAGCAGCGAAAAACCCGGCGGCATCGGCGAGCCCGGCGTGCCACCGACCGCGCCGGCGGTGGCCAACGCGGTGTTTGCCCTGACCGGGCAACGTCTGCGCGAACTGCCACTGCAACTGTCGGGGGTGTGAGATGAAACGACATCTGGTGTTGGGCACCGTCGTTTTACTGGGCCTTGGTGGCTACGCCTCGGACCTGTTTGCCGAGGATCAGCAGGCATTGAAAGCGTTCGGCACGGTGCAGAAAGTCTTCCAGAGCCCGCGCTGCCAGAACTGTCACATTCCCGGCGATTCGCCGTTGCAGTTCGACGCCGGTCTCCCTCACGCGATGAATGTGGTGCGCGGCATGGACGGCAAGGGCGCCGCCGGTTTGCCTTGCGCCACCTGCCATGCCGAAAGCAATCCGCCGGCCAGTTACGGCCCCCATGCACCGCCAGGCGCGCCGCACTGGAGCCTGCCACCGGCGGCACACAAAATGGCCTGGATTGGCCTGCCCTCGGACAAGCTCTGCGCGATGATCAAGGACCGCGCGAGCAACGGCGATCGCGATTTCGCCGCCCTGTTAAAACACGTCAGCGAAGACAAACTGGTGCTCTGGGGCTGGAATCCCGGAGCAGGGCGCGCACCGGTGCCGGTGCCGCACGATATTTTCGTCGAGCAATTCAAGCTCTGGGCCGATGCCGGCGGACCGTGTCCGGTGGCGCAAATGTGAAGCCTCAGCGATTTAGCGCTACGCTGAGGGCAAGTCTGTCTACGGAGTGTGCGCATGCTGGTGCCCGGAAAACCTGCCAATGAAGCTGCACGGATCGACGCGCTGCACGGCCTCAACCTCGACGCGGCGCCTGAAGAGCGTTTCGATCGCCTGACGCGTCTGGCCAAGCGCTTGTTCAATGTGCCGATTGCTCTGGTCACGCTGATCGACAAGGATCGCCAGTGGTTCAAGTCCTGTGTGGGGCTGGATGTCAGCGAGACGTCGCGCGATGTCTCGTTCTGCGGCCATGCGATTTTGCAGAACGAACTGATGCTGGTGCCCGATGCGCGGGAAGATCTGCGTTTTCATGACAATCCGCTGGTCACCGGCGCCCCGAATATTCGCTTTTACGCCGGTTATCCGCTGACCGTGCCGGACGGCAACAAGTTGGGCACGTTGTGCCTGATCGATACCAAACCCCGCAACCTCGACGACGAGGAGCGCGCCTTGTTGCGCGACCTCGCGGAGATGGCCGAGCAAGAGCTGACGGCGGTGCAAATGGCGAGCATGGATGAGTTGACGTTGCTGTCCAATCGCCGCGGTTTCAAGCAACTGGCCCAGCATGCGCTGGATGCCTGTGTGCGTCTGAACCGGCCGGCGACGCTGCTGTTTTTCGACCTGAATGACTTCAAGCAGATCAATGACCTGTATGGCCATGCCGAAGGCGACAGCGCGCTGAAAACCTTCGCCGATGTGTTGCGCATTGCCTTTCGCGAAAGCGATGTGGTCGGGCGCCTGGGTGGCGATGAGTTCGTCGCGTTGCTGACCGGATCGAGTCACGTCGAAACCACGCGTATCATGGCGCGGCTCAAGGAAATCCTTGAAGAGCGCAACGCCACGCTGCACCGCGGTTATGCGATTCGCTTCAGCGTCGGCCAGATCGAATACGATCCCGCGCGACACGAAACCGTGGACCGGCTGCTGGCCGATGCGGATGGCGCGATGTATGCGCACAAGCAGGCGTTGAAAGGCTGTTAGCGCGGGCGCAATTCATCTGTCGGAGTGAACCTGATCGCGATAGCGGTGTGTCAGGCAGCGTTGCAGTCACAGACAGAACGCTATCGCGAGCGGGCTCACTCCTACAGGATTTGCTGGTGTTGAGTTTCCGCAATGCCCGCCAGGACTCAGCTTTTCGGTGGGCTCAGCTTCTGATAAAACCCCAGCCATTTCTCGTGGCAGGCTTCAGCATCCTTGAGATCAGGTGCAACGAGCGCCTCTTGCAAGGCTTTCGCTTCATAAGCTTCGAACAGGTGACGTACTGCCGTCCTGGCGATGGCGTCGACCTTGTTCGACGAAAACGTATCGGGCACTGCGGTGCGTGGTTGTTCCTCCAGCGGTGCGCCTTGGATATCGAGGCGGGTGAGAAATGCTTTGCAGGTGGCATTTGCGCGGGGCAGGGTACCGTGTCGGTAGGCTTCGGCATCGAGGGGCAGCGATTTCGCCGCTTCTTTTGCCAGCGATGGCTTGAGCAGGCTGATATCAATATCACGGCGCAACACCACTTCATCCCTGCAGGTGAAGATCTCGAATACCCTGGCAGGCCGGCCATGCAGCAGCGCCAGCACGCCGAACGCTGCGGTTTTGGCGACATCAGGCTTGTCCGTGGCAGCCGATACCGGCCGCACGGCAAGCAATTCCAGCTCGTGGTCCTCGATGTCGACTCGTTGCGCGAACGGTAAACGACAGAACGCCTCCTTCAGAAACGCGCTATGCGCATCCTTCATTTGCTTCAAGCGCGCAGTCAGTGCCGCATGGAAGAAGCTGGCTACGTTGTGCAGCCTGGGCAACGACGCAATCATGGGCGCCAATTGCAGCTGCTTATTGCTCGATTGCCATCCCTGCATGTCGCCTGTCAGCTTGCCGGCGATATGCAGATCGCTCAGGGAGTAATGCGTTACCGATGTTTCAGCGTTCAAGGCAGGCACGAACAGCACCTTCGCGGTCAGGTGTGGGTTATCAGCGAAGGCCTTGCGCAGATCCGTCAGGGCAATAGTGGCGGGCGTAGGCGCTGTCGACAGGAAGGCCCGGCGATAAAAACCCGATAGCAGACGATTGTGATTGCGAAAGACCACATCGGCCTGCTTCAGCGTCGCGCTGTCATAAACGGTCACTGCGCATTCCTCATCACGCTGGATCGCACCTCTTGCGACCGCCCAGTCGACAACGACCGAGGCACAGGAGTCCTCGCGCAGAAACGTGTAGAAGTCCGCCGGTGCCGGGCCTTTCGTCAGTTGGCTCAGTTGCTCGTAGGTCATCAAGCGTGCCACGCCCGGCAGGCGGCTTTCGATATACAGCACGACTTGCTTGAACCTTACCCACTCCAGACAACTCATGTAAGAAAGTGACCCCGGAATGTCACGTATGAGAAACTCCGGCGCTATCCCGGACAGTAACAGGTGGGTCGCCAGTGTCTTGTTCTTGACCCCGACGAGTTGGGGCTGGCGATCGATGAACCGGCGCACTTCCTCATAACTGTCGCCCCAGAAATCATGGCCTTCCAGACGCTGGGCGACGATTCGGTTCAAGTCCTCGCCGGCGCTCGGCTCCAGGCTGAGAATCAATGCTGCGAGCAACAGACGGTCGCGGTTGGTGGCCAGAAGGCGTTTCTTGTGCGCCGCTGCCCCCAAACTCTTTACTAATTGATTGCCCAGCGTCCGGGCGCGTGGCGTGATCAGGATGCAACCGATCAAGTAGTCGGCTTTTGCCTTGAGCGTATTGAGCGGCAGATCGGTGTCGATTCCCTCACTGAGGTAATCGATCAACGGCGGCGAGCCCTCGGGCAGATAAGATTGCGTGGTGTCGATGATGCTTTGACGTTGTTGCGCCGTGAACCGCTCCGTTTGAGTCCAGGGCTGACCTAACAGGTACCAGTGGTTCATAAGCCCGGGACTCATGTGCAGATTGACTCTGTACCATTTCGCCAGGGCGAGGGCTTGCTCGACAGTTTTCGGCAAAGGGAGATCGTAGAAGCGCAGCATCTGCTCGAGCGTGACGTTGCCGTCCGAGCGCAAGACCCCGCCAGCTTTGCTTGCCTTGGCTTTGAGCTGGTCGCGATAGAGTTTCAGATCCGAGTGCTTTTCCACCTGTGCGGTGAGCGTTACCCAGCCTTGCGGGCTGGCCGTGCCGACGTGACCGGATTCGCTCAAGAGCAGTGGACTGTCGATGGGCAGGCCTTGCTGCCGCAGGATGGTCTGAAAATCAGGGTTGGCACTCAAGACCTGCAATCCACGCTGGCCGAGCGCAATCCACTCTGCCAGCGCAGAGTCCGGATGGGGCTCGCTGAATTCCTCGTAATCGATTCGGGCCGTGGGTGCCTTGTTCCAGCTCAGCGCTATCAGGCGCCGAACGATATGCCTGCCGTCTTCGAGATCGGCAAAACTTTCGCGATAGCTGCGAATGGGGTCGCCGGTCTGCACATAATCACTGACATAGGGCAACGCGGGCCATGTGTGCCGGCGCAAATCCTGCGCCAGTGACCGGGCGTCGGCCGCATTCTCCGGAACTGGCATGCCATAGCGCGTCAACAGCTCGCCGATTTTGAGCGCCGCACCGGCGGAGGTAGAGGAAGCGGAGGAGGACTTGAGCGATACCAGCGCATCGGCAAGACCTCGTTGCTCGAACGGATCGCTGTCGGTTACCACCTCATCGATTTTCGTCGCGATGCGCTGGAAATCCTCCAGTTGCCCGTTGCGTTCGCTGACAACCGCTGAGGTGGTAAGGCCTTGCTCATCCATTGCGGGCAAGCCACGGGTCTTCAACTCGGCGACGATCACTTTTGCCTGCGCCTGGTTCTGCGGTTCCGGATAGCCGTAAAACGCCAGGACCACTTCACGAGGGAATCGGTAGAGCGGGTTGGCAGACTTGCCACCTATGTAAGGCAGGCCCAGGCCTGACGAATCGATGCGCTGTGAGATCGACAGCAGCAAGGGCGCCATTTGCCACCAGCCGGAATCATCGTCCAGGGTGAATGTACGCACGCGGGTGGCGCCGTTCGATTGTGTGCTCGCCTGCAGTGTGTCGCCCTTCAGACGCAGCGTATCCAGATCGATGTGGAAACGGCTGGCCCAGTCGAGAAATTCCGGGCGTTCGAGGGCTGTCCAGTACAGCTCCATCCATTCGCGCAGCAGGCAGCCCCGGGGGACTTCGAGGGTGCGCGACGGGGTCTCGGGCGTGACCACCGGGACTTCAGTCAACTCGGCAATAAGGTTCTGGATCAGCGTCTGTACATGTACCGGTGTGTCGTTCATCTGCGCCTCCCAGGCGGTTGATAAGCATCAAGCGACGAGTATCGAAGGAGGGGCGCGGTGGCTGGCGGTACATATGTAGTGCGATGAGTTTTTCCGCAGGCATAAAAAAACCCGCCGGATGCGGCGGGTTTTTCCTGACTACACGAAGATCACTCTTCGATGTTGCCCATGGCGGTGGTGTTGAAACCGCCGTCGACGTACATGATTTCACCGCTGATGCCCGACGCCAGGTCGGAGCACAGGAAGGCGCCGGCGTTGCCGACTTCTTCGATGGTGACGTTGCGGCGCAGCGGAGTCTGCGCTTCGTTGGCGGCCAGCATCTTGCGGAAGTTCTTGATGCCGGAAGCGGCCAGGGTGCGAATCGGGCCAGCCGACACGCAGTTGACGCGGGTGCCGTCCGGGCCCAGGGAACCGGCCAGGTAACGGACGCCGGCTTCCAGCGAAGCCTTGGCCATGCCCATCACGTTGTAGTTCGGCATGGTGCGCTCGGCGCCCAGGTACGACAGGGTCAGCAGGCTGCCGTTGCGGCCTTTCATCATTTCGCGACCGGCCTTGGCCAGCGCCACGAAGCTGTAGGCGCTGATGTCGTGAGCGATCCGGAAACCTTCACGGGTGGTGGCTTCGGTGAAGTCGCCGTCCAGTTGGTCGCCCGGTGCGAAGCCGACGGAATGCACGATGCAGTCCAGGCCGTCCCACTTCTTGCTCAGTTCTTCGAAGACCTTGGCGATTTCTTCATCGCTGGCCACGTCGCACGGGAAGCACAGCTCAGGGCTCGAACCCCAGCCTTGTGCGAATTCTTCGACGCGACCCTTGAGTTTGTCGTTCTGATAAGTGAAGGCAAGCTCAGCGCCCTCGCGATGCATGGCGGCAGCGATGCCGGATGCGATGGACAGCTTGCTGGCGACACCGACGATCAGTACGCGCTTACCGGCGAGAAAACCCATGTGTTGCTCCTCTTTCAGGTTATTGCGCAGTGGCTGGTGCCAGAAAAGCGGCTTCCAGCAACTGCTGTGTATACGGATGTCGGGGGGCGGCAAAGATACTTTGCGCGTCTCCCTGTTCGACCACTTGGCCATGCTTGACCACCATCAGCTGGTGGCTCAGCGCTTTGACGACAGCCAGATCATGGCTGATGAACAAATACGTCAGGTTGTACTTGGCTTGCAGTGAACGCAACAGCTCCACCACTTGCCGCTGCACCGTCCGGTCGAGCGCCGAAGTCGGCTCGTCCAGCAGGATCAGCGCCGGTTTCAGCACCAAAGCCCGGGCAATGGCGATTCGCTGCCGTTGCCCACCGGAGAATTCGTGGGGGTAGCGGTGCCGGGTTTCCGGATCCAGACCTACCTCCTTCAATGCCGCGATGATCGCCGCTTCCTGTTCGGCGGCGGTGCCCATCTTGTGTATCCGCAGGCCTTCGCCAACGATGTCATTGACGCACATGCGCGGGCTCAGGCTGCCAAACGGGTCCTGAAACACCACCTGCATTTCCCGGCGCAGCGGACGAACCTCGCTTTGCGTCAGGCAGTCTAGCTGCTTGCCTTCAAAGCGGATCGCGCCCTGGCTGCCGATCAGGCGCAAAATTGCCAGGCCGAGGGTGGATTTGCCGGAACCGCTTTCGCCGACAATCCCCAGGGTCTGACCCTGAGGCAGGCTGAAATTGATGCCGTCCACTGCCTTGACGTAATCCACCGTGCGCTTGAGCAGGCCTTTCTTGATCGGGAACCAGACTTTCAGGTCCTCGACTTCGAGCAGCGGCGCACCGATTGCATTGGTTGCCGGGCCGCCGCTGGGCTCCGCGCCGAGCAGTTCCCGAGTGTACGGATGCTGCGGCGAACGGAACAGCTCTGCGCACGATGCCTGTTCGACGATGCAACCGCGCTGCATGACACATACGCGATGCGCAATTCTTCGCACCAGATTCAAATCGTGACTGATCAGGAGCAGCGACATGCCCAATCGAGCCTGAAGATCCTTGAGCAAATCGAGGATTTTCAGCTGAACGGTCACGTCCAGCGCGGTGGTCGGTTCGTCGGCAATCAGCAATTCCGGCTCATTGGCCAGGGCCATGGCGATCATCACGCGCTGGCGCTGGCCGCCGGACAATTCATGGGGCAGGGCCTTGAGGCGCTTGTGCGGCTCGGGAATGCCGACCATTTCCAGCAGCTCAAGGGTGCGTCTGGTCGCAACTTTGCCGCCCAGGCCCTTGTGAATGCCGAGAATCTCGTTGATCTGCTTCTCGATCGAGTGCAGCGGATTCAGCGAGGTCATCGGTTCCTGAAAAATCATCGCGATGCGGTTGCCACGAATGTGGCGGATGGTCTTTTCGCTCAGATCCAGCAGATTCTGCCCTGCATAGTTGATGCTGCCGGCCGGATGCCGCGCCATGGGGTAGGGCAGCAGGCGCAGGATCGAGTGTGCGGTCACCGATTTGCCCGAGCCCGATTCGCCGACCAGCGCCAGGGTTTCGCCACGCTTGATGTCGAAGCTCACGCCCTCGACCACACGATGCACCCGCTCGCCGAAACCGAATTCGACGGCGAGGTCGCGCACTTCGATCAGATTGTCCTGATTCATTTCACTTCCTCGGGTCGAAAGCATCGCGAGCGGACTCGCCGATGAACACCAGCAAACTCAACATCAATGCCAGCACGGCAAACGCGCTCATGCCCAGCCACGGCGCCTGCAGGTTGGATTTGCCCTGGGCGACCAGTTCGCCCAGCGACGGGCTGCCCGCCGGCAAGCCGAAACCGAGGAAATCCAGCGCGGTGAGGGTGCCGATAGCGCCGGTGAGAATGAACGGCATGAAGGTCATGGTCGAGACCATGGCGTTGGGCAGGATGTGGCGGAACATGATCGCGCCGTTCTGCATGCCCAGCGCCCGCGCGGCGCGCACGTACTCCAGATTGCGCCCGCGCAGGAACTCGGCGCGCACCACGTCGACCAGGCTCATCCACGAGAACAGCAGCATGATCCCCAGCAGCCACCAGAAATTCGGCTGGACGAAACTGGCGAGAATGATCAGCAGATACAGCACCGGCAAACCCGACCAGATCTCCAGAAAACGCTGCCCGGCCAGATCCACCCAGCCGCCATAAAACCCCTGCAGTGCCCCGGCAATCACGCCGATGATCGAGCTCAGCACGGTCAACGTCAGCGCAAACAGCACGGAAATGCGGAAACCGTAGATCACCCGCGCCAACACGTCGCGGCCCTGATCGTCGGTGCCCAGCAGGTTGTCCGCAGAGGGCGGCGCCGGCGCCGGGACTTTCAGGTCGTAGTTGATGCTCTGGTAGCTGTAGGGGATCGGTGCCCACAGAATCCACGCGTCCCTGGCCTTGAGCAGCTCACGGATGTACGGGCTCTTGTAGTTGGCCTCCAGCGGGAATTCGCCACCGAAGGCGGTTTCCGGGTAGCGCTTGATCGCCGGGAAGTACCAGTTGTTGTCGTAATGCACGACCAGCGGTTTGTCGTTGGCAATCAGCTCGGCGCCCAGACTCAGGCCGAACAGGATCAGAAACAGCCACAGCGACCACCAGCCACGCTTGTTGGCCTTGAACAGTTCGAAGCGCCGACGGTTGAGAGGGGACAGGTTCATCTCAATGCTCCCGGCTTGCGAAGTCGATGCGCGGATCGACAAAGGTGTAGGTCAGGTCGCCGATCAGTTTCACCACCAGCCCGAGCAGGGTGAAGATGAACAGCGTGCCGAACACCACCGGGTAATCACGGTTGATCGCCGCTTCGAAACTCATCAGGCCGAGGCCGTCGAGGGAGAAAATCACTTCCACCAGCAGGGAGCCGGTGAAGAAGATGCCGATGAACGCCGACGGGAAACCGGCAATCACCAACAGCATGGCGTTGCGGAACACGTGGCCGTAGAGCACGCGATGGCGAGTCAGGCCCTTGGCCTTGGCGGTGACCACGTACTGTTTGTTGATTTCATCGAGGAAGCTGTTTTTGGTCAGCAGGGTCATGGTCGCGAAGTTGCCGATCACCAGCGCGGTTACCGGCAATGCCAGGTGCCAGAAATAATCGAGGATCTTGCCACCCAGGCTCAGCTCATCGAAGTTGTTCGAGGTCAGGCCGCGCAGGGGGAACCAGTCGAGATAACTGCCGCCGGCAAACACCACGATCAGCAGGATCGCAAACAGAAACGCCGGGATCGCATAGCCGACGATGATCGCCGAACTGGTCCAGACGTCGAAGTGGCTGCCGTGCCGCGTGGCCTTGGCGATGCCCAGCGGAATCGACACCAGGTACATGATCAGCGTGCTCCACAGCCCCAGCGAGATCGACACCGGCATCTTTTCCTTGATCAGGTCGATGACCTTGGCGTCGCGGAAGAAACTGTCGCCGAAATCCAGCTGCGCGTAGTTCTTGACCATGATCCACAAGCGTTCCGGGGCCGACTTGTCGAACCCGTACATGTGCTCGATTTCCTTGATCAGCGCCGGGTCCAGCCCTTGCGCGCCACGATAGGACGAGCCGGCCACGGCCACCTCGGCACCGCCGCCGGCAATCCGGCTGGTAGCGCCTTCGAAGCCTTCGAGCTTGGCGATCATCTGCTCGACCGGCCCGCCGGGCGCGGCCTGGATGATCACGAAGTTGATCAGCAGGATGCCGAACAGGGTCGGAATGATCAGCAGCAGTCGCCGAAAGATATACGCCAGCATCTGATTACTCCGTGCCCGCAGGGTCGGCTTGCAGTTGGGTTTCGACTTCTACGGCCGGTTTGGCGTCAGGCTTGACCCACCAGGTGTTGATGCCGATGTCGTACTTGGGCGAGGTTTTCGGGTGGCCGATGTGGTTCCAGTAGGCCACGCGCCAGCTCTTGATGTGCCAGTTCGGCACCACGTAGTAGCCCCATTGCAGTACGCGATCCAGCGCGCGGGCGTGGGCCACCAGGCTTTTGCGCGAGTCGGCGTTGATCAGGCTTTCCACCAGTTGGTCAACGGTCGCATCCTTCAGGCCCATGCTGTTGCGGCTGCTCGGTTTGTCGGCGGCGGCGCTCATCCAGTACTCGCGCTGTTCGTTGCCCGGCGAGTTGGACTGCGGAAAGCTGCCGACCATCATGTCGAAATCCCGCGAACGCACGCGGTTGATGTACTGCGAGACGTCGACGCGGCGTATCACCAGATCGATGCCGAGGTCGCTGAGGTTGCGCTTGAACGGCAGCAGCACCCGTTCGAACTCGGTCTGGGCGAGGAGGAATTCGATCACCACCGGTTTGCCGGTGGCGTCGACCATTTTGTCGTCAACGATCTTCCAGCCCGCCTCTTGCAGCAGTTGATACGCCTCGCGCTGCTGGGTGCGGATCATGCCGCTGGCGTCGGTCTGCGGATTTTCAAAGGCTTCGCTGAACACCTGGGCCGGCAGTTTGCTGCGGAACGGTTCGAGGATGGCCCGCTGATCAGCATCGGGCAGACCGGTGGCGGCCATTTCAGAGTTTTCGAAATAACTGCGGGTGCGCACGTAGGCGCCGTTGAACAGTTGCTTGTTGGTCCATTCGAAGTCGAACAGCAGCCCGAGCGCCTGACGCACGCGCACATCCTGGAACAGCGGGCGGCGCAGGTTGAAGACGAAGCCCTGCATGCCGGTCGGGTTGCTGTTGGGGATCAGTTCCTTGATCAAACGGCCCTCGGTGACCGCCGGAACGTTATAGGCGCTGGCCCAGTTCTTCGCGGTCATCTCCAGCCAGTAATCGAACTGCCCGGCCTTCAGTGCTTCGAGGGCGACGGTGTTGTCGCGGTAATAGTCGGTGGTCATCGTGTCGAAGTTGTAGAAGCCACGGTTGACCGGCAGGTCCTTGCCCCAGTAGTCCTTGACCCGCTCGTAACGTACCGAGCGTCCGGCCTTCACTTGGGTGACCTTGTACGGGCCGCTGCCCAGCGGGATTTCCAGATTGCCCTTGTTGAAGTCGCGACTGGCCCACCAGTGTTTCGGCAGGACCGGCAATTGGCCGAGGATCAGCGGCAGTTCGCGGTTGTTGCTGTGTTTGAACTTGAACAGCACTTTCAACGGGTCTTCGACGATGGCTTCGGCGACGTCGTTGTAATAGCCGCGAAACATCGGCGAGCCTTCCTTGGTCAGCGTCTCGAAGCTGAACACCACGTCTTCGGCGCGCACCGGGTGGCCGTCGTGGAAACGCGCTTCCGGGCGCAGATAGAAACGCACCCAGCTGTTGTCGTCGGCTTTCTCGATCTTGCTGGCGATCAGGCCGTATTCGGTGAACGGCTCGTCGAGGCTGTGTTTGGTCAGGGTGTCGTAGATCTGCCCGATGTCATCGGCGGGCACGCCTTTGTTGATGAACGGGTTGAGGCTGTCGAAGCCGCCGAAACCGGCCTGACGAAACACGCCGCCCTTGGGCGCATCGGGGTTCACGTAGTCGAAGTGCTTGAAGTCGGCCGGGTATTTCGGCGGCTCGTTGTACAGGGTCACGGCGTGTTGCGGGGCAGCACAGGCCAGCCCGGCGAACAGCAAGCCGCAGGCCTGCACGAGCAGGGTGCGAACAGGGTTCATCGATCTTTCTCCGAAGACTTCAGCCACCACGCGCTCAGGCCCAGGGTGTAGGGCGGCGTGGTGACAAAGGCCAACCGGTTGCGGTAGGCCAGACGGTGATAATTGAGGTACCAGTTGGGAATGCTGTAGTGCTGCCAGAGCAGCACGCGGTCGAGCGCCTTGCCGGCGGCGACCTGCTCGTCGCGGGTGCGTGCGGCGAGCAATTGTTCAAGCAGATGATCGACCACCGGATTGGCGATGCCCGCGTAATTCTTGCTGCCCTTGACGTTCACCTGGCTGGAGTGGAAGTACTGCCACTGCTCGAGGCCCGGGCTCAAGGTCTGGCCCAGTGTCATCGAGATCATGTCGAAATCGAATTGATCGAGGCGCTGTTTGTACTGCGCGCGATCGACGGTGCGCAGGCGCGCGTCGATGCCGATGCTGTTGAGGTTCTCGATATACGGCTGGTAGAGACGCTCCAGGCTCGGATTGACCAGCAGCAGTTCGAAGCGCAGCGGTTGGCCTTGGGCGTTCTGCAAGCGCTGACCGTTGAGCTTCCAGCCGGCGTCCGCGAGCAATGCCAATGCCTTGCGCATGGTTTCCCGGGGAACGCCCCGACCGTCGGTTTGCGGCAGGGTGAATGGCTCGGTGAACAGCCTTGCCGGGAGCTGGTCCTTGTACGGCTTGAGCATCAGCCATTCGTGCCCGACCGGCAGGCCCGAGGCGGTGAATTCGCTGTTGGGGTAGTAACTGGTGGCGCGCTTGTAGGCGTCGCTGAACAGCGCGCGGTTGGTCCACTCGAAGTCGAACATCAGGCCCAGCGCTTCGCGAGCCTTTACGTCGGCGAACGTCGCGCGGCGGGTGTTCATGAACAGGCCCTGAGTCTGAGTCGGGATCTGATGCGGGATCTGCGCCTTGATCACCTCGCCACGCCGTACGGCAGGGAAGTTGTAACCGTTGAGCCAGTTCTTCGCCTGATGCTCGATGTAGACGTCGAACTCACCGGCCTTGAACGCTTCGAAAGCCACATCGCTGTCGCGGTAGAACTCGACTTCCATGCGATCGAAATTGTACTTGCCGCGGTTGACCGGCAGGTCCTTGCCCCAGTAATCCTTGACCCGTTCGAAGATCAACTGCCGCCCCGGCGTGACCGAAGTTATGCGGTACGGCCCGCTGCCCAGCGGTGGTTCGAAGGTGGTGGCCTTGAAGTCGCGATCTTTCCAGTAATGCTGCGGCAGCACCGGCAATTCGCCCAGGCGCAGGATCAGCAGCGGATTGCCCGAGCGCTTGAACACGAAGCGAATGCGCTGCTTGTTGAGGATGTCGACCCGCAGCACTTCCTGCAGCGCCGTGCGATACAGCGGATGGCCTTCCTTGAGCAGCAGGCGATAGGAGAATGCTACGTCGTAGGCGGTAATCGGCGCGCCGTCATGGAAGCGCGCCTCGGGGCGCAGATTGAAGACGACCCAGCTGCGATCTTCGCTGTACTCCACCGATTGTGCGATCAAACCGTAGCTCGACGCCGGCTCGTCGCCGGACGGCGAATACTGCCCGGTGCCGACCATCAGCGGCTCGTTCAGCTCGTTGATGCCGTACTGGAGGAAGTTCGCTGTGGTGACCGGGCTGGTGCCCTTGAAGGTGTAAGGATTGACCGTATCGAAGGTGCCGAACGCCATCACCCGCAACGTGCCGCCCTTGGGCGCTTGCGGGTTGACCCAGTCGAAGTGGGTAAATCTGGCCGGGTACTTGAGCGTGCCGAACTGCGCATAACCATGACTTTCGGTAATCGTCGCGCTTGCGGTAGAGCTCAAGGCCAGGCTGATCAGGAGCAGGGAGAGGGCACGCTTCAAGTCAGATCCGATCCAGCGGCTTGGGCTTTGTGGGCCGTACAGTAACAGCTTGTCTGGACAGGAAAAAGATGCGGGTTAAAGAGCCCCTCACCCTAACCCTCTCCCGGACGGAGAGGGGACTGATCGTGGTGTCTGGGCAAATTGCACCGACGTGCGATACCGAGTCGAACTCAGATTTTGAAAAGCCTGGAGATCGGCTCCCTTTCCCCCTCGCCCCCTTGGAGGAGAGGGCTGGGGTTGTTCTGGTCAAATGAGGGGGATGGATCTTCAGGGCGCCACAAAACTTCATCCAAAAAAAAGCCCCCGAAATCTCAGGGGCTCTTCTGTCAGTGCGGCTGATAAACCGTGAGCATCTGCCCAGGCTTGAGTGCCTTGCCTGCACCCGGGTTCCAGCGCTTGAGATGTTGCATCTCGACGTTGAAACGCTTGGCCACCACATACAGGGTGTCGCCGCGCTTGACCTTGTACTGGGTCTGCTGCTTGCTCTCGTCCTTGCCTTTGGTCTTGGTATTCGCCGCGACCACGGTGTTTACCCGACCGGACTTGCGCGCCGGGGCACGCTTGGTGTTGTCCTGCATGACCAGGGTCTGGCCGACCTTGAGGTTCTTGCCGGTCAGCTTGTTCCAGCGCTGCAGATCCTTCACCTCGACCTTGTTGGCTTTGGCGATGGAGCCGAGGTTGTCGCCACGCTTGACCCGATAAGCGCGCTTGAGTTGCGCCACTTCAGACGGATCGGCGCCTTCGAATACCGGCTTCAGCGAGCGCGGGCTGATCAGCTCGTCCGGGCGCATGGTCTGCAGACTCGCGGTCAGCAGTTGCGCCTTGGACGTCGGCACCAGCAAATGCTGCGGGCCATCGATGGTGGTGCGCTGTTTGAAGGCCGGGTTGAGCTGGAACAGCTCGTCTTCGTCGATGTTCGCCACCGCAGCGACCTTGGACAGGTCCATGCGCTGGTTGATTTCGACGACCTGGAAGTACGGTTCGTTGGCGATCGGGTTGAGGTTGACGCCGTAGGCTTCCGGCGCCAGTACCACCTGCGACAGTGCCAGCAGTTTCGGCACGTAGGCCTGGGTTTCCGCTGGCAGCGGCAGGTTCCAGTAGTCGGTGGGCAGGCCGAGCTTTTCGTTGCGCTCGATCGCCCGGCTGACCGTGCCTTCACCGGCGTTATAGGCCGCCAGAGCCAGCAGCCAGTCACCGTTGAACATGTCGTGCAGACGGGTCAGGTAGTCCATCGCCGCTGTGGTTGAAGCGGTGATGTCGCGACGGCCATCGTAGAAACGCGTCTGGCGCAGGTTGAAGTAACGCCCGGTGGACGGAATGAATTGCCACAGGCCCACGGCATCGGCACGGGAATAGGCCATCGGGTTGTAGGCGCTCTCGATCACTGGCAGCAGGGCCAGTTCCAGCGGCATGTTGCGTTCTTCGAGGCGTTCGACGATGTAATGAATATAGAGGCTGCCGCGTTCGCCGGCATTCTCGAGGAAAGAGGGGTTACTGGCGAACCACAGGCGTTGTTGCTCGATGCGCGGATTGACGCCGAGGCCTTCCTGCAACTGGAAGCCCTGGCGCATGCGTTCCCAGATGTCCTGGGGCGCCACGGGAGTGGGCTTCTCGGTCAGCCAGATCGGCTTCTGCTTGGCTCGCGCAGCAATGTTCGGCGTGTGCGTCGCTTCAGTCTGCGGAGCGTGGCTGGAACAACCCGCCAGCGTGGCGGACACAGCCACCGCGATGGCTTGCGCCAGGCGGGTCAAAGCATCTGAATTGACGGACTTACGTATGGATGACGACATTGGCTGGAAGTAAGTTCCGGGCAAAAATGTCGGGCGATTCTAGAAAGCGCACCCCCTGCGGTCAACCATTGAGAATTTCCCTGCCCGCCAGCCGCTTGCTCAGAACGTGTCTTTCCAGGCTCGCAACACTGCAAACACCTCGCTCGGCGCCCGGTTTTGAGCGCCTTCCCGTTCGTCCACTTTTTGTGTAACCAATGTTTCAGAAGTGCGTAAAAACGGATTGGTGAGCTTTTCCAGGGCCAGCGTCGACGGCAGCGTCATCACGCCGTTCTGCCGTTGCTGAGTAACCTTTTCCAGACGAGCGGCAGTGTGCGGATTGCCTGGCTCGACGGCGGCGGCAAATTTGAGATTGCTCAAAGTGTATTCATGGGTGCAGTAGACCAGCGTATCTTCCGGCAGGGCCGCGAGACGGCTGAGCGAGTGATACATCTGCTCGGGTGTGCCTTCGAACAGCCGGCCGCAACCGGCGGCGAACAGGGTGTCGCCGCAGAACAGCAGACCATGGTGGTAATAGGCGATGTGCCCCAGGGTGTGGCCGGGCACCGCATAGACATCGAAGTCCCAGCCGAGCACGCTGACGCTGTCGTTGTCTTTCAGCGCTACGTCGCGCGCCGGGATGCGTTCGCTGGCCGGGCCGTAGACTTTGGCACCGGTCGCCGCTTTCAGGCGCTCGACACCGCCGACATGATCATGGTGATGGTGGGTAATCAGGATGTCGCTGAGCACCCAGCCCGGATGCGCGTCGAGCCACGCCTGCACCGGGGCGGCGTCGCCCGGATCGACCACCGCACAGCGCTGGGTCTGATGATCCTGTAACAACCAGATGTAGTTGTCGGTGAAGGCGGGCAGGGCACTGATCTGTATCATCGTCGGATTCGCCAAGCGGAAAACATTGGCGCATCTTAGTAGTTCCTGGCGCGTTGGAGAATGACATGACCGATAAAGCGTTCGCTCAGGCCGATCCCGACTGGCTGGCATTGATCAGCGCCGCCCGCGAATGGCTGTCGGGGCCGCTCGGGCAATTTCTGCTGGATGAAGAACGGCGCATGCTCGATGACGAGCTCGGCCGGTTCTTCGGCGGTTATCTGGTGCATTACGGCCCGTCCGCCGAAACCCCGCCCGCTGCGCCGCAAGTGCAGCGCAACGTGCGGCTCGGGGCGCCGTTGCCCGGGGTCGAGATCGTCTGCGAAGAGCAGGCCTGGCCGTTGAGCGAGCATGCTGCCGACGTGGTGGTGATGCAGCACGGTCTGGATTTCTGCCTGTCGCCCCACGGCTTGCTGCGTGAAGCGGCCAGCAGCGTGCGTCCGGGCGGGCATCTGCTGATCATCGGCATCAACCCCTGGAGCACGTGGGGCCTGCGGCATTTCTTCGCCAACGATGCCCTGCGCAAGGCGCGCTGCATATCGCCGTCGCGGGTCGCCGACTGGCTTAATCTGCTGGGCTTCGCGCTGGAGAAACGCCGCTTCGGATGCTATCGTCCGCCGCTCGCGTCGCCCAAGTGGCAGAACCGTCTGGCCGGCTGGGAACGCAAGGCCGGTGACTGGCAATTGTCCGGCGGTGGCTTCTATCTGCTGGTAGCGCGCAAGATCGTGGTGGGGCTCAGGCCGTTGCGTCAGGAGCGCCGCGAGCCGATGGGCAAGCTGATTCCGCTGCCGATGGCCAAGGTCAACCGTCGCCGCATCGAACCGTAAACCCTCTTTTATTTGTGGCCGGGCTTGTCCCGGCCGCGGTCATTGTCGATCCGTGATTGGCAGGACAGGCATTTTTCTGGAAAGACTGGCATGAGCGAAAGCGTGGAAAGCGTCGACACCGTAGAACTGTTCACCGACGGCGCCTGCAAGGGCAATCCCGGCCCGGGTGGCTGGGGCGCTCTGCTGGTGTGCAAGGGCGTCGAAAAGGAACTGTGGGGCGGCGAGGCCAACACCACCAACAACCGCATGGAACTGCTCGGCGCGATCCGCGGCCTCGAAGCACTCAAGCGCCCGTGCGAAGTGCTGCTGGTGACTGACTCGCAATACGTGATGAAAGGCATCAACGAGTGGATGGCCAACTGGAAGAAGCGCGGCTGGAAAACTGCCGCGAAAGAACCGGTGAAGAACGCCGATCTGTGGAAAGAACTGGACGAGCAGGTCAACCGCCACAAAGTCAGCTGGAAATGGGTGCGCGGGCACATCGGCCATCACGGTAACGAGCGGGCGGACCAGTTGGCCAATCGTGGCGTGGATGAGGTTCGTGGGTACAAACAGTCCTGAGTTTTCCTGATAGTCCGTGGTGCCTCATTCGCGAGCAGGCTCGCTCCCACAGGGAAATGTATTCCAGACCTTGAATTGGAATACATTCCAATGTGGGAGCGAGCCTGCTCGCGAAGGACTCGCCACGGTCTGACTGAAACACCCCACCGAGCGTGTTAACATCCGCGCCTTTGCACGATTGACCCGTTGAGAGCTGAGCACTGATGGCCACCAGATCCGTTGTACTCGATACCGAAACCACCGGCATGCCGGTGACCGATGGTCACCGGATCATTGAAATCGGTTGCGTCGAACTGATCGGTCGGCGCCTGACGGGCCGGCACTTTCACGTTTATCTGCAGCCGGATCGCGAGAGCGACGAGGGGGCGATCGGTGTGCACGGCATCACCAATGAATTCCTCGTCGGCAAGCCGCGCTTTGCCGAGGTCGCCGACGAGTTCTTCGAATTCATCAAAGGCGCGCAGCTGATCATCCACAACGCGGCGTTCGACGTTGGCTTCATCAACAACGAATTCGCCTTGATGGGCCAGCACGATCGCGCTGACATCACCCAGCACTGCACGATCCTCGACACCCTGATGATGGCCCGGGAACGTCACCCGGGACAGCGCAACAGCCTCGATGCGTTGTGCAAACGTTACGGCGTCGACAACTCCGGCCGTGAACTGCACGGCGCCTTGCTCGACTCGGAGATTCTCGCCGACGTCTACCTGACCATGACCGGCGGCCAGACCAGCCTGTCGCTGGCCGGCAACGCCTCCGACGGCAACGGCACGGGTGAGGGCGCGGATAATTCGGCCACGGAAATCCGCCGTCTGCCGGTCGATCGCCAGCCAGCGCGCATCATCCGCGCGACCGAAGACGAACTGGCGGCGCATCTGGTGCGGTTGGAAATCATCGCCAAATCGGCGGGAGCGCCGGCGTTGTGGACGCAGATTGCCGAGGCTGATGCGCAGGCCTGAATGATCGAAAAATCAAAAGAACTGAAGATCAAAAGATCGCAGCCTTCGGCAGCTCCTACGGGGATTGCATTCCAGAGTTGAGAGACGAGGAAGGCTGCGATTTTTTGCGTTTGGCGACATGAAGCCAAGTTGCCACCCTCGCCACATTCGCTGCAACCCTCTACCCTGAGTGCATTGGCGGGTGCAGATCTGCCGCCTCAGGACACTGAGCCTCATGTACAAACAGTTGAAATTTGCGCTGGCAATCATCCATCGCGACATCAAGGTCGACAGCGTCGGCTGCGTCAAGGAATGAGGACCTTTCCCAGTATGCAACCGGTCATGAATCCGAAATACCCAGGGTTGTCGGTACGCGTCGCCGACGAAGGTTTTGCGCCGTATATCTGGGGCAGCGACTTCAGTTTCGAGGTCGCCGCCTATGGTGCAGCCGTGATCGGCAAACCGGTCGCACAATGGCCGGTGACGCCGATCGTGCCGTACCGCAAGTGCTACGGCATCGATCCGGAGGAGTTCAGCGCCTTTCACAACGCGCCCGACAGCGCAATTTTCATGGCGTATCTGGACGACGAGCCGGTCGGCCATCTGGTGATCAGCACCAACTGGAACGGCTTCGCCCACATCGATGAACTGGCGGTGCACGCCCCGGCCCGGCGCCACGGGGTGGCCAAGGCGCTGCTCGATGTGGCGCAGTTCTGGAGTCGCAAGAAAAAGCTGCCGGGCATCATGCTCGAAACCCAGAACAACAACCTCGGCGCCTGTCGGCTGTATGAGCGCTGCGGTTACGTGATTGGCGGCATCGATCAACTGCGCTATCGCGGCATCGATCCACACACCGCCGAAGTCGCGTTGTTCTGGTATCGCCTGTTCGACAACCCGTTGGAAAAACCCCTCAGCTCGACAGCATCGCCTCGGCTTGTTCCGTGATGATCGCCAGCAGCGACTGAATCGCCGCTGACGGCGCGGCGTGCTTGAAGGTCAGGGCGTAGAGGCTGATCAGCACCGCCGGTGACAGCGGGCAAACGTCCAGCCCACTGGCGCGAGCGCCCAAAGCGGTGAACGGATCGACGATGGCCAGACCTTCGCCGGCCTCGACCATGCTGCGCATCATCTGATGGGTCTGCACGCGGGTCTGAATGCTCGGTGCCGGGCGCAACGCCTGCAGCTTGTTTTCCAGTGCCGGGCTCAGCGGATCCTGACCTTCGAGACCGACCATGGCCTGACCGGCCAGGTCTGCCAGAGAGATATATTTCTGTTTCGGTTGCAGCCAGCCGTGCGGCGCAAGCAATTGCAGCTTGCCCTGGGCCAGCGGCTGACAGTGGATGTCGGGGTGTTCGGGATCGTGCAGGCTCAGGCCCAGATCGCTTTCGCGCAATAACAGGCTGCGGACGATGTCGCGTGTCGGCGCGCTGAGGAGGCTGCAAGGTGCGTCGGGCAAGCGTCGGCGCAGGGTCGCAAGACTTTGTGGCAGTAATTGTTGGGCCAGCGGCGGGGTGCCAATGATGCGCAAGGGCGGGGCGAGGTATTGCTTGAGGCTGCTGGCCAGACGCTGCACCGGCTCCAGCGCTTCATAGACGTGTGCGATTTCCACCTGCAGGGCGCGCGCTTCGGGCGTCGATTGCAGGCGCCCGCGAACGCTGGCAAACAGCATGAACCCCAGCTGACTCTCGGCTTCGCGCAAACGCTCTTCGACCTCGGTCACGGGCAATTGCAGCCATTCGGCGGCGGTGCCCAGGTGACCGGTCTGCAAGAGCGCCTGAATCACTTCGATGTGGCGTAAACGCATGCGTGAAGTCCATGTTCAGCAGGTGGGGTCAGACGCTGAATCCTACCCCAAGTCTGCACGCATGACTTCTGCTCATAACGCAGGGTTATTGAGCGACGGTTGGCTCAGGTTCGCGGATCAGGGTAATGCCTGATTGAACCAGGAGAAACTCGCTGTCACTGACCTTGTTGACGCGATCGCCAATGGCCAGTCTGTAAATGGGCTCCGAGCCAGTGGATCCGCCTGCAGACGGGTTCGATTCCTGGAATTCATGCACGGAATAAACACGGCCTTCCGCGTCTCTTGCATGAAACTGACCGACGAGTACTGCTGCCATCTGCTTAGAACCTCTGGAGATAAAACGCTTGATTTGCGGCTTTGTAGACCGTCACCAAGCTCGGTAAGTTTTCTTACAGGAAAAAAATATTCCTAGCGCAGGAAAAACCAATGATCACTGGTGAAAGCGTCACTGGATCATCTATAACTAGCGACTCTTCCCACAGACCATCGAGAGTCTTCCATGAGCAATGTCTACAACGTCGCTGTAGTGGTCGGTAGCCTGCGCAAAGCATCGATCAATCGCAAAGTCGCACTGGCCCTCGCCGAACTGGCACCGGCCAATCTCAAGCTCGAGATTGTCGAAATCGGTGAACTGCCGTTGTACAACGAGGACATCGACGGCGATTCTCCGCCCGCAGCCTACAGCACTTTCCGTCAGAAAGTGGCGTCATCCGACGCAGTGCTGTTTGTCACCCCCGAGTACAACCGCTCGATCCCGGCACCGTTGAAGAACGCCATCGACGTCGGCTCCCGTCCTTATGGCCAGAGCGCGTGGAGCGGCAAGCCCGGCGCGGTGATCAGCGTATCGCCAGGCGCCATCGGCGGTTTCGGCGCCAACCAGCACCTGCGCCAGACCTTTGTTTTCCTCGATATCCATTGCCTGCAACAGCCGGAAGCGTATCTGGGCGGTGCGGGCAATGCGTTTGACGAAGCGGGCAAGCTGAGCGAATCGGTGAAGCCGTTCCTGCAGAAATTCATCGATGCCTACGGCCAGTTCGTAGAGCAACACAAGAAGTAATCTCGTACACGGTCCCATGTAGGAGTGAGCCTGCTCGCGATAGCGGTCTTTCAGCTGACAATAATGCTGACTGATACACCGCTATCGCGAGCAGGCTCACTCCTACAGTTTTATCTACTGACTTTTTGAAGGCTTCTGCGAATGCTCGCTGCGTCACTGATTTTCCTGCTGACCATCACCCTCGTCATCTGGCAACCCAAAGGCCTCGGCGTCGGCTGGAGTGCAACGCTGGGCGCCGTGCTGGCGTTGATCTTCGGCGTCGTTCATCTCACGGATATTCCGCTGGTCTGGCAGATCATCTGGAACGCCACCGGCACCTTCGTCGCACTGATCATCATCAGCCTGCTGCTTGACGAGGCCGGCTTTTTCAATTGGGCGGCGCTGCATGTGGCGCGTTGGGGGCGGGGCAGTGGGCGCAAGCTGTTTGCCTTCATGGTGCTGCTCGGCGCGCTGGTCTCGGCGCTGTTCGCCAATGACGGCGCGGCGCTGATTCTCACGCCGATCGTGATTTCAATGCTGCTGGCGCTGCGATTCTCGCCAGCGGCGACCCTGGCCTTCGTCATGGGCGCCGGGTTCATCGCCGATACGGCGAGCCTGCCGCTGGTGGTGTCGAACCTGGTCAACATCGTTTCCGCGGACTTCTTCCACATCGGCTTCAACCGCTATGCCGCGGTGATGGTGCCGGTCAACTTCGTCAGCGTTGCGGCGACGTTGGGCATGTTGCTGTGGTTCTTTCGCCGCGACATTCCTGCGTCTTACGACCCTGAACAACTGGAAAACCCGAGCACCGCGATCCACGACAAGGCGACGTTCCAAGCCGGTTGGGCGGTGTTGGTGATCCTGTTGATCGGCTGCTTCGCCCTCGAACCGCTGGGCATTCCGATCAGCGCTATTTCCGCGGTGTGCGCCGCGCTGCTGCTGGGTATCGCCGCGCGCGGCCACAAGATCTCCACGCGCAAAGTGATGAAAGAAGCGCCGTGGCAGATCGTGATTTTCTCGCTGGGCATGTACCTGGTGGTGTACGGCCTGCGCAATGCCGGACTCACCAGTTACCTCGCCGGGTGGCTGGACGTATTCGCCGGCCACGGCGTGTGGGGTGCGGCCATGGGCACCGGGGTTTTGACGGCGCTGTTGTCGTCGATCATGAACAACCTGCCGACCGTGCTGATCGGCTTGCTGTCAATCGACGCGAGTCAGGCCAGCGGGGTGATCAAGGAGGCGATGATCTATGCCAACGTGATTGGCAGCGACCTGGGGCCGAAGATCACCCCGATCGGCAGTCTGGCGACGTTGTTGTGGCTGCATGTGCTGGAGCGCAAGGGCATCCATATTGGCTGGGGCTATTACTTCCGTGTCGGAATTGTGTTGACCGTACCGGTGTTGCTGGTGACGTTGGCGGCGCTGGCTTTGCGGCTTTCGCTGTAGACCGGGCTGACCCCAATCGCGAGCAGGCTCACTCCTACAATTTGAAATGCGTTCCCCTGTAGGAGTGAGCCTGCTCGCGATGGCGGTGGCACAGGCACCACAAATCTCAGGCTTGGCCGGGGACATTCGGCCAGAGATCCGCCACCAGAAACAACCGCTCCGCCTCTTCCCATTCGCCTTGGGCATTCTCGGTCAGGCGCACCATCAATTGCGCCGGGGCCAACGCTGGCAGGTCTTGCAGCCACAAACGCAAATGCTCATCCGCCCAGACCTGATCCGCCGGGTAGTGCGCCGGCGCCAGCCAGGCGTGGCGGGGCAGGGGTTGCCAGCGTCCTGGCGGACGTTGCGCGACAAACGCCGGCCAGTCCTGCTGATGCAGCCAACTGCCACGCAGATGTTGCGGATGGGCGCCGTTTGGTGAGTCGGCCTGCCGGGGCCACGGATACAGCAGATAACCGCCCAGCCACAACTGCGCGCTGAACGTTTCGATGTCCAGCGCCGCCAGCGCTTCGCGGCTTTCCGGGCGCGCCGAGATCGGTAACTGATGCTCGGCCAGATGCGCCAGTTTGCGATCCAGCCGGTCATGACAACCCGGCCCCAGCCACTGCGCGGGATCGCGGCCGTCGCCAGCCTGCGGGCCCAGGTAGAGCTTGATCGCCAGTTCCAGATGGTGCACGCCGTCGCGGTCACGCAACAGCATGTCCAGTTCGCCGAGGGTGTGCCCGGCGCGGCGGATCGGCAGGTTGGCGGCGATCAGTTCGATGCCCGGCGCATGCTCCACGGCGAACTGCCACAGGCGTTCGTAATACAGGCCCAGACGCCGGGTGCGCGCCTGGGACAGCCATTGCAGCAGGCCGTAACTGTCGCGGTCGAGCTGACGCAGCCAGTGTTCGAGACGCTGCGGGTCGTGCACCCAGTCGCTGCCGGCCAGCGGATGGCGCTGTGGCCACGGCGTGTCGGCGAGCATCGGCGGCGCGAGGATCACCCACGCCAGGTCCCGCACTTCGGGATGGCGTAATTGATGGGGCAGCTGAAGCAAATCGGGAAACAGGATCATCTTGCGAGCATAGCCTTAAACCTGAGCCCACCCTTGAGGCTGAAAGGATTTTGTCTATCTGGCGCTTTCGCCCATAATCGGGTTTTCGCGTTTTCGATTGTCCGCAGAGGTCCCATGGAGCAATTTCGTAATATCGGCATCATCGGTCGCCTGGGCAGTTCCCAGGTGCTGGATACCGTCCGCCGACTGAAACGCTTTCTGCTCGACCGTCACCTGCATGTGATCCTCGAAGACACCATCGCTGAAGTCCTGCCGGGCCACGGCCTGCAAACCTCGTCGCGCAAGATGCTCGGCGAAGTCTGCGACATGGTCATCGTCGTCGGCGGTGACGGCAGCCTGCTCGGCGCCGCGCGGGCGCTGGCCAGGCACAATATTCCGGTTCTGGGCATCAACCGTGGCAGCCTTGGCTTCCTCACTGATATTCGCCCGGACGAGCTGGAAATCAAGGTCGCCGAAGTGCTCGACGGCCACTATCTGGTGGAAAACCGCTTCCTGCTGCAAGCCGAAGTGCGTCGCCATGGCGAGGCCATCGGCCAGGGCGATGCGCTCAACGATGTGGTGCTGCACCCGGGCAAATCGACGCGGATGATCGAGTTCGAGTTGTACATCGACGGCCAGTTCGTCTGCAGCCAGAAGGCCGACGGCCTGATCGTCGCCACGCCCACCGGGTCCACTGCTTACGCGTTGTCTGCCGGCGGGCCGATCATGCATCCCAAGCTCGACGCTATTGTGATTGTGCCGATGTACCCCCATACCTTGTCGGGACGGCCAATCGTGGTCGATGGCAACAGTGAGCTGAAAATCGTCGTGTCCAAAGATATGCAGATCTACCCGCAGGTCTCCTGCGACGGCCAGAACCACTTCACCTGCGCACCGGGCGACACCATTACCGTGAGCAAGAAAGCGCAGAAACTGCGCCTGATTCATCCGCTCGATCACAATTACTACGAGGTGTGCCGGACCAAGCTTGGCTGGGGCAGCAAGCTGGGGGGTGGAGGCGACTGATGCTCGATCCCGCGCGCAGTTACGACCTGATCGGTGACGTGCACGGATGCGCTCTGACCCTCGAACACTTGCTGGACCGTCTCGGTTATCACAAGCAGGGCGGGGTCTGGCGCCATCCTTCACGCATGGCGGTGTTCGTCGGCGACATCATCGACCGTGGCCCGCGGATTCGCGAGGCGCTGCATATCGTCCACGACATGGTCGAGGCGGGGCAGGCGCTGTGCATCATGGGCAACCATGAATTCAACGCGCTCGGTTGGGTGACTCCGGCGCCACCGGGCAGCGGCAAGCAGTTCGTGCGCGAACACACCAAGCGCCATGCGCGCCTGCTGCAGGAAACCCTGACGCAATTCGAAAACCATCCGGGCGACTGGCATGACTTCCAGCAGTGGTTCTACGAGCTGCCGCTGTTCGTCGATGCCGGACGCTTCCGCGTCGTCCACGCCTGCTGGGATGCCGGCTTGATCGAGCCGCTGCAGGCGTTGTTCCCCGACGGCTGCGTCGATGAGCATTTCCTCCAGGCGTCGGCCGTTCCCGGCAGTTTCGCCTGCACCGTGTTCGACCGTTTGCTGCGTGGCACCGATATGCGCCTGCCGGGCGGCCTGACCATGACCAGCGGCGACGGTCTGGTGCGTTCGTTCTTCCGCACCAAGTTCTGGGAAGACGACCCCAAAACCTACGGCGATATCGTGTTCCAGCCAGATGCGTTGCCGGAACCTGTCGCGCAAACGCCGTTGACGTCCATTGAAAAGAATTCCCTGCTGCGCTATGGCGTCGACGAACCGTTGCTGTTCGTCGGCCACTACTGGCGCAGCGGCAAACCGGCGCCGATCCGCCCGAACCTCGCGTGCCTGGATTACAGCGCCGTGCTCTACGGCAAACTGGTGGCCTATCGTCTGGATCAGGAAACGCGCCTGGATCCGCAAAAATTCGTCTGGGTCGATGTCGAGCGGCCGGAGGTGCTGCAATGAGTGCGGTAGCGGTATTGCGCCTGCCGTTGGCGGTGGATTTGAGCGGCTTCGTCAAGCTGCTGCAACGTATGCAAGTGCCCCATCGGGTCAGCGAAGCAGCGGGCGAGCAGGTGCTGTGGGCGCCGGAGGAAATCAGCGAGGACGTGCGTTCGCTGTACGAGCGCTTCCCGGCCGGCGACCCGGATCAGCAACTGGACATGCCTGTGGGCCAGACCTTCAAAAGGCCGGGTTTTGCCGAACAGCTGAAACACGCCAGGGCCACCGGATTCATTCTGCTGTTGAGCCTGATCGTCGGCGGTCTGACCTTTCTCGGCGAAAATCTGGAAACGCTGCGCTGGCTGACCTTCCTCGATTTCCGCGTGATCGGCGAGTACATCCACTTCACGCCGCTGGCCGACAGTCTGGCAGCAGGGCAGTGGTGGCGGCTGATCACGCCGATGCTGATCCACTTCGGCATCCTCCATCTGGCCATGAACGGCATGTGGTACTGGGAGCTGGGGCGGCGCATCGAGTCGCGCCAGGGCAGCATCAACCTGATCGGCCTGACGCTGCTGTTCAGTCTGGTGTCCAACTATGCGCAGTTCGTCTGGAGCGGCCCGAGCCTGTTTGGTGGGCTGTCCGGCGTGCTCTACGGTTTGCTCGGGCATTGCTGGATCTTCCAGTTGCTGGCGCCGAACCCGGCCTATCGCCTGCCGCGCGGGGTGCTGGTGATGATGCTGGTGTGGCTGGTGGTGTGCATGTCCGGGCTGGTCTCGCTGATCGGTTTCGGCCAGATCGCCAACGCCGCGCACCTGAGCGGGTTACTCATCGGATGCTTCACCGGTTTGTTGGGCGGTTTGTATAACCGCCGTAAACTGGCCGTCTAAAATTTTTGCTTCAGTAAAGAGCACGGAGACCCTGATGTCCTCTTTCAACGACATGATCAGCAACATCACCCCGGACATCTACGAGAGCCTGAAACTGGCCGTGGAAATCGGCAAATGGTCGGACGGCAACAAACTCACCGCCGAACAGCGCGAGCTGTCGTTGCAGGCGATGATCGCCTGGGAAATCCAGAACCTGCCGGAAGACCAGCGCACCGGTTACATGGGCCCGCAAGAGTGTGCGTCGAAGTCGATCGAAGTGCCGAACATCCTGTTCAAGTCGGATGCCATCCATTGATCGAGATTGGCCGCGGTGCAATCAGCAAAATGTCGGCGCGCCTGGACGGGCCGAACGTGCAGTACGCGTTTCGTCTGGATGATGTCGAGGTGCCGGTCAATCCGTTGATCGGCAGCACGCTGCGTCTGGAGTTCCTGGGCGCGATCCATTGCAGCCATTGCGGGCGCAGGACCAAAACCAGTTTCAGTCAGGGCTATTGCTACCCGTGCATGACCAAACTGGCGCAATGCGACCTGTGCATCATGAGCCCCGAGCGCTGCCATTTCGACGCCGGCACCTGCCGCGATCCGGAGTGGGGCGAGAAATTCTGTATGACCGACCATGTGGTTTACCTGGCCAATTCGTCAGGCATCAAGGTTGGCATCACCCGTGCTACGCAGTTGCCGACCCGCTGGCTCGATCAGGGCGCGAGTCAGGCGCTGCCGATCATGCGCGTGTCGACACGCCAGCAATCGGGGTTTGTCGAAGACCTGTTCCGCAGTCAGGTGGCGGACAAGACCAACTGGCGCGCATTGCTCAAGGGCGACGCGGCGGCGGTGGATCTGGCGCAGGTGCGCGATCAGTTGTTCGAAAGCTGCGCCGAAGGCCTGCAAGGTTTGCAGGAGCGATTCGGCCTACAGGCAATTCAGACGATTGCCGATGTCGAACCGCTGGAAATCCGCTATCCCGTCGAACAATACCCGGCGAAAATCGTCAGCTTCAACCTGGACAAGAACCCGATTGCCGAAGGCACGCTGCTGGGGATCAAGGGCCAGTACCTGATCTTCGACACCGGCGTGATCAACATTCGTAAATACACGGCCTACCAGCTCGCCGTGCATCAATAAGGATTCCAGCATGCGCACCGAACAACCGAAGATGATTTACCTCAAGGACTATCAGGCGCCCGAGTACCTGATCGACGAAACGCACCTGACCTTCGAGTTGTTCGAGGACCACAGCCTGGTTCACGCGCAACTGGTGATGCGCCGCAACCCTGAGCGCGGTGCCGGCTTGCCGCCACTGGTGCTCGACGGCCAGCAACTGGAGCTGATCTCGGTGACGCTGGCGGACCAGGAGCTGAGCGCTGCCGACTATCAAGTCTCCGACAGCCACCTGACCCTGCAGCCAACCAGCGAAACGTTCACGCTCGACACCAGCGTGCGCATCCACCCGGAAACCAATACCGCGCTGGAAGGCCTGTACAAGTCCGGCACGATGTTCTGCACCCAGTGCGAGGCCGAAGGCTTCCGCAAGATCACCTATTACCTCGACCGCCCGGACGTGATGAGCAAGTTCACCACCACAGTGGTGGCCGAACAGCACAGCTACCCGGTGCTGCTCTCCAACGGTAACCCGATCGCTTCCGGCCCTGGCGAAGACGGCCGGCACTGGGCGACCTGGGAAGATCCGTTCAAGAAACCGGCGTACCTGTTTGCACTGGTCGCCGGTGATCTGTGGTGCGTCGAAGACACCTTCACCACCATGAGCCAGCGCAATGTCGCGCTGCGCATTTACGTCGAGCCGGAAAACATCGACAAGTGCCAGCACGCGATGAACAGCCTGAAGAAATCCATGCGCTGGGATGAAGAGGTCTACGGTCGCGAGTACGATCTGGACATCTTCATGATCGTCGCGGTCAACGATTTCAACATGGGCGCGATGGAGAACAAGGGCCTCAACATCTTCAACTCCAGCGCCGTGCTGGCCCGCGCCGAAACCGCCACCGACGCCGCGCATCAGCGGGTCGAGGCGATCGTAGCCCACGAATATTTCCACAACTGGTCGGGCAACCGCGTGACCTGCCGCGACTGGTTCCAGCTGTCGCTCAAGGAAGGCTTCACGGTGTTCCGCGACGCCGGTTTCTCCTCGGACATGAACTCGGCGACGGTCAAGCGCATTCAGGACGTGGCCTATCTGCGCACCCACCAGTTCGCCGAAGATGCCGGCCCCATGGCCCACGCCGTGCGCCCGGACAGCTTCATCGAGATTTCCAACTTCTACACCCTGACCGTGTACGAAAAGGGTTCGGAAGTGGTTGGCATGATCCACACCTTGCTCGGTGCCGAAGGTTTCCGTAAGGGCAGCGATCTGTATTTCGAACGCCACGATGGTCAGGCCGTGACCTGTGACGATTTCGTCAAGGCCATGGAAGACGCCAATGGCGTCGACCTCAGTCAGTTCAAGCGCTGGTACAGCCAGGCCGGCACGCCACGTCTGGCAGTGTCCGAGTCCTATGACGCCGCCGCGAAAACCTACAGCCTGACCTTCCGCCAGAGCTGCCCGCCGACTCCGGACAAGGTGGAAAAACTACCGTTCGTGATTCCGGTCGAGCTCGGCCTGCTCGACAGCCAGGGCAACGAAATCGCCCTGCGTCTGGCTGGCGAAGCCTCGGCACAAGGCACCACTCGGGTGATTTCGGTGACCGAAGCCGAACAGACCTTCACTTTCATCGATATCAACGAACAGCCGTTGCCATCGCTGCTGCGTGGCTTCTCGGCGCCGGTGAAACTGAGCTTCCCGTATAACCGCGATCAACTGATGTTCCTCATGCAGCACGACAGCGACGGCTTCAACCGCTGGGATGCCGGTCAGCAATTGGCGGTGCAAGTGCTGCAGGAACTGATCGCTCAGCATCAGAAGGGCGAGAGCCTGACGCTCGATCCGCGTCTGGTGTCGGCGCTGCGCACGGTGCTGTCCGACGAGTCGCTGGATCAGGCGATGGTCGCCGAAATGCTCTCGTTGCCGGGTGAGGCGTATCTTACCGAGATCAGCGAAGTGGCCGACGTCGAGGCGATTCATGTCGCGCGCGAATTTGCCCGCAAGCAACTGGCCGAAGGCTTGTTCGAAGCGCTGTGGCTGCGTTATCAGGCCAACCGCGATCTGTCGAAAAAGACTCCGTACGTAGCCGAGGCCGAGCACTTCGCCCGACGCGCGCTGCAGAATATTGCCCTGTCGTACCTGATGCTCAGCGGCAAGCCGGAAGTCCTGGCGGCGGCGCTGGAGCAGTTCGAGACGGCCGACAACATGACCGAGCGCCTGACCGCGCTGGCGGTGCTGGTCAACTCGCCGTTCGAAGAGCAGAAGGCCGCGGCTTTGGCCAGTTTCGCCGAGCACTTCAAGGACAATCCGCTGGTCATGGATCAGTGGTTCAGCGTGCAGGCCGGCAGCACCTTGCCAGGCGGGCTGGAGCGCGTGAAGGCATTGATGCAGCACCCGGCGTTCAACATCAAGAACCCGAACAAGGTGCGCGCACTGATCGGCGCCTTCGCCGGGCAGAACCTGATCAACTTCCACGCGGCGGACGGCTCCGGCTATCGCTTCCTCGCCGATCTGGTGATCGAACTGAACGGCTTCAACCCACAGATCGCTTCACGCCAACTGGCGCCGCTGACCCGCTGGCGCAAATACGACAGCGCGCGTCAGGCGCTGATGAAGGGTGAGCTGGAGCGGATCCTGGCGTCCGGAGCGTTGTCCAGCGACGTGTATGAAGTGGTAAGCAAAAGCCTGGCGTAACCCGATCCTGTAGGAGCTGTCGAGTGAAACGAGGCTGCGATCTTTTGATTTTGATGATCACCGCCCCTCACCCTAACCCTCTCCCAGAGGGAGAGGGGACTGACCGAGGTGCCTTTTTCTATCCGCCGACCTGAATTACCGAGTCGAACTCAGGATCTGGAAAGCCCTCGATCGGCTCCCTTTCCCCCTCTCCCATTGGAAGAGGGCAAAGCAGACACAAAAATGCCGCTCAACGAGCGGCATTTTCATTGGCACAACAACCAGCTATTTACGCAGATCAAACCGGTCCAGATTCATCACCTTCGTCCATGCCTTGACGAAATCGTTGACGAACTGCGTCTTCGCGTCGGAACTGGCATACACCTCGGCCAATGCGCGCAATTGCGCATTCGAGCCGAACACCAGATCCACCCGCGTCGCCGTCCATTTCGCCGCTCCGGTCTGGCGATCACGACCCTCGAACTCGTCGGCATCCCGCGAGGTCGGCGTCCACTCCACACCCATGTCCAGCAGGTGGGTGAAGAAGTCATTGCTCAGCGCTTCGGTTTGGTCGGTGAACACGCCATGCCGGGTCTGCCCGACGTTGGTGTTCAACACCCGCAGACCACCCACCAGTACGGTCATTTCCGGCGCGGTGAGGGTGAGCAATTGCGCCTTGTCGATCAGCAGGGTTTCCGCCGCAACCGTGTATTTGCCTTTGCTGTAATTGCGGAAACCGTCGGCGATCGGTTCGAGGAAGCCGAACGATTCGACATCGGTCTGCTCCTGCGAAGCATCGACGCGGCCCGGTGAGAACGGCACCGACACCGAATGCCCGGCGTTTTGCGCGGCTTTCTCCACCCCGGCATTGCCGGCCAGCACAATCAAGTCGGCCAGCGAGATCTTCTTGCCACCGGCCGCGCCGTTGTTGAAGTCGTTCTGAATGCCTTCGAGTGTGCTCAGCACCTTGTCCAGTTGCTCCGGCTGGTTGGCCTGCCAGAACTTCTGTGGGGCCAGACGCAAGCGCCCGCCGTTGGCACCGCCGCGCTTGTCCGAGCCGCGGAAGGTCGACGCTGCCGCCCACGCGGTGGAGACCAGTTGCGAGACCGACAGTCCTGAATCCAGCACCTTGTTCTTCAGCGCCGTGGCGTCGCTGTCATCGATCAGCGCATGCGTTACGTCGGGCAGCGGATCTTGCCAGAGCAACTCCTCTTGCGGCAGTTCCGGGCCGAGGTAGCGAGAGAGTGGCCCCATGTCGCGATGGATCAGCTTGTACCAGGCGCGGGCGAACGCGTCGGCGAGCTGATCGGGATTGGCCAGGAAGCGTCGCGAGATCTGCTCATAGGCTGGATCGAAACGCAGCGCCAGGTCGGAGGTGAGCATGGTCGGCGAGAGCTTCTTGTTCGGATCGTGAGCGTGGGGAACGGTGCCTGCACCGGCGCCGTTTTTCGGTTGCCACTGATTGGCGCCCGCCGGGCTTTTGCTCAGCTCCCATTCGAAGCCGAACAGGTTTTCCAGATAGTTGTTGCTCCACTGTGTTGGCGTGGTGGTCCAGGTGACTTCCAGGCCGCTGGTGATGGTGTCGGCGCCTTTCCCGGTGCCGAAAGCGTTTTTCCAGCCCAGACCTTGTTGTTCAAGGCCGGCCGCTTCCGGTTCGGCACCGACATTGTCGGCAGGGCCGGCGCCGTGGGTCTTGCCGAACGCATGACCGCCGGCGATCAGCGCCACGGTTTCTTCGTCGTTCATGGCCATGCGGCCGAAGGTTTCGCGAATGTCCTTGGCCGAGGCCACCGGGTCCGGGTTGCCTTCAGGACCTTCCGGGTTCACGTAGATCAAGCCCATCTGCACGGCGGCGAGGGGATTTTCCAGATTGCGTTCGCCCTGATCGGTGCGGCTTTCTTCGCGGCCATGCAAGTCGGGCTCAGCCACCAGTGTGCCGTCGCCGGGTTCCTGCACCGGGCCGTTGCTTTTGCCATAACGGTTGTCGCCGCCGAGCCACTCGGTTTCCGAGCCCCAATAAACGTCTTCATCCGGTTCCCAGACATCCGCGCGGCCGCCGGAGAAACCGAAGGTCTTGAAGCCCATGGATTCCAGGGCGACGTTGCCGGTGAGCACGATCAGGTCGGCCCAGGAAATATTGCGTCCGTATTTTTGCTTGATCGGCCAGAGCAGGCGGCGGGCCTTGTCGAGGCTGACGTTGTCCGGCCAGCTGTTGAGCGGCGCAAAGCGTTGCTGACCGGAACCGGCACCACCCCGGCCATCGGCGGTGCGATAGGTCCCGGCGCTGTGCCAGGCCATGCGCACGAACAACGGACCGTAATGGCCGAAGTCGGCTGGCCACCAGTCCTGGGAGTCGGTCATCAGCGCTTTGATGTCTTGTTTCAGAGCCTGGAAGTCGAGGCTTTTGAAGGCTTTGGCGTAGTCGAAGTCCTGGCCCAGCGGATCGGACTTGGGTGAATGCTGGCTGAGGATCTTGAGGTTGAGTTGGTTCGGCCACCAGTCACGGTTCGTCGTACCGCCACCGGCGGCGTGGTTGAACGGGCATTTCGATTCGTTTGCCATGTTCGTATCCCTATCAGGTCTGCGGCCGGCTCGTGCCGACTTCGGACTGGTAAGGCTAGACCCGAGTTGGCAACTCGGCTAATAGCCCGACTATTGGACACTGATAGGCAAACTCTTTCGCCGCACATGCAGGAGCTGCCGAAGGCTGCGTTTTTTTGATCTTGTTGTTCACCGATAAATCAAAAGCAAAGATCGCAGCCTTCGGCAGCTCCTACAGGGGTTAGCTCGATTGCGCGGTGTCGTCCTCCGGCACGTCGTCGAGGATGTCGTCCTGGCCAGGCAATTCGGTGATGACGCTGAAGTCGCTGACTTCGACCGCGCCATTCCCATACCCCAACAAATGAAACGAAAAGGCCTTGCGCGGTTGTGGGTTGTCGAAACTGAAATCCATCTCCAGTGGCTGATCCGCCGTGGCGACCATTTCTGCCGGCAGGCCCAGTTGCACGTCCTGTTCGAATTCCTTGGCCTTGAGCTGAATGTACGCCGCCTGCTGCGGGTCGACCGAACGCACGGTGAGGCGTACGCGGGTGTGTGAGCCTTTGGGCATTTCCAGGTATTGCGCGCCGATCAGGTTGTCGGCCCAGTCATCCTTTATCTGCGCTTGCAGAGGGATGATGTTGTTGCTGCCGAACTGGTAGCGATGGTTGAGCGGCGTGCGCAGCAAGGACAGGTCCAGGGCGTCGGCGCGCGCGGCGATCTGCCGGGCCGGGTGGCCGCTGTAGGTGCCTTTGTAGGTGGCGCTTTCGGCGATGAAGCCGGGGCTTTGGTAATAGCGGCAGCGGCGCGGCAGGTCGCACTCGGAGAAAATGCCCTGACCGTTGTGGTAGCGCAGTTTGCCGTTGGTGAACGACATGATTTCGCGCCCGGAATCGTAGTCGCGAAACAGCGAACGACCGCTCAGCGCCGTCGGTACGGGCAGGTCGAAATAGTCGAGGATCGAAGTGCTCAGATCGACGTGGCCGTACACCCCGGCATTCAGGCGCGGCAGTTGCGCCTGTTCCGGTGCCAGCGTCAGATTGAAACCCCATGAAGAGGCCAGCCGCACGCCGTCGATGCCGTGGGATTCATCCGAGGTGATCACCACCAGCGTGTCTTTCAGAATGCCCTGGCGTTCCAGCCCCGAAAGAAACTGATCCAGCGCATCGTCGAGGTAACCGACGGCGGCCTGCTTCGGCGTCTCATAGCGCTGCAGGTAATCGTCCGGTGCGGAGTAGGGCTGGTGGGTGCCGACCGTCAACAACGTAAGCATCCACGGCTGTTTGTGCTTTTTCAGTTGGCCGACGTAATCCAGCGCGCCTTCGAAGAACGCCTTGTCATCCTTGCCCCACGGGAACTCCAGATAGTTGCTGTTGCTGAACCATTCCAGGCCGTGGGTCGCATCGAAACCGATGTGCGGCATGATCTTGTCTTTGGCCATGAAGCGCAGGCCGGCGCCCTGTAGATAGTGGGTGCTGAAACCGTGCTCGCGCAGCTGCGCCGGCAGGCAGGCCTGATTGCGCTCGTTGAGAGTGAGCATTTCCACGCCCTTGGGCGTGCCGTTGTTGAGCTTGTCGTAGTCACCGCAGAGCATGGCGTACAGACCGCGAATGGTCTGATGGGTGTGCAGCACGTAATCCGGCGTGTTCATGCCGCGCTCGGCCCAGCGGCTGAGGTTGGGCATCAGGTCTTCCTGATAATGACTGCCGATCGCCTCGCGGTTGGCACGGATGTAGGCGCCGGGAATGCCTTCCAGGGCGATGATCAACACGTTGCGCGCCTGACCCGGCGCGGTCAGCAGCTTCTGGCCATTGAGGTCGACGTCGGTGAGCCCCGCCATTGCGGGCGTCGGCTCTTCGAGGTCACCGTCCAGCCATTCCTCGGCCTGGATCTGCAGGTCGGCGACTTCACTGGCGAGCAATTGATGCGGCAGGTTGTACAGGCGCCATGCGTCGCCGTCGTTCGGCCACAGGTTTTGCGCAGCCCAGTGTGCGGCGAACAACACGATTGGCGCGGCCCAGAACGCGCGCGGCAGTGCCGGACGAGACAGACCACGTCCGGCCACTTGAGTGAGCAGCCAGAAACTCAATGCCCCCAACAAAGCGAAAGCCAGGGCAGGGTGCGCAAGTCCGCCGCCGGTGGAATTCTCGACGAACTGCGGGTCGATCAAATAATGAATATCCGAAGGCGTCGGCAGGCGGCCGACGGCGCTGACCAGTTCTGCCGTGGCGATCGCCAGCAGCGCCCAGAACACCAGCACCGGCAAGGCCAGCCACCAAGCGCGACGATGCAGTGCTACCACCAGCAGACTGCCGACGGCCAGATCCGACAAAAAGCCCAGCGGTGTCGACCAGCCCAACGCCGCGCGCAGGCACACCGGTACGATCAATACCAAAACGATCAAGGACAGGAGGCGGGCATTCGGCCGCCGCAGCCAGTTGAAAAGAGCACTCACAAAAAAGGCCTGCATGTCATCAAAGGGTCAAAAAAGTGTGGGTGATGATACCAAGGACAGGCCGGCTGATCGGCTTTTTAAACCTGCGGCTGGCGATCCTTTAAATGTCGTGGACCCAGATCGGGCACGGGTTCTGGACGTATTGCGGCTTTAAAGTCAGCGGAGTTTTTTGTTTCAGACTGTTGTAAGTCCGTCCGCCTCTCGCGATATCCACGCAACAGACAGCCAACCGCTCAGTGCTATCGATATGCGATAAAGATATTTAATTTCTATTTTTTATAGCTATAAAGTCAGACCTTTCAGCCCACCCCCATGCTGCGAGGTTGTCATGGCCACACCGTTCAAACGTTCCGCGCTGACTCTGTTGGCCGCTACTCTGGCAGCGGGCGCGCTGTTCAGTAGCGGCGCTCAGGCCGAAGGCAAGATCAGCATCGCCCAGCAATTCGGCATTGGTTACCTGATTCTCGACGTCGTGCGCGACCAACAACTGATCGAGAAACATGGCAAGGCCCAGGGCCTGGAGATCAAGGTCGACTGGAACAGCATTTCCGGCGCCACCGCCATGAACGAAGCGCTGCTGACCGGTGCGCTGGACGTGGTCTCCGCCGGCGTGCCGCCGATGCTCACCGTGTGGGACCGCACCAAGGGCAAACAGAACGTCAAAGCCATCGCCGCGCTGGGCTCGATGCCCAATTATCTGCTGACCAACAACCCGAACATCAAAACCCTGAAGGACTTCAGCGACAAGGACCGCATCGCCGTGCCAGCCGCGGGCGTAGGCTTCCAGTCGCGCACGCTGCAGATCGAAACCGCCAAGGAATTCGGCGACGACCAGTTCAAGAAATTCGATAACATTTCGGTCAGCCTGCCGCACCCGGACGCCACCGCCGCGCTGATCGCCGGCGGCTCGGAAATCAACTCGCATTTCTCCAGCCCACCGTTTCAGTATCAGGCGCTGCAAAACCCTAACGTGCACAAAGTGCTGAGTTCCTACGACATCCTCGGCGGCCCGGCGACGTTCAACGTGCTCTACACCACAGAAAAATTCCACGACGAAAACCCGAAAACCTACAAGGCGTTCTACGACGCACTGGCTGAAGCCGAGAAAATCATCAAGGCCGACAAACCCGCCGCCGCCCAGGCCTATATCCGCGTAGAACAATCGAAACTGCCGCTGGCCCTGGTCGAGCAAATCGTCAAAGACCCGGAAATCGACTTCACCGTCGTACCGCAACGCACGTTCATCTATGCCGAGAAATTGCAGGAACTGGGTGTGTTGAAAAACAAGGCGGCGAGCTGGAAGGATTACTTCTTTGAAGAGGCGCATGGTGGCGCGGGGAGTTGAGGGATTGGGCATCACCCGGCACTAGTGTAGGAGTGAGCCCGCTCGCGAAAGCGTCGGGTCATTCGACATTTTCGTGACTGACACACCGTGATCGCGAGCAGGCTCGCTCCTACAGGGGATTTGTGGCGGATGCCAAATGGGGCATCACCCGGAACTACTGTGGGAGCGAGCCTGCTCGCGAAAGCGTCAGGTCATTCGACATTTTCGTGACTGACACACCGTGATCGCGAGCAGGCTCGCTCCTACAGGGGATTTGCGGCGGATGCGAAGTGGGGCATCACCCGGCACTACTGTGGGAGTGAGCCTGCTCGCGAAAGCGTCAGGTCATTCGACATCTTCGTGACTGACACACCGTGATCGCGAGCAGGCTCGCTCCTACAGGGGATTTGTGGCGGATGCGAAATGGGGCTTCACCCGGCACTACTGTGGGAGCGAGCCTGCTCGCGAAAGCGGAGTTTCAGCCACAGGTGATTTGCCTGACCTGACGCCATCGCGAGCAAGCTCGCTCCCACAGGTTTTTCTGCCAGGCGAACAGCATGTCCGTCAGCGATCAATGCGTCTTGCTGTGATCGTGGCCGCCCATGTTGGTCAGCGCGCGAACCGGTGCTTTGACCTCAATGATTTCTTTCTCGCCCTTGGCGTTTTCCACGGTCAGGGTCAGCGGCACGCTTTCGCCTTCCTTCAACTGACCGGTCAGGCCCATCAGCATGACGTGGTAGCCGTTCGGGTCGAAGCTCACGGCTTTGCCGGCGGGCAGGTCAACCGACTTCACCGGGCCCATGTTCATGACGTCGTTCTTCATGCTCATCTCATGAATCTGCACGTCCTTGGCCACTGGCGAGGCGACGCTGAGCAGTTTGCTGTCGCTGTCGGCAGTGACGGTCATGAACGCGCCGCTGGCAGACTGGGTCGGCACGGTTGCACGGACCCAGGCGTCGTCGACTTTGGTCTGCGCGGACGCCTGAAAGGCCAGGCCGAGCAGGGACAATGCACACACTGTGCTTTTAAGGTGGTTCAGAACGGGATGCATCAGCAGACCTCCATAACAGTAAGCAAATCTTCCGTGCACTCTTGGGCTGTCAGCGAAGTGGACAGGCCCAGGCGCAACTCACCACGCGAGTCGTAGACGTAGCTGGTGGACGTATGGGAGATGGTGTAGGTGTCGCCGGCCGGGACTTTTTCGTAGAACACGTCGAATTCCTTGGCGGTGGCCTTGGTTTCCTCAAGCGTGCCGTACAGCGCGACGAAGCTCGGGTCGAAGGCTTTGACGTAGGCGTCGAGGATCTGCGGCGTGTCGCGTTCGGGATCGAGGGTGATAAACACCACTTGCAGGCGGTCGCCGTCGCGGCCCATGAGTTTCTTGATCTGCGCGGCGCGGGCCAGGGTGGTGGGGCAAACGGCCGGGCATTGGGTGAAGCCGAAGAAGATCATCGGCATCATCCCGCGAAAGCTCGACAGCGACATGGTTTCGCCTTCAGGGTTCTTCAGCTTGAAGGTGCGTCCGAGGATCTTGTCGCTCAGATCCTTGCCGTACTTGTACGACAGTTGGCCACGGGTATCGCAACCGGCGAGCAGGCCGAGCCCGAGCACGCCCATTCCCGCAAGTACCTTGCGGCGAGTCAACAAAGCCGTCATCTAATACCGCCCTTTGCAGCCCGCAAGTCGGCAGGACTGGCGGGGGGTTAACCGTAAAAGCGCCGCATGATAGCAAACTGAGGCTGATCGCCGGCCGCCGATCGCCGCGCGGTGCCGGATCGGGCGACAAAAGGTGTAAGAAGAAATGACCGAAGATCAGCGCAGCGCCGGCGCCTCCGTCTGCCAGCCACCGCCCAGCGCGGTGTACAGATTGACCTCTGCAACCAGTTGCGCGAGGCGGTCGCTGATCAAGGCTTGTTGCGAAGTGAACAGCGAACGCTGCGCATCGAGAAAGGTCAGGCTGCTGTCGACGCCGTTGCGATAACGGTTCTGCGCCAGGTTGTAGTAGTCCTGCGTGGCTTGCACCAGATCGCGCTGGGCCTGCAGTTGCTGCGCATAGGTGCTGCGCGCCGCCAGTCCGTCGGCGACTTCCTGAAACGCCGTCTGGATCGATTTTTCATACTCGGCGACGGCCACGTCTTTTTGCAGCCGCGCGTAGTCCAGACTCGCGCGCAGGCTGCCGGCATTGAAGATCGGCAGGCTGATCTGCGGCTGGAACGTCCACGCGCCGGAGCCTGCGCTGAACAACCCGGAGAGATCGCGACTGGCGGTGCCGGCACTGGCGGTCAGGCTCACGCTGGGGAAAAACGCTGCGCGCGCCGCGCCGATGTTGGCGTTGGCGGCTTTGAGCCGGTATTCGGCCTGGAGAATGTCCGGGCGCCGTTGCAACAGATCCGACGGCAGCCCGGCCGGCAGCGGCGATACCAGCTCACTGGCCAGTGGCAGCGCCGGCAATTGCTCGGGTACCGGCGCACCCACCAGTAAGGTCAGGCTGTTCAGGTCCTGGGCGACCAGACGCTGATAGCGCGCCAGATTGACCCGCGAACTGTCGACGCTGGTCCGCGCCTGCGCCTGTTCCAGCGCCGAAGACTTGCCAGCCTCACGGTTGCGCGTGGTCAGGTGCAGGCTCTGCTCGTCCGCGGCGAGGGTGTCGCGGCTCAATTCCAGCAATTGCTCATCGGCGCGCCAGGTCAGATAGGCGCTGGCAACGTTGGCCACCAGACTCAGCTCGGCACTGCGTCGCGCCTGCTCAGTGGCGAGCCAGCTCTGCAACGCTTGTTCGCTGAGGCTGCGCACCCGACCGAACAGATCCAGCTCATAAGCACTGATGCCCAGATTGACCGTGTACGCCGAGGTGATTTGCGCCGGGCCGCCGGTGACGCTGGACGGCAGGCGCTGGCGCAACTCGTTGGCGTTGGCCGACACCGCCGGCAGCAGGTCGGCGCGCTGAATGCGGTATTGCGCCTGAAACGCTTGAACATTCAGCGCTGCCACGCGCAGGTCGCGATTGTTGCTCAGCGCGGTTTCGATCAGTTGCTTGAGGGCCGGGTCGTTGAACAGCGTGTGCCAGTCTTCGCGGTTCGTGGTCGGCTGGGTCGCCACCGGGTACTGCGCGGCGCTTGGCGACGGCGGTCGCTCATAATCAGGGATCAGCGAACACCCGGCCATGAGTAGAGCCGTGCACAGTAGGGGAAGGCGTAAGCTCGAACACCTGCGTTTCGGCTGCACATGCGGTAAAGGTCGAGAAGGGTTCAAGCGCCGGCCATCCATTTCGCCAGGCCATGTCGCCCGCTGACACCCAGTTTGGCGGCGGCGCGCTTGAGATACGTCTCGATCGAGCTGTTCTTGACCCGCAGTTTTTCCGCCATTTGCGGCACGGTAGCGCCGGTCAGCAGACCCAGACAGACTTCCTTCTCGCGGGCCGACAGGACAATGGCGCTCAACGCCAGCCGCTCATCGAAGACCTGCGCCAGCGGCGCCTGCTCCAGCTCGGCCAGCGCCGGGCGAGGCAAGCGGGCGAGGCTTTGTCGGGTCATTTGCGCGTGCCGCTCGATCAGCGGCAGCAAGGTGTCGGACAGGCTTTTCAGAAACGCCAGCTCCGGCAGGGAGAACACCCGCTGGGTATGCGGCCGGTACACCGAGATCACACACCGGCGATTGGACGTGCGTGACACCAGATTGCATTGGTGCACGCCGTGTTGCGGATGGCGTGGCAGCAAGGAGGCTTTCAACTGGATCAGCAGTGAGTCGTTCATCTCGATCATTTTCTGCAACAGCGGATGATCGTCCGGTCGCTCGATCGCTGCATGGCATTCGCCAGCCGAAGGCAGGCCTGCACAGCCCAGCGGTTTGATCTCGACCACGCTGGCCTGACGCTCATCCAGCGTCCACTCACTGAGGTCGAGGCGGTTGACCGGCACCAATGTGTCGACCAACTGGAACATGTTGCTGGCGAAATGATCGTCGCCGGTGCTGGCTATCAACTCTCCAAGTTGCCAGTAGAAGTGCGGGTTTTCCATGTTGCGAATACTGCCGGTCAGATTCATATCCTTCTCATCCCTGGTTCAGAGTCATCACCGCTTCGTCTACCGTTCATGCACACGTCACCGCGCAATCATTTCTCCTTGAACTGAGCTGCAGCGGAATTTAATCCTATGCATTTGTCCTGCGTCTGTAGGGGAAAACAGGGACACAAAGTGCCACTATTTCCGCTGAGATGCTGATGGCAGGCGGCTGCGCTCAATCGGCATGCGTGACTGATGAGTCATGCCGAACGCCCGGATTATCGGCAGATGAAGTCTTCCCGGCGTCGACTGCCCAGCGAAAAGCGCTACCTCGGAATGGTGTTTTTCCTACAGATTTTTCAGTCGTTGCTTCAGCAAACAGGGCGCGGCGCGCCTGAGTTCGGGGGGGGAGGGCGAGTGGGGCAGGGAAGCGTTGCGCTTGTCCGGGTTTCAGGTGTCATCCCGTAAACGGGGCCGATGCTTGAATATCCGGCAAATCACATGAGATGGATCTTATGCAGCCTACTTCTGCTCCCGCAGCGGACGATCTGTCCGTGCCTCGCGAAACCTTCGCGCTGACCGCCGCCCAACGAGATATCTGGCTCGATCAACTCAGTCGCGGTGATTCGCCGCTGTACAACATTGGCGGATACGTAGAGCTAAATGGCCGGCTAGACCCGGCGGTCATGCAGGCAGCGCTGCAATCGCTGGTCGCCAACAATGATGCGTTACGCACCGTCCTGTTGCCGGTCGCCGGGGCCGATGGCATGCCCCTGCAAACTTTCGCCTCGACGATGCCAGTGGCCGTGCCGCTGTTTGATCTAGCGGCGCTGGACGATGCGCAAGCGGCGGCGCAGGCGTTGGTAAAGCAGCAAATGCAGCAGGTCTATCGCCTGGACGGCGATCCGTTGTTCCGTTTCTGTCTGATTCGTCTGGACGAAGAGCGTCATTGGCTGGCGACCCAGGCCCATCACCTGATTCTCGACGGTTGGGGCTTTGGCCAGATGCTCAGGTCGCTGGGCGAGATCTACAGTGCACTGAGCGAGGGACAACCAGCGACCCTTTCGGCGCCGTCCTATGTCGATTTCATTGCCGACGACGCGCGCTATCAGGGTTCGGATCGGCACGCCCGCGATCGCGCCTACTGGCTGGACAAGTACCGGACGCCGCCGGAGCCGTTGCTCCTGCCGCGCCATCGTCAGGATTCCGGCCAAGTGTCGCGGGCGGCGCAGGCCCATGTGCAAGTCATGCCCGCGTTGCTGCATCAGCGCATGCAGCAAGCGGCGCGAGAGCATGGCGCTTCGGCGTTTCATGTTTTCTTGGCGGCCTTGCATGTGTATTTCAGCCGCACCGCGCAACGCGACGATTGGGTGGCGGGCCTGCCGATTCTCAACCGCTCCGGTGCCCGTTTCAAACCCACCCTCGGCCTGTTCGCCCAGGTCAGCGCAGTGCGCCTGGATTTTGCTCGGGACTTGCCATTTGCGCAGTTGGTGCAAGCCATCGCCGCGCAGCTGAAACAGGATCTGCGCCATCAGCGGTTTTCCCTGAGTGAAATGAATCGCGCGCTCGGCCTGCTGCGCGAGGACCGCGCCCAATTGTTCGAAGTATCGGTGTCCTACGAGCAGGACGACCACGATTACCGCTACGGCGCGGCCTCGGCGCGCACCGTCAAAGTCTCCAACGGCCACGAAGCCACACCGCTGGCGATCCATCTGCGCAGCAATTGCTTCGACGCTCAGGCCTGGCTGCATCTGGTCTACGACCAGGCGTACTTCGATGCCCAGGAAGTTGAAGCGCTGGGCGCACGGTTGCTGTTGATCCTCGAGCAGGGGCTGGAGCAACCGGCGGTGTCGACGGCAGAGTTCGGTCTGAGCACCGCAGACGAAGCGCAGCTGTTGCAGCAATGGAACGACACGCGGATGGATTTTCCGCAGGGCCAGACCATTGCCCAGCGTTTCAGCGCGCAAGCAGACCAGCGCCCTGACGCCATCGCTGCTGTTTATCAAGGGCAGCAACTGACCTATGGCCAACTCAACAGCCAAGCCAATGACCTCGCCCGACATCTGCTTGAACTCGGGGTAAAACCCGATGATCGCGTCGCCGTGGTCGCCCGGCGCGGGCTCGATACGCTGGCGGGACTGCTCGCTGTGCTCAAGGCCGGCGCAGCTTATGTGCCGATCGACCCGGCGCAGCCGCGCGAGCGTTTGAGCTACTTGCTGACGGACAGCGCACCGCTGGCCGTGCTGATCCACAGTGATTTGCGCGCTCGCTTGCAGTTGCTGCAGGTGCCGGTGATTGCCCTTGATCAACCTGATTGGCCGACCGCCAACGAGGCCGACCCGGTAGTGGCGGGAGTGACCGTGGCCAACCTCGCCTACGTGATTTACACCTCCGGCTCCACCGGCCTGCCCAAAGGCGTAATGGTCGAGCATCGCACGCTGGGCAATCTGATCGACTGGCATTGTCAGGCCTTCAGCCTCGGCCCCGGCCAGCACACCTCCAGCCTCGCCGGATTCGGCTTCGACGCGATGGCCTGGGAAGTCTGGCCGGCCCTGTGTGCTGGCGCGACCTTGCATCTGGCACCGGCCCGTGAAGGCAGCGAAGACATCGATGCGCTGCTGACCTGGTGGCGTTCGCAACCGCTGGATGTGAGTTTCCTGCCCACGCCCGTCGCCGAATATGTCTTCAGCCGCAAAATCAAGCATCCGACCCTGCGCACCCTGTTGATCGGCGGCGATCGTCTGCGCCAGTTCAATCGTGCGCAGTCATTCGAGGTGATCAACAACTACGGCCCGACAGAGGCCACTGTGGTCGCGACGTTCGGCAGAATCGAACCAGGACGAGCGCTGCATATCGGTCGACCAGTGAGCAACGCCACGGTGCATGTGCTCGACCAACAGCAGCGGCCACTGCCAATCGGCGTGACCGGCGAGCTGTACATCGGCGGCGCCGGTATTGCCCGGGGATACCTGAATCGCCCGGAACTGACCGCCGAACGCTTTCTGCGCGACCCGTTCAGTAATGACCCGGCGGCGCGCCTGTATCGCAGCGGCGATCTGGTGCGCTGGCGCGCAGATGGCACCCTTGAATATCAGGGGCGCAGCGATGATCAGGTGAAAATCCGTGGTGTGCGTGTGGAACCGGGCGAAGTCGAGGCCGCGCTGAGTCGCCATGACGCGGTTCAGGAGGCAGTGGTGCTGGCGCGGGACGGCCAGTTGCTGGCGTGGTTCAGCGAACGCCGACCGGTGCAAGTCCTTGAGTTGCACACCTTTCTGCAAGCGCATTTGGCCAGTGCCCTGCTGCCGCAGGCGTACGTGCGTGTGCCGGCGATGCCGCTGACCGCCAATGGCAAAATCGACCGCAAGGCCTTGCCGGCCCCGGGCGCTGAAGCGTTGATACGCCGTGAATATGAAGCGCCGCAGGGCGAAGTGGAAAGCGCATTGGCGCAGATCTGGGCCGAGGTTTTGCAAGTAGCGCGAGTCGGGCGCCACGATCATTTCTTCGAACTGGGCGGGCACTCGCTGCTGGCAGTGAGCCTGATCGAACGTATGCGTCAGCTCGGCATGACTTGTGATGTGCGCGTGTTGTTTGGCCAACCGACGCTCGCCGCACTGGCGGCGGCCGTTGGCAGTGGACGAGAAATCGAAGTGCCGGCCAATCGCATTGCCGCCGGTTGCACCGCGATCAGCCCCGACATGCTGGCGCTGATCGAGCTGGATCAGGCCACTCTCGATCGCGTTGTCGCCAGCGTGCCCGGAGGCGCGGCCAACGTGCAGGATATCTACCCGCTGGCGCCGTTGCAGGACGGCATCCTTTATCACCACATCACCGCCGCGCAGGGCGATCCGTACCTGCTGCAATCACATCTGGCGTTTGCCAGTCTGGAGCGCGTCGAGGCCTTCGCCGACGCTTTGCGTGCGGTCATGGCGCGCCACGACATTCTGCGCACCGCGGTGGTCTGGGAGGGGCTGGTCACGCCAGTGCAAGTGGTGCTGCGCCACGCCGAACTGCCGCTGCGGGAGATCGAAATCGATCGTGCTCAGGGCGACGTTCTCGAGCAATTGCATCAGCGCTTCGATGCCCGGCGCTATCGCCTCGACGTCAGTCAGGCACCGCTGCTGCGCTTGCTGTTTGCCCATGATCCCGCCAACTCGCGGCTGGTCGGCGTGTTGCTGTTCCATCACCTCGCGCTCGATCACATAGCCCTAGAAGTGCTGCGCGCAGAAATGTCCGCCAGCCTCGCCGGACTGCGCGAGCCTCTGCCGCCGGCGGTGCCGTACCGCAATTATGTGGCGCAAGCGCGGCTGGGCGTCAGCGAAGCGGAACATGAGGACTTCTTCCGTGAAATGCTCGGCGATATCGATGAGCCGACCTTGCCGTTCGGTTTGCACGACGTACAAGGCGATGGCCGGGGTATCGAAGAATCGCAGCAACATCTGGCCAGCGAACTGGATGGCCGACTGCGCCAGCAGGCGCGCCGACTCGGTGTCAGCGTCGCCAGCCTGATTCATCTGGCCTGGGCGCGGGTACTGGCGGCAACCTCGGGGCAGGAGCGCGTGGTGTTCGGCACGGTGTTGATGGGCCGCATGCAGGGCGGCGCCGGCGCTGATCGTGCGTTGGGGGTGTTCATCAATTCCTTGCCGTTGCGCGTCGATGTCGACGCTGCGGCGCGAACCGCCGTGCAGGCGACCCACCGGCGCTTGACCGGTTTGCTCGGGCACGAACACGCATCGCTGGCACTGGCCCAGCGCTGCAGCGGCGTGGTCGCGCCGATGCCGCTGTTCAGCGCACTGCTCAACTATCGCCACAGCGAGCGACAGCTCGGCCAGGCAGAAGGGCCGCAGTGGCAGGGCATCGAAACCCTCGCCAACGAAGAACGCACCAACTACCCGCTGACCCTGAGCGTCGACGATTTCGGCGATGGTTTGCAGTTGACCGCCAGAGCCGTGACCAGCATCGGCGCGCGCCGCATCGGCGACTACATGCACACGGCCCTGGGCGGGCTGATCGAGGCACTGGAGCATGACTCGGATCTACCGCTGAGCCGACTGCCGATTCTGTCACCGGCAGAGCGCGACCAGTTGCTGACCCGCTTCAACGCCACCGCAGTTGACTGCCCACTCGAGCAACCGCTGCACGTGTTGTTCGAGCAGCAGGTGCAACGCCGGCCGGATGCAATCGCGTTGCAGGCCGGCGATGCACAACTGAGCTGGCGGCAACTTAACGAACAGGCCAACCGTCTGGCCCGTCACCTGCGTGAGCAAGGCGTGGGACCCGATGCGCGGGTGGCGATCTGTGTCGAGCGCAGTCTCGAGCTGGTGATCGGCCTGCTGGCGATTCTCAAGGCCGGTGGCGCCTACGTGCCGCTGGACCCGGATTATCCGTTGGCGCGTCTTGAATTCATGTTGCGCGACAGTGCCCCGGTGGCAGTGCTGCTGCATGCAGCGACCCGTGACCTGCTGCGTGACACGGATGTAACCGTGGTCGACCTCGACCGCAGCACCTGGGACGAGGCATCAAGCGACAATCTGCAGGTGGCGGACCTGAGTGCGGCGAACCTGGCTTACATGATCTATACCTCGGGCTCCACCGGCACGCCCAAGGGCGTGATGATCGAGCATCGCAGTGTCTGCAACCTGATGCACTGGGGCTCGCAGATCCGCCCGCCGACCGAGGACGGCGCGCTGTTGCAAAAGGCGCCGTTCAGTTTCGACAGTTCGGTATGGGAGATTTTCTGGCCGTTGAGCGCCGGTCTGCGCCTGGTGCTGGCGCGCCCCGACGGCAACCGCGATTCGGCCTACGTCACGCAAGTGATTCGTGAACAGCGCATCAGCGTGGTCAAGTTCGTCCCGGCGTTGTTGCAGCAGTTCCTCGAGCAGGAAGACGTCAGCAGCTGCACCAGCCTCACCGACGTGTTCTGCGGCGGCGGCGACCTGACCATCGCCATGGTCCGTGCCGTGCGCGACCGCTTGCCGTGGGTGCGCCTGCACAATGTGTACGGCCCGACCGAAACCACGGTCGACAGCAGCGCCTGGACCCTCGAACCCCATGAACCGCTGCCCGAGCGGGTCATCCCGATCGGCAAGGCACTGTGCAACACGCGGCTGTATGTGCTCGATCGCAACGATCAGCCGGTGCCACTGGGCGTCAGCGGCGAGTTGCACATCGCAGGCGTTGGCGTCGCCCGCGGTTATCACCAGTTGCCGCAGGTCCAGGCCGAACGCTTCATCGACAGCCCATTTGTGGCGGGTGATCGCTTGTATCGCAGCGGTGATCGGGTGCGCTATCAGGCAGACGGCAATCTCGAGTTTCTCGGCCGCACCGACTTCCAGCTGAAACTGCGCGGCCTGCGTCTGGAACCGGGAGAAATCGAAGCGCGGCTGCTCGAGCATGCTGCCGTGCGCCAGGCCGTGGTGCTGGTGCGCGATGAGCGCCTGGTCGCCTATTTCACCGTGGGCGAAGGCCACCCGGCGCCTGCCATCGAAGCGCTGCGTGAGCATGTCTTGCAGCAATTGCCCGAGTACATGGTGCCAGCCGCCTTCGTGCTGCTGGCGGCGATGCCACTGACGCCGAATGACAAGGTTGATCGCAAGGCCTTGCCGGCCCCCGGCGCCGAACACCTGCTCAGCCGCGCCTACGTGGCGCCCGAGGGCGACCTCGAACAGGCCGTGGCGCGGGTCTGGGCCGAGACGCTGGGCATCGAGCAGATCGGGCGCAACGACAATTTCTTCGAGTTGGGCGGGCATTCGTTGCTGGCGGTGAGTCTGGTGGCACGCATGCGTCAGGCCGGGCTGCACGTCGATGCCCGCACGCTGTTCAGTCAGCCGACGCTGGCGGCACTGGCGGCGCAGACCTCGCGGCAGACGCACAAGGTCGACATCGCGCCCACCACCATTCCGCAGCTCAACCGCAAGCGGCGGATCTGACCGGGCCAGGGCGTCTGCGCTGCTGTGCGGAGCGGGGCTTGTCCCGGCTTCCCATGTCAGACAGCGCCGCGCCGATGTTTTAGTTTTTCCGGGCTGCGCGCGGTGAGCATGGACTCGCTGCTGCGTGCGCCTTTTTTCTTGTCTTTACAGCAGGTTATCCCATGCATTTCAGCGAACTGATGGCAGTTATTTCGACCCATGCGATCCGCCTTCAACAGGAAGATGAAGACCTGGTCATTCTGGGCAGTGACGACGCGCTGGATGATGCGTTGTGGGACAGCCTCGCCGCTCACAAGGCACAACTGCTGGAACTGGTCGCGCAGCACAACGGTGACTGGTTGAGTCCGGCTTATCGCATCACCCCGGACATGCTGCCGCTGGTGGCGCTCGATCAGGTCAGCCTCGACCGCATTGTCGCCGGTGTGCCGGGCGGTGCGGCGAATGTGCAGGACATCTACCCCTTGGCGCCCTTGCAAGAGGGCATGCTTTATCTGCATCTGGCGGCAGCGGCGGGCGACCCGTACGTGTCGCAGGCGCGCTTTGCCTTTGTCAATCGTGAGCGCCTGCAAGCCTTTTCCGATGCGCTGCAATGGATGATCGGCCGCCACGACATCCTGCGCACTTCGTTTGTCTGGGAGCGCCTGGACGAACCGTTGCAAGTGGTCCAGCGCAAGGCTGCGCTGCACTGCGAAGAGCTCGAATTGAACGGCAATGGCGAGGTGCTCGAGCAACTGTTGCAGCGCCACGACCCGCAGCATTTCCGTCTCGATGTGCGGCAGGCACCGCTGCTGCGCCTGGTGTTTGCCGACGATCCGGGCAATGGCCGCGTGGTTGCCTTGTTGCTGTTCCATCACCTGATCATGGATCACCTGGCGCTGGACGTGATCCGTCGCGAAGCCCAGGCGTTTCTGCTCGGGCACAGCGCGCAAGTGGCGGCGCCAGTGCCGTATCGCGATCATCTGGCGCGGGCGCGGCTGGCCGCAAATGAATCGGCCCACGAGGCATTTTTCCGCGAGATGCTCGCCGACATCGACCAGCCGACGCTGCCCTGCGGCTTGCGCGATGTGCAGGGCGACGGCCACTCGATCGAAGAAGTCTCGCTGCTGCTCGACGGCGCCCTGAGTCGCCAATTGCGCGAGCAGGCGCGGCAACTGGGGGTGAGCGTGGCCAGTGTCATGCACCTGGCCCTGGCGCGGGTTCTCGGCGAATTGTCCGGGCGCACGGCGGTGGTGTTCGGCACCGTGCTGCTCGGGCGCATGGCGGCCGGCGAGGGTGGTGAACACGCGCTGGGGATGTTCATCAACACCTTGCCACTGCGGGTCGATGTCGGCGCCGACGACGTGCGCGCCGGCGTGCTGTTGACCCATCGCCGCCTGACCGCGCTGCTCGGCCATGAGCAAGCCTCGCTGGCGCTGGCGCAACGTTGCAGTGCGGTGGCAGTGCCGACGCCGCTGTTCAGCGCGATCCTCAACTACCGTCACAGCAGCGTCGATGAAGTCGCCGAAATCATCGAGATCGCCCCGGGCGTGCAAGTGCTGGGCGCGCGCGAACGTACCAATTATCCGCTGACCGTCAACATCGATGACCTGGGCGAAGACTTGCGTATCACCGCACTCGCGGAGTCGAGTCTGGGCGCGCAACGCATCGCCGATTATCTGCAGACCACCCTGCAAGGCCTGGTCGATGCGTTGCAGACGAGCACGCCGACGCCGCTGCACAGCGTCCGGATTCTGCCGGCCGCCGAGCGCGAACGGCTCTTGCACGGCGCCCATGCAGCGCTTGCGCATTTCCCCGATACGCCATTGATTCATCAGCAGTTCGAAGCGCACGCCCAGGCCCGGCCGGATGCCACCGCGTTGCTGTTCGACGGGCAGAGCCTCAGCTACGGCGAACTCAATCACCGTGCCAACCAAGTCGCTCATCATCTGCTGGGGCTGGGAATTCGCCCGGATGATCGCGTGGCGATCTGCGTCGAGCGTGGCCCGCAAATGCTCATCGGCCTGCTCGGTGTGCTCAAGGCCGGCGCCGCGTATGTGCCGATCGACCCGGCCTATCCGCAGGAGCGAATCGCTTTCACCCTGCAGGACAGCGCCCCGGTGGCACTGCTGCTGCAAGCCGCCACCCGAGAGCGGGTCGGCGCGCTGCCAGTGCCGCTGATCGATCTCGACGATCACACTCTGCGCGGCGAATCCGAGCGCGATCCGCAGATCGCCGGGCTCACTCCGGCGAGTCTGGCCTATGTGATCTACACCTCCGGCTCCACCGGTTTGCCCAAGGGCGTCATGGTCGAGCATCGCAACGTGGCGCGGCTGTTTTGCGCCACAGCGCACTGGTTTCAGTTCAATGAGCGCGACGTCTGGGCGCTGTTCCACTCGTTCGCCTTTGATTTCTCGGTGTGGGAAATCTGGGGGGCGCTGGCCTTCGGCGGGCAACTGTTGCTGGTTCCACAAACCGTCAGTCGTGCGCCCGATGAATGCTATGCGCTGCTGTGCCGCAGCGGCGTCACCGTGCTCAATCAGACCCCTGGCGCGTTCCGCCAGTTGATCGCCGCGCAGGGCCGCAGTGGGTTGCAGCATTCGCTGCGTGAAGTGATTTTCGGCGGCGAGGCACTTGAGCCGGGACTGCTCAAACCGTGGTACGCCCGGGTCGGCAACGCCGGCACGCGGTTGGTGAACATGTACGGCATCACCGAAACCACCGTGCACGTGACCTATCGGCCGCTGCAGGCCGCCGATGCGCAATTGGTCGGTGTCAGCCCGATCGGCGGGCCGATTGCCGACCTGCAACTGTATGTGCTCGATCCTCAGGGCGAACCGGTGCCGGTCGGTGTGACCGGCGAGTTGTATGTCGGTGGCGCGGGCGTGGCGCGCGGATATCTCAACCGTCCTGAGCTGACCGCCGAGCGCTTCATTCGTGATCCGTTCAGCCGCGCCGCCGATGCGCGCCTGTACAAAACCGGGGATCTGGCGCGCTGGGCCGCCGACGGCAGTCTCGACTATCTGGGGCGCAACGATGATCAGGTGAAGATCCGCGGTTTTCGCATTGAGCTCGGCGAGATCCAGGCACGCCTGTCGGCCTGCGCCGGTGTGCGCGACGCCGTGGTCATCGCCCGCGAAGACAGCCCCGGCGACGCGCGACTGGTGGCGTACTGGACCGCTGCCGAAGGCGAAGAACCGAGCGTGGCGCAGCTGCGCGATACGCTGCTCGACTCGCTGGCGGACTACATGGTGCCCAGCGCCTTTGTGCGCCTCGACGCCTTGCCGCTGACCGCCAACGGCAAACTCGACCGCAAGGCACTGCCGGCGCCGGACAGTGATGCGTTTGCGCGACGCGGATTCGAAATGCCCCAAGGCGCGGTGGAAAGCCTGATTGCCGGTATTTGGCAAAGCCTGCTCGGCGTCGAGCAGGTGGGTCGGCATGACAACTTTTTCGAGCTCGGCGGGCATTCCCTGCTGGCGGTGAAGCTGATCGAACGCATGCGTCAACACGACTTGCACTGCGATGTGCGAGTGCTGTTCGGCCAGCCAAGCGTGGCGGCGCTGGCGGCTACCCTCGGCGCGACACAAGTGCATGCCGTACCGGCCAATCGTATCGAAGCCGGTTGCACGGCGATCACCCCGGAGCAATTGCCGTTGGCCGATCTCGATCAGGCTGGCATCGACACAGTGATCGCCAGTGTGCCCGGCGGTGTCGGCAATGTTCAGGACATCTACTCACTGGCACCGTTGCAGGCGGGCATTCTCTACCACCACCTCGCCAGCCACAGCGGCGATCCCTACGTGCTGCAGGCGCAATTTGCCTTTGCCGGCCTGGCGCAGATCAAGGACTTCGTGCGCGCCTTGAACAGCGTGATTACCCGTCATGACATTCTGCGCACCAGCGTGGTCTGGGAGGGGCTGGAGGCGCCGGTGCAAGTGGTCTGGCGCGAGGCGCCGCTGAATCTTGAGCGGGTCGATGCCGACGAGCTTGCCGGCGACGCACTGGAGCAGATGCAGGCGCGTTTCGATCCGCGTCACTATCGCCTCGATCTGACCCAGGCGCCGCTGATGCGTTTTGCCTATACCGAAGACCAGGCCAATCAGCGCTGGGTCGGCATCCTGCTGATGCATCACATCGTCCTCGACCACACCGCACTCGAAGTGCTGGTGGCGGAAATGAACGACCTGCTGCTCGGGCGCACGGATGATCTGCCGCCAGCCGTGCAATACCGCAATTACGTGGCCCAGGCCCGCGCCGGCGCCGATGACGAAGCGCACGCGGAGTTCTTTCGCGACATGCTCGGCGACATCAGCGAGCCGACACTGGCGTTCGGTGTGCAGGATGTGCTCGGCGACGGCAGCGCCATCGTTGACAGCCAATTGGCCCTCGACGTTGGCCTCGGACAACGTTTGCGCGGAGTGTCGCGGCGCCTCGGCATCAGCATCGCCAGTCTCGTGCATCAGGCCTGGGCACAGGTGCTGGCGCAGGTTTCCGGTCAGCAGGACGTGGTCTTCGGCACCGTTCTGCTGGGGCGCATGCAGGGCGGCGCTGGCGCCGATCGTGCGTTGGGCATGTTCATCAACACCTTGCCATTGCGCGTCACTGTCGGCGCCGAATCGGTGCAGGACAGCGTGCGTGTCACCCACCAACGCCTGGCGCAGTTGCTCGGCCACGAGCAGGCGTCACTGGCGTTGGCCCAGCGCTGCAGCGGTGTCGCCGCGACGTCGCCGCTGTTCAGCACGCTGCTCAATTACCGTCACAGTCAGGCGGACGCGGCTGCAGTGGAATGGGACGGCATCGACATTCTCTGCTCCCGCGAGCGCAGCAATTATCCGCTGGTGGTCAGCGTCGATGACCTCGGCGATGGTTTCCTGCTGAACGTGCAGGCGGTGCCGCAGGTGGACGGCGTGCGGGTTTGCGATTATCTGCAAACCGCACTGCACAGTCTGGTGAACGCCCTCGAATACTCGCCGACGCTGCCCGTGCAACAGTTGTCGATTGTCTCGCCGGGCGAACGCCAACAAGTGTTGTTCGGCTTCAACGACACCACGCAACCATTCCCGCCCGCGCAGACCGTGCAGCGCCTGGTCGAAGCGCAAGCGCTGGCGAATCCCGACGCCTGGGCGGCGGTGCAGGGCGAGCAGCGTCTGAGTTACGCGCAGCTGAACCAGCGCGCCAATCGTCTGGCCCAGCACCTGATCGGCCTCGGCGTGCAGCCGGACGATCGTGTCGCCGTATGCCTGCGCCGCAGCCCGCAGATGCTCGTCGCGTTGCTGGCAATTCTCAAGGCCGGCGCGGCTTACGTGCCGGTCGATCCGGCCCATCCCCGCGAGCGCATCGCCTATCTGCTGCAGGACTGCGATCCGCTGGCAGTGCTGGCCGAGGCCTCGACCCGCGACTTGCTCGGCACGGTGCCGCTGATCGATCTGGACAATAACGGCTGGGCAAATTTGTCCGACGCCAACCCGCAATTGCCGGCGCTGACCCCGGCCCATCTCGCCTATGTGATCTACACCTCCGGCTCTACCGGCCAGCCAAAAGGCGTAATGGTCGAACACCGCACCCTGGAAAACCTGGTGCACTGGCACGCCGCCGCCTTCGATCTGCATGCCGGCAGCCATACCGCCAGCGTCGCCGGGTTCGGTTTCGACGCCATGGCCTGGGAGGTCTGGCCGGCCTTGTGCGTGGGCGCGACCCTGCACTTGCCACCGGCATCGATCGGCAATGAACACCTCGATGAATTGCTCGAATGGTGGCGCGCGCAGCCATTGCAAGTGAGCTTCCTGCCGACCCCAGTGGCCGAGTACGCGTTCAGCCGCGAGTTGGGCCATCCGACCCTGCGCACGTTGTTGATCGGCGGCGACAAGCTCCGGCAGTTCCCGCGTAACCAGACCTTCGACGTGATCAACAACTACGGGCCGACCGAAGCCACGGTGGTGGCGACGTCCGGGCGCATTGAGGCGGGGCAGGCGTTGCACATCGGTCGGCCGATCGCCAATGCCAAAATCTATCTGCTCGACAGTCAGCAACAACCGGTGCCGGTGGGGGTGCAGGGCGAACTGTATGTGGGTGGCGCCGGGGTCGCTCGTGGCTACCTGAATCGCCCGGCACTGAGTGCCGACATGTTCCTCGAAGATCCGTTCAGCGATGAGCCCCATGGGCGCATGTATCGCACTGGCGATCTTGCCCGTTGGCGCGCCGACGGCACGCTCGAATATCTGGGGCGCAATGACGATCAGGTGAAACTGCGCGGCGTGCGTATCGAGCCGGGGGAAATCGAAGCTGCGCTGAGTACGCACAGCGCCGTGCAAGACGTAGTAGTGCTGGTGCGTGACGGGCGCTTGCTGGCGTGGTTCAGCGAGCGCAGCGCGGTAGACATCGCTGATCTGCGCCGCCACTTGCAGAGCCGACTGCCCGAGGCACTGATTCCCGCCGCTTATGTCCGCGTCGAGGCGATGCCGCTGACCGCCAACGGCAAGCTTGACCGCAAAGCCTTGCCGGAGCCGGATCACAGCGCCTGGCTCAGCCACGAATACGCAGCGCCGCAAGGTCCATTGGAGCAGGCGTTGGCGCAGATCTGGAGCGATCTGCTCAAAGTCGCGCAGGTCGGTCGGCATGACAATTTCTTCGAACTGGGCGGGCATTCGTTGCTCGCCGTCAGCCTGATCGAGCGCCTGCGCCAGCTCGGCCTGAGCGCCGATGTGCGGGTGCTGTTCAGCCAGCCGACCCTCGCCGCACTGGCGGCGGCGCTGGGCAGCGGTCGCGAAATCGAGGTGCCGGCCAATCGCATTACCGATGACTGCCGCCACATCACCGCGGACATGTTGAGCCTGAGCGAACTGGACCAGGCCAGTGTCGAACGCATCGTCGCCACGGTGCCGGGCGGCGCGGCCAACGTGCAGGACATTTATCCGCTGGCGCCGTTGCAAGAGGGCATTCTTTATCACCACATCAGCGCCGGCGCGGGCGATCCGTATCTGCTGCAATCGAGTCTGGCCTTTGCCGACATCGACCGCCTGTATGCCTTCGCCAAAGCCCTGCAGGGCATTATCGAGCGCCACGACATTCTGCGCACCAGCGTGGTCTGGGAGGGATTGCCGAGCCCGCAGCAAGTGGTCTGGCGACGGGCGCCGTTAGCGGTCGACGGTGTGGCGCTGGACCCGGCAGAAGGTGATGTGCTTGCCCAGTTGCAAGGGCGTTTCGCCGCCCGGCACTGGCGCCTCGACCTCGGTCAGGCGCCGCTGATGCGCCTGGTGTATGCCGATGACCCTGAGCACAAACGGGTCGTCGCCATGTTGCTGTTCCATCACATCGCCCTCGATCACACGGCGCTGGAGGTGGTGCGGCAGGAGATGCAGGCCGGCTTGCTCGGCAACAGCGAGCCACTGCCCGCAGCAGCGCCGTATCGCAATTACGTGGCGCAGGCTCGCCACGGCGTCAGCGAGCAGGAACACGAGATATTCTTCCGCGAGATGCTCGGCGACGTCGACGAGCCGACCCTGCCGTTCGGTTTGCGTGAAGTTGAAAATGACGGCAGGGACATCGAAGGGCATGTCAGCGCAATGCCGCTTGAGTTAAGCAGGCGTTTGCGGGCGCAGGCGCGCAGTTTCGGGGTCAGCGCAGCCAGTCTGTTCCACCTCGCCTGGGCGCACGTGCTGGCGGCCACCGCCGGGCAGCCCCGCGTGGTGTTCGGTAGCGTGTTGCTCGGTCGCCTGCAGGGCGGTGCGGGGGCCGATCGGGCACTGGGGATGTTCATCAATACCTTGCCGTTGCGTGTCGACGTCGATGAGGCCAGCGTCGGTGCGACACTGCGCGGCGTGCATCAGCGGCTGGCTGCGCTGCTCGGTCACGAACACGCTTCACTGGCGCTGGCCCAGCGTTGCAGTGCGGTTGCCGCACCGTTGCCGCTGTTCAGTTCGGTGCTGAATTATCGCCACAGCGCCTCGCGCCAGTCTGACGAGGAGGCGTGGCAGGGGATCGAGTTTCTTGCTCATGAGGGGCGCAGCCATTATCCACTGACGCTGAGCATCAACGATCTCGGCGAGGGCTTCGATTTGTCGGTGCTGACGCCGGCCGAGGTTGGTGCGCAACGGGTCTGCGAGCTGATGCACAGCGCGCTGGCAGTGCTGGTGGCGGCGCTGGAGCAGGATCCCGAACAGGCACTGGATCGGCTGGCGATCCTGCCGCCATCCGAGCGCGAACGAGTGCTCACACAGTTCAACGCCAGCGCTGTGGCCTTCCCGCCAGCGCAGACGGTGCACCGCCTGTTCGAGGCGCAAGTGCTGCTCAACCCGCACGCGCTGGCGCTGCACGCGGACGAACACCAGCTGACCTATGCGCAGCTCAATCAACAGGCCAACCGCCTCGCGCATTACCTGCTCGAGCTGGGCGTACGGCCCGACGCGCGGGTGGCGATTTCCACCCGGCGTGGCCCGCACATGCTGCTGGCCATGCTCGCGGTGCTCAAGGCTGGCGCGGCCTATGTGCCGATCGACCCGGCACATCCGGCCGAGCGCATTGCCTATCTGCTGGCCGACAGCGCACCGCTGGCGCTGCTGGTGTCCGGCGTGGAACCGGGCAGGGTGGCGGTGCCGGTGATCGATCTTGGCGACGAGCGTTGGCATGACCGGCCGGACCGCAATCCTGAAGTCGGCGGTTTGACGGCCGATCATCTCGCCTACGTGATCTACACCTCGGGCTCCACTGGCCAGCCAAAAGGCGTAATGGTCGAACACCGCACCCTGGAAAACCTGGTGCACTGGCACGCCGCAGCCTTCGATCTGCGCGCCGGCAGCCATACCGCCAGTGTCGCCGGATTCGGTTTCGACGCCATGGCCTGGGAGGTCTGGCCGGCCTTGTGCGTGGGCGCGACGTTGCACCTGCCGCCGGCGTCGATCGGCAATGAACACCTCGATGAGTTGCTCGAATGGTGGCGCGCGCAGCCGTTGCAGGTGAGCTTCCTGCCGACGCCAGTGGCGGAATATGCCTTCAGCCGCGAGCTGGGCCATCCGACCTTGCGCACGCTGTTGATCGGCGGCGACAAGCTCAGGCAATTCCCGCGTGACCAGAGTTTCGAAGTGATCAACAACTACGGCCCGACCGAGGCAACGGTGGTGGCGACCTCGGGGCGCATCGCGGCCGGGCAGGCGTTGCATATTGGCCGACCGATTGCAAATGCCAGGGTGTATGTCCTCGATGGCCGGCAGCAGCTGTTGCCGGTTGGGGTCAGAGGCGAGTTGTACGTCGCCGGCGCAGGCGTGGCCAGGGGGTACCTGAACCGCGATGAGTTGACCGCCGAGCGCTTCCTCGCCGACCCGTTCAGCCATGAGCCTGGGGCGCGCATGTATCGCACCGGCGACCTTGTGCGCTGGCGCACCGACGGCACGCTGGAGTATCTGGGGCGCAATGACGATCAGGTCAAACTGCGCGGCGTGCGCGTGGAACTCGGCGAAATCGAAGCGGCGCTGGCCAGTCATCCGGCGCTGCAGGACGCTGTGGCACAAGTGCGCGACGGGCAGTTGCTGGCGTGGTTCACCGCGCGTGGGCCGCTCGATCTCGAGGACCTGCGTGAGCATTTGCAATCGCGCTTGCCGCAAGCGTTGCTGCCGGCGGCCTACGTGCGCCTCGACGCCTTGCCGTTGACCGCCAACGGCAAACTCGACCGCAAGGCCTTGCCGAAACCGGAGCAAAGCGCCTGGCTCAGCCGTCAGTACCAAGCGCCGCAAGGACCGGTGGAAACCGCGCTGGCGCAGATCTGGAGCGAGGTGCTCAGGGTTGCGCAGGTTGGCCGCCACGATAACTTCTTCGAGCTCGGCGGGCACTCGTTGCTGGCGGTCAGCGTCATCGAACGCATGCGTCAGATCGACCTGACTACCGACGTGCGTGTGCTGTTCAACCAGCCGACACTGGCGGCGCTGGCGGCGGCGATCGGCAGCGGTCGCGAGATTGAGGTGCCGGCCAACGGCATCGCCGCGCACTGCACCTGCATCACGCCCGACATGCTCAGCCTGCTGCAACTGGATCAGGCCAGCATCGAGCGCATCGTCGCCACGGTGCCGGGCGGTGCGGCCAATGTGCAGGACATTTACCCGCTGGCGCCGTTGCAGGAAGGCATTCTCTACCACCACATCACCGCCGGGCAGAACGACCCGTACGTGCTGCATTCACGGTTGACGTTCGCCAGTGTCGAGCGCGTCGAGGCGTTCGCCCGTGCGTTGCGTCAGGTCATGGCGCGCCATGACATCCTGCGCACTTCGATCGTCTGGCAGGGCCTCGACGCGCCGGTGCAAGTGGTGTGGCGCGAGGCGCAATTGCCGGTGGAGGAAGTCGCGTTCGAGCAACTGTCGACGTGTTCGCTGGATCTCGGCAAGGCGCCGCTGATCCGCTTGTTGTACGCCCGCGATCCGGCCACCGGACAAGTGGCCGGCCTGCTGCTGTTCCATCACATCGCCCTCGATCACACGGCGCTGGAAGTCGTGCGCGAAGAAATGCAGATCAGCCTTGCTGGCGAACAGCGCTCGCTGCCACCGGCGGCGCCGTACCGCAACTATGTAGCGCAGGCGCGGCTGGGCATCAGTGAGGCGGAGCACGAAGGGTTCTTCCGCGACATGCTCGGCGATGTCGATGAACCGACGCTGCCGTTCGGTCTGCATGAGGTCAATGCTGCGGCGGGTACTTATGAGGAAGCGGCGCTGGCACTGCCCGATGCGCTGGCACAGCGTCTGCGCAGTCAGGCGCGACAGCTGGGCATGAGCGTCGCCAGCGTGTTTCATCTGGCCTGGGCGCAAGTGCTGGGCGCCACCTCCGCCCAGCAGCGGGTGGTGTTCGGCACCGTGCTGATGGGCCGGATGCAGGGCGGGGCGGGGGCGGATCGCGGGCTCGGCATGTTCATCAATACCTTGCCGCTGCGCGTCGATTTGGGCGCGCAGACGGTGCGCGCGGCCCTGGCGGCCACCCATGAGCAACTCACCGGCCTGTTGGCGCATGAGCATGCTTCGCTGGCGCTGGCCCAGCGTTGCAGCCGGATCGCCGCACCGGCGCCGTTGTTCAGCGCGATGCTCAACTATCGCCATGGCAGCGCGACGCCAGCGCAAGCGCACCCGGCTTGGCAAGGCATCGAGACCTTGCACAGCGAGGAACGCACCAACTATCCGCTTAGCCTCAACGTCGACGACTTTGGCACGGGTTTCAGGCTCAGCGCGATCACCTCGGCGGAGGTCGGTGCGTTGCGCATCTGCCGCTATATGGAAACAGCGTTGCAGCGCTTGGTCGATGCCCTGGAACAGACGCCGCAGCAACCGATCGAGCAGTTATCGGTGTTGCCGGATGCCGAGCGTCAGCGCTTGCTGTTCGACTTCAACGCGACGGCGGTCGATTACGACTTGCAGCAAACCCTGCACGGCCTGTTCGAAGCTCAAGTGCTGCGCACGCCGCAGGCCGTCGCCGTGCAGATGGCTGATCAACGGGTGGATTTCCAACAACTCAACGAGCGCGCCAATCGTCTGGCCCACCACCTGATCGGACTCGGGGTGCAGGCGGACTCGCGGGTGGCGATCTGCGTCGAACGCAGTGTCGCCATGGTTGTTGGCCTGTTGGCGATCCTCAAGGCTGGCGGCGCTTATGTACCGCTGGACCCGGACTACCCGGCCGAACGCATCGCCTACATGCTTGCCGACAGCGCACCGCTGGCGGTGCTGGTGCAAGGCAGCACGGCCGCGCTGGCCGGTGCACTGGCAGTGCCGGTGATCAATCTGGAGCAGGAGACCTGGCGCGATTTGCCGGCGAGCAATCCGCCGGTCAGCGGCCTGACGTCAGCGAATCTGGCCTATGTGATCTACACCTCTGGCTCGACCGGTCAACCGAAAGGCGTGGCCAACGAGCACGGCGCAGTGGTCAACCGTTTGCTGTGGATGCAGGATGCCTGCGCGCTGACGGCGGCGGACACCGTGCTGCAAAAAACGCCATTCAGTTTCGACGTATCGGTCTGGGAGTTTTTCTGGCCGCTGATGACCGGCACACGCCTGCTGCTGGCGCGTCCTGGCGGGCACAAGGAACCGGTCTACCTGAGCGAGCTGATCGAGCGCGAACAGGTCACGACTGTGCATTTTGTGCCATCGATGCTCGACATGTTCCTCGCCCACGGCCAGACCGAGCGCTGTGCCGGGTTGCGCCAGGTGATGTGCAGCGGTGAGGCGTTGCCCGGCAGTCTGGTGCGGCGTTTCAAACAGCAGTTGCCCGCCAGTCAGTTGCACAACCTGTATGGCCCGACCGAAGCGGCGGTGGACGTCACCGCGTGGAATTGCGCCGGGCCGCTGCTGGACACGCCGGACAATACGCCGATCGGCAAACCGATCGCCAATACGCGGATGTACATCCTCGACGCGCAGCAACAACCGGTGCCGCAAGGCGTTGTCGGCGAGCTGTATATCGGTGGCGTGCAGGTGGCGCGCGGCTATCTGAACCGCGCCGAGCTCAGCGCCGAACGCTTCCTGCGCGACCCGTTCAGCGCCCAGGCGCAAGCGCGTATGTACCGCACCGGCGATATCGCTCGCTATCGTGCCGACGGCAATATCGAATACCTCGGGCGCAATGACGATCAGGTGAAGATTCGCGGCCTGCGCATCGAACTGGGTGAAATCCAGGCCTGCCTGAGCCGGATCGACGGCGTCCAGGAGGCGGCGGTAGTGGCCCGCGAAGACGTGCCGGGGGACAAACGCCTGGTGGCGTACTACACCGGCTCGCGGCTGGACATCGACATCCTGCGTGCGACGTTACTGCACGGTTTGCCGGACTATATGGTCCCGGCGACTTTCGTTCATCTCGATCGGTTGCCGCTCAGCCCCAACGGCAAACTCGATCGCAAGGCGTTGCCCGCACCGAATCAGGATGCGCTGATCAGCCGGCCGTATGAGGCGCCGGTCGGCGAGGTGGAAATCACCCTGGCGCGGCTGTGGTGCGAGTTGCTCAATGTCGAACGGGTAGGGCGGCATGACCACTTTTTCGAGCTGGGCGGGCATTCGTTGCTGGCGGTGAGTCTGGTTGGCCGGTTGCAACAGGAAGGCATGGAGGCTGACGTGCGGGCGTTGTTCGAACAACCGACGCTGGCCGGTTACGCAGCAATCACGGAAAGAATGGAGATCGTCCTGTGAACCTCAATCCCTTGTTGGCGACACTCAAAGCCCGCGACATCCAGTTGACGGTCACGGACGACCAGTTGCGCGTCAATGGCAACAAGCAGGCGCTGGGCGATCCGGCATTGCTGGCTTCGTTGCGCGAACACAAGGCGGCGCTGATCGAGCTGATCAAGGCCGGCGAATATTCAGCGGCCAGGGTCGGCCAGGTCGAGGTGCCGGCCAATGGTATTGCGGCCGGCTGCACCCACATCACCCCGGCAATGCTGACCCTCGCGCAACTGAGCCAGGAGAGCCTCGATCAGCTTCTCCAAGGCATTCCCGGCGGCGCTGCCAACGTGCAGGACATCTATCCGCTGACGCCGTTGCAGGAAGGCATTCTCTATCACCACGTCAGCGCGCAACACGGCGACCCCTACGTCATGCAGGCGCATTTCGCGTTCAGCGGAGCGCAGCGTTTGCAGGCATTCGTCGATGCCTTGCAGACGGTCATCGACCGCCACGACATCCTGCGCACCGCAGTGTTCTGGGAAGGTCTCGATACGCCGTTGCAAGTGGTCATGCGTGAGGCGCGCCTGCCGCTGGAAGAAGTGCGGCTGGAGGCCGATGGCGGCGATGCGTTGGCACAATTGCACGCCCGTTTCGACGCCCGCGAGTTTCGCCTCGACGTCACCCGCGCGCCGCTGTTGCGGCTGGCGCATGCCTGGGATGAACGCGAGCAACGCATCGTCGCCATGCTGCTGTTTCATCACATGGCGATGGACCACTCGGCACTGGCGGTGGTCAGCGAGGAACTGCAGGCTTGCCTGAGCGGGCACGCCGCGCGGTTGGGCGCGCCGGTGCCGTTTCGCAATTACGTGGCGCAGGCGCGTCTGGGCATCAGCGAGGCGCAACACGAAGCGTTTTTCCGCGACATGCTGGCTGACATCGACCAGCCGACGCTGCCCTACGGCTTGCAGAGTGTGCACGGCGACGGCAGTGACATCGTCGAATTCAGTCAGGCGCTCGAGCCGCCACTGGAGCGTCGCTTGCGCGCGCAGGCACGCCGCCAGGGCGTCAGCGTCGCCAGCCTGTTCCACCTAGGTTGGGGCCAGGTGCTGAGCGCCCTCACCGGGCAAGCGAGCGTGGTGTTCGGCACGGTGCTGATGGGGCGCATGCACAACGCAGAAGGCACCGAACGAGCGCTGGGCATCTTCATCAACACCTTGCCGCTGCGGGTCGACATCACGGCGCTGGCGGTCAGTGAGGCGATCAAGGCTACCCACGCGCGGCTGACCACGCTGATGCGTCACGAACATGCGCCGCTGGCATTGGCGCAGCGTTGCAGTGGCGTGGTCGCGTCGTCGCCGTTGTTCAGCACGCTGCTCAACTATCGGCACAGCGCTTCCAGCGCCAATGCCAGCGCCGAAGCACTTGCCGCGTGGGAAGGCATCAGCGTGCTGCGTTCGGAAGAACGCACCAATTATCCGCTGACCCTGAGCATCGATGACTTCGGCGACCGCTTCAGCCTGACCTTGCTGGCCACTCGCGCCGTTGAGGGGGAACGTCTCTGCGCCTATCTGCTGCACGCGGTGGAACAAGTGCTGTCGGCGCTGGAACACGCGCCGGAGACGCCGCTGAATCGGTTGTCGGTACTGCCCGCCGCCGAACGCGAGCAACTGTTGCACGGGTTCAATGCCAGTCAGGTCGATTACCCGGCGGCGCTGCCGATCCAGCAGCGTTTCGAAGCGCAAGTGCTGGCGCGGCCGGATGCGCTGGCGGCGGTGCATCTGGGCGAGTCGCTGACGTTTGCCGAGTTGAACCACCGGGCCAATGCGCTGGCGCACCAGTTGATCGACTTGGGCGTGCAGCCTGATGACCGCGTTGCCATCGTCGCGCGCCGCGGGCTGCACGCGCTGGTGGGTTTGCTGGCGATCCTCAAGGCCGGCGCCGGTTATGTGCCGGTCGATCCGGCGCACCCGGCCGAACGCCTGCTGCATCTGCTGCGCGACAGTGCCCCGGTCGCGGTGTTGACCAGCGCCGATCTGCGCGACCGCTTGCCGCTGCTGGCGGTGCCGGTGCTCAATCTCGACCCGCGTACCTGGCCGCTGGGCATCACCCGCAACCCGCAGCTGCCGAATCTGCAGGCCAGCTATCTGGCCTACGTGATCTACACCTCCGGCTCGACCGGTTTGCCCAAGGGCGTGATGGTTGAACACCACACCCTGTCCAACCTCGTCGATTGGCACTGTGCGGCCTTTGACCTGTGTGCCGGCCGCCACACTTCGAGCCTTGCCGGATTCGGTTTCGATGCCATGGCCTGGGAGGTCTGGCCGGCGCTGTGCGCGGGGGCGACCTTGCACATTGCGCCGGCCCATGACGGCAGCGAAGACATCGACGCCTTGCTCGACTGGTGGCGCGCGCAGCCGCTGGACGTGAGTTTCCTGCCCACGCCGGTGGCCGAATACGCCTTCAGCCAACACCTGGAACACCCGACCTTGCGCACGCTGCTGATCGGCGGCGACCGCTTGCGCCAGTTCTCGCGCAACCAGCGTTTCGACGTGATCAACAATTACGGCCCGACCGAGACCACGGTGGTCGCCACTTCCGGGCGCATCGACAGCGCTGATGCGTTGCACATCGGCAAACCGGTGAGCAATGCCACGGTGTATCTGCTCGACGAGCAACAGCGCCCGGTGCCGATCGGCGCGGTCGGCGAGTTGTATATCGGCGGCAGCGGCGTCGCCCGGGGTTATCTGAACCAGCCGCAGCTGACCGCCGAACGCTTTCTGCGCGATCCATTCAGCAGTGCGCCGCAGGCACGCATGTACCGCTCCGGCGACCTTGCGCGCTGGCGCTGCGACGGCACCCTGGAGTACCTCGGGCGCAACGACGATCAGGTGAAAATTCGCGGCGTGCGCATCGAACCGGGAGAGATCGAAAACCGCCTCAATCAGCTGCCCGGTATTCAGCAAGCGGTGGTCGTGGCCCGTGAGGATCAGCCGGGGCAGCCGCGGCTGGTGGCGTATTTCACCGAGCAGGCTCAGGTGCAGGCGCTGGCCGTGGCTGAACTGCGCGCGCTGCTGCTCAGCCAACTGCCGGAATACATGGTGCCGTCCGCCCTGGTCAAACTCGACGAACTGCCGCTGACCGCCAACGGCAAACTCGACCGCAGGGCCCTGCCGAAACCCGAACGCTCGGCGCTGTTCGCCCGCGAATACGCCGCGCCCCAGGGCGAAGTGGAGACCGCACTGGCGGACATCTGGGCCGAGGTGTTGCAGGTCGAGCGGGTAGGGCGCGAGGACCATTTCTTCGAACTGGGCGGGCATTCGCTGCTGGCCATGCGCATGGTCGCGCAGGTCAGGCAGCGACTGGGCGTCGAGCTGGTGCTCAGCGACCTGTTTGCCAACGCCGAGCTGGCGGCGGTGGCGCAGGTGTTGACCGAGGCCGGGCGCTGCACGCAACCGCCGATCCTGCCGGTACCACGTGAAACGGCGCTGCCGCTGTCGTTTTCGCAGCAGCGCTTCTGGTTTCTGACGCAGATGGAGGGCGCCAACACCGCCTACAACATCCCGATCGCCCTGCGCTTGCGCGGTGCCCTCGACGCCGCTGCCCTGCAACGCGCGCTGGCGCGTATCGTCGCGCGCCACGAGACATTGCGCAGCCGTTTCGCTCCGCTGGATGGCGACGCTCAGGTGCTGATCGCGCCGGTCGACAGCGGCCTGCTGTTGCGCGTCGAGGATCTGCGCCAGCACTCGCAGGCGGACGAGGCGTTGCAGGCGCTGATTCAGGGCGAAGCCTCGGGGCCGTTCGATCTGCTTGATGACCCGCTGATACGCGGGCGTCTGGTGCGTCTGGCCGATGATCATCACGTGCTGCTGCTGACCTTGCACCACATCATTTCCGACGGTTGGTCGATGGGTGTGCTGACCCGTGAACTGATGGCGTTGTATCAGGCGTTCAGTCAGGGCGAAGACGATACGTTGCCGGCGCTGACCCTGCAATACAGTGACTACGCGGTGTGGCAGCGGCGCTGGTTGAGCGGCGAGGTATTGCAGCGTCAGAGCGAATACTGGCAACGCACCCTGCGCGAGGTGCCGGCCTTGCTCACCCTGCCCACCGATCGGCCGCGACCGGCGCAGCAGGACTACGCCGGCAGCAGCATTGACCTGCAACTGGATGAGCGTTTGAGCGCCGGGCTCAAGGCCTTGAGCCAGCGCCACGGCGTGACGTTGTACATGACCCTGCTCAGCGCCTGGGCAGTATTGCTCGGGCGTCTGGCCGGGCAGACCGATGTGGTCGTCGGCTCGCCGGTGGCCAACCGCAATCGGGTCGAAGTCGAGGGCATGATCGGCCTGTTCGTCAACACCCTGGCGCTGCGCATCGACACCTCCGGCGAGTTGACCGGCGCAGCGCTGCTGGCGCGGGTCAAGGCGCTGACGTTGCAAGCCCAGGCGCATCAGGATCTGCCGTTCGAACAAGTGGTGGAAATCACCCGGCCGGTGCGAAGTCTGGCGCACAGTCCGTTGTTCCAGACCATGTTCAACTGGCGCAACAGCGACGGCCCGGCGCTGGCCCTGGGCGATCTGACCCTGGAAGCGGTGGCCGAGCCGAGTCACTTTGCCAAGTTCGACCTGACCTTGACCCTCGGCGACACGCCCGAGGGCATTGGCGGCTGGCTGGAATACGCCACGGCGCTGTTCGATGAAACCACGGTGCAGCGTTTCGTCGGTTACCTGCGGCAATTGCTGCAGGCCATGGTTGCCAACGATCAGGCGCTGCTCGACGAGGTGCCGCTGGTGCAGGACGAAGAACGCCAGCGCTTGCTGGTGGACTTCAATGACACCGAGCGCGAGTACCCGCAGAACGACACGGTGCAGCGTTTGTTCGAAGCGCTGGCCTTGCAACAACCCGACGCTGTCGCCGCGCTGCATGGCGAGCAAACCCTGAGCTATGCCGAGTTGAACCGCAGGGCCAATCGGCTGGCGCATCATTTGCTCGGCGAGGGCGTGAAACCCGGCGATGCGGTGGCGATCCTGTTGCCGCGCTCGCTGGATCTGCTGATCGCGCAACTGGCGATCGGCAAGTGCGCGGCAGCGTGGGTGCCGCTGGATATTCATGCACCGAGCGAGCGTCTGGCGTTCATGGTCGAGGATTGCCAGGCGGCCGCGCTGCTGAGCCACAGCACAACCACGCTGACGTTTGCCGCACGGCGCATCGATCTCGATCGGCTGGCGCTCGGCGCTCAGCCCAGCCACAACCCGGATCTGCCGCAGTCGGCAGAGTCGCTGGCGTACATCATGTACACCTCCGGCTCCACCGGCATGCCCAAAGGCGTGATGGTCCCGCACCGGGCGATCACGCGGCTGGTGATCAACAACGGCTACGCCGATTTCAATCGGCAGGACTGCGTGGCATTCGCCTCCAACCCGGCATTCGACGCGAGCACCATGGACGTCTGGGGCGCACTGCTCAACGGCGCGCGGGTGGCGATCATCGAGCATGCCACCTTGCTCGATCCGCAGGCGTTCGGCGCCGAACTCAAGCGCAGCGGCGCGAGCATCCTGTTCGTCACCACCGCGCTGTTCAACCAGTATGTGCAGCTGATTCCCGACGCCCTCAAGAGTTTGCGCATTCTGCTCTGCGGCGGCGAGCGCGGCGATCCGGCGGCGTTTCGCAAGTTGCGCGCCGAGGCGCCGCAGCTGCGTCTGGTGCATTGCTACGGGCCAACGGAAACCACCACTTACGCCACCACGTTTGCCGTGCAGAGCGTCGCCGAGGATGCCGACAGCGTGTCGATCGGCGGGCCGATTTCCAACACTCAGGTGTATGTGCTTGATGGCTGTCAGCAACCGGTACCGTTCGGCGTTACCGGTGAGTTGTACATCGGCGGGCAGGGCGTTGCCCTGGGTTACCTCAATCGTCCCGAGCTGACGGCGGAGAGATTCCTCCACGACCCGTTCAGCCGCCGGCCCGAAGCGATGATGTACCGCACCGGTGATCTGGTGCGCTGGCTCGCGCCGGGGCAACTTGAGTGCATCGGTCGCAATGACGATCAGGTGAAGATTCGCGGTTTCCGCATCGAGCTGGGCGAGATCGAAAACCGCCTGCTCAGTTGCCCCGGCGTTAAAGAGGCGGTGGTACTGGCGCGGCGAGACGGCACGCGAACACGCTTGGTCGCCTATTACAGCGCCGCCGATGCCGAGCTGCAAAGCGCCACGCTGCGCGCGTTGTTGCAGGCCCGGCTGCCGGAATACATGGTGCCGTCGGCGTGGGTGCGACTGGCGACGTTGCCGCTGAACAACAACGGCAAAATTGATCGCAAGGCCCTGCCGGCACCGACGCAAGAGGCAATGCTCAACCGCGTGTACGAGGCGCCGGGCAATGCCGTGGAAAGCCGTCTCGCCGAGTTGTGGCGCGAGGTTCTCCAGGTAGAACGGGTGGGTCGCCACGACAACTTCTTCGAACTGGGCGGGCATTCGCTGCTGGCAGTGAGGCTGGTCAACGAGATGCAGCAGGCCGGTCTGCCGATGACCCTGGCCGAGCTGTTCCAGCACCCGAGCATCGAGGCGGCGGCTGCGCTGCTCGCTGAACGTGACGGCGTCATCGAGGAGGAATTGGGGCTGATCGTGGTACGCGCTGGCGATCACGGCACGCCGTTGTTTCTGGTGCATGAATTCAGCGGTCGCGATGTGTATTTCCCGGCGCTGGGACGGCACATCGATGGGAGTTTTCCGATTTACGGTTTGCCCGGCATCGAGTTCGGCCAGACGCAACTGCGCACCCTCGAATGCCTGGCCACACGCATGGTCGGGATCATTCGTCGCAGACAGCCCCACGGGCCTTATCGATTGGCAGGCTGGTCGTTTGGCGGGGTGCTGGCTTATGAAGTCGCCCAGCAATTGCTGGGGCTGGACGAAAGGGTCGAGTTCATCGGCCTGATCGACAGCTATGTGCCGCGCCTGGCCGATCCGCACAAGGCTCGCTGGAACGATGCCCACGTGCACAAGCGCCAATTGCTTCTGCATTGCACCGCGCACTGGCTTGGCCTTGGCGACGATGGCCAGCGCGGGTTGACGGCGCTGACAGCGTTGCAAGCCGAACTGGAAAGCCTGACCTTCGCCGAACTGCTCGAGCGCTGCCAACAGCAGCAATTGCTCCATCCCGAGTTGTCGGTTGCCTCGGCAGCGGATGCCTGGCATTACCTTGATCGCGAAGTGGCGCACGGACATGCGCTGGCGCATTACCGCATCAGTCCGCTGCCGGTGCCGCTGCATGTGTTCCGCGCGCAGCAACGTTCGGCGGCAATGGCGCCGCTCAGCCCGACCCTCGGCTGGGCCGAAGATCTGCCAGATGCCGAGTTGCACTGCATCGATGTGCCCGGCGATCACCAGAGCATGATGAAAGCGCCGCATATTCAAGCGCTGGGTCAGGCCATCGGTCAGGCACTGGAGGCGGCCCAGGCGCCGGCATTGCCGGTCTATCAACCGTTGGTGACCATCCAGACTGGCGACAGTGCCCGGGCGCCGATCTTCTGCGTGCCGGGTGCCGGCGACAGTGTCACCGGTTTCATTCATCTGAGCGAAGCCCTCGGTTCCGAATGGCCGATCCATGGTCTGCAACCGCGCGGGCTGGACGGCGGCGCGGTGCCGCACAGTCAGGTCGAGGTGGCGGCGCGGTTTTACCTGCGCGCTATTGAGCGACTCTATCCGCACGGGCCGTTGCACTTGATCGGGCATTCCTTCGGCGGCTGGGTGGCGCATGCCATGGCCGCGCAATTGCAGGCCGAGGGGCGCGAAGTGGCGTCATTGACGCTGATCGACAGCGAATCCCCCGGCGGCAACGGGGTGATCGGCAAACCCTACACCGCGACCGCTGCATTGCAGCGGCTGATCGAGGCGTTGCAACTGTCGTCAGGCACCTCCCTGGACATCGATGCCGAGGTTTTCTCCGAGGCCGATGACTCCACGCAATTGCGTTTGTTGCACGAAGGCATGGTGCGTGCGGGGGTGCTGTCGGCGCGGACAACGCCGCAGTCCTTGCTTGGCTCGACGCGCACCTTCGCCAGCGCCCTGCGCACGGTTTATCAACCGCGTCAGCGTTACAGCGGCCCGGTGCGCCTGGCGCTGGTTGACGATCCGACACTGGATGCGGCGGGCAATCAGCGCGAGCAGGCGGCGATGATCGAAGGCTGGCGTCGCGAGGTGACGGATCTGACGGTGTGGTACGGCCCGGGCAACCATTTCACGTTGCTCAAGGCACCCAACGTATTGAATTTCGCCGCGTGGTGGCACGAGGGTCTGAAACGGCCGGCCAAGGCAATGCTCTCCTGATTGATGTGGACGTCTTGCAGCCCGGTCGCTGGCCGGGCTCAACCCTGAACGGATTTGTGGTCATTTATGGAAAAGTCGAAGTTGCGCAAAGTCGCTATGGGTGTGGCGCTGACGGCGGTGGCCGGGTTGTTGTTGTACGCGGTGCAGGCACCGGCGGAGGCGCCGCAGTATCTGACCGCGACGGTGGAGCGCGGTGATATCGAGAACGCGGTACTCGCCACCGGGTTGCTCGAGGGCATCAAGCAGGTCGATGTCGGCGCGCAGGTGTCGGGGCAACTGAAGTCGCTCAAGGTCAAGGTCGGCGACAAAGTGAAGAAGGGCCAGTGGCTGGCGGAAATCGATCCACTGGTACTGCAGAACACACTGCGTCAGGCCCAGGTCGACGAAGAGAACCTGCAAGCGCAGAAGCGTGCGACCCAGGCCCAGTTGCGCCAGACCAAGGCGTTGTTCGAGCGTTATCGGAATTTGCAGGAGGACGCTTCGATCTCCCGTCAGGATTTCGAAACCGCGCAATCGAATTACGAAGTGCAGCAGGCCAACCTGTTGTCGCTGGACGCGCAGATCAAGAGTGCGCACATTCAGATCGACACCGCCAAGGTCAATCTGGCCTATACGCGAATCATTGCGCCCATCGACGGCGATGTGGTCGGTATCGTCACCCAGGAAGGCCAGACTGTCATCGCTAACCAGTTGGCGCCGATCCTGCTCAAACTGGCTGATCTGGACACCATGACTGTCAAGGCGCAGGTCTCGGAAGCGGATGTGATTCACATCGCGCCGGGGCAGGAGGTGTATTTCACCATTCTTGGCGAGGACAAGCGTTACTACGGCAAGCTGCGCGGCACTGAACCGGCACCGCAGAACTTCCTCGAAACGCCTCCGGCCGGGACGCCGAAGCAGAACACGGCGGTGTTTTACAACGCACTGTTCGAGGTGCCGAACCCGGATCATCGCCTGCGCATTTCCATGACTGCGCAAGTCCGCGTGGTGCTCGACACCGCCAAGTCCGTGCTGACCATTCCGGTGGCGGCGCTCGGTGCGCGCAACAGTGACGGCAGCTATCCGGTGCGGGTGCTCGACGCCAAGGGCCAGGCCCAGGTTCGCACGGTGCAGGTCGGGATCAACAACAACGTCAAGGTGCAGATCAACGACGGCCTGGCGGAAGGCGACCGCGTGGTGATCGGTGATCCGGTGTCCGCCGTGGCGGGGTCCTGACCATGGCCGAAGCCCTGCTGCAACTGAGCGGCATCACCCGCAGCTTTACAGCGGGCGACCGCGAATTCCTGGCGCTGAAAAACATCGATTTGACGATCCACGCCGGGGAAATGGTGGCGATCATCGGTGCGTCTGGCTCTGGCAAGTCGACCCTGATGAATATTCTCGGTTGCCTGGATTACGCCACCGCGGGCAGTTACAAAATCAACGGCCGGGAAACCCGCGACCTCGACAGCGAGGCGCTGGCGGAACTGCGCCGCGATTACTTCGGGTTCATCTTCCAGCGTTATCACTTGCTGCCGCACCTCAGCGCCATGCACAACGTCGAGATTCCGGCGATCTACGCCGGAACACCGGAGCCGCAACGCCATGCCCGCGCCCGTGAGCTGTTGGCGCGGCTGGGTCTGGAGCGACATCTGACGCATCGGCCGAGCCAGCTCTCCGGGGGGCAGCAGCAGCGCGTGAGCATTGCCCGCGCGTTGATGAACGGCGGTGAAGTGATCCTCGCCGATGAACCGACCGGCGCCCTCGACACCACCAGCGGCAAGGAGGTCATGCACATTCTGCAAGAGCTGCACGCCGCCGGGCACACGGTGATCCTGGTGACCCACGACCCGAAAGTCGCGGCGAATGCCGAGCGGATCATTGAGGTCAGCGACGGCGAAATCCTCAGCGACCGCCGTAATGTGCCGGACAGTGACGCGTCGGCGAACGACGATCGGCTCGCGCCGCACGCGACCGCAGCGCGGCGTCTGGTCGCCAGCCTCGGGCTGTTCAAGGAAGCCTTCAACATGGCCTGGGTCGCGTTGATTTCCCATCGCATGCGCACCTTGCTGACCATGCTCGGCATCGTCATCGGCATCACTTCGGTGGTATCGATCTCGGCGATCGGCGAGGGCGCCAAGCGTTACGTGCTCAAGGACATTCAGGCGATCGGCAGCAACACCATCGATATCTATTCCGGGACCAGTTTCGGCGACAGCCGATCCGCCGCCATCGAAACCCTGGTGCCCGCCGATGTTGCAGCGCTCAATCAGCTGTATTACGTCGACAGTGCGACGCCAGTGGTCGGGCGCAATCTGCTGTTGCGTTACCGCAATATCGATGTCGATGCGCAGGTCAATGGCGTCAGCGATCTGTACTTCCAGGTGCGCGGGATCAAGATGGCCGCGGGCATTCACTTCAGCGAAAGCGATGCGCGGCGGCAGGCCCAAGTGGTGGTCATCGATCACAAGACCCGCCAGCGCCTGTTCGGCGAGCAGGTCGATCCGCTGGGGCAGGTGATCCTGATCGGCAATCTGCCGTGCACGGTGATCGGTGTGGCGGCGGAGAACAAGAACCTGTTTGCCGCGAGCAAATCGCTTAACGTCTGGGTGCCCTACGAAACCGCTGCCGGGCGCCTGCTGGGCCAGCGTTATCTGGACAGCATCAGCGTGCGCATCAAGGATGGCCAGCCGAGCAAAGTGGTGGAAGACAACGTCAACAAACTGATGCTGCAGCGTCACGGCACCAAGGATTTCTTCACCAACAACCTCGACAGCATCATGCAGACCGTGCAGAAGACCAGCCGCTCGCTGGCGTTGCTGCTGTCACTGATCGCAGTGATTTCGCTGGTGGTCGGTGGCATCGGCGTAATGAACATCATGCTGGTGTCGGTCACTGAGCGTACCCGCGAGATCGGTATCCGCATGGCGGTCGGCGCCCGGCAGTCGGACATTCGTCAGCAGTTTCTGGTGGAAGCGGTGATGGTCTGTCTGATCGGTGGCGCGATCGGCATTTCCCTGTCGTATGCCATCGGCCATCTGTTTTCGCTGTTCATCAAGGAATGGGAGATGGTGTTTTCAATGGCCTCGGTAATGACGGCGGTGTTCTGTTCGACCCTGATCGGTGTGGTGTTCGGCTTCGTACCCGCGCGCAACGCTTCGCGGCTCGACCCGATCGAAGCGCTGGCGCGGGACTGACCTCCCGTGGTCAGGGGGAGGCCGGGCTGTCCTGCGGCGAATACATCCACTTCATCAGCGAGTGCCGGCCGCTGATGCCCAGTTTGATCGCGGCGCGCTTGAGGTAACTCTCGACGGTGTTGACCTTCAGCTGCAACTGCGCGGCCAGTTCCGGCGCGGTGTGCCCGGCGAGCAGGCCGATGCACACTTCGCTTTCGCGGTTCGACAGTTTCAGCCCCAACTGCTGCAAACGCTCGTTGAAGCGCAGGCGCAGGGTCTCCAGCCCGCTGGTTTCGCTGGCTGGCGCCAGACTTTGCGCATCGACTTCAAGCGGCTGCACAGCGTTGATGTGTTTTTCCACCATCGGCAGCAGCACCGGGGAGATGTCCTGCAACAGGCTGCGTTCCTGAGCGGAAAAACGTTCCGACTGATCGTTGCGGTACACCGAAATCACGTAGCGGTAACCGTCCTTGCGCCGGGTCAGGTGCAATTGCGTGGCGTCGGCTGCGGTCGAGGATGGCTCGGGTGGCGGTCGGTCGCTGTGCTCGCTGAACAGGGTATCGGCTCGCAGCGCCTCGTCCTTCATCGGCTCGGGTTCGCAGCGCTGCGTCACCGGTTCGACGCGCATCTGGCGGATATGTGTGGCATCCACCGCCAGTTGCGTGCGGATCAAGTCATGCAGCATGCGCGGGAAATGGCGGCTGCCGGTGCTGGCGATGACCTTGCCGATGTGCGGGAACAGGTGTGAGTTCATGTCTTCATCCGTGAGTGGCATTGGGCGGGGCGTGTTTCTGCGGCACCCGGCGTAGAGCTCCTTGGCCGGAAAAAATCTGCAGGTTTGGATCCTATCCTAGTACAACGTTTCAACTTGCGTTTAATCAAGCGCCAATGTGTGCGTTGCGATGATGCGCGATTTAAATAGTATGACGATTGGAGGCTAGCGCAGAAACACGTACTCTTGCCGCTGCGCTGCAAAGACCAAAACAACAACAGGAGTCTGTAATGCAACCGATTCGTCTCGGCCTGGTGGGCTACGGCAAGATCGCCCAGGATCAACACGTCCCCGCCATCCTCGCCAACCCGGCATTCCAGCTGGTGGCGGTCGCCACCCAGGGCAAACCTTGCGCCGGGGTGGAAAATTTCCAGTCGCTGGGCGAGCTGCTCGAGAACGGCCCGACCGTCGATGCGATTGCGTTCTGCACGCCGCCGCAGGGGCGCTTCGCGCTGGTGCAACAGGCATTGGCGGCCGGCAAGCACGCGCTGGTGGAAAAACCGCCGTGTGCGACATTGGGCGAGGCCATGGCCTTGGTCGATCAAGTCGCCGGGCAAGGCGTCAGCGCTCTGTTCGCCTGGCACTCGCGCTATGCGCCGGGCATCGCCGCCGCCCGTGACTGGCTCGCCAGCCGCACCCTGCAAAGCGTGCAGATCGACTGGAAGGAAGACGTACGCAAGTGGCATCCGGGTCAGGCGTGGATCTGGCAACCGGGCGGCCTGGGTGTGTTCGATCCGGGCATCAACGCCTTGTCGATCATCACCCACCTGCTGGCACTGCCGCTGTTCGTCGAAGCCGCCGAACTGCGCGTGCCGAGCAACTGCCAGTCGCCGATTGCCGCCTCGATCAAAATGTCCGATGCGCGTCGGCTCGACGTGCGCGCCGAGTTCGATTTCGACCATGGTCATGACGAACTGTGGAGCATCGAAATCCGCTGCGCCGAAGGCGTCCTGCGCTTGGACAACGGCGGTGCCGTCCTGAGCATCGACGGCGTCCGGCAAAGCGTATCGGAAGAGGGCGAGTACGCAGCGGTCTACCGCCACTTCCAGCAACTGATCGGCGACAAGGCCAGCGACCTGGATCTGCAACCGTTGCGCCTGGTGGCGGACAGTTTCTTTGTCGGCAGCCGGGCGTTGGTTGAGCCCTTTTACGATTAAGGCTCGATTGTCCGGTTTGAGTGGACGGTGAAACGCTTTTCAGCCGATTTATCCCTTTGCTGTGCGTCAGTAATCTGTACCCAACTTGAACGCAACAACAAAACTTCAAACTTGAAAAGGGACGTACACCATGACCACTCCAACCTACAACCGCCTGAACAAAGACGACGCTATCGTGCTGCTGGTTGACCACCAGACCGGTCTGATCTCGCTGGTGCAGGATTTCTCGCCGAACGAGTTCAAGAACAACGTGCTGGCGCTGGCGGATCTGGCCCAGTTCTTCGACCTGCCGACGATCCTCACCACCAGCTTCGAACAAGGCCCGAACGGCCCGCTGGTGCCGGAACTGAAAGAGATGTTCCCGGATGCGCCGTACATCGCTCGCCCTGGTCAGATCAACGCTTGGGACAACGAGGACTTCGTCAAGGCGATCAAGGCCACCGGGCGCAAGCAGATCATCATTGCCGGTGTGGTCACGGATGTGTGCGTAGCGTTCCCGACCCTGTCGGCACTGGCGGAAGGTTTTGATGTGTTTGTGGTGACTGATGCGTCCGGCACCTTCAACACCACCGTGCAGCAAGCCGCGTGGAGCCGCATGACTCAAGCCGGCGCACAAATGATGAACTGGTTCTCGGTGGCCTGTGAGCTGCACCGCGACTGGCGCAACGACATTGAAGGTCTGGGTAACCTGCTGTCGCAGCGGATTCCCAACTACCGCAACCTGATGAACAGCTACTCGGCGCTGACGCAGCAGAAGTGAGTCATCGCTAACTAAAAAGCCTGCTTTGAAAGCAGGCTTTTGCGTTTTCACTCGATTGGCTGCGTTCTGTAAGTTTTATACAGTTGCTGAATGCCTTTTTTCCTGAAGATAACGTCCTTGCAAGGCCATGATTTCAGCCTTGTTCAAGACACCCTTTCGCTTCAGGTTGACCAGCAGTTGCTCCACACTGTCCAGTTCAACGGTATCACCGGCCAGCCGCGTTATCGTCACCGCCATGCGACTCACTCCGTCACGCTCGGTACCTACCCTGTGTTTTTCCGCGAGCTTGCGAACTTCGCTCGCGACGCTGTCAGTGGCTGATTCGCTCATCTTCTAACCCCTCGTTGTCTCTGTCGGAGCATAGCATGGCGTCCTTCTGGGGGATTAACCGTCAAGCATGTCGACTTTTGGCATTGTCCGGTTTGAGTGGACGGTGAAACGCTTTTCAGCCGATTTATCCCTTTGCTATGCGTCAGTAATCTGTACCCAACTTGAACGCAACAACAAAACTTCAAACTTGAAAAGGGACGCACACCATGACCACTCCAACCTACAACCGCCTGAACAAAGACGACGCTATCGTGCTGCTGGTTGACCACCAGACCGGTCTGATCTCGCTGGTGCAGGATTTCTCGCCGAACGAGTTCAAGAACAACGTGCTGGCGCTGGCGGATCTGGCCAAGTTCTTCGACCTGCCGACGATCCTCACCACCAGCTTCGAACAAGGCCCGAACGGCCCGCTGGTACCGGAACTGAAAGAGATGTTCCCGGATGCGCCGTACATCGCTCGCCCTGGTCAGATCAATGCCTGGGACAACGAAGACTTCGTCAAGGCGATCAAAGCCACCGGGCGCAAGCAGATCATCATTGCCGGTGTGGTCACGGATGTGTGCGTAGCGTTCCCGACCCTGTCGGCGCTGGCGGAAGGTTTTGATGTGTTTGTGGTGACTGACGCGTCCGGCACCTTCAACACCACTGTTCAGCAAGCTGCGTGGAGCCGCATGACTCAGGCTGGCGCGCAGATGATGAACTGGTTCTCGGTGGCCTGTGAGCTGCACCGCGACTGGCGCAACGACATTGAAGGCCTGGGTAATCTGCTGTCGCACCGCATCCCCAACTACCGCAACCTGATGAACAGCTACTCGGCGCTGACGCAGCAGAAGTGAGTCATCGCTAACTAAAAAGCCTGCTTTGAAAGCAGGCTTTTTGCGTTTATGACCGCCAGGCCAGCCACCGTTCGTCCATTGTCGGGCACTTGTCATGCGCTGGCATTTCACACGTTCAGGTACCTATCGCTGAATCACATCGGAGACCGACATGGACATTGACGAAAACGCACCGGGCAACCAGTCGCAACAAGCCGTGACGCGCACCACCGACAACGAAACGGGGCATGATCCCAAGCGGGAAAATTCCGAGGTGCCCTTGCCGCCGGACGATGAAGCGCCGGTTGAGGAAGACATGTCGGATGTGGATGCGGCCAACTCGGTTTCGACCGAGCATCCGCCATCACGCTGATCGAGCGATTTGATCGATGCCTCCCACTCTGGAATTAGAGTGAGAGGCTCTCCCGCGCACCCTGATGCAGTTCAGTCACCGACATGGTGAAGACCAGTTTCGACCGGCCATGGTTGGCATATCCATGCGCCACATCCGTACGCGCTACCGCCGAACACCCAGGCCCGACAATCAGCTCGGCATCGCCAACCGTCAAATGCAACGTGCCTTTCTCGACGTGAAACAACTCGGTGGTGCCGCTCGGGTGCCCAGATGAAGCAAACGACTCACCGGGAAACAACTCCCAGCGCCACAACTCGAGCATGTTCGGGCCGCTGGTGCCGGCCAGCAATCGTGCCGAACCGCCCAGCTCGCCGCTCCACAGCGTAGGGATGTCCTGACTGGCGATCAGGTGCGCCGCCGGGGTCGCGGCGACATTGACGAAGTCCGCCACGGACAAGCCCAGCGCCGCGGCGATCTTGCATAAGGTCGCGATGCTCGGGTTGGCCGAGCCTTTCTCGATTTCGACCACCATGCCTTTGCTCACGCCCGAGCGTCGGGACAGTTCGTCGAGCGTGATGCTCTGCTGTTTGCGTGCCTGTTTGAGCGTGCGGGAAACCGCTGCGCTGACGGTCTGGACGTCGGCGCCGGCCTCGGTCGGTATATTGACTTTCTTGGTCATTGATAGCTAGCATCGTTGGAAATTCGGGTTTGAGGGGGATTCTGGGATGCTGTCTGTCGTGCCGTCAATCGATCCGGCTGTGGCGCAACTCGCGCCGGGATTCAGAGCGCTGAGTATTGTCGTGCAAGCCGCACCGATTCTTGACGCTGAGGTGGCAGGTGTTGCGCTGGCCAGAGCCTGCCAGGCCGTCGCCGCGGGTGGCCCGCAGTGGGCACCTGCGCATTTGCAGGCCTGGGCCGACGTGTTCCGCCAGTTCGGCGCCAAGCCGCAGCGTACGCCTTGCTCGGCCGAAGCACTGCGCAAACGCGTATTGCGCGACGGCAACTTGCCGAGCATCGATCCGGTGGTCGACCTGTACAACGCCATCAGCCTCGAATATGCGATTCCAGTAGGCGGCGAAAATGCTCAAGCCTACGTCGGCTCACCGCGCCTGGTCGTGGCCGATGGCAGCGAACCATTCGATACGATGAAGGAAGGCCAGCCCGCGCATGAGTTCCCGGACGCTGGGGAAGTGGTCTGGCGCGATGACCAGGGCGTGACCTGCCGGCGCTGGAACTGGCGCCAGGGTGTGCGAACCCGCCTTGACGCCCAGGCCCAGCACATGTGGTTCATCCTCGAAAGCCTGCCGGCCATGCCGCTGGAAGCGCTGACCGAGGCCGGCGACAGGCTGATCGAAGGTTTGCAGCAAATGATGCCCGGCGCCGAGATCGAAAGCATGTTGATCGGGCCGGGGGCGCGGTAGGTTCGATAATGTCACTGAATCTTCAGGCTGGCAGAGTTCCCTTGTAGGAGTGAGCCTGCTCGCGATCGCGTTAGGCCAGTCAACATCTTCATTGACTGGCGTGACGCGATCGCGAGCAGGCTCACTCCTACAGTTGATTGGGTTTTTTCAGGAGGAATGTAGCCTCAGTAAGGGCTCGCCGTTGGGCGCACGATCAGTTCGCTGACGTCGACATCTGCCGGTTGTTCTACGGCGTAGGCAATCGCGCGGGCGATGGCTTCGGCGGGGATGGCGATCTTGCGGAAGGACTTCATCTCGGCGCGGCCGCCTTCGTCGGAGATGCTGTCGGCCAGTTCCGATTCGGTCACGCCCGGTGCAATGACGGTGACGCGAATATCGCCACCGACTTCCTGGCGCAAGCCTTCGGAGATCGCCCGTACCGCGTATTTGGTCGCGCAGTACACCGCCGCGGTAGGGCTGACCGCGTAGGCGCCGATCGAGGCGATGTTGATGATCTGCCCGGCACGCTGGCGCTGCATCAACGGCAGGCTGGCGGCGATGCCGTGGAGTACGCCACGGATGTTGACGTCGATCATGCGGTTCCACTCATCGACCTTCAGCGCGTCCAGCCGCGACAACGGCATGACCCCAGCGTTGTTGACCAGCACATCGACGCGGCCGTAATGCTCCACGGCGAAATCAACGAAGCGCTGCACATCCTGCTGATCGGTGACGTCCAGCGCGCGGTACTGCGCGTGGCCACCGGTGCCGTTGATTTCCTCGGCGATCAGCGCCAGACGCTCGGTGCGCCGCGCGCCCAATACCACTTTGGCGCCACGGCTGGCGAGCAGGCGTGCGGTGGCTTCGCCGATGCCGCTGCTGGCGCCGGTAATCACGATCACTTTGTCTTGAATGTTCAGCATGATGTCTTCCTCTTCGCGGTGCCCGGGAGTGGGCTTGGAAGAAGGTTAAGCGCGGCGGCTCACAGGCTATTAATCGATTCCTCCACGGGATTTGCCCAATTCTGCTGCATCGCTTTTCGACAGGTTTTCAGGCCCCGCGTGGCGCATCGCGGTAGGCACTCGGGGTGACCCCGACTTCACGGCGGAACACCTGGGAAAAATGGCTGGGACTGGAATAGCCAACCTCCAGGCCGATGTCGATCACGCTGCGCGCGGTCTCCAGTAACAGATGACGCGCGCGGCTCATGCGCAGGCGGATGAAGTATTGCGAGGGCGACAAGCCGGTGGCGCGCTTGAAGGTGCGGCTGAAGTGGTAGTCGCTCAGCTCGGCGATGGCCGCCAGATGACCGAGGCTGAAATCTTCCGTCAGATTCGCATTCATCGCTTCAAGCACCCGGCGCAGTTTGTAGGCGGGCAGGGCATTGTCGCGACGCGGGTTGCTGTTCGGGTCGAGATAACGACGCAGCAGATGGATCGCCAATGCCTGGGCCAGGCTGTGCACCAGCAGTGCGCTGGGCTGGCGTTGCTCGGTCAGTTCGATGCGCAGTTGTTCAAGGATGAAGCTGACCTGCTCGTCACGCGCACCGGACACGTCGATGAACGTCACTGTACCGGCCTGTTCGCCGAACGCTTCCCGCGCCGCTTGTTCGATCAGGCCCAGACCGAGGTACAGGTGCATGACTTCGAAAACCTCACAGCCTTCGGTCTGCCAGCGCATTTCGTAGGGTTCGCGGGTGTTGGTCAGGAAGAAATCGCCGGCCGTGACCTGGCTCGCCTGCCATTCGCCACCCAACGAACGTTCCTCGACCCGCGCGGTGCCGGCCAATACCAGCACCAGCAGCGGTTCGGCCACGCATGGCACGCGAATCGGTTCGAGCAGGGTCTGATGGCGGAACAGTTGCACCACTGCATCCTTGATCTGCGGTCGCGGCGTGGTGGTTTCCGCAACACCGGGCAAATGCTCTGGCATGGCCTCGGCGGCGATGCGCGCGGGCTGGCTGATTGTCGGTGTAGCGGGGCTGGCAGAGGGCACAGGACGCTCCATCAAAAGCTTCGGCTGCGGATGATTTCGAAGGTTAGGGCGGGCGAACGAGAAACTCCAGCGCAAAACTCCGACAGTCCCGGCAATCGCCCGAAAGCCCGGCGGCGGACAGTGCGCGACAGTAAAGCCGTGTTTACGACCGCGCCATCAGGCGCAACACCGATTCGCTATCGAGGAGTTAAAACCATGACTGATTTCAATCACACCCTGCCACAAGAAGTCGCCGGTAAAGTTGCCCTGGTCACTGGCGCTGCCAGTGGCATCGGCAAGGCGATTGCGCTGATGCTGCACGCTCGCGGCGCCAAGGTAATTGCCGAAGATCTCAACCCGGCTGTTGAAGAGCTGGCTCGTCCCGATCTGCTGCCGCTGGTGGCGGACATCACCGAGGACGGCGCCGCCGAACGCGCAGTAGGCCTTGCCGTCGAGAAGTTCGGTCGCCTGGATATTCTGGTCAACAACGCCGGGATCATTATCAACAAAGCGGTGATCGACATGAGTCGCGACGATTGGGAAAAAATCCAGGCAGTGAATACCACGGCGGCCTTCCTGCACTGCCGCGAAGCGGTCAAGGCGATGATCCCGAACAAGTCCGGCGCGATCGTCAATATCGCTTCCTATGCCTCGTACTTCGCGTTCCCGACGATTGCCGCCTACACCGCCTCCAAAGGTGCGCTGGCACAACTGACCCGCACGCTGGCGCTGGAAGTCATCGAGCATGGCATTCGCGTCAATGCCATCGGCGTCGGCGATGTGGTGACCAATATCCTCAATGATGTGGTCGAGGACGGCCCGGGATTCCTTGCGCAACACGGTGAAGCGGCACCGATCGGTCGGGCGGCGCAGCCGGAAGAAATCGCCGAGATCGTGACCTTTCTCGCTTCCGACCGCGCCAGTTTCATGGTCGGCTCGGTGGTCATGGCCGATGGCGGCATGACGGTAACCGCAGGCTGATAGCGGGGCGGCAAGCCATGGGCATGTGCGATCAGCTGCCCATGGCTTTACCAGAATCTGACCGACGCAGAATCAGGCAAATCTGCAGCATCTTTGATCTAGTCGTCGCTGGGTAAAACTGGCTACTCTTCCTCCGCAGTTGACCCACCTTCGTCTGCTTTCGAGGCCCTTTGCATGGATAACCGCGACGCTTCCATCCTCCACGACACGGCGGTCTACCGCGCCGAACTGGTGCGCTTGCTGACCCAGCGCTTCGACGCGCCGGGCACCTACGAAACGGCGATTGCGCCGCTGCACGTGATCCGTCTCGATGGGCCGTCCGAGCTGATCCATGTCGTGCACCGTCCGGCGCTGTGCCTGATTGTGCAGGGGCGCAAGGAAGTCGGGCTGGGCGACGAACGTTTCCTGTATGACCCGCTGAATTATCTGGTGGTGTCGGTGACGTTGCCGGTATCGGGCCGGGTGATCGAAGCCTCGCCCGAGGCACCGTATTTTTGCGTCCGCCTGGATTTCGACCCTGCACAACTGACGCAACTGATCGCCGAATCGCCGCCGACCGGGGTGCCGCAGGAAGCCGGGCGCGGCATGTTTCTCGACAAGATCGACGTGACCCTGCTCGACACCATGCTGCGTCTGGTGCGCCTGCTGGATAACCCGCGCGACATCGGCATGCTCGCGCCAATGGCGTTGCGTGAGCTGTATTACCGCCTGCTGCGTGGCCAGCACGGTCATCTGCTGTATGAAATCGCGGTCAGCGATTCGCAGACCCACCGGGTCACCCGAGCCATCGACTGGCTGAACAGGAATTTCACCGAGCCGCTGCGCATCGACGCCTTGGCGCAGGTGGCCAACCTGAGCAATTCGGCGCTGCACCATCGCTTCAAAGCCGTCACCGCGATGAGCCCGCTGCAGTATCAAAAACAGCTGCGCCTGCAAGAGGCGCGTCGGCTGATCATCAACGAAGGGCTGGACGTCTCGAGCGCCTGCTACCGCGTCGGCTACGAAAGTGCCTCGCAATTCAGCCGCGAATACAACCGCCAGTTCGGCTGCCCGCCATCGAAAGAACTCAGCCGCCTGCGCCAGACCGGTTGACGGCCTGACGCGCTGTTTAACGCGCGGGTTCCGCCCACTCGTCACGAAACCCCAGGAGAAAATCCACAAATGCCCGCACCCGCTGTGGGACATAGCGGCCGTGCGGGTAGAGCAGGGTATACGGCCGCGAACGGCCGGTGTACGGCTGCAGCACTTCAATCAGGCGGCCATCCGCCAGTTCCTGTTCGACGATGAAGCGGTACGTCTGAAACAGTCCGGCGCCGTGCCTGGCCAGCGTCACACCGCCGAGCACATCGTCGGAGCAGGAGTAGCCGCCGTCGGAAATCACTTCCCGGTCCCGGCCGTTTTCCTTAAACAGCCAGGAAATTCGTCGGCCACTGCTGGGCAGTTCGAACTGGATGCACTCATGCTCGATCAGATCGTCGAGGGTTTGCGGCGTGCCGGCTCTCTGCAGATATTCAGGGGAGGCGACCACCACCAGGCTGGCGTCTTCCAGCAGGCGAGCGATCAGGGTCGAGTCCGGTTGCGCGCGTACGCGTATCGCCAGGTCGTAGCCTTCATCGACGAAGTCGATATTGCGATTGCCCAAGTGCACGTCCACCGTAACCTCGGGGTACAACGCCCGAAACTTCGGCAGCAGCGGCAGGATGCGGTGATGCCCGTAAGTGGTTGGCAGGCTGATGCGCAGTCGCCCCGACGGCGAAGTCTGCGCGCCCATGACTTCCTGCTGCGCTTCGACCAGTTGCGTCAGGGCCTGGCTGCATTGTTCGAAGAAGCTGCGGCCGGCGTCGGTGAGGCGGATGCTGCGCGTGGTGCGTGCGAACAGGCGTGAACCCAGGCGTTGCTCCAGACGCAGAATCGACCGGCTGACAGCCGCAGGCGTGACCCCGGCCAGTTGCGCGGCGGCGGTGAAGCTACCGGCTTCGGCAGCCAGGCAGAACAGTTCGATACTGCCTAATTGCAAGTCTTCAAAATGGCGTTTCATTGTGGCTCGCACCGAAGATCGACGGACGTTCATCCTCTGTGTACCACAACCCACGACGCCGCCGGTATCCACCGGCGGCGTTGCAGGGGATTCGATCAATGGCCGGCGCTCTGGCCACCGTCGACATGCAGGATTTCGCCAGTGACGAACTTCGCGCTGTCGAGGTAGAGGATCGCTTGCACGATGTCGTCGATTTCCCCCATATGGCCGACCGGGTGCAGGCTGCCCAGCGCCTGATGGGTTTCCTCGGCGTGCATCGGCGTCTTGATGATGCCCGGCGACACCGCGTTGACCCGAATGCCGCGCTTGGCGTACTCGATAGCCAGGGATTTGGTCGCCGCGTTGATGCCGCCCTTGGTCAGCGATGCCAATACCGAAGGCACGCCATCAACCGCATGATCGACCAGACTGGTGGTCACGCTGACGACGTGGCCGCTGCCGTGCTTTTCCATCTCGCCGATGGCCAGTTGCGAGATATGAAAGAAGCCACTCATGTTGGTCGCCACGACTTGGGCGTAGTCCGCCTGGCTGTAAGCGGTGAACGGCTTGGCCAGAAAGATCCCGGCATTGTTGACCAGCGTATCGACGCGACCGAACCGGGCCACTGCGGCGCGAATCACTCGCTCAGCGGTTTGTGGATCGGCGATGTCACCGGCGACGGCCAGAATATCCGGGTCGCTCGATTCTTTGATCGAACGCGAGGTCGCGACCACTTGATGGCCAAGGGCGCGAAAGCCTTCGACCAGACCTGCGCCAATGCCTTGCGAGGCGCCGGTGATGACAACTACTTTTTTCGATGTGCTCATGATGGTTTCCTCTGTCGCTTGCCCGTCGGGATGGCGGGTGGCTGTTGGAGAGGACTTTAGAAAGTTGCGAGGAGTTGATAAATGGGGGCGCGGGTACTTCATTTGTACTTCGGTGTATCTAATCAGGGTGCGTTTGTAGGAGTGAGCCTGCTCGCGATGGCGTCATTTCAATCGATAGCAATGTTGGCTGACATGACGCTATCGCGAGCAGGCTCACTCCTACAGGGGGCATCTTTCGATTGTCCTGTTCAGGTGGACGGTGAAACGCTTTTCAGCCGATTTATCCCTTTGCTGTGCGTCAGTAATCTGTACCCAACTTGAACGCAACAACAAAACTTCAAACTTGAAAAGGGACGTACACCATGACCACTCCAACCTACAACCGCCTGAACAAAGACGACGCTATCGTGCTGCTGGTTGACCACCAGACCGGTCTGATCTCGCTGGTGCAGGATTTCTCGCCGAACGAGTTCAAGAACAACGTGCTGGCGCTGGCGGATCTGGCGAAGTTCTTCGACCTGCCGACGATCCTCACCACCAGCTTCGAACAAGGTCCGAACGGCCCGCTGGTACCGGAACTGAAAGAGATGTTCCCGGATGCGCCGTACATCGCTCGCCCTGGTCAGATCAATGCCTGGGACAACGAAGACTTCGTCAAGGCGATCAAAGCCACCGGGCGCAAGCAGATCATCATTGCCGGTGTGGTCACGGATGTATGCGTAGCGTTCCCGACCCTGTCGGCGCTGGCGGAAGGTTTTGATGTGTTTGTGGTGACTGACGCGTCCGGCACCTTCAACACCACCGTGCAGCAAGCCGCGTGGAGCCGCATGACCCAGGCCGGCGCACAGATGATGAACTGGTTCTCGGTGGCCTGTGAGCTGCACCGCGACTGGCGCAACGACATTGAAGGTCTGGGTAACCTGCTGTCGCAGCGCATCCCCAACTACCGCAACCTGATGAACAGCTACTCGGCGCTGACGCAGCAGAAGTAAGCCTTCAACCCACCGCAAAAGCCTGCCTCGAAAGCAGGCTTTTTTGTGCTCGTGAATTTGAAACGCGGTCACTGTAGGAGTGAGCCTGCTCGCGATTGCATCCACACATTCAACATCTTCATTGACTGGTGTACCGCTATCGCGAGCAGGCTCACTCCTACAGGAAAACACCTTCAGCTGTGGGAGCGAGCCTGCTCGCGAAGACGGCGGCACAGTCACCCGAGCAATTCGCTGATCCACTGCACCTCTTGCTTCAACGCGCGGATTTTGTCCTGCGGCAACACCTGTTGCGCTCTCGTAAACTGCCCCAACGTCTTCTGCCGCTGATTCAGCCTGCGTCGCCACTTTTGCACAAAGGCAGAGCTTTGCGTCTGCAGATGCAGCGGTCCGAAAAACAATTCCCGGGCATCGTAAGTCACCGGCTCAGAGGCTCGTTCGGCAACGATGATTTCGTAGTCGAAGCGGTTCTCGTGCAGTACCTCTTCACAGATGATCCGGTACCCGTTGTCCATCAGCCACCGGCGCAACGCCTGCTCGCCGCCGTTGGGCTGCAGGATCAGCCGTTCGTTGCCATTAAGGTGGGATTTGCCGCCATCGAAAATATCGCGAATGGTTTCGCCGCCCATACCACATAGGGTGATAGCGCTGATCGCATCGTCAGCTCTGATCGCCGCCAGGCCATCGGCCAGGCGCACGCTGATCTGGCCGTGCAGGTCGTTGTCATTGACGGTGCGCTGCGCCGCGTGGAATGGCGTCAAAGCGACCTCGCCAGCCACCGCCGTTGCAATCAGGCCTCGACGCATCAGGGCTACCGGCAGATAAGCGTGGTCGGAGCCGATATCGGCCAGCCGTGCACCGAGCGGCACGTGGGCGGCGACGCGTTCGAGGCGCATGGACAATGTCTGTTGGTTCAACGGCGACCCCTGTTCACCCGACGGTGGAAAAAGGGGTGCGACTCTGGCGAGCAACGCTGGCGCTGTCAAATCGCGCCGATGGAATTCCTCGAGCCATCGGCAGCACAGCGCTGCCGATGGCGGCTTGCGCTTAGCCGGCGAGGGTTGCGTTGTCGATGACGAAGCGATATTTCACATCGCCCTTGAGCATGCGCTCGTAGGACTCGTTGATCTGGTCGGCGCGGATCAGTTCGATGTCGGAAACGATGCCGTGCTCGGCGCAGAAATCCAGCATTTCCTGGGTTTCAGGAATGCCGCCGATCATCGAACCGGCGATGGTGCGGCGCTTCATGATCAGGTTGAACACATTGGGCGATGGGTGCGGCGAGGCGGGCGCACCGACCAGGGTCAAGGCGCCGTCGCGCTTGAGCAGGACGAGGAAGGCGTCGAGATCGTGCGGCGCGGCGACGGTATTAAGGATCATGTCGAAGCTCTTGGCGTGTGCCGCCATTTCCTCGCCATTGCGCGACACCACCACTTCGTCCGCGCCCAGCGCCTTGGCCGCTTCGCGCTTGGATTCGGAAGTGGTGAACGCGACAACATGGGCGCCCATGGCGTGAGCCAGTTTGATGCCCATGTGACCAAGGCCACCGATGCCGACCACGCCGACTTTCTTGCCGGGGCCGGCGTTCCACTGACGCAGCGGCGAGTACGTGGTGATGCCGGCGCAGAGTAGCGGCGCGACGGCGGCCAGTTGCGCCTCGGGATGACGGATGCGCAATACATAGCGCTCGTGCACGACGATGTTCTGCGAGTAACCGCCGAGGGTCCAGCCCGGTGCGTCCGGGGTCGGAAAGTTGTAGGTGCCGATCATGCCGTCGCAGTAGTTTTCCAGACCGGACTCGCAGTCAGCGCAGTGTTTGCAGCTGTCGACAATGCAACCGACACCGACCAGATCGCCGACCTTGTAGTCTTTGACGTGATCGCCAACCGCCGAGACGCGGCCGACGATTTCGTGGCCGGGCACGCAGGGGAATTGCGTGCCAGCCCATTCCGCGCGCACCTGGTGCAGGTCGGAATGGCAGATGCCGCAGAAGGCGATATCGATCTGCACGTCATGCGCCGCCGGCGCGCGGCGGTTGATCTGCATGGGCTCAAGGGGTTGGTCGCCAGCGTGGGCGCCGTAGGCTTGTACAAGCATGAAAGCATCCTCCATGGTTGGTTCGGGCGCTCATTGTTGCGCCCGGGTCCGAACGCGAAGTAGTGCATTTCTGTGAAATGCTTGCCTGATTCTGCCGTTGACTGCAGGACCGAAAGGCAGCCGTATGGCGACGGCTGCCTGTTCAGGCTCAACGCGGATTGGGCTGATCGTCCATCTCGGCGTTATCGGTTTCCTGACGTACGCGCTCCGGATCCAAGCCGGTACTGTCATCATCCAGCGGGATTTCGCCTTCGTTGTCGGGCAGTTCGTCGATGCCGCGCTCCTTCATCGGATCGACCTCGGTGCGCCCTGGACTCAGCGGATCCGGGGTGGTTGGGAGCGGATCGTCACCTTGCTTGCCTTGATCATTATTCATCTCACACCTCGCTATGGCCGTTTTGTACGGCGTGTGCAGGTTGGAGGTGCGGGCGATTTTCACCGTTCGATTTTTTTGCCTGCCAGTGGTCGCCTCGCAAAAAAAGCGGAATTTCTCCGGCGCGTGCGGTTCCATACAGCAACAAGCCAGAGGCGAGGAGGCAATGATGAGCAGCTCATTCAAGGTCGGTGACGCGGTGCGCTGGAATTCCGAGGCCGGCGAGATTCACGGCAAAGTGGTCAAGGTGCACACCCGTGACACCGAGTTCATGGGCCGCCACCGCCCGGCCTCGAAAGACGCCCCGCAGTACGAGGTCAAGAGCGACAAGACCGGCCACTTGGCCATGCATCACGGCGACGCGCTGAAGCACGCTTAGAAACGTGCCAGTCGGTAGGCGTCGGCATTCGGCAACTCGCCGGCCGCGCCTGAGACCATCTGCCCGATCATCTCCGCCGTCACCGCCGCCTGCGTCAGTCCCAGATGCTGATGACCGAAGGCAAGCAGGACCTTGCCGGCGCAGACCTGATCGATCACCGGCAGCGAATCCGGTAGCGACGGGCGAAAGCCCATCCACGGTGTTGCGCCATCAGCGTTCAGGTCATGGCGAAACAGACCTTGGCTCAAGCGCTGCAACTGCCAGGCGCGCGCCATGTTGGCTGGTCGCGCCAGTCCGGCGAACTCGACCGTGCCGGCCAGGCGCAGGCCTTCGCGCATCGGCGTCATGATGAACTTGCGTTCCAGCGAGGTGACGGGGAAGGGCAGGCGATTATGCTCGTGCGGCAGCATCAGGTGATAGCCGCGTTCAGTGTCCAGCGGCACCTGTTTGCCGGTCAGCGCGGCGGTGAGTTTCGCCGAATGCGCACCGCAGGCGAGCAGTACGCGGCGCGCCGTTACACCACCATTGCCGGTCACCAACAAAACACCGTTTTCCTGCACGTAGCCGCCCTGAACCTGCTGCCGGAGAAAACTCACGCCGCTGCTGCGAGCCGCCTCGACCAGTGCGCACACCACCCGATACGGGTCGAGGAAATGCCCGGTATGCGGGAAAAACAGTCCGCCCTGAAGCTGCTCGCTGAGCTGCGGCGCCGTCTCGCGGATCGCCCCGGCCTGCCAGTAATCCACCGGCACTTGCTGCTGCTTCAGGCGAGTCTGCAAGGCTTCGATGGCCTGCCGGGATTCAGGTTTTTCAAAGACCAGTAAGGATCCGTCAATTTTCAGCAGATCCGTGCGCTGGATATCTCCGAGCAAGCGTTGCCACGCGTCGAGGCTGCTTTCGTTGAGCGCCCGCAAACCTGCGACGGTTTGCTGGAACGGTTCGGGTCGCAGGTTCAGCAACAATCGGGTAAACCACGGCAGGGCGCGCGGCAGGTACTTCCAGTCCAGACGCAGCGGCCCCATCGGGTCCATCAACATGGCCGGCAAGCGCTTGAGGATCGACACGTCAGCGATCGGAAACACCTGTTCGGTCGCCAGATGCCCGGCGTTGCCGAACGAAGCGCCATGGCCCGGTTCCTGCTGATCGATGACCACCACGCGCAGGCCCCGGCGCGCCAGACGCACTGCGCAAGCGACGCCGATGATCCCCGCGCCGACCACGGCGATGTCGTGCGAAGGATTATTCGCCATGGCGTGTCGTTTCCCGTTGACCATCGAGCAGCCGCCGCAGGTGCAGCGGGTTGGCCTGTTGCAGCGCCGTCGGCAGCAGGCTGTCGGGGAAATCCTGATAGCACACCGGCCGCAGGAAACGCAGGATCGCCGCAGTGCCCACCGAGGTGCTGCGCGCATCCGAGGTCGCCGGGTAAGGCCCGCCATGCACCATCGCCTCGCAGACTTCCACGCCGGTCGGCCAGCCATTGACCAGCAGGCGCCCGGCCTTGCGCTCCAGGGTTGGCAGCAACGCGCGCGCCAGTGCAAGGTCGGCGTCGTCCACGTGCAGGGTCGCGGTCAGTTGGCCTTCGAGGTGTGCGCAGACCTCACGGATTTCTTCGTCGCTGCTGCATTGCACGATCAGCGATGCAGCGCCGAACACCTCATCCTGCAAACGTTGATCGGCAAGAAAATCCGCCGCCTCGGTGCTGAACACCTGTGCCTGACATTGATTCGGGCCGTTGCCGATCTCTCCAGCCGCCACGGCGCGTGCACGGGGATTGTCTCGCAACGCCGTCACGCCTGCTTGGTAAGCGCTGAAGATGCCGGGCGTCAGCATGGTTTGCACCGGACTGCTTGCGATCAGCTTCGCAACGGCGCCGAGAAACCTGTCGAGCGCCGGACCTCTGCGGGCAATCAGCAACCCTGGGTTGGTGCAGAACTGCCCGGCGCCCAGTGTCAGCGACGCGACAAATCCTTCGGCCAACGCCTGCCCCCGATTTTCCAGAGCAGCGGGGAACAGCAACACCGGGTTGATCGAGCTCATTTCCGCATACACCGGAATCGGCTCCGGCCGCGCCTGCGCGGCTTTCATCAAGGCCAGACCGCCAGTGCGTGAACCGGTGAAACCAGCGGCTTTGATGCGCCAGTCGCTGACCAGTGCAATACCCACTTCGTAGCCCGAATCGAACAACAACGAAAACACGCCTTCGGGCAAATTGCAGGCCTTGACCGCTTGCGCCACCGCGCGGCCGACCAGTTCGCCGGTGCCGGGATGCGCACTGTGCGCTTTGACGATCACCGGGCAACCGGCCGCCAGTGCCGCAGCGGTATCGCCGCCGGCGACGGAAAATGCCAGCGGGAAGTTGCTCGCACCAAACACCGCGACCGGCCCC